>JBBQSZ010000005.1:0-81908 GCA_038234745.1 Flavobacteriales bacterium | reverse complement strand
TGGAATGCGACCTCTGATGATTGAAATTCAATCTTTGGTCAGCACAGCAGTTTATGGAACACCTCAACGAAGCACCACAGGTTACAATGCCAAAAGACTGAATATGATTTTGGCGGTTTTAGAAAAACGTGCCGGTTTCCGATTGGGAGCAAAAGACGTTTTCTTGAATGTTACAGGAGGTATTTCGGTAGATGATCCCGCTATAGATTTGGCAGTTGTCGCCGCTATTTTATCCTCGAATGAAGATATTGCTGTGCCAAAAGGATTTTGTTTTGCGGGAGAAATAGGTCTTTCGGGAGAAATTCGTCCCGTGAATCGTGTTGATCAACGCATTCAAGAAGCAGAAAAATTAGGTTTTTCTACCATTTTTATTTCCAAATACAATAAAGTTGCCTCGAAAAACACAGCGATAAAAATAAGACTAGTTGCCAAAATTGAAGATGTAGCGAGTGAGTTGTTTGGGTAAAAAATAAAATAATCTGTTAAAAAGGTTGCAATTCAGCTTTTTGATACTAACTTTGAACAACGTTTATAAATAATCACACTATGGGAAATAAATCTTTTCTTTTAACAAACGTTAAAACTACTTTAAACAATTTAATATCTGGATTAACTTCTGAGTTTTCAAGTGAAAATTCATTAATCAGCAACGAAGTTATGGATATTATTGAAAATCCAACAGACAAAAAGAAACTTGATGAAGCTGTTGATTATTTATTGAATAACAAAAACATTAAAGAAAGAAAAGTTGAACTTTCAAATAAAACAATAACAATTTCAATAGGTTAAGTTTGGAAAACCTAGCATTAAATACAATTTTTTACATACTGATATTTATATTTCCTGGGCTCTTGTTCAGGAAATTTTATTTTAGTGGCGATTTTACAAAGCAATTTCAACAAGGCAACTTAATGGAAAGATTGCTTTGGACTTTGTTTTTTAGTACATTAATCATTACATTAAGTGTTCTAGGGTTTATTTTTTTAGAAACCTATACAAACCTAAAAACACAAGAATATGTATCTTATGAAAATATAAAAAAATTATTCGAAACGTTATCTGTCAATAAATTACCTGAAAAAACAGATGTTGATAAATATTTTTACAAAAATTATGTCTATCTAATTTTAATCATATATTGCATTTCAATTTTTAGTGGTTTTGTTTCTTATAAATTAGTCCGTCTAACCAATTTAGATTCATATATCCCAGTTTTTAGATATAAAAATTATTGGCATTATCTAATTAGATCAAAAAAAATAAATGGTCAAAAAAAATCCAACAATAAATATTTATACACTAATGCAGACGTTTTAATTGAATGCAAAGACAAGACAGAACTCTATAGTGGTTATGTACAAAACTATTTTATTGATCCGTTAACCAATAAGCTAAACTGTATCATTTTAAAAGATGCTTATAAATTTATTTCCGTTCTAAACACTGAAAATCAAGATATTGAAACTTCAATAATAAACAAAGAAAATGTTTATGAAAAGCATAAAGTTTATTCAGATAAAGTCGTTTATAAAAAATATATTCCTGGCGATATCTTAACTCTTTTTGACGATAGAATAATCAACATTAATCTGACATATGTTGAACAAGTTTTAAACTTAAAAGAAAGGAAACGAGTCTTTATAAATTCCTTATTTTTCCTTATTTTAACTATAATTATATTCACTCCTTGGCTAATTCAATATGATCAAACTACAACTATAAAAAGAAAATTTATAATCATTGCAATTGGCTACTTAACACTTATTTCTATTAGAAATTATTTATTAGAACTCCTAAATCTAAAAGACAAACCCCTAGGTTTTAAAAATTTTATTTTTGGAATAATCTTATTCAACATTCCCCTGCTTTGGTTTTTTAAAATTATCAATATCTGGTGGACACTCTTAATTGTATTATTATTTTTTCTCACTATGGTAATTGTAATTGGAGATTGGAAAAACAAGCCAAAAAAATAAATTACAACTTCAAATTGGGTAAAAAATAAAACACTAATAAATTTATGAAAACCCGAAAACAAAAAATAATTTTAGCTTTAAAAATAATTGCAATCGCTTTTGTCTGTATTATTATTGCTCTTTTTGTTTTTCGCGACACTTTGTTACTACAAGCCATAGCAAAGGTTTCCAACAAAATGGAACGAGATTACGACAGCTCCTTTTCAGTAAAAGAAGCTTCTTTCGTTGGGCTTTCTGGCTTGAGTTTTTCGAATATTACTTTAGTTCCTAAAAATGCCGACACGCTTTTCAACATTCATAAAATGAATACCAGCGTCAATTTATGGCGTCTGTTGGTCGGCGATGTACAATTGGGAACTTTAGAAATCGAGAACGGTTACATACAATTGACCAAAAAAGGAAAAATCAGAAATTTTGACGCTTTCCTAAAAAAAGATGCTACCGAAATCAAAGACAACTCCAAAAGAGATTATGCAAATTTAGCTTATAAAATCATTTCGAAGCTACTCAACTTAGTACCAACAGATATGAAAGTTGAAAATCTTTCCTTTCGATTGAACGATAATGGTAAAAAAGCCACTATAAATCTCCAAAAGCTACGTTTGGTCAATAAACAATTGGAAACTTCCATCACAATGGAAACCAAAGCTTTTACCCAACGAATCCGAATAGCAGGTTTTGCCGATCCACGAAATAAAAAAGTAGATATTCGGTTTTTCAATATCGATACTGGCGCTATCAAAGTACCTTATCTCGACGAAAGATTTAATTTAAAATCGAGCTTCGATTCTATTCGAATAAACATTCAAAACATAGACAAATCAGGTAGTGAATTACATATTGATGGTTTTGCTTCCATTGCCGATTTAAAAATTAATCATCCCAAAATTGCTAGCAAAAATGTAGTTATCAAAAATGCAAAATTTGATTATCGTTTCCTTTTGGGTTCTGATTTTATTTCCATAGACAGCAGTTCTACAGTTCAATTCAACAAGATAAAATTCCACCCTTATTTAGATTACGAAACCGAAGAAGACACGATTTACAAGTTGAAAGTTACCATTCCAAAAATGAAAGCACAGGATTTTATTGTGTCACTTCCGGATGGTTTGTTTACTCATTTTCAGGGGATGGAAGCCGAAGGCAATTTCGAATACAATCTGGACTTTAAGTTCAATAAAAACAAGCCAAATCAATTGGTTTTTGACAGCAAACTCACGAAAGAAAATCTAAAAATTACTAAATACGGCGAAGCGAATCTGAACAAACTCAACGGTGAATTTATCTATCGTGCCATCATACAAAACGTACAACAACGACCGATTTTGGTAGGCTCGAACAATCCAAATTACACGCCTTTGGATCAAATATCACCCTATTTACAAAAATGTGTTTTGACTTCGGAAGACCCTTCCTTTATGTCGCATCGCGGTTTTATTAATGAAGCTTTTAAACAATCGATTCTTAAAAATATTCGCACCAAGAAATTCTCTCGTGGTGCGAGTACAATTAGTATGCAATTAATAAAAAATGTATTTCTTACTCGCGAAAAAACATTGTCTCGAAAATTGGAAGAAATTTTATTGGTTTATATCCTCGAAAACAATCGAATTGCTAGTAAAGAACGAATGCTCGAGGTCTATTTTAACATCATCGAATGGGGACCAAATGTATACGGAATTGGCGAAGCGGCTCATTTTTATTTCCAAAAAAGTCCTGCTGATTTAACCTTGAAAGAATGTTTGTTTTTGGCCACTATTGTTCCAAAACCAAGGAAATTTATGTGGCAATTTGACAATGAAGGCAACCTAAAATCGTTTGCCAGTCAACAGCAAAAATTCCTAAGTAATTTGATGCTGCGACGAGGAATTCTGATTCCAGAAGATACTATTGGAGAAACCATTCCCTTAAAAATCACAGGAAATGCACATTCGTTATTGAATATCAAAGTTCAAGATTCTATTCCTGTGGATTCTTTGTCTGTGGATGAGCCTTTTGGATTTTAAACCTTATAGTTTTTAAAAACCTATAAGGTTTTAAATATCATTTAAGGCGCAGGATCAGGAATTATAGCCTGAACAGTTTCTATTGCTGCTAGAATTTCATCGGATAAAACCACATCAATTGTAGCAACATTTTCTTTTAATTGTTCCATTGTTGTCGCGCCAATAATGGTACTTGACACAAAAGCTTGCTGATTCACAAAAGCCAACGACAATTCTGTTAAGGTCAAGCCGTTTTTCTTGGCAATTTCATTATACATTTTAGTAGCTTCCAATGATTGATCGCTGTTGTATCTGGAAAATTGCGGAAATAATTCAATTCTCGAATTCGGAAGGCTTTTTCCAGCTAAAAACTTTCCTGACAATCTACCGAAAGCCATAGGTGAATAGGCCAACAATCCCACATTTTCTCGCACACAAACTTCGGCGGAACCAATTTCGAACGTTCGGTTCAACAACGAGTACGGGTTTTGTACGGTTTTTATTTTTGGTAAATTATGGTATTTACTTTCCTCCAGAAAACGCATAATTCCCCAAGGCGTTTCGTTCGAAAGTCCGATATGGTTAATTTTTCCTTGTTTGATAAAACCATCCAAAGTTTCCAAAACAGCATTTATGTTATCTTCCCAAGGATCATTTTGAGCTTTAAAACCGCGTTGACCAAAACAATTGGCTTTGCGTTCCGGCCAGTGCAATTGATACAAATCGATATAATCCGTTTGCAAACGAGTCAAACTTTTGTCTATCGACAAAGCAATACTTGCAGGAGAAAAATCCATATTTTCTCGAATATAAGACATGCGAGAACTAGGTCCCGCAATTTTGGAAGCCAAAATTATTTCTTCTCTTTTGCCTGATTTTTTGAACCAAGTTCCAATGATTTTCTCCGTGCTTCCATAGGTTTCCTTGCGACCTGGAACGGAATACATTTCGGCAGTATCAAAAAAATTGATACCTTTCTCAAAGGCATAATCCATTTGGGCGTGACCTTCGGCTTCGTTATTTTGTTGACCAAAAGTCATCGTTCCAAGGCAAATTTTACTAACTTTTATGTTGGAATTGGGTAAATTGGTGTATTTCATATATTTTTTTTGACTAGTGAATAGTCCTTATTAATCAGTGAATCGCAAATGCTAGCAAGTTGTTGTTTTTGTCATTCCGACGAAGGAGGAATCTTAACAAACGAGAGCAACTAATGAGATTCCTCCTTCGTCGGAATGACAAAACGCAGACATTAAAAAACAACTCAATATCAAAAGACGATTAATCAAACGCAAAAACTAATCACTAACTACTAATTAATCTCTTTCAACATTTCGGCGATTTCGTCTAATCTTGGTGTCAAAATGATTTCGATTCTTCGGTTTTTGGCTTTTCCTTCAGCCGTAGCATTGCTGGCAACAGGTGAAAATTCACCTCGTCCTGCAGCAGTTAGGTTTTTTTTGTTAACAGATTTGTTCTCGCTTAAAATAGCAACAATCGCCGTAGCTCTTTTGGTTGATAAATCCCAGTTATCGTTAATTGGGCCTGATCCACCATAAGGGACATCGTCAGTGTGACCTTCAATTAAAACGGAGATTTCTGGATTGTCGCCCAATACTTTTCCTACCTCAACAACGGCTTTTTTTCCTTCAGAACCTACAGACCAACTTCCTGAACCAAACAATAATTTATTTTCCATAGAGACGTATACTTTTCCGTTTTTTTGCTCTACGGTCAAGCCTTTTCCTTCAAAACCATTCAATGCTTTCGAAAGTGTTTCTTTCAATTTTAGCATCGCCGCTTCTTTGGATGCTATTAAATCTTCGAGTTCTTGCAACCGTTTTGCATTTTTGTTTAATTTATCTTGCTCCAAAGCCAATGCTTTTTCTTTAGCTCCCAATTGCTCTAACAATTCTCTATTTTTAGACATATTTGCTTTCAAAGACTCGCTGCTATTTTTTTCTAAAGCAGCATAAGAATCGTTTAAAAGTTCCATCTTTTTATTGGCTGCAGCCAAATCAGCTTGTACTTTTTCGCGTTCCGTTTTTATTTTTGCTAACTCTTTACTCAAATTATCTTTATCTAATTCGAGTTGTTTTTTAGATTTTAACAAATCCGTATTTTCATCCGAAATACTTCTGTTTTCTTTCTTTAAATCAGCATATTTGCTTTCTAAATCATTGTATATTTTCTTAGAAACACAAGAAGTAGAAAGAGCTAGAATCAGCAATCCGAGGGAGATTTTTTTTATCATTTTTTTTAAAATTTATTGAATTAAACGCTTTTTAATTGCCATTAAAATTGATTTTTGAAATTGCTATTGAAATGGATCATTCAATCTCCACCATACTCGGACAATGGTCAGAATGTTTGGCTTCGGGTAATATAACGGCTCTTTTGATTTTTTGTTTTAAAGGTTCGCTCACTAAACAGTAATCGATGCGCCAGCCTTTGTTTTCTAATCTTGCTGATGGAAATCGCATCGTCCACCAAGTGTAATTATTAGGTTCTTTATTCAAAAACCGAAAACTATCGATGAATCCACTTTTTAGAAAACTGTCCAACCAAGCTCTTTCTTCTGGCAAAAACCCAGAAGTTTTTTTGTTTCGAATGGGATCGTGAATATCAATTGCTTCATGGCAAATGTTGTAATCACCACAAATCACCATGTTTGGAATTTCCTTTTTTAGTTCGTTGATATAATTTTGAAAATCATGCATATACATAAACTTGTGTTCCAATCTTTCGATATTTGTTCCGGAAGGAAGGTACAAACTCATCACGGAAAGTTCGTCAAAATCGACTCTAATATTTCTTCCTTCGAAATCCATATGTGGAATTCCAGTTCCAAAAACGACATTATTCGGTTTTATTTTAGACAAAATAGCTACTCCGCTGTAGCCTTTTTTTGTGGCTGGAAACCAATAATGGTAGGGATAACCAGCAAGTTCAAAATCTAAAAGTGGAATTTGTTCGGGAGTGGCTTTGATTTCCTGAAGACATATTACATCAGGGTTTGCTTGTTGTAACCATTGGATAAAACCTTTTGAGATGGCTGATCGAATGCCATTGACATTATAAGAAATAATTTTCATTCTATTTTTTATTTGATTTTCAAAAGTAATGAAAAGTATAAAGATTGATAACAAAAAAATATAGAAAATGGAGTTTTTTGCTATCTTTGTTACTTGCTCAAAAAACAAAAGCTACATATGGGTTTAGTAACCGCAAAGGAAGTTGCAAAAGCAATAAAAACAGACAAGTACGGAGTTTTAGGTACTTTTTCGGGTTGGCTGATGATGAAGGTTTTACGGATTTCTATGCTAAATAAAGTATATGACAGGAACAAACACTTGAAAGAAGTGGAGTTTTTGAATGCTATATTGGATGAATTTCAGATCAAATTTGAAATTCCAGAGGAAGATTTTAAACGTTTGCCAAAAGAGGGAGCTTATATTACCATCTCAAACCATCCGCTTGGAGGAATTGACGGTATTTTACTTTTGAAATTAATGTTGGAAAAAGAGCCTAATTTTAAAATTATTGCCAATTTTCTATTGCATCGAATCGATCCGATGAAGCCTTATATTATGCCGGTTAATCCTTTTGAAAGTCACAAAGATGTCAAGTCGAGCGTTATTGGAATTAAGGAAACTTTGCGTCATTTGAGAGATGGAAAACCATTAGGAATGTTCCCAGCTGGCGAAGTTTCGACCTATAAAGACGGAAAACTTGTTGTGGACAAAGCCTGGGAAGAAGGTGCTATAAAAGTAATTCGAAAAGCACAAGTTCCCGTTGTTCCTATTTATTTTCACGCTAAAAATAGTTGGTTATTTTATTTTCTTTCCAAAATAAGCGACACTTTGCGAACAGCCAAATTACCATCAGAGTTGCTGACTCAAAAAAATAGAGTTATAAAAGTTCGTATCGGAAAACCCATTTCCGTTTCGGAGCAAAATGAGTATGCTTGCATTGACGATTATTCCGAATTTTTAAGACGGAAAACCTATATGTTGGCGAATCCTTTCGAAAAAGAAACACCCTTTTTGCCAAAACCAAATTTAAAATTGCCAAAGAATCCCAAGGAAATAGTTACGGGTGCAAGTCAAGAAAAAATGATTAAGGAAGTGAATGACTTGAGAGATAGTGACTGTCGATTGTTGCAAAGTAAGAATTATGAAGTGTTTTTTGCGAAGGCAAAGGAAATTCCGAACTTGCTGCACGAAATAGGACGTTTGAGAGAAATCACTTTTAGAGAAGTAGGCGAAGGAACAAACGAATCCATCGATATTGATGCTTTCGATAAATATTACCGCCACTTATTTTTGTGGGACGTTGATGCACAAAAAATTGCTGGTGCGTATCGAATGGGATTGGGTGCTGAAATTTATCCAAAATATGGCATCGAGGGCTTTTATCTAAACGATCTTTTTCGCTTTGAACCTGAATTATATGACATGCTTCATCATTCTATCGAAATGGGGCGCGCTTTTGTAATCAAAGAATACCAACAAAAACCAATGCCTCTCTTCTTGCTTTGGAAAGGAATTATTCATATTACTTTGCACCATCCAGAACACAAATTCTTATTGGGTGGCGTGAGTATTAGCAATCAATTTTCGAATTTTTCAAAATCATTGATGATTGAATTTATGAAATCTAATTTTTATGATCCGTATATTGCCCAATATATTCATCCTAAAAAAGCATTCAAAGTCAAGTTAAAAGATGCCGATAAAGACTTTATTTTTGATGAAGCAGAAGCCGATTTAAACAAGTTTGACAAATTGATTGACGAGTTGGAACCTGGCTCTCTGCGTTTGCCTGTTTTAATCAAAAAATACATCAAACAAAATGCTCGAGTTGTGGCTTTTAACGTTGATCCTTTATTCAACAATGCCATTGATGGTTTAATGTACATTAGAATTTCTGATATTCCAGACAGCACGGTAAAACCAGTAATGGAAGAATTTCAAGCAGAATTAGAACGGAAATTAGCAGAAAAAGAGGAGTAATCAGAAAGCAGAAGACAGTTTAACAGCTTTATTATTTCCAAATAGATTGATGCAAAATTTCATCAATCGAATTATTTTTTACAAAATAAACAATTCGTAAAAAATAAAAAATAGTTAGAAACACAATCAAACCATATCCTACTTTACTAGTTTTGAAAGGTAATTTTGCCAACAACTCCTTTTTAAAAATTAATTCTACAGAAAGCAAAACAATTATTGCAACACAAAATAGAATCAAAACAGGGCCTAAAATATGGTAATATAAGCTTCTTTGAAGATCACCTTGATAGAAAAATATCATGGATTTTGTAATTCCACAACCTGCACACGGAAAACCAGTAAGCATCTTCAAAGGACAAAGTGACTGCGCTGTTTCAATAGATTTGTCCTGATTTACCAGCAACAAAAAAAACGGAACCAAGAGTGTGATAAACGCACCTATGATTCCGTAAATTTTTATCCTAAAAGTTTTTCCTAAAACCAACCTTTTTTATTTAATTGATATGTATTGTAAAAATCTTCGTCTGTTTTGGTTAGATAAATAATTCCTTCAATGAAGCCAATTATTCCAGATATTCCACAAGTACAAACACCAATTAATAATTGGATAATTCCTTCTTTAGTATAGCCTAAAATGAACTTGTGAATTCCAAGCCCACCCAATAATATGGCTACGACTCCAGCGACAATTTTCTTATTTTCTTGATTTACAGGCTGAATATTGTTCCACTCTTCCGGTTTTGTGTTTTCCATAATTTATTTTTTTTGGTTTGATTGGGGTAAAAATATAAATAATATCTGGAAAATCTGTGATAATTCTTTCAAGATTAATGATTTATTTCTTATAAAGCTTCGTTGTACAACTTTTTTATTTTATCAACAATTACCTGAGCCAAACGTTCGTGGCTTTCAAAAGTCCAGCCGGCAATGTGTGGTGAGAGGATTGTATTTTCTGATTTCAATAAATATTGAAAAGCTTCGGGCGTGTCCTTGTCCTGAAAAAGTGTTTCGAAAGACAGTTTTTCATATTCCAAAACATCTAAACCGGCACCAAGAATTTTTCCTGATTTCATTGCTTCGACTAAATCGGCGGTCACAATATTTTTTCCTCTGGAAGTATTTATGATCCAAACCGGTTTGGCAAAAGAATTAATAAATTCAGCATCCACCATTTTATCAGTTTCTGGAGTCCAAGGAATATGCAAACTTAAAACATCCGTTTTGTGCTGCAATTCTTGGAGCGATACTTGTCTTGCATTAGCATCGCCAACATTTTCGAGAATGTCATAACACAATACTTCAGTGTCAAAACCTTTTAGCTTTTTGGCAAAAGCTTTTCCCATATTTCCATAGCCAATAATTCCAACAGTCTTTCCTTCGAGTTCGTGACCACGGTTTTTTTCACGGTTCCAATGACCTGATCTTATTTCGTTATCAGCTTTATTTAAATTATTAAAAAGCGATAAAATCATTCCTAAACTATGTTCCGCTACCGCATTTCGATTGCCTTCTGGCGCAGCGATAAGTACAATGTTTTTTGATATTGCATAGTCACAATCAATACTTTCTAAACCAGCGCCTACCCTGGCAATGAATTGCAAATTGGTTGCTTTGTCTAAAAATGTTTTGTCAATCTTGAATCGGCTTCGGATGACAATTCCCTGATAGTCATTAATTTTTGCCTCAATTTCTGACTTGGACGAAGCAAAATCTTCGTGGTTAATAAATCCTGCTTGCTGCAATTGCTCCATCATTATAGGATTGTTGCTATCGATGTGAAGGATTTTTATGGGAGTTTTCAATTTCTTGATTTTTGAATGATGATTAACGATTTTAGATTGCAGATTTGGTGTTAGTATCTATTTAAGATTATCTTTTTTATGTTATCTTACACATCTGAAATCAAAAATCGCTAATCTTAAATCTACAATCTTTTTAACCTTTTATTTTCTTTAAAGCGGCTTTAATTCCGCGAACTAAAGACGAACTGAATCCGTGAGTTTCCATTTCGCTCAAACCAGCAATAGTACAACCTTGTGGCGTAGTAACTCGGTCTATTAATTGTTCTGGATGTATGTTTTCTTCCATAATCATTTCGGCTGCTCCTTTTACAGTTTGGGCTGAAATAGCTAAGGAAGTTTGCCAATCGAATCCAATTTCGATTCCGGCTTGCATCGATGCGCGAATATAACGCAATGCAAATGCAGTTCCGCTTGCTGCCAAAACGGTGGCGGCATCCATTAATTTTTCGTCAATAATGGGTGCTGTTCCCAAATCTTGGAAGAGAGACACAACATTTTGTGCTTGATCGAGATGTTTTTCGTTGAAAGCAATACAAGTCGCTGAGGCGCCAAATTGAGCCGCAATATTGGGCATAATTCGAATGGCAGCATTAGAATTACCTATCTTTTTTTGTAAATTTTCAATTGATAATCCACTGACTCCAGAAGCAACTATTTTATTAGAAATTACAGGAAGAATTTCGGACAAAACGGTATCTACTTGATAGGGTTTTATGGTCAAAATTATAACATCGGCTTCTTGAATATTATGTTTATTGTCTTTTGAAACCGTTATCCCTAATTCTTCTAAATACAGAATACTAGTGGTATTTCGTCTGGTAATGGTAACTTGGTTGTATTTAGAAAATCGGGATAATCCTAATGCTATGGAAACTCCAAGATTTCCTCCTCCAATAATATGTACTTTCATGTTTTATGTTTTTTTTAGAATCCTAAAATCATTTGTGCAATCCAAAAATAAAGAATAATTCCGAATACGTCATTTGTAGTGGAAACAAATGGTCCCGTTGCAATAGCTGGGTCAATTTTATTTTTGTGAAGAAAAAGTGGAACCAAAGTACCTAAAGTCGCTGCAAATAAAATAACAACAACCATAGAAATGGAAATCGCCAATCCGACTTGAAATTGTCCGTACATAAAGGAATGATAGCCTAACAACATCAAGGAAATGATGGTTCCTGAAATCATCGCTACAGCAATTTCTTTACTAAAATAATCACGGCTGAATTCTTTTAATGTTCCGTTTGCCAAACCTTGAACTACAATCGCCGAAGCTTGAACTCCAATATTTCCCGCAGTTGCCGAAAGTAATGGTACAAAAATAATTAAAGTAGAATATTTTTGGAAAGCGCTTTCATTACTTTTTAAGACAAAGGAAGCTACAATTTCAATCACCATTCCAATTAAAAGCCAAGGCAAACGCGCTTTTGTTAATTCGAGAATGCTGTCTCCGGCTTCTACGTCTTGCGTAATACCCGCCGCTAACTGGTAATCCTGATCGGCTTCGTCCCTGATTACATCCACAATATCATCAATGGTAATGCGTCCTACTAACCGACCCATCTCGTCAATAACAGGAATGGCTTCTAAATCGTATTTTTGCATGATTCTAGCTACCTCAATATCTTCGGTATCGACCATCACGGAATTTAATTTCTTAATATAAACTTCGCTAATGGGTTTTTTAGCTGCTGTTGTCAATAAATCCTTGAGTGACAAACGTCCTAAAAGTCTATCTTCGTCGTCCACGACATAAATAGAATGTACTCTTGAGATATTTTCGGCCTGAATTCGCATTTGCTTGATACAGGTAAAAATGTCCCAATTTTCGTTTACTTTCACCAATTCCTTGTGCATGATTCCACCTGCAGTATCTTCTTTGTAACGCAGCAAATCGACAATGTCTTTCGCGTGTTCTACATCCTGAAGTTCCGAAATTACTTCTTGCTTTTTGCTCTGCGAGAGTTCGGCAATAATATCGGCGGCATCATTTGTCTCCAGTTCATCAAGTTCTTCGGCGATTTCTTTTGGCGAAAGCCGGCTTAATATCTTTTCTCGCAAATCATCTTCTAGTTCCAGAAGAATTTCGGCAGTTTTTTCAGAATCTAAAACCTTGAAAATATAGGTAGCTTCGTCAAAATCGAGTTCGTCAAGAATCTCTGCAATATCAGCGTGGTGCAAGTCATTCAATAAAACTTCCAGTTGCTGGTCATCTTTATTGATAATTAATTGCTCTAATTCTAGTATTAACTCTTTGCTGACTTTAAATTCCATCGGCTTCTATTTTTTGGGTAAGTTCAATAAATTGTTCAACGCTAAGTTGCTCTGGACGCAAGTTAAAAACTTCGTCCTCTCTCAAAACATCGGACAAATTTAGTGTTTTTAAACTGTTTCTCAAGGTTTTTCTACGTTGCTGAAAAGCAGTTTTCACAACGGTGAAAAATAATTTTTCGCCACAAGGCAAACTATAATTTTCCTTTCTTCGCAAACGCAAGACTCCCGATTTTACTTTAGGCGGAGGGATAAATACGTGTTCATCTACAGTAAATAAATATTCGGCTTCATAAAATGCCTGAGCTAAAACCGAAAGAATTCCGTACGTTTTACTTCCTTTTTTCTCACAAATCCGCTGCGCCACTTCTTTCTGAAACATTCCAGCAAACTCTGGAATTTGATGGCGGTATTCTAATGTTTTAAAGACAATTTGTGTCGAAATATTATAAGGAAAATTTCCAATGATTGCGAATTGTTTTCCTTCGAAAACTTCATTGATGTTGTATCTCAAAAAATCTTTAGAAATGATTTTATCTTTTAATTTTGGGTAATTTGCATCTAAATAGTCGACTGATTCTGTGTCAATTTCGATCACATAAGTAGTGACTGGTTTTTCTAATAAATATTTGGTCAAAACGCCCATTCCTGGTCCAATTTCTAATACGTCGTCATACCCTTCAAGATTCAAAGTATCGGCGATGTTTTTAGCAACGCTTTCGTCTTTCAAGAAATGCTGTCCGAGATGTTTTTTGGCTTTTACTTTTTCCATACTATTTTTATTTTGCCACGAAGGCGCACAGTCACAAACTGATTATTTAATTATTCTGAAAAAACTCCGAAACCACCTCTAATTCCGTTCTGAAAGCCAGCATTTTATCTCCAAATAATTTTGCTCCTTCTTCACGCATTGCAGGTGCATTTTCTTGGTAATATTTTTGCAACATTTCCTTACTATTCGTTAAATATTGAACTGAATACGTCACGCCTCCCATTTCTTCTTCGATTAAAACCCTTGACATTTTAGCCGAAGAAAATTTTCCAGTAGCTAACATTTCAGGAATGTGTTTGTGTTGCATCCAAATCATCCATTGGTCGTGAACGCTTTCGTGTATGTTTGTGGTAACGTTGTATATGATCATTTTGTAGTAATTTGTTTTTTATAATCTGCAATCAAAAATCGTTAATCATCATTCAAAAATCCTTTCAAAGATTTTTATCTCCTCGCAATTGTCGGTATTCCTTTCGAGCATCCACAAAGTAAATACTATCCTGATGATTGAAAATTATTTTCTCGTAGAGCGGTTTTGCTTTTTCGGGTTCGTGTAATTTATTATTTTCAATTTCTGCCGAAAAATACAACGCTTCGTCAATGTAAATTCCATCGGCGTGATGGTCAATAATATTTTGATATTGGCTTAAAGCCAAATTATATTCGCCTTGTTTTTCGTAAATTTTCCCCAATCGTAACAAAGTTACGGCTTCGATTTCCTGTCCTTTGAAACTTTTCAAAATTGTTTGAAATTGCGCAATCGCTTCAGGATTCCTATTTTGATACAACAAATAATCACCTTTGGCAAATTGTTTTAAAGCAGTTTGTGTCGAATCGGCAACGGTATTATCACTAATTAAAAGAAAATATTCCAAAGCATCATTAGCAATCAATTGTGTGCTCGCCGACTTTAATTCCTTAAATTGCTTGGAAGCCCAAACAAAATCACCTTGAAAATAACTGGTTTTGGCAGCCTTCAAACTCGCTTCGTGAGCGATAACATCATTCTTTAGATTCTCCTGAATTTGAGAATAATAAAGTAATGCTTGATTGAATTTTTCTTGTAAAAGCAAAATATCGGCTAGCTCCATTTTGGTTTTTGCTTCATCATACTCATTCAATTGTAAGTCAAGTGCTTTTTTGATAATCGCTCTGGCTTCTTCGGGTTTTTTTAAATTAAAAGCTACAAAATGTGCCTGAATCAGTTGCAAAGATAAAGTAAATGGACTTGTTTCAAATTCGGTTAACAAAGCGGATAATTCTGTATTGATGGCAGCAAAATCTTTTTCTTGTGCTTTGTCAATTTTCATTTGAATGAGATAGGAATTCGCCTGAATGAGCAACTCTAAATCTTTTGTGTTTTCTAAAACAAATCCCAGAATTTCTTTGGCAGCTTCGGGATCGTCTTCTTCGATAGCGAGTTGCGCCAAATTTATGATGCTGGAAAGCGATTCGGGATTGCGCTTATAAACTGCTTTTTCTTGAATAAAAGCTTTTCCAAATTCTTTTTGTTGCACATAATACCAACTCAAATATTGATTCCAAAAAACATCCTGATTTTTTTGCGCTCTTGTAATCAGGGCTTTTCGTAGGGTTTCATTGAAGGCATCATCTCCTTCTTCGACCATAAAACGAGCCATTTGATTTTGGATGGGTATTGACATTAGTGGGTTTGCAAAAGCTTCGTCCAGAAAAGTGGAAATCATCATTTCGGTATTGCCCAATTGTCCATAAAGCAACGCCATTTGATAATTGAAATTGAACTTTGGTTCAATCGATAATGCCGTTTGATAGGATTTCAAAGCATAATCAATCAAGGATTTTCTTTCGAAAGAATTTTCGATACCGTAGACTTCGGTTGGATTTTTCTTTATTCGGTCAATGGCTTCGTCGTAATACTTTTTGGTGGAAGCCTCATTCTTTTGCAAATGAAAATTATACCCTAATTCTACTAAAAGACTACCTTGTTTGTAAGTATTCAATCGAGCTTGAATGGCTTTTTCAGCCACATCAAATTGTTGTAATTGCTGGTAACAATCGATGGTTTTTTGAAAATACTGTGAATTAGTTGGGGCCGATTTTAATAGTTCTTCAAAACTAATTTTTGCTTTCTCGAAATCGCCTTTATCGAAGTAATACTGCGCTAATTGCTCGTTTTGTGAAAAACAAACCAATGAAAAAAATAGGGCGATATGTAGGAGGAGTTTTTTCATTGATTCAGAATTATTTTTTAACCATATAAGGCATTTAAGGTCATTTAAGTAAAATAAAAATTACCAAAGATGAAATTCATTAAGAAAATGTATAATTCCAAGAAGAATAAATCCTATGCCGGCTGCATAACCTTTAAATTTCACCTCAATCGATTGACTTTTGGACCTTTTGTGAACATATCTTAAAATAAAAACACCAACCATTATCAACATTAAACCTTGAACAATAATTTTCCAAAATGTAACTGAATCCATAATTGTACAAATTATTACAAACACTTATATGACCTTAAATGCCTTATATGGTAAATCTAATCAATAATATCAAACCCACAATAGCTTCGCAATACTTCTGGAATTACGATTCCTTCTGGTGTTTGGTAATTTTCTAAAATCCCTGCTAAAACTCTTGGCAAAGCCAATGAACTTCCGTTAAGGGTGTGAGCCAATTGGTTTTTTCCGTCTTTGTCTTTGAAACGCAATTTCAAACGATTCGCTTGAAAAGTTTCAAAATTAGAGACTGAACTAATTTCTAACCAACGTTCTTGCGCAGTAGAATAGACTTCAAAATCATAAGTCAAAGCCGATGTGAAACCCATATCGCCACCACAAAGGCGCAATATTCTGTAGGGTAATTTCAATTCTTGCAAAATGCTTTTTACATGTTCGACCATTCCTTCTAAAGCTTCGTAAGATTTGTCTGGATGTTCCACGCGAACTATTTCGACTTTGTCAAATTGGTGCAAACGATTCAAACCCCGAACGTGAGCGCCATAAGAACCTGCTTCACGACGGAAACAAGGTGTGTAAGCGGTCGTTAAAATTGGCAATTCGTTTTCGTTCAAAATCACATCACGAAACAAATTCGTTACCGGAACTTCGGCGGTTGGAATTAAGTACAAATCATCGGTTTTGTCGTGATACATTTGGCCTTCTTTATCTGGCAATTGTCCCGTTCCATATGCCGAAGCTTCGTTGACCATATGTGGAACTTGTACTTCATTATACCCTGCGGCGGTATTTTTATCTAAAAAATAATTGATTAAGGCGCGTTGCAATTTGGCTCCTTTCCCTTTGTAAACAGGAAATCCTGCTCCAGTAATTTTATTTCCTAATTCGAAATCGATGATGTCGTATTTTTTTACCAAATCCCAATGCGGTTGAGCACCTTCGTGTAAAACGGGAATCGCACCTTCCTCGAAAACGGTCAGATTGTCTTCTGGAGTTTTCCCATTTGGAACAATATCAGCGGGAAGATTGGGTAAGGTATATAATTTTTCTAAAAGATCGGCAGCCAATTGATCAGCAGTTTCTGCTAAAGCTTTACTTTTTTCTTTCAAAAGAACCGTTTTTTCTTTGAGAATAGCCGCTTTTGATTTTTCTCCGGCTTTCATCATTTCGCCAATGTCTTTGGATAATTTATTAGATTCGGACAAAATTCCGTCTAACTCTACTTGAGTTGCACGACGCGTTTCGTCTAGTTTCACTACTTCTTCCACAACTGTTTTGGCGTCCATATTTCTTTTTGCCAAAGCTTGGATTACTTTTTCCTGATTTTCTCTAATAAATGCAATTTGTAACATATCCTGATTTTTAAAACGCTAACTTTATATTAACGGGAGCAAATTTAAGGAAATGTTTGCTACTTTTAAGACAAAGTTTTGAGGAATCAAGAATTGAAAATAGATGTGATTTATTTAAAATCGTTCATTCAATAAAATCTTTTCAACATTCCAATTTTCCTAAGGCGATGTTAAACGTTAAAAAATAATATAGCCTGCAGATAATAAGCACGTTGTATGTATTATAAAAAAAACTAATTTTGAGTTTCTTATCAGCTACGATTAAACCAATTTAGGTTTTTTGAGTCGAATTATACACATCAAATTTAGAAGCTATATGAGTTACACAATCAACTGCAGGAATTTGTTTAATTTGCTACTAAATAAATTAAAAATAAATCAGGTTCAGGGAGATCCTTTATTCGAAAAATATTCTAGAAAAATATTTAACGGCCGAAAGTACCAAAGCAATCTAAGAACTAAAAATTCTGGCTTTACTGAACGAGTTGCGCCCGTAATCAGTGGGCTTAATCCGTACACCGGAACTTGGGGAAAACCCGAAGCTATGCATTTGTTGAAGCGAACAGGTTTTGGATTTAAAAAAGCCGACCTAGATTCTTTGCTCACTCAAACGATGGAAAATGCGGTGAACACGATCCTAACGGTTGACACCACTCCGCCTTCACCACCGATAAATGCCTACAATAATTCTTTTGCTGATGAAAATAATTTGCCTTACAGTGCTGATTGGACAACTGATATTTTACTAAGTGGTCAAGGCAACACAAATAGACAACGAAATTTATCTTTGACACAATGGCTATTTGGTTTAACCGTAAATCAAAATGCTAGTATCAAAGCCAAATTATCCTTATTTTGGTATCATTTTATACCTGTTGATTTTGAATCCGTTCGGGCTTCAAATGGTACGCACTCGGCTCGATTGCTTTATGCGTTTACCAAAATGTATTACGACAATCCATTAATGAATTTTAAAACGCTGATTCGCACTATGGCAACACAACCTGCCATGATGTATTATTTGAACAACAACTCCAATTCAAAAACCTCACCAGACGAAAATTTTGCTCGCGAAATAATGGAACTTTTTACCTTAGGAAAAGATCCTTTAAGTCAGTACAATGAGATCGATGTGGAACAAGCTGCCAAAGTTTTATCGGGATGGCGCGTTTCAAATTTAACCACTACTTCTCCGAATACCACTTTCAATAGTAGTTTGCACGAAACGAGTAACAAACAATTCTCAACTTTTTTTAATACTACCATTAACAATGCTGGAGCATCTGAATTAGATGCTTTTGTTGACATGATTTTTTCAAAAACTCAAGTGGTTTCCGAATATATTTGCCGCCGAATTTACCGCTATTTTGTATATTACGATATTGACGCCACAATTGAATCGACTATCATAACTCCATTAGCACAAACATTTGTAGCCAACAATTGGAATATTTTACCCGTTTTAGATCAGCTTTTTAAAAGCCAACATTTTTATGATATGGCAAATCGTGGCGTGTATATTAAATCGCCTTATGATTTAGTGATTGGAAGTTTACGCACATTCAACCTTTCTTATACAGTATCGGATCCCACAAATTATGACGCACAATATAAAGTTTGGAATTATTTCAACAGTAGTGTTTTAATTGGTTTAGAACAAAGTATAGGAGCCGTTCCAAATGTGTCAGGATATCCTGCTTTTTATCAAAATCCTTCCTTTCATGAATATTGGATAAATTCAAGCACTACACAAAAAAGATTCGATTTTTTAAATAAAATTTTTACAGGTTATAATCTTACTTACAACGGACTCACTACACGAATTGAAGTAGATTTAATTGCCTTTATACAGCAATTTGATCCTGCAATTTGTTTGGATCCAGATTTATTAGTTAATGAATGTATTCAGTATTTATTGGCGATAGACTTAAGCGTCGATCAAAAAAATGAAATTAAAGTACAATCGCTACTTTCTAATCAAATAACCAATAATTACTGGACCTCAGCTTGGTCATTATATCTCAGTGATACTTCAAATACTACTAATAAAAATAGTGTAAAGACAAGATTAAAATCCTTACTTGTCACACTTACTCAACTTGCCGAATACCAATTAATGTAACCTTTGAAGTCATGAAAAGAAGAAGTTTTATAAAAACAAGCGCCTTAGCCACAATCCCTTTAGTTTTAAATGGAATTCCAGTTATGGCATCATCATCAATAGAAAGTAATGCATTAGATATATTGGCAAATGCCGCAGTCAATTGTGGAAAAATATTAGTTATCATTCAAATGAATGGTGGAAATGACGGATTGAACACTGTTTTTCCATTGGATAAATGGACGAATTTGAACAATGCACGATCGAACATATTAATGAATCAAAGTTCCGTTTTGACATTACAAGATAATAGCACAACCGGATTACATCCTGCCATGTCTGAAATGAAAAATTTACACGACAATGGCAAATTAATGATTATTCAAGGAGTTTCCTATCCAAATCCAAGTTATAGTCATTTTAGAGCAACCGATATTTGGTTTACAGCTTCCAATAGTAATCAAGATTTGAACAGCGGCTGGCTTGGAAGATCGTTAGATAAAATGTACCCCAATTTTCCTGTTGGATATCCTAATAGTTCCATGCCAGATCCATTGGCTATTCAAATAGGTTCTACTTTGCCTTTTTCTTTGCAAGGTCCCAATATCAATATGGGTTATAATGCTCCAGATCCAAACGCCCTTTTGAATGTCATTAATAAAATTACCGATCCTGCACCCAATTCTGATTATGGGACGGAATTGACATTTCTACGTTTAATGAAAGATCAAAGTAATGTCTATCGAACAGCGATACAAAATGCTTACAATACTGCACAATCTCAAACAGCAACGTATCCCAGTTCGAATAAATTAGGCGACCAATTAAAAATTGTTGCCAAGTTAATCAACGGCGGATTGCAAACTCCAATTTATATCGTCAATCATCCCAATACTTCCGACTTACACAGCGGTCAAGTAGATACAACCGATAAAACCCAGGGAGCTCACGCCAATAATTTAGGCATTTTATCCAAAGCAATTAGTGCCTTTCAGCAAGATTTAGAATTAATGGGAAAATCCAATTTAGTAACCGGAATGACTTTTAGTGAATTTGGTCGTCGAATAAAAAGTAACGGAAGTTTTGGAACTGATCACGGCGCTGGAGCACCAGTTTTTGTTTTTGGAGCTGCGTTGAATACAGGACCAAGTTCCATAACTACAGAAAATCCTGTTTCTGGAATGTTAGGAAGTTCGCCAAACTTACCTTTGAATGCCACCGTTTCAGACCAAGTGGCGATGCAATATGATTTTAGACAAATTTATGCTACGATTATGCAGGATTGGTTGTGTATGAGTGAATCTCAAACTTCGGATGTTCTTGGAAGTACGTTTACAAAATTGGCCATTTTCAAAAACACAGCTTTAGGAAATGCTTCCTTTGAAAGTGAAACCTTTTTCGCTGTTTATCCAAATCCAATAACTGCTAATAGTATAAACATTAATTTTAAAGATAGTTTGAACGGTTATGCAAACATTCAACTATTTAGCGTTCAAGGAACAAAAGTGTTTAACAAGTCGTATAGAGTAAATGGAAATTCGTTGCAATTTTCGTTAGAAAATCAAATTACGCCTGGAATTTATATTTTGAAATTAGAATACAACAACCATAAATTCCACGCCAAAGTGATTTTTTCTTAACCAATTGGAAAATAAAAGATTTAATTGATTATCAAATGTCAGTTTGAGCTTGTCGAAGACCTTATTAAAGAGACACTTCGACAAGTTTAGAGTGACAAAAAAAGACCAAAGTGATTTAAAAACTTTGTTTATCTCTGTGATTTTTACTCGGGGAATCTCTGCGAAATAATTACTCTCTTTTAATCTCGTGACCAGCAAATTCTTCTAAAACGGCAAACATTTCGTCAACAGAAAGCACTTCGGTGTCAGGATGGGATTTAAGAAAATCGGCATTCAAGGCTACCAAATTTTCGTCTAATTCGAAAAAAGTATCGTTAATCAATAGATCTCTTATCGGGTTCACGCCTTCTAACTTTCCTTTTAAGAATTTATCCAATTTAATGTTGCTCATCAAACGGATTTTTTTAGCGTTTTCTTGAAATAAAGCCAAATGTTTTTCGGCTCCAATCAAAGTCAATCCTTCTTCGATTAATTCGTTGAGTTCTTTATTCCATTTGGAATCATATACGAATTGTGCAAAGTTTCCTTGACTGTATTTCGAAGCGTAATAATCTAAATAATAGCTCATCAAAGCGTCTTCGTGAATCAAATCGTCATCGATTTTTTCCTCACGCATCAAGTTGATTACCGAAATATTCGAGTTGATAATGTCTTGAGGATTTTCGCTGTTTGCTGCGGTTTCTGAAATGATGATTCTACCGAATTCCATTATGGTTTGTTTTTAAGGATTTTGGCAAATTTCGGAGAAATACCTGGTTTTGGTGTTTTTTTGACCGCAAATTACGCAGATTAACGCAAATTATTTTAAGACTGATTCGTTGTTATTCTTTTGCTGATTCATTTTGGTGACTAAAGCTTTCAATCGTAAAACCTTTTCTTTTTTCTCTTCTTGGAGTTTTGCTTTTTTACGATTCAGCAATTTGGTGTGTAAAGCCTTGTTTTTGGTGTTTTTTTCGGGTCCTTTTGCCATGGTTTAAGCTCTTTTTGTATGTTGTTTCCAAATATAAACAATATGAAATAATTTAGAATGAAGAATTAAATTCTCTAGCCCCGATTGCAGTGAAAATCCTTTTGAGTCGTCCCGATAATTATTGGGAGGCACAAAAGATTGCAACGGAAAGCGGGAAATAGCTCCAAAAAATTAAAGAATTAATCCTCCTCTACAAAATCAGCGACAGTTGGCCTTAGAAAAAGAAGTTGAACTACTAGAGCTACTAAAACTGCACCAGCCATTATACCGAAGTCATGTCCAAGATGGCCTTCGTCTGCTGATTTTCCTAATAAATCTGTTATAAAAGCACCCGCTAGAATCCCTGTTAAATTCATAAAGCCAAAAGCTGTTGCACGATGTTTTGGGGCAACAAACTGACAAAGAATGGGCATATTATTTACATCAAACATACCGAAACCAAAACCAAAGCAACAGGCTGCCACTATAATATGTGTTAGGGAGTGTCCAAAACCTAGTAATAATAAGGCAGGAATGGTTAAGGCTAAGCCTAAAGAAGAAGTATAAATTCGTCCTCGAAGGTGTTTTCGTGCCCATCTATCGGATATAATTCCTCCTATTATCACACCAAACAATGAGGAAACTGCTGTAGTAATAGTCGATAATGGACCTGCTTGAGCCATGTCAATGTGAAGCGTGCTGGCAAAAAGTGTTGGCAACCAATTTTTTGTTCCCCAACCTGGTAAAAATGGAACGGCAAAATAAAATAATATAATCCAGTAGGAGATATTGCTAAACAACACGCTAAATACCTTCAGGATTGGCACTTTTTTTTCTACAATTTTATCTTTTGCAAGTTCGGCTTTAGAGCGTTTAAATTCTTTTAAAAACAGAATTAACACAAAGGAATATACAACCCCTATCATACCAAATAATTGAAATGTAAATTTCCAATTCCAATGTTCTGCTATACTAGCACCGAAACCACCTAGCGCTTGTCCCATGAATAAACCTGTTAGATGTATCCCTATCGCAAGTGACCTTGTTTTATTGGAGTGAAAATCGGCTATTAAAGAAAGTGCGGCCGGAATATACATCGCTTCACTAACTCCCATTATTGCACGAAGCCAATACAGTTGTTGAAAAGTTTCGGCATATCCCATTGCAATTGTAACAGATGACCAGACAAACAAACTAATAACAATAAGCCACTTTCTGTTTAATCTATCCGCAATAAGTCCTGAAACCGGACTCATAAAGGCATAAACCCACATGAAAACAGCCATTAGTCTTCCAAAATTTTCGGCTGTTTCTAATTCTTTAAAATCAACCATCATGGCCGGTTTCATTGTAGCAAGCATTTGCCTATCCATATAATTAAGTAGTGCAACTACCCATAGTAAGGCGACTAGAACCCAAGAATAAATTTTAGAATGTTTCATATGTAGCTATTGATTGTTTTTTTTAGGTTATATGTAATTGCTTCGCCTGTTCGCAAAAGCTCGGGTCGCATATCATCATCGGTGTTTGCATTGCATTTCCGTTATGCTCATTTCATATATTATTTTTAACCCTTTGGGTGTAATTAAATTATTCGTTTTTTTGATAGTAATATTTAGTCCCCTAGCTGGGAGAATACTTAAAAACCACTTTCTTCGGCCATTTTTACTACACCAACGATCAGAATTAAATTGGCAAAGCGGCGTTGTTCCCCAGTTTGAATAATTAATGTTGTGGCAGGTTCTCTTATTTTATCATAGAAAGCCCAGCGTTCCATTTCGTCCCAACTTACTTCTCCGAGTAATTTTTTATAAACAAGATGTATGTCTGCATTCGCTTCGGCAGGCTTTTCCATAACTATTGCCCCTTGAAAAGGACAAACTTCGAGAAGGCCTTCTAGCACTGTTACGGCATCTAATAATCCTGGGCGAAAGTTGAGATGTACCGTTGTGGAGTTTGGACCTGTCATGGCGGCAACTGGTAAATTTCCGTCTGCAATGACTACTTGCGCAAAATGCCCTGAACGCGCCAATGCTTCCATTATTGTTGGGTGTATTACTGGAGTCTTTAGCATAAATTATAGAATTGAAAATTATTAATTTTAACTAGTTAAAGCAATGCCATTTAGCAATGAACTACATATTATAGACTCCGCCATTTATGTCCAGAGTAGCGCCAGTAATAAAGCCATCATACTCGGACGCTAGGTATACAACAGCTCGCGCTACATCATCTGCATTACCCGCTCTTTGGATTGGAATACCAGCGATAGTTGCTGCTGCTGATTCTTTTGTTGTATGAGTGTTGTGAAAAGAAGTACCTAGGATTAGCCCTGGAGCAACGGCATTCACTCGAGTGCCTTGTGGTCCCAATTCGGAAGAAAGTGCTCTTGTAAAAGTTAAGATTGCGCCTTTGCTTGTAGAATATACTAAAGAACCTGGATGACCGCCTTTACGTCCCGCCAATGATGCCAAATTAACAATACTACTAGTATGGTTTTTAGCAAGATAAGGAGCTGCAGCACGGGTTACAAACATCATAGATGTTAAGTTAATGTCCATTACTTTGTGCCAGAATTCAGCTTCCATTTCGTTTAGCATTTTTCGCGCCACCAGTGATCCTGCATTATTGATTAGGATATCCAGACTTCCTAAAGCCTCAACGGTTTTTTCAATCAAGGCATTGGCATCGGCTTCTTTTGTTAAGTCACCGGATATAGCCACCGCTTTTTGCCCTTTGTTTATTGCATATTGTGTTAATTCGTTTGCGGTAGCTGCACTAGAAAAATAGTGGATTGCCACATTGGCTCCACTATCTATAAAGTGTTTGGTTATTGCTTCTCCAATTCCTTGAGCACCAGCAGTGATTAGCACATTTTTTCCGATTAATTTCGTGTTGTTATTCATGATTTTTTATTTATTGATTAGGCGTTTATTCTCTAATCCGTTTACTCTGTTTTGACTTTCTATTTAATGCTAACTAATATCACAATATTCGTAAAGCAACTTAAAATGTTGCTTCATCCTTTTTTTGGCCAATTTTGGATTTTGATCTCGTATCGCTTCATAGATTTCTGTATGCTCCTTAATTCTCAAATCATCTAGCTGATTGTAATCAATATGGTACTTTTTGAAATCCACAATGATTTGAGGTGTAATGGCAATCATGATCTGATTCATTGTAACATTATTACTTGCTTTGGCTATTGCCAAATGAAACAACAAATCTTCTTGAACGGCATCCTCACCAGACTTTATTTTTTTTATATGTGCATCCAAGGCTTTTTTAATAGCATTCAAGTCTTCTTTTGTACGTTTTTTTGCAGCCGACTTCACTGCTCTTAATTCCAACACAATTCTAGTCTCAACCAACGATTTAAAACTAGGTAAACCAAGATTTAAAAGATCTCCAACCATCCCATTCATGGCGATGCTTCCAATATTTGGAATAAAAGTCCCGCTTTGAGGGAGTGATTTTAAAATTCCATACGATTCTAATTTTTGAATAGCAGCATGAATGCTTCTTCTGCTTACCCCAAATTTTTCTGCTAAATCTCTCTCTGCTGGCAATTTATCTCCAGGCTGTAAATGTTTCGCGTTTATTAATTCATTAATTTGACCAATAATAGTATTAACTCGCGCCGTTATTTCTAAGTTTTCGTTTTTCGAAAGAATATCTAAGTTCATTTTCTAAAAATTTCGTTAATTTGGTCTCCCAAATTTATTAAATAACTGCTTTATTTTAATGAATTTCCTACTTCTAAATCACTTAGCTATTTAGTCCTATTTTGATCTATAATTCCTAAGTCTAATTTGTCGGTTCCTTTACCTTTTAGCGGTGAATCTTCGGATAACTTAAAGCTTTCGGCATCATAAGAGGGTTTCAAATCCCAAAGGTTTTGCACATTATACTTTTCTTCTCCAGTAACGGCAATCTTGTCTGACTCGTAGAAATCATTATTCAGAATATTAACTATGGGTTCGCCTACCACCAAATGCACATTTACCGGTTTCGTTTTATTGAAAATATTGTTTTCAATAGCAATAACTTGGACACCGTATAAGGAAATGGCCGCTCCATATTTATTTCTACTTCCAAAACCTACGTTGTCTAAAACATTGTGATCCACTTCTAAAAAAGGACCAAAAGTACTTTCGTCTGTTCCTCCTCTATAAATTCGTATTGCAGTACCTTGTACATCTTTCAGTATGTTGTTTTTCATTATAAAATGCTCCACATTATAAGCTCCAATATCATCTGTCTCTGTATCCAATGCGGCAATGTGGCCTGTAATATTCTTAAATTTTGAATTTTGAATACTAATCGTATCGGCAAATGTTCCTTTAGCGACTCTTAGCACATCAAAAGAATGATTTACAATCAAATTTTCAAAATCACATGTATCGATAAACAATTTATAGTTTTCGATCATGGAATTTTTACTCGTACTTATCACTGAGTTTGCGGCATAATCAGGTGCACTTGCACCATCAAATTTTAAATTTTCTAATGACAAACTTCCGCCATTCTGGATTTCAAAAGCCATCATTCTTTCGAATAAAATTGTTGCTTTTTCTACTCCTGAAGTCTTAAATGTCAGTGGATGTTTTATGGCTACCACTTTTGTCAATACATATTTACCTCCAGATTGAAGTTCAATAATATCACCTGGGTTAGCGTTTGTAGCAGCATCAAATAATGTGTTAATGCCAGGTTTTGCAACAATTATTTTTCCTGAATTTAAAGCAATGATTTTATCTGCTTTAGAATACCAAGTAGTTCCCGTGTTTTCTTTAGTGGCAATAAGTGGACTAATTTCGATTTTAGTTTTAATTTTATTCGAAACAGGAATTAAAAAACCTTGCTTGTTTTTTACCAATTTCATTTCTGCAGTTGCAAAACCTCCTTTAAAAGTAGTTAGGGTGTTTTTACTTAAAATATTATCTTTAAAGGTGATGCCGCTAATATCATCATAAGCCGTAAAAATATCTTTTTTTACATCGTTATAAAAAATATTTCCTGAAATCTCAGAGTTTTTGGGTGGCATACTTCTTTCGGCATCTTTACCCGCACACAACTGAATATAGTCGCAATTGACAAATGTATTGTTATTTACTTTCGCATTTATTACTGGTACATAACGATTTGGAGGCGAATTTGGAACTCCATTCATCATTACAAAAGCCCCTCTAAATCGATAACCCGCCAAACCAAAATGGTAATTACTAATAACCGTTTGCGATTCATTGATTACTCGAACACCACCTGTACTTGGTAAACCATTGCCAATAAATACGTTACCATCTACCAAAGTTTCATTACCATGACGAATGGTTAAGGTTCCCGTACATTCAAAAAAGGTATTGAATTTATAAGTGTTTTGACAGGATTTATTAGAGATAATTTCGTGTTCTCCATCACATCTGTCAAAGTAATTAGACTCCACTAGGGTTTTAGAATTTTCGGAAGCATTATGACTTGTACCAATTCTTAAGGTTTCGCCACCATTATTTCCGTAAGTAGGCCGTGGTCCAAAATAGTTGTGGTCAATCTTATGATTGTTTTCAATACTTTCTTTGGTATCCAAACCAACAATCATCGTTACTCCTAAATTCTTTTTTCCTTCAATGTGATTGTGGTCTATTCGATTATTTTTTCCATAAATGGCAACCCAATAATCTTGAAACTGACGCTCGGGATTATTATAGTTGTCTATTACACATTCCGTCATTCGGCAATTATTGGCTAATTCACTTTTGTTTTTTCGAAACGAAATCACCTCATTTGATGGTGTAAATCCGTTTTTGAAAACCAAGCCTTTTATAATTAAATATTCGCCTGCTATTTGAAGATTTGAGCGACCCTCCAAAGTAACTTTTCCTAGAGATTCTACCGTTAAAGTTATCGGTTTTTCTGCCGTACCCTTGCCTTCAAACACAAGCTCGGTATCTTTCCAAACCCCATTCGCCATTACAATAACATCTCCTGGTTTCGCCTCAGCAACAGCCTTATTAAATTCAGCACTGTTTTTGACTAAAATAGCAGAATCTTTATTGAATGTTTTCAAAGAAGTCATACTTATAAAAATAACTGCAGCTATTAAAAAACGACTAAGTAAATTTTTCATATTAATTTATTGTTTTTTGGCGTACCCGTTTGGCACAATTCAATTATAATTAGTTAACTTTTATTCGATACTTTAAAAGTAAACAGCTTAAAAAATAATGCTACCAGTTTGTGTGATGAAATGCTCCTGAAGCGTCATCGGTTCGTTGATAGGTATGTGCCCCAAAATAATCGCGTTGGGCTTGAATAATGTTTGCTGCTGAATTTGCAGTTGCATATCCATTAAAAAAATTAACTGCTTCACTCAAACAAGGAACTGCTAATTCATTTAAAATACAACTCGCAACTACTGTATTTATGGATGGTTTCAATGATTTGACCTGATTAATAATAGTTGTGTTTTTTAAAATAGGTTCCTCCTCCTTAAATACAGAAATTAATTGCACCATAAAATCAGATCTAATAATGCAGCCATTGGTCCAAATTCTGGCTATTTCACTTAAGTTTAAGTTCCATTTATAGGCTTTTCCAGCATCAGAAATTAATTTAAACCCTTGATAATGATTTACAATTCTCGCAAACTGATAGGCTTCAAAAACATTTTGAACATCTAAAACCAGTTCCTGATTTTCAGTATTAAAATTGATGCTTGCTTGAATTCTATCCTCTTTATAAAACGAGTTAAAACGGGCAAATAATGCGGTTGCGATCATGCTGCTTGGCACCCCTAATTGGGCTGTGGCTATGGTTGCCCAGTTTCCAGTTCCTTTGTTACCTGCTTTATCCACAATTTTATCAACCAACCAATCTTCTCCATCTTTTTTACGAAGGATAGCAATGGTAATTTCTAGTAAATAACTATTAGCTGTAGCTTTCCAAGATTCTAAAATGTCGGCGATTTTATCTGGAGAAGTTCCCATTCGCTTAAAGATGCTGTACACCTCGGCCAATAATTGCATTTCTACATATTCAATACCATTATGAACCATTTTTACAAAGTGTCCACTACCTTCTTCGCCTACATAGGTACAACAAGGCAAACCATCTGCATCTTTGGCTGCGATTTTTTCTAAATAAGGTTGAACCAAATTATAAATTTCTTTATTCCCGCCGGGCATAATTGAAGGTCCTTTTAGTGCGCCTTCTTCTCCGCCAGAAACACCAACACCAATGAAATGGATGTTTTTGTTTTTTAAAAAATCATAACGTTCTTTTGTGTCTAAATAATTGGAGTTTCCGCCATCAATCAAAATATCTCCATTGGATAAAAGCGGAACCAAATCGGCTATAACACTATCAGTAGTCTTGCCCGCATTGACCATAAGCATGATCCTTCTAGGGGTTTGCAAGGAGTTTACAAATCCTTCTAAATCAGAAAATGCTTGCGCTGTTTGTAATTCTTCGTAACTGTTCTTGAAGTTCAAAGCAACGTTCTCTTCTATCCCGGCAACTTCTCTATTAAATATAGATATGTTAAATCCTTTTTGAGCCAAGTTTCTGCTTAAACTCTTTCCCATTACTCCTAATCCAAATAATCCAAATTCTGATTTCATTTCTATTTTCTTTGCTATAATATCTACAATATCTTCTGGTTTTAATTCAATATTAATCTCTAAAGCATTTTGGGGCTTTTCTAAAATATCAAACTGTGATTGTAATAAATTGGATTGCATATAATGGTTCTCTCTTTTGTTTATTCGATCAAAAATTTGATCAAAACTCCCAGCCAAATGAATCCATTTTGCTTGATTTTGAATATCCGTACATAAAATCTCTCTATACGATCGTTTTAAAGCGGAACAAACAATGACACAGCTGTTATTTTCTAATGTTTTTTTGGCTAATGCATTAAGTGTAAGCAACCAGCTGTAACGGTCTTCGTCGTTAAGCGGCACGCCATTGCTCATTTTATCAACATTGGATTGCGGATGAAAATCATCACCATCAAAAAAAGGAATGTTTAAACGCTCTGATAATAATTTACCAACAGTGCTCTTTCCACAACCTGAAACACCCATTATAAAGATTACATTGTTCAAATTCATAATACTATTTATCTTTTTTTAATTAGAATCATTTATACATAATTTGAATTGCTATTGTTACTCAAGTTAGATTAAATGAAGATCATCAGTCTTTATTCAACTTTTTTAAAACAATTAAAATTGGTGCGCCAAATTGGTGCGCCAAATATAAGTTTAATTTTTTAATATTTAACTATATTTAAATTTACTATGTAATTGACAAAAAAATGCTAACTAATCAATAATTTCATTGTTAAGATTTTCTTGATATTATCACCTTACTAAATTTAAATTTTCATTAGTTCTACCCAAAAATTAGCAACATCTTACCATAATAGAAAACACTTTTAACTATAAATCACAATCATTCTGATCTAAAAAAAACCATTTATTTAAAATTTATTCAACATCCTACAGATAAGTCGCCAATTGTCTCATCATCCCTATGGTAAAATATCTTATTTTTGCAGCAAATTAAACTGAATTATGTTACAGAATCCAAAAAGATATACTATTACGGCGGCATTGCCTTATACGAACGGACCGATTCACATTGGGCATTTGGCGGGGGTTTACGTGCCTTCGGATATTTATTCTCGCTATTTAAGATTGCAAGGAAGAGACGTTTTGTTTGTTTGCGGAAGCGATGAACACGGTGTGGCGATTTCGATGAAAGCCAAAAAAGAAGGGATTTCGCCTCAGGAAGTTATCGATAAATACGATGGAATTATCCGAAAATCTTTTATTGATTTTGATATTTCTTTTGATAATTACTCTCGAACTTCGGCTCAAATTCATCACGATACAGCTTCGGAATTTTTTAGAACGCTGTATGATAAAGGCGATTTTATCGAGGAAGTGACGGAGCAATTGTATGATGCGAAAGCAGACCAATTTCTGGCAGACCGTTTTGTGGTAGGTACTTGTCCAAAATGTGGTAACGAAGAAGCGTATGGCGATCAATGTGAAAAATGTGGATCTACTTTGAACGCTACGGATTTGATAAATCCAAAATCAACAATTACAGGAGAAACTCCCATTATGAAATCGACGAAACACTGGTTTTTGCCTTTGGATCGTTACGAAGATTTCTTGAAAGAATGGATTCTTGTAGGACATAAAAATGACTGGAAACCGAATGTTTACGGTCAAGTAAAATCTTGGATCGACGGCGGATTGGAACCTCGTGCAGTAACGCGTGACCTCGATTGGGGAATTGATGTTCCTGTAGAAGGTGCCGAAGGAAAAAAATTATATGTGTGGTTTGATGCGCCAATTGGCTATATTTCTTCTTCGAAAGAATGGGCTTTGCGCGAAGGAAAAGATTGGGAACCGTATTGGAAAGATAAAGACACCAAGTTAGTTCACTTTATAGGAAAGGACAATATTGTTTTTCACTGTATCATTTTTCCAGCAGTTTTAAAAGCGGAAGGAAGTTATATTTTGCCAGATAATGTGCCTGCAAATGAATTCTTGAACTTAGAAGGAAATAAATTATCGACTTCTAAAAACTGGGCGGTTTGGTTGCACGAATATTTAGAAGAATTTCCGAATCAGCAAGATGTTTTGCGTTATGCTTTGACATCGAATGCGCCTGAAACGAAAGACAATGATTTTACTTGGAAAGATTTTCAGGCAAGAAACAACAATGAATTGGTGGCGATTTATGGAAATTTCATCAATCGTGTGGTAGTTTTGACCAATAAATATTATAATGGAATTGTTCCTCAACCAAATGAATTATCAGAGATTGACGAAGCTACTTTGAGTGAATTGAAGGCGTATCCAGCAGTTATTTCAAGCTCAATTGAACGGTTTAGATTCCGTGAAGCGTTGAGCGAATTGATGAATGTAGCTCGTTTAGGAAATAAATATTTGGCCGATGAAGAGCCTTGGAAAGTGATTAAGGACAATCCAGAGCGCGTGCAAACACAAATGTATGTGGCTTTGCAAATTGCGACGGCTTTGAGTTCACTTTGCGAACCTTTCTTGCCTTTTACAGCTAAAAAACTATCTCGAATTTTGAAAATTGACGATAAAATTAGTTGGAATACAGTTTCTGAAAATTCGGATTTGATTGTTGCTGGACACAAAATTGGTGAGCCAGAATTATTGTTTGCAAAAATTGAAGATGAAGAAATTCAGAAACAAATAGATAAATTAGAAGCTACCAAAACAGCGAATATCGCAGAAAACAAAAAAGCTGAACCACAGAAAGAATTGATTCAGTTTGAGGATTTTGCCAAAATGGATTTACGAGTGGGAACAATTCTAGAAGCCGAGAAAATGCCAAAAGCAAACAAACTTTTGATTCTAAAAGTAGATACAGGAATTGATGTTCGCACAATTGTTTCGGGAATTGCGGAGAGTTTTAAACCCGAAGATATTATTGGAAAACGAGTTACAGTTTTAGTAAATCTAGCACCGAGAAATCTTCGTGGTGTGGAAAGTCAAGGAATGATTTTGATGACTACAAATGCGGAAGGAAAATTAGTTTTTGTAAATCCTGATGCGGATGGTGTTGGGAATGGAGAGACGATAAATTAAAATTTTTAACCTAAATTTTAACCCTGTCAAAGTTTTGAACTCTGACAGGGTTAATTAATCAGGCGAAATTTTCATTAACTTGCAAAAAAACAAGCTTATGTCTCAAGAAATAAAAACGGTCGAATTAAGAAATTTACAAATCGAAGACTATAAGGAATTAAAACATTCGATGATCGAGGCCTATCCTCAAATGGCCAATTCTTACTGGAAAGAATCACAAATAGAAAATTTATTGAATATTTTTCCTGACGGACAATTAGTAATCGTCGTTGACGGAAAAGTGGTAGGCTCAGCGCTTTCGCTTATTGTAATGGAAGATTTAGTCGATAAAAACAGTGACTATAAAACCGTTACCGGAAATTATACTTTTTCAACCCATACGCACAAAGGCGAAATTCTCTACGGTATTGATGTTTTTATTCATCCAAATTATAGAGGATTACGACTAGGAAGAAGATTATATGATGCCAGAAAAGAATTGTGCGAACAATTCAACCTAAAATCGATTGTTTTTGCGGGCAGAATTCCAAATTATGGACAATATGCTGGTGAAATGACGCCAAAAGAATATATCGAAAAAATTGGAAAAAAAGAATTACATGATCCTGTATTATCGTTTCAATTGAGTAATGATTTTCACGTGATTCGTGTGATGAAAAATTATCTTGAGGGTGATAAAAGTTCAAAGGAATTCGCAGTTTTATTAGAATGGAATAATATTTACTATGACGAAAGTCCAAAATACATCAACACCGAAAAAACGATTATTCGACTTGGATTAGTGCAATGGCAAATGCGCCCACTCAATAATTTGGAGGAATTTTTCGAACAAGCGGAGTTTTTTATAGATGCTGTTTCAGGTTATGGAAGTGATTTTGCTTTGTTTCCAGAATTATTCATTGCACCCTTGATGGCGGATTACAATCACCTTTCGGAAGCCGATGCCATTCGCGAATTAGCCAAACATGCCGATCCTATCAAAAAGAAATTTCAAGAACTTGCTATTTCTTATAATATCAATATTATTTCCGGAAGTATGCCGTTTCTGGAAAACGACCATTTATACAATGTAGGTTTCCTGTGCAAAAGAGATGGTACCAACGAAATGTATCGCAAAATTCACATTACGCCAAACGAAGTTTTCCATTGGGGAATGACTGGTGGCGACACGATTCAAACATTCGATACGGATTGTGGGAAAATTGGAATCGTGATTTGTTATGATGTCGAATTTCCAGAATTAACTAGATTGATGGCAGATGATGGAATGAATATTTTGTTTGTCCCATTCTTGACCGATACTCAAAACGGTTACACCCGCGTTAGACATTGTGCCCAAGCACGCGCTATTGAAAATGAATGCTATGTTGCCGTTGCCGGTTGTGTGGGGAATTTACCCAAAGTGAATAATATGGATATTCAATATGCGCAAGCGGCAGTTTTTACACCTTCGGATTTTGCGTTTCCTAGTAATGGTATCAAAGCCGAAGCAACACCAAATACCGAAATGACACTGATTGTTGATGTCGATATTAATCTTCTAAAGGAACTGCACGTTCACGGAAGTGTTAATATTATGCGAGACAGAAGACACGATTTATATAGTTTGAAAAAAGTAAATAAATAAAAAGCGACTGTTATTTTAAAAAATAGTAGGTCTCGAATATAAAAATTGAATTAGAAAAAATGCCCAACAAAATATCAAATTTAAAAATAATCGCTTTCGATGCTGATGATACTTTATTTGTAAACGAACCTTATTTTCAAGAAACGGAACAAAAATTTTGTGAACTGATGCAAGATTATTTGTCGCATCAAGGCATTTCGCAAGAACTTTTTAAGGTCGAAATCGATAATTTAAAAATTTACGGTTACGGAATCAAAGCCTATATTCTGTCGATGATTGAAGCGGCGATGAAAATTTCGAACAATACTATTCCTGTTGAAGTCATTGAAAAAATCCTTGAATATGGGAAAGAATTGCTCGAAAAACCCATTGTGCTTTTAGATGGTGTCGAAGAAACCATCAAAGCCCTGCACGGAAAATACAAATTAGTGGTCGCCACAAAAGGAGATTTATTAGACCAACGCCGAAAACTACATGATTCGGGTTTAGGACATTATTTTCACCATATAGAAGTAATGTCAGATAAACAGGAAAAAGATTATCTGGATTTGATTAAGCGACTAGAAATACAACCAGAGGAGTTTTTTATGATTGGAAATTCTTTAAAATCAGATGTTTTGCCGGTTCTTGCCATTGGCGGACACGCTGTTCATATTCCGTTTCACACCACTTGGGCTCACGAACGAATTGACTATAAAGTAGAGCACGAAAATTTTAGTGCTTTTGAAAAAATTATTGATGTTTTGAAAAAATTAGAATAGTGAAAACACTTTTAGATATAGAAAACTGGAATCGGAAAGAACATTTCCTTTTTTTCAAACAATTTGAAGAACCTTTTTTTGGTTTAACCCTCGAAATAGATTGTACAAAAGCGTATGAAACTGCAAAACAATTGGAAACTTCCTTTTTTGTGTATTATTTACACAAAACTATGGTGGCTGTAAATAAAATTGAATCATTTCGCTATCGAATAAAGGATGATGCGATTTACATTTACGATACCATTGATGTGTCTGCAACGATAATGCGTGAAGACAAAACTTTTGGATTTTCACTGATTGAATATTCTCCCGATTTTGACGTTTTTGCATCCAATACATTCCGGGAAATTGAAAGAATAAAAAACACTTCGGGACTTTTGACTAGAGAATTTCCAAACGATAATTTAATTCATTTTTCGGCTGTGCCTTGGATCAATTTTACCTCACTTTCTCACGCTAGAAGTTATACTTTACCAGATAGTTGTCCGAAAATTTCTTTTGGAAAAATGATGATTGACCTTAACGGAAAAAAAACAATGTCGATGTCAATTCACGCACATCACGGCTTGATGGATGGTTTTCACGTGAGTCAATTTGTAGATTATTTTCAGGAATTGATGAACGGGTAAAAAGTAAACAGTGTCCAGTTTTAAGTCTCCGTTTTCAGTGTTTTGAAGACTTAAAACAATACTATTTCCAAAAAACACCTTTCATTTTTAGGAGATTTCAAGAAGCTAAAATCTTTTATAAAACAGTCTTCTGCTTTGAAATATTTTTCTTAAATTTGCTTAAAACAAATACATTATGTTGACAAAAAATATAGAAATTGCGTTAAATAAACAAATTCGCATCGAGGCCGAATCTTCACAAATCTATTTAGCAATGGCTTGTTGGTCAGAAGTTAACGGATTGGAAGGAATTGCTAAATTTATGTATGCTCAATCTGACGAAGAGCGTTTACACATGCTCAAGTTAATCAAATACGTAAACGAACGCGGAGGTCATGCGAAAATCACCGATTTGAATGCACCACAAACGACTTATGAAACCTTTAAGGGAATGTTTGAAGAATTATACAAACATGAAATTTTCGTTTCGAATTCGATTAATGAATTGGTACACATCACTTTTGATGAAAAAGATTATGCTACTCATAATTTCTTGCAATGGTATGTTGCCGAACAAATTGAAGAAGAAGCGACTGCCAAAACTATTTTGGACAAAATCAATTTGATTGGAGATGACAAAGGTGGATTGTATTTGTTTGACCGAGATATTCAACTAATTGCTGTAGCGACTACTGGCGCTGTTGCAAAATAATTCCTGTCTTTAAATTATAAAAATTGCCTTGAAGAATATTAATTCCTTTGAGGCATTTTTTTTAATAAATAAATCTTATTTAGAATAAATAAAAATAACATATATTTGTAGTAGGATTTAACTCTTTACGAAGTGAGCAAGAAAGAAAAGGTAAAAGAAAAAAAGAAGAAAAAGAAAAAAACGCTTCTGGAAAAAATCAAGAAAGCAGAAAACTGCAAGTCTAGCTGTTGCGAAAAATACAAAAAAAGCGAAAAGAAACGTTGCGACCGTTGTCCGATGTTTGATTTAATTAAAAAAGCAACCTAATTCAAAATACAAATGCCCTCCGATTGAGAGGGCATTCTTGTGTAACTTTATTTTATTCTAAAACTATTTTCCCAAAAGCAACACTTCGGTTGCAACTACTTCTGTGATGTATCGTTTTTCACCGTTTTTATCATCATAACTTCTGTGGGTTAACTTTCCTGCGATGGCTATTTCTTTGCCTTTAGTTACGTACTTTTCGATAATATCGGCAGTGCTTCCCCAAGCGACAACTTTGTGCCATTCGGTTTTTTCTGTTTTTTCGCCCTTTTCATTTTTGTAACTTTCGTTAGTGGCGAGCGTTAAATTGACTACTTTTTTTCCTCCATCAAAAGTTTTGATTTCTGGATCATTCCCTACGTTTCCGATTAATTGTACTGAGTTTTTCATTGCATTCATGGCGTGTAAAATTTAAATTGTTAGTATATAATTTGTTGAATTGTTCGTTCAAATCAACAGGGCAAAGATGCGGCAGCTGTAAAATTTTATTCGGTTGATAACTATTTACTTTCGGTTGTAACTATTTGTAACCGTTTGTAAATGGAAAATATTTGTTATATTTGATTGATTTTAAAAGAATTAAAATTAAATTTTAGATTACAAAAAAGTTAGAAATTAAAACAAAAAAAATATGATATCTAAAATAATTCAATTTGCAGATCTTCATTTTGGCGAAGAAGACAAACACAAAGTGTTAGAAAATGTAAAATCAAATATTTCCTTTCGAGGTTCAAATTTGTGGATTTTGGCCTGTGCTATTGTAGTGGCTTCGGTGGGACTAAATGTAAATTCTACAGCTGTTGTTATTGGAGCCATGCTTATTTCTCCTTTGATGGGTCCAATTATTGGTGCAGGATTTGGTCTCGGATTGTATGACTCCGAATTAGTAAAAAAGGCATTAAAAAATCTTTTGATAGCAACGATTGTAAGTCTTGTAGTATCTACAACATACTTTTATTTAAGTCCATTTAAAGAAATTCAATCTGAACTATTGTCGCGTACGTCTCCAAACATATATGATGTTTTAATTGCGTTTTTTGGTGGTCTTGTGGGCGTAATTGCCATTACGAGAGTCGAAAAAGGAAACCCGATTCCAGGCGTTGCAATTGCAACGGCCTTGATGCCTCCTTTGTGTACTGCAGGTTATGGATTGGCGATTGGAAACTTCAAATTCTTTTTTGGGGCTCTATTTTTATATACTATAAACTGTGTTTTCATTTGTATTTCTACTTTTCTAATTGTAAAATATTTAAAATATCCAGCCGTAAAACAAGTAGATGAGAAAAGCCAAAAAAAAATAAAATATGCCATCACAGCCTTGACTTTGGCCTTGTTATTACCCAGCATCTTTTTTGCTTATTCATTATACAATGAAAAAAAAGCCAATCAAAAAATTAATCAATATATTGAAAATGAATTTACCAATAAAGGTTTTGCAATTGTATATAAAAAAATTGATTTAAAGTCTAATCCTAAAAAAATCGAACTTGCCTTTTTAAGGCATAAGTTTAATCCAGTCGAAATTAAAACCCTAAATAAAGCCCTTAAAGACTACAAAATCAACAACACCGAATTGAAAATTGTTCAAGATACGACAGATATTAAGAAGTATATTCTACAGCAAATCAATTCTGGAAAAACAGACCTAGACACAAAAGATCTTACTATCAATCAGTTAAAAAACGAAATTGCTTCCAATAAATTTAACAGCAAAGCTTTATTGGATGAAATAAAAATTATTTTCCCAGAAGTGGAAAACATCTCGATTTCAAATCACAGTTTTAATACTAAAAAGGATAGCGTTTATGTTCATCCTGTTTTAATTTATCAAAGCAAAAAAAATTTATCAAAAACTTCTAAGCAAAAGCTAAAATTATGGTTGCAAAAAAGGCTTTCAAAAGAAACTATTGATATTTATAAACAAGATTCCAATTAGTCTAAAAGACAGGAGTTTATCGAATAAAGGTCTATTTTAATAAAACAAAAAACATGAACAAAACCTGCCTAGAATGTGGAGACAAAATTGTAGGTCGCGAAGACAAAAAGTTTTGCAGCGATGGTTGTCGCAATGCCTACAACAATAAAATAAATAAAGACAGTACTAATTTTATGCGCAACGTGAACAACAAATTGCGCAAGAATTACCGAATTCTATCGGCATTGAATGTCGATGGAAAAGGAAAAACCACTAAGTCCAAACTGCTGAGCAAGGGATTCGATTTTGAATTTTTTACCAATATTTTGCAAACAAAAACTGGAAATACCTACTATTTTGTTTATGATCAAGGCTATCGCACTTTGGAAGAAGACTATTACCTACTTGTTAAAAAAGAAATTTAGAACCCAATTCTATCCTAATGAAAAAAAGTTATTCCTCTATTTTATCCGTATTATTTATCCTTGGGCTCCTTGGATTTATTTTCATCACGATGATGCCACAATGGACATCCGAAGACGATGTTCCGCTTGCCGATTTTTCGACTACAAGAGCTTTAGAACAAGTAAAAAACATAGCCCAAAAACCACATTTTGTAAGTTCACAAAATCACGATCTGGTGGCGAATTATTTGATCAAAGAACTCCAAAATATGGGTTTAGAAACTGCTGTTCAAGAAGGATATTCTTTTTCAGACTGGGGAACTTTAACCAAATGCAAGAATATTCTAGCCCGAATAAAAGGCGGTAATAGCAACAAAGCTTTGCTTCTACTTTCGCATTATGACAGTGCGCCACATTCCTATTCTCACGGCGCAAGTGATGATGCTTCAGGAGTGGCAACAATTCTAGAAAGTGTTCGTGCTTTTACTTACGATAAAAAACAACACAAAAATGACATCATTATTCTATTTACAGATGCCGAAGAATTGGGTTTGAATGGTGCAGCACTTTTTGTAACAAAACACCCCTGGGCAAAAGATGTGGGTTTAGTACTCAATTTTGAAGCTAGAGGAAGCTCGGGTCCGAGTTATATGTTGATGGAAACCAATGGCGGAAATGCGGGTTTGGTCAAAGAATTTGCGGCGGCAAATGTTAAATATCCAGTGTCTAATTCCTTGATGTACAGTATTTACAAAAGGTTGCCTAATGACACGGATTTGACCGTTTTCAGAGAACAAGGCAATATTCAGGGCTATAATTTTGCTTTTATCGACGGACATTATAATTACCACACAGCGCAAGATGATATCGATCATTTGAGCAAAAAATCCTTGATGCATCAAGGAAAATACCTGATGCCATTGTTGGATTATTTTTCGAATGCCGATTTGAACACGACAAAAACTACCGAAGACGATGTCTATTTTTCGATACCTTTTACATTTATCAGTTATCCGTTTAGTTGGGTTTTGCCAATGGTGATTATCGCTTTGGTCCTTTTATTTCTTTTGATATTCGTTGGCATTGGCAAACGGATTTTATTTTTACCTGAAATGGCGAGAGGATTTATTCCGTTTTTGGGTTCGGTAATAATTTCTGGCGCAATCACTTTTTTGGGATGGAAATTATTACTGCTAATCTATCCGCAATACAATGATTTGCTCAACGGTTTTACCTATAACGGACACGATTATATTGCAGCTTTCACGTTGTTGAGTTTGGCGATTTGCTTTGCATTTTACCAAATTTTCTCGTTCAAAAAAGTAACAATGAGCCATTCTGTTGCGCCAATATTCTTTTGGATTCTCATAAATGGGCTGCTTGTTTTCTTCTTGAAAGGCGCAGGATTTTTAATCATTCCGGTTTTTGCAGGATTGCTAATGTTGACCTCTTTTGTATTAACTCAAAAGTCGAAATGGATTTTGAATCTCTTTTTGAGCATTCCCGCCTTGTTATTAATTGCACCATTTATCCAAATGTTTCCTATAGGTCTAGGGCTGAAAGTTTTGTTTGGAACTGCCATTTTAACTGTTTTGACTTTTGGTTTATTGTTGCCTGTTTTTGGTTCGTTTAAACGAAAAGGAATGACATCGCTAATTTTGTTGGTGCTTTCGATTGGCTTTTTTGCCAAAGCACATTATTATTCTGGTTATGAGTTGGGCAAAGCCAAATCCAATAGTTTGGTTTATATTTTGGATGCGGACACAAACAAAGCTTCGTGGGCAACTTATGACACCAATTTAGACGATTGGACTAAAACTTATTTGGGTCAAAATCCAAAAAACGCCAAAGATTTAGAGCAAAATCCTTTGGCGAGCAAATACAATTCGGGCTTTACTTTCGCCGCCGATGCACCATTGAAAACCATTTCGAAACCAGTAATAGAATTCTTAAGAGACAGCATTATTGGAGGAAATAGATTTTTAAAAATCCGAATTACCCCAACCCGAAAAGTGAATCGTTATGATATTTTTGCCAATCAAAATGTCGTGATTCAAAATTTCAAAGCCAATGGTTTGTCTTTATTGGGACAAAAAGGAACCAAATATCAACGAAAAGGTAAAAAATTATTGAGCTATTATGTTGTCGATCAACTGCCATTGGAGATAGAATTTAATGTTGCCGCTGCCAGTATTTTGGATTTGGAACTACAAGAAAGTTCCTTCGACTTGTTAAATAATCCTTTATTCAAAATGGCAAAAAGAGCCAATTGGATGATACCAACTCCTTTTGTTTTGAATGATGCCGTAATTATTAAACAGAAAATAAAACCATCGCAAAAAACCGTTGTACCTGTTGTTTTGAAGGTTTGGAAAAGAGTTAAAAAGGATAGTTTAGTAGTTAAGAAAGATAGTTTGGGGAAATAATACAATTAAAAGTAGCGAAAAATTCTTGTTCCAAGTCCCATTTAAAACTTGGATTAAACCTCAATAAATGTAAAACACATAATAATTTTCTATAAAGATGTAACACTTGACAAGCTCATTTGAATCATTTTTGCATAAAAGAAAATCTTTATGAAAAAATTGATCATTTTACTTGGACTTATAATTGCACTTACAACATTATCTTGTAAAAAAGGGGAAACTGACAAAACTAATCAACCAACTAAAGTTGTCAAGAAAGCACCTGTTAGAAAAGCTCCTAAAACGGTTTCCTATACTTTAGAAAGTGCTAAAGAATGGTTGAAAAACAACAAATCTGCAGCAGATTTGGATATAGCACTTGCCGTAAACCGAACAGATAAAGAATTTTTTACCAAAATGGATTCTGTAATAATTCCAACAGATAGGAGTGGTGACATCGCTTTCTATTTGCCGTTTCCCGTTGAAGTTCCTTATTTAGAAAAAGTAGATAAAATACTTTTCTTCTCCTATCCTACTCAAACTTTTGCGGCTTATGAAAATGGAGTTTTGACTTATACCGGACCAACAAATATGGGCAGAAAAAACGATCAAACGCCAACAGGATTGTTTTTTACCAATTGGAAAGCCGAAGAAACCACGAGTACCTTTGATGACGAATGGAAATTAAAATGGAATTTTAATATTGAAAATAAAAAAGGAGTTGGGTTTCATCAATACGATTTACCAGGTTATCCAGCATCGCATTCTTGCTTAAGATTACAAGAAAAAGATGCTAAATATTTATACGATTGGGCCGACCAATGGATTTTAATTGACAACGAGAACGTAAAATTCAAAGGAACACCCGTAATTGTGTTTGGAAGTTATCCTTTTGGCTCTCCAAAACCTTGGTTGCAACTCGTTAAAAATCCCAAAGCACTGACTCTTACTACAAGTGAAATCGAAAAAATTACCTCGCCATTTTTAAATACGATTTTAAAGGAACAGGAAAAAAGAAAACAAAATTAATCTCAATCGATTTCCAAATCGAGTGCATTTATACTACTTTTGAGCATTCAATTTTTTTGAAATGACACAAATTAGCATTCTTGGTTGCGGTTGGTTGGGTTTTCCTTTGGCGAAAGTTTTACTCGATAATGGGTTTTCTATAAAGGGTTCTACCACTTCTCCAGAGAAACTTTCGACATTAGAAAGCTCGGGAATTCAGCCTTTTTTGATTGCCCTTTCCGAAGTTGAAATAACTGGAAATTTCACTGAATTTCTTAAAAATTCGAAGATTTTAATTATTGATGTTCCGCCAAAACTTCGCGGTTCGTCTACTGAAAATTTTGTTGCTAAGATTAAAAACTGCATTCCTTGCATCGAAAAATCATCGGTTGAAAACGTTATTTTTATTAGTTCGACATCCGTTTATGGCGAAGATAACTTGCTTGTGACCGAAGAAACAAATCTAAATCCCGATACCGAAAGCGGCAAACAATTGGTTCAAACCGAACAACTTTTGCAAAGCAATCCCAGTTTCAAGACGACCATTTTACGTTTTGGAGGATTAATTGGCGAAGATAGAAATCCTGTCAAATTCCTTGCGGGAAGAAAAAATATCGAAAACCCAAATGCGCCTATAAACCTGATTCATCAAGAGGATTGTATTGGAATTATTGTGAAAATTATTGCAGAAAATTGTTGGAATGAAACCTTCAATGCTGTTGCGCCATTTCATCCAACTAGAAAAGAATATTACACCCAAAAAGCCATTGAATTCAACTTAGCTTTGCCTGAATTTAATGCTGAAAATGTGTGTTTTGGCAAAACCATTTTGAGTGATAAACTAGAGCATATTCTCGATTATACATTTATCGTGACAACAAGTTTATAAAGTGAAGACAAAAATAAAAAATGCTTTATCATCTCAAATAAACACTATTGGGCTTCCCATAATTGCTTTGTGTTGGGTGAGTTTTTTTTGGGGAACCACTTGGATTGCGTCAAAAGAAGGTGTAAAACATATGCCTGGTTTGCAGCTGGCAGGAATTAGACAATTTATAGGTGGCTCGCTCTATCTTTCGTATTTCTTATATAAAAAAACACCGTGGCCAAAAGGGAAACAATGGAAAACCATATTTATTCTGAGCATTCTAAATTTTGCTTTGAGTAACGGATTAAGTACTTGGGGTGTAAAATATATTAGTAGTGGTTTAGGTGCAATTTTGGCTGCTATTTTTCCTTTATGGATTGTGATTATTACCTTGTTTCGAGGTGAAAAAATAGCGCGGTTAGCCATTTTTGGCTTAGTAATCAGTTTTGGGGGTGTTTGTGTTATTTTCTACGATCACCTTAGTGATTTCTTAATTCCTGACTTTAGATTTGGAATTTTTATTTCACTTATAGCTACAGTTACTTGGGCTTTTGGAACTTTATACACCAAGAAAAAAGCAGCTAGTTTTAATCCTTATTTTAGTTTAGGAATACAAATGTTTATTTCCAGCATTATTACTTTAGCCCTAATTGGAGCAACCGGAACGGGAATAAACATCACAGAAATTCCGGCCATTTCTTGGTGGTCAATTGCTTATTTAGTGCTAATTGGCTCCGTACTGACTTTTATTGCTTATATCTATGCGTTGCAACATTTAGCAGCAGAAATTACTAGTGTTTATGCTTATATCAATCCAATAGTTGCCCTGATTTTAGGAGCTATTATTTTTGGAGAATCACTAAATACTGCAATTGCCATTGGTGGAGCAGTTACTTTGGGCGGTTTGTATATGGTCAATTATTCTATGCGGAAAGGAAGGTAAAAAATTACTTGAAACCAATAAAAAACTCCCATTTGCCTGTACAAATGGGAGTTTTTTTGCTGTAAAACTGATTTTACCAGATTTTTACTCGCTTATCTGGTGCAAGATACATTCCGTCACCAGATGTAATATTGAAGGCTTGATAAAAAGCATCAACATTTTGTAAAGGAACATACGCACGATACATTCCTGGAGAATGTGGATCTGTTTTTACTTGATTTTTTATGGCTTCATCACGCATTTTAGTTCTCCAAATAGTTCCCCAAGAAATAAAGAAACGTTGTTCTGGCGTATAACCATCAATTAAGCCCGGATTTCCATTTTCTTTTAAATACAATTGTAAGCCGTCATAAGCAGCATTCACACCGCCTAAGTCACCAATATTCTCGCCAAGAGTAAATTTACCATCAACAAATGTGCCGGGTAGCGGCTCCAAAGCACTGTATTGCTCAGCAAGTTTTCCTGTCAAAGCTGAAAATTGTTTCAAATCCTCAGCAGTCCACCAGTCTTTCAAGTTTCCATCAGCATTGTAACGCGCTCCAGAATCATCAAAACCGTGTGAGATTTCGTGACCAATTACACCTCCAATTCCTCCATAATTAATAGCTTCATCAGCTTGATAATTGTAAAAAGGCGGTTGCAAAATAGCAGCAGGAAATACAATTTCGTTATAGGAAGGATTGTAGTAGGCATTTACTGTTTGTGGCGACATTCCCCATTCTGTCTTGTCAACTGGCTTGTAAAGTTTATCGATATCCATTTTAAAATTCCATCTCGAAAGATTTTTTGCGTTCTCAAAAAGACTTCCTCCTTCTTCTGGACTATTCAAAATCAAAGCCGAATAATCTTTCCATTTATCAGGATAACCAATTTTAATTTTAGATTTCCTAAGTTTTGCAATGGCACTAACTCTGGTTTCGGGTGACATCCACGGTAAATTGTTGATGCGGTTTTCATAGGCTAAAAAAATATTTTTGATCATTTTTTCTGCTTTGGCTTTGGCCTCTGCAGGAAATTTTTTCTCGACATATAATTTTCCAAGCGCTTCACCAACGGAACCATTGATTACTTGCAAAGCTCTTTCGTCACGAGGTCTTTGTTTGACAGCACCCGTTAAGGTCTTGCCATAAAATTCCCAATTTGCGTTTTCTAATGACGTTGATAACCTTCCTGAAGATCTGTTCAATAAAGTCCAACGCATGTAAGCTTTCCAATCTTGGACTTTGTTTTCCTTAAAAATAGCTTCTAGCGCCATCATATATTTTGGTTGTGAAACTATCAGGGAATCGATATTTTTTAATCCAGTACTGTTTAGAAATCCGTTCCAATCAATGGATGGAGTTAATTTTTTCAAATCAGCCAATGTCATTGGATTATATGATTTCCTGCGATCGCGTCTTTCCACTCGGTCAAATCTTGGCTTAGACATTGCCGTTTCTAAAGCCAGAATTTTATCAGCATCAGATTTTGCAATTGCTGGGCTTTCTCCTAAAATTTGTAACATTTTAGCAACGTGCAGCACATATTTTTCTCTTTTTTCTTTCGAGTCTTTATCGTCTGAAACATAATAATCACGATCTGGCAATCCTAAACTACCTGGCCCAAGATTAAGTACATTTCTATTGCTATTCTTTGCATCAGCACCTATTCCAAAACCAAAAAATCCTAAGCCACCTTCAGAATCCATTTGTACTAAAAGTGCTTGTAAATCCTTAACGTTTTTAATCTTATCAATTTTCGCTAAATAAGGCTTTAGTGGTGCTAAACCTTGCTTGTTTCTGGCAACAGTATCCATAATTGTTTTATATAGATTTATTGCTTTTCCTTGATCAGTAGTCGATTTGTATTTTGTGTTTAGAGTTGCTTCCTTCAAAATCTCCAAGGCATCATTATCAGTTCTTTGACGCAACTCATCAAAACTTCCCCATCTAGTTCTGTCACCTGGAATTTCAGTAGTATCAAACCAAGTTCCATTTACAAAGCGAAAAAAATCATCGTTTGGTTTTACTTTTTTATCCATAAAGGACACATTAATTCCCGGTTCTGTTTTGGCGGGAGCATTTTGAGCATGAACTGTTGTAAATCCAATTATTGCAGGAATCACAAAAAGTAGCCGTTTAGAAAATTTATTTTTCATTTATTTTAACGATTTAGTTACTATCGCAAAGCTATTTATAATAATTGTAATAAAATGTTAATTTACTAGAAAACCATAATAAGGTCATTCAAACAATTGTCATTTTTGTATTTTTGCATCAAATTTTCAATAGAAAAGCATCATTTAAAGTGAGACAATACTAAAAAGAATTGCTAAATAACAAACTGCTCCCTTATGAAGTCCATTTTTTATAAATATCGAAAGTTCCTAATTGGATTTTTCCTTTTTTCAATTATTACACTTTCCTTTTTTTATTCGGCTTTAAAGCCAAGTAAATCTTTGCCCATTTACAATCCAGCCGATGTAAACCCGGAATTGGTCGATTCTACCGTTCAATATATCAGCAAATACCACAAGATTGCCGATTTCTCATTTACAAATCAAAACGGAAAAACGATTACCCAAAAAGATTATGAAGGCAAAATTTATGTCGCCGATTTTTTCTTCACCACTTGCCAATCTATTTGTCCAAAAATGACAACAAATCTTGTGGATGTTCAAAAAGCATTTTTAGATAATCCAAAGGTGAAATTGCTTTCATTTTCTGTAATGCCGGACATTGATAATGTTTCAGTTTTGAAAGAATATGCTAAAATAAATGGCGTGAACGACTCCAAATGGAACCTAGTCACTGGCGACAAAAAAGCAATTTATACTATGGCTCGAAAATCCTACTTGGCCGTAAAACAAGGAAAGCCAGAAGAACGTTATGACATGGTTCACACCGAAAATTTTGTGTTGGTCGACTCCAAAAAAAGAGTTAGAGGTTTTTATGATGGCACCAAAAAAGAGGAAATTCAAAAACTAATCGAAGATATTAAATGGCTTTTGGAAGATGAGAAATGATATTATGACCTATTGTTATAACCCAATTTCAATGACTTAAAGCAATTTCTAAAAAAGCAATTTTCAGAGCAGATCACAGGCTTTTATGTCCCCGCTTTGTAATTCTGACGAAAAACACCAAATTAATTTAAACAATCCTCTTGCCTTATTGATATTGAGTTTCAGCCGTATCAAATGAACTCATATGTAGCTTTATTGACACTAATCAAGGCTATTAAGTAAAAAACAACGCATAAAAAATGTTGTTGTTTTGTCATTCCGACAAAGGAGGAATCTCATTAGTTGCTCACGTTATGTGATTTCTCCTTCGTCGAAATGACAAAGTTGAAGATATAAAACATTTCCAAAAAACCAAACCTGACAATTGTCATTAATTATTCTTTTTTTTACTGTACTTTTGTAATCTAAAATCAATCTAAATAAGAAATTGAAAACTACGATTGCCGATTTACGAAAAGGAGAAAAAGCCATTATCAAAGACTTTGATGCCGATATCATTCCGTTAAAATTATTGGAAATGGGTTGTTTGCCTGGAAATAAAGTGCAATTACTTCAAATTGCTCCTCTTGGCGATCCGTTGTACCTAAATGTTAATGGTTCCCATCTTGCCATTCGCGTTGAAACTGCTCGTGAAATTGAAGTGGAGTGTATTACAAAATAACATTAAATGAGTAAGCAAAATATCAATGTCGCTTTAATAGGGAATCCAAATACGGGAAAAACTTCGGTTTTCAATCACTTAACGGGTTTGAACCAACAAGTGGGAAATTATCCTGGAATTACTGTCGAAAAGAAAGTGGGATTTTGTAAATTGACTACTAATATCTATGCAAATGTAATCGATTTGCCTGGAACTTATAGTCTTAATGCCAGTTCTGCCGACGAGAATGTGGTGATTGAATTGTTGCTCAACAAAAAAGACAAACTCTTTCCTGATGTAATTGTAGTAGTTTCGGAAGTAGAGAACTTGAAACGTAATTTATTACTTTTTACCCAAATAAAAGATTTAGAAATTCCAACGATTCTTGTCATTAACATGATAGATCGAATGAAACTTAAAGGAATTTCGCTAGACGTTCCCTTTTTGGAAGAACAGTTAAAAACCAAAATTGTTCTCGCCAGTTCTCGAAAAAATATAGGAATTGATGAACTGAAAAATGCAATCACGACCTACAAAACCATCACGACCGAACCTTGTTTAGATGCTTCTACAATCGATAACGATTATTTTGACAATCTTAGAAAAACATTTCCAAATCAATCCATATACAAACTATGGTTGGTGATAACTCAAGATGTCAATTTTGCTGGACTAAACAGAAAAATCCTTGAAAAAGATTCGTTTACCAAAACAGACTCGGAACTTAAAAAATTACAACAAAAAGAAACCATCAAGCGATACCAATTTATAAATAATACCTTAAAAATTGGTCAAAAAATAGATTCTTCAACCGCAACAGATTTTAGAAGTAAAATTGATAGAGTACTCACACACAAAGTTTGGGGTTATCTTATTTTCTTTGTTGTTTTGTTTGGTATTTTTCAATCGATATTCGTTTGGTCAAAAATTCCAATGGATTTTATTGACACCACTTTTGCCGGCTTAAGTACATCGGCAAGCCAAAACTTACCTCCTGGTGCTTTTACCAATTTGATTGCGCAAGGAATTATTCCAGGAATTGGCGGAATTCTGATGTTTATTCCTCAAATTACCTTTTTGTTTTTATTCATTTCCATTCTAGAAGAAAGCGGTTATATGAGTCGCGTAGTCTTCTTGATGGACAAGATTATGCGCAAATTTGGTCTTTCTGGCAAAAGTGTTGTTCCATTAATTTCGGGAACTGCCTGCGCCATTCCGGCCATTATGGCAACCCGAAATATCGAAAATTGGAAAGAACGATTAATCACCATTCTTGTTACGCCGTTTACGACTTGTTCGGCTCGTTTGCCGGTTTATGCCATCATAATTGGGTTAGTTATTCCTGATAGATATTTATTGGGCATTCTGAATTTACAAGGATTAACGTTGATGTTGTTGTATCTTATTGGTTTTGGAATGGCTATTTTTTCGGCATATGTTCTAAATAAAGTGCTTCGACTGAATTGCAAAACTTTTTTTGTGGTCGAAATGCCCAATTATAAACTGCCAATGCTGAAAAACGTGATGATCACCGTTGTCGAAAAAACCAAAGCTTTTGTCTTTGGAGCGGGAAAAATCATCTTAGCAATATCAGTGATTTTATGGTTTTTGGCTTCCAATGGTCCAAATAAAAATTTCAAAAACGCAGATTCGATTATTACTTCAAGAATTGAAAATAAAAGTCTCTCAAAACCACAACTAGAAAACAAAATTGCTGCTTTTAAGCTCGAAAAATCCTATATTGGAATTATGGGCAAAGCCATCGAGCCCGCCATTTCGCCATTGGGATACGATTGGAAAATTGGGGTTGCCATCATTAGTTCGTTCGCTGCAAGAGAGGTTTTTGTTGGGACATTGGCTACGATTTATAGTGTTGGCGGCAGCGATAATGACAACAGCATTCGCAGCAAAATGAAGGAAGAAACCAATCACGAGACGGGGCAGAAAATATTTAATTTTGCTTCTGGAATTTCGTTGTTGCTGTTTTATGCTTTTGCTATGCAATGTATTAGCACTCTCGCTGTTACAAAAAAAGAAACAAATAGTTGGAAATGGCCTTTGGGACAATTGATTTTTATGAGTAGCTTTGCCTATATTGTTGCGTTAATTGCTTATCAATTGTTAAAATAAAGAGAATCTTTTGTTGAAAATCTCTGTTTTGATAAAATGTGTTTTTACAACTAATTGTTAACCGAATACAGAATAGAGTTGATATGCCGAACAAATCACCTAAAATTAGATTAAATTTAATACCCATAAATAGTTGTATTATGAGAAATTATGAAAATGCTTGTGCAGATTTTTACAATAAATTAAAATTGCAACCTTTACCGCTGCTCTCTTGGGAATTTCGAAAAGATTCTTTTTCGGATGTTTTTATGTTCAAAAATATTCAATTGCGATGGACTAATAAAATTGATTATTTGTCACAATCTCAAAAAGAAAATAGAGAATTAATCATTACCGATAAAAATTTTAAAATTGTATTTGCCTCGGCAAACATTTCAAGAATAAGTGGCTACCAACGTGAAGAAATATTGGGAAAATCTCCCGTTATATTTCAAGGTAAAGCTACATCAAAAGAAACGAGACAGAAAATAAAAACAGCTGTCACAAATTTAAAACCATTCAAAGAAGTTATTTTAAACTACAGAAAAAATGGCGATTCGTATTGGTGTGAGATTGAAGCACATCCAATGTTTGATAAAAACGGTCAATTTCAAAACTACATTGCTTTAGAAAGAATCGCATCCTAAAAAACTCAAATTATGAATTTCCAAGATATTTTAACCTATTTTACGTTAGCATTTGCTATTGCTTTTTTGATTCGGAAATTCTTTTTCAAAAAGAAAAAATCAGGCAAAAATTGTGGTGATGATGATTGTAGTTGTCATTAAACCCCTTTCACATAAATATTTCCTGCAATCTTACTTGAAATCATTAATTCTCGACCATCCACTTTTATTTTTGTAGATAAATCGAAACTTTCTTTAGCCATTATTTCAATTTTTGATCCTAAAGAAATGGCTTGTTTGTCCAGATATTTCAAAAATTCTGCCGAAGAATCTTTTACTCCCACACAAATTCCAATTTGATTGATAGCTAAATCCGAAAGCAATTGCTTGTCCGTTTTTACCATTCTTCCTTGAGAATCTGGAATGGGATCTCCGTGTGGATCTTGAGTCGGATTGCCTAGAAAATCATCTAATTTATTGATGAGTTCCTCGGATTTGATGTGTTCCAATTGTTCGGCGATGTCGTGAACCTCATCCCAAGCAAAATTTAATTTATCAACTAGAAAAACTTCCCACAATCGATGTTTTCGAACAATCATTTTAGCAAAAAGCAGTCCTTTTTCGGTTAACGAAACTCCTTGGTATTTTATATAATTTACGACATCTTTTTCGGCTAATTTTTTCAACATATCCGTCACTGAGGAAGCTTTGGTTTCCATCATTTCGGCAATGGCATTGGTACTCACATCAGTATCGGAAACTGATGTTAGATGATATATAGCTTTTAAATAATTTTCTTCTGATAATGTCATTTGATTGCAGATTTTAGATTAAAGATTTTAGATTTTGCTGAAATGGAATGAGAATTTTGCTGTTGAAATAAATTACTTTACGTTTTCAAAGTCTTAAAAACCTAGCAACTCAAAACCTCAGTAACTATTTTTTCACAATAAACAGCGGTATCGAAATCTTGTGTCTTAACTTGTCAACAGTGGTTCCAAAGATTAAATCCTTAAATCCAGTGTGACCATGAGTTCCCATAACTAAAACATCGAAATTTCCTTTGTTGATGATTTCAGGAATCACTTTATTAGGCTTTCCGTAACCTAATTTGGTTTTTACGACAAAGCCTTGTTGAGAGAGCATTTCTTTATACTCTGCTAATAATTCTGCATCGATTAAAGTTTCTTGATCTTCTATGTTTTTACCATAAACCATTGCTCCCACAGTTTCCACGACGTGAATCAAAGTGTATTTTGCTTCCATTCCGCCCAATTCAAATGCGTTATTTATGGCAACAGCGTCAGACGACGAAAAATCAACAGCAATAGCAATCTTCTTTTTATTATAAGTACTGGTTTTAGAAAATTGAAGGTTTAAATTGTGTGGTGAATGATTTTGAAATTCGTGTTTAGCTTTGGTTACAAACGGTTTAACAACGATATACAACAACAAAACCAAGAATCCAAAAGCTAATGGAACAACTGTAAACCAAAGCGCGATAGGGTTTTCAGAAGTTTCAAGCCAACCTACAATTTCATTGTAAACTAATTTTATATTTAACGATACAATTATCAAAGCGACTAACCAAGAAACAATTTGGGTGGTTTTACTAATCTGAAATCCTTTCATTTTAGTCTTATCACTAACAAAATGGATAAGTGGAATTATTGCAAAACCCAATTGCAAACTCAAAATTACTTGGCTTAAAATCAATAATTTTCCTGTTACGCTTTCGCCAAAAATAGAAATAACAATAACAGCAGGAATAATCGCTATTAAACGCGTAATTATTCTTCGAACCCAAGGCTGAATTCGTAAATTTAGGTAGCCTTCCATTACGATTTGTCCTGCCAAGGTTCCTGTGATTGTTGAGCTTTGTCCTGCAGCAATCAAGGCAACAGCAAACAAAATAGGAGCCCATTTAGATCCTAAAAGTGGTTCTAAAAATCGATAGGCATCCTGAATTTCAGCAACTTCGTGCATTCCGTTTTTATAAAATGTGGCTGCTGCCAAGATTAAAATAGCAGCATTTACAAAGAATGCTAAGTTCAAAGCAATGGTGCTATCGATCAAATTGTATTTCAAAGCTTGTTTGATTCCCGCTGGAGTTCGATCAAATTTTCGGGTTTGAACTAAGGAGGAATGCAAGTATAAATTGTGTGGCATTACCGTAGCTCCAATAATCCCGATGGCGATATAAAGTGCTGCCGAATTGGGCATAGATGGAATTAAACCATAAAGTACTTTACCCATTTCGGGTTGCGCAAAAATCATTTCAAAAATGAAGGAAATCCCAATAATAGCGACTAATACAATAATAAAAGCCTCCATTTTTCGGATGCCTTTATTGATTAAAAACAGCAATAAAAAAGTGTCTAAAACCGTAATCAAAACGCCTTCGATTAGCGGAATACCAAACAATAAATTGATACCAATTGCCATTCCCAAAATCTCAGCCAGATCGCAAGCCGCGATACCGATTTCGGCTAAAAAATATAAAACATAATTTATAGGCTTCGAATATGTTTCTCTTGATGCTTGCGCCAAATCGCGCTGAGTGACTATTCCGAGCCGAGCACTCAAACTTTGCAAAAGCAGAGCCATTAAATTACTCATTAACAAAACCCATAGCAAAGCGTAACCAAACTGACTTCCGCCAGCAATATCCGTTGCCCAGTTTCCGGGATCCATATAACCCACACTTATCAAATAAGCCGGGCCCAAAAAGGCTAATATTTTTCTAAATCCTGTTTTTTTATTTTGCGTTGGAACCGATTGGTTTACTTCTTCTAAAGATTTGCTCATACAGAATGATTTTAGGCAAATATAAAAATAAGTTTTAATAATATAAATATTTTTTTAGTTTTGTCTAAAAAAAATAAGCGCAATGAAAATTCTAATACTATTCTTCGCTATAATTTTTCCGCTAGCAATTATAAGCCAGCCGACTGAGCCAATTCAAACAGATCGTCCAGACCAAACTGAAACACCATCAATTGTTTCCAAAGGAATGTTTCAAGTTGAAAATAGCTTTTCATTTTATCCAATCCTTAAGTTTTTATCATTTTTGAAACCTTCATTTTAAAAAAAATTAATCTTTAATAAAGAATTGTTTGATGCTGAAAAATATTTGAGGGAGAAATTTGAGAGTTGTAAGTGCAAATTCCAAATGAACCCTTTTAAATAAACCTACTATTACCAATGTAAAGTCTTTCAATGTTAATTACCTTACTCGTTGGCAGTCGTAAATTACTAAAAATCATCCTTTAGACAGTAGTTAAAAATACTACAAAGAACTATTTGTTAAATGTAAAATGTTTTACTTTTACAGAAATAAGTTAAACAAAAAAAATATGAAAACAAAAAAAATTTTATCACTAGCGATTCTAGGAATTGCTTTTTTTACTGGGATCAATAGTTATGCTCAAAAAGCGACTAAAAATGTTGTAGAAGTTGCTGTAGGGTCTAAAGATCACACGACATTAGTTGCAGCCGTGAAAGCTGCTGGCTTAGTAGAAACACTTTCTGGCAAAGGTCTATTTACGGTTTTTGCACCTACAAACGAAGCATTCGGTAAATTACCAAACGGAACTGTAGAAAATTTATTGAAACCAGCTAACGTAAAAACATTGCAAGGCATCTTAACCTATCACGTTGTTGCAGGTAAAATGGACAGCAAAGCAGTTGTTGCCGCAATAAAAGCAGGAAAAGGGAAAGCTGTGTTAACCACAGTTCAAGGAGGAAAATTAACAGCCACTTTAAAAGGTAAAAATGTGATTCTTACTGACGAAAAAGGCGGAATGGCTATCGTTACTGCAGTGGATTTAAACGCATCCAATGGAATTATCCACGTAATTGATGGTGTTTTGATGCACAAATAGAAAAATTAGAGTACTTTTTTCAGAAATTAAACCACGTGAAAGCGTGGTTTTTTTATTAGAATAACTTCCAAAAAATTATATTTGTATCGTGAAACATTACAACTACATTTTTACAGGTTCGGGATTATCGGCTTTAATGACGGTTTATGAGATGATTTTGTCTAAAAAGTTTGAGGACAAAACTATCTTATTACTTGATGAAAACCCTAAAAAAACCAATGATCGAACTTGGTGTTTTTGGGACGATTCTAATTCTTTTGACACCATTATTTCAAAAAAATGGGACACAGCACTTTTCGCCAATGACAACTTTAGTCGAAATTTAGATTTAAAGCCTTATCAATACAATATGATTCGTGGATTGGACTTTTATAATTTAGTTTTCGACCTAATTTCAAAACAAAAAAACATCCATTATGCCAATCAAAAAGTAGTTTATTTTGAAGAATTTGAAACCAAATGTGTCGTTAAAACCGAATTGGAGCACTATTCTTGCAACAAGATTTTCAATTCTATTTTCAATCCTGAAATAGTAAAGCAGCAAACAAAATATCCATTATTGCAACAACATTTTATAGGTTGGTTTGTCAAAACTAAGGAAACTGTTTTCAATCCAAATTGCGCTACATTTATGGATTTTTCAGTCGAACAAAGAGGAAACACTCGTTTTATGTATGTTTTGCCCACGTCCAAAAATGAAGCTTTGATTGAATATACTTTGTTTTCAAAAGACCTTTTGAACCGAAAAGAATATGAAGAGGAAATCGAAATTTACCTCAAAAAACTTTCTGTTTCTGAATATGAAATCATTGAAAAAGAACAAGGAAATATCCCGATGACATCCTATAATTTTTGGAAAAACAACACAAAAAATACGATTAATATTGGATCTGCGGGTGGCTGGACAAAAGCTAGTACGGGATTTACGTTTAAAAATGTAATCAAAAAATCAAAAGAATTGGTTCGGTTTCTCGAAAATGATAGTTGTCTCGAAGCTTCGCTAATAATCTCCACTATAAAACCAGAAACTGACTTCCAAAAATTTCATTCAAAAGACAAATTTTGGTTCTATGACCTTCTCTTTATTGATGTTTTATTTAAAAATAATGAATTGGGGTCCAAAGTATTTTCGTCATTATTTAAAAAAGGCAGCCCAGCGCTTATTTTCAAATTCTTAGATGGAGAAACTACCTTTTGGGAAGATTTACAAGTGATGTTAAAGTGTCCCAAAGGAATTTTTGTCCGCGCTTTATTCAGAAGAATCTTTTATGGTGTAACATAGAGCTATCGTACGATAACAAATCTTTATGATTTCTTTAAAATAAAAACTTTAAATAGTACTTATCTTTGCGGTAGATTTTTTTAAATCTAAAATAAAATATTTAAAATCTAAAATAAAAAAAATATGTATCCAGAAGAAATGGTAAAACCAATGCAAGCCGAATTAACATCCGTTGGTTTTCAAGATTTACATAGCGCCGATGCAGTCAATTCTGCAATTAATGGAGAAGGAACAACGCTCGTGGTTGTCAATTCCGTTTGTGGTTGTGCTGCAAGAAATGCACGTCCAGGATCAGCAATGAGTTTAGATAACGCAAAAAAACCAGACCATTTAGTGACTGTTTTTGCAGGCGTAGATAAAGAAGCGGTTGATGCGGCGAGACAACATATGTTTCCTTTTCCTCCATCATCGCCAAGTATTGCCTTATTCAAAAATGGTGAATTGGTTCATATGCTAGAACGTCATCACATCGAAGGTCGTCCAGCAGAACTGATTGCAGACAATTTGAAAGACGCTTTCAACGAATATTGTTAATTCTATTTAATATTTTACAAAAACGTACTGCAATCGCGGTACGTTTTTGTTTATAAACCATTCTAAAATGACTATTTTGAAATCAGAACTTCCCCTAATTCAATTTACCGTTATAGAAAAGGAGAAACGGTATCCCATAAAAGTGATGCACGGCAATTATCCCAATTTAATGTTTTTATTGAAAGAAGAATTGGGTTTGGATTCCTTCGGAGAATGCGGAGGAGTTGGTCGTTGTGCAACTTGTGTAGTAAATGCTATTGGAATAAAAGGACATTCAGCAACAAAAGAACGCAACGAACCCGTTACTTTATCCAAAATGGGGTTTACCGAAGACTCCATTCGACTTTCCTGTCAAATATACATTACCAGCGATTTAGAAGGTGCAGAAATCACTCTTTTAGACTATTAAATCTTCCTAAAGATATTTCCTCTTTTGGGGGTGCCACCTACTAGAAAAAATGGCTAGCAACTTTGTCCTCAAGGCCATTTTCTCTAGTAGCTGTCGGGCTGTCCGCGCTACTTCGGTAGCTTGCTTCCATCCCTCACCCAAGCTTCCTGGAATAAATTCACAAAACACTATCCTAAAAACGCAAAAAATCCTTAAATTTGCGCCCAATTTCAAATCCTTTTTAGTCCAAACGGAACTAAAATCGAAATCTATTTTCTCAACTTAAACGTTTATAGCATGCAACTGTACAACACTTTAAGCGCAGAAGAAAGAGCCTCTATGATTGACGATGCCGGAAAGCAGCGTCTCACATTGTCTTTTTATGCTTATGCGCAAATCCCAAACCCCACACAATTCCGTAACGAATTATTTCTAGCCTGGAATCCTCTCGATGTTTTGGGCCGAATTTATGTCGCGCACGAAGGAATCAATGCACAATTATCACTTCCAGCCGATAACTTTTATACTTTTAAAGACACCGTCGAACAATACGATTTTATGAAAGGAATGCGGTTGAACATTGCCGTAGAGCACGACGACCATTCGTTTTTGAAACTAACCATAAAAGTCCGTGACAAAATTGTAGCCGATGGTTTAAACGATGAAACTTTTGATGTAACCAATATCGGAATCCATCTAAAAGCTAAGGAATTCAACGAAATTTTAGAAAATCCTGATACTATTGTAGTCGATTTTAGAAATCATTACGAAAGTGAAATTGGCTATTTTAAAGGCGCCATTACGCCTGATGTAGATACTTTTCGCGAATCTTTACCCATTATCAAAGAGCAATTAAAAGATTTTAAAGAAGATAAAAATTTAGTGATGTATTGCACCGGCGGAATTCGATGCGAAAAAGCTTCTGCCTATTTCAAACACCAAGGTTTTAAAAATGTCTATCAATTAGAAGGTGGAATTATCAATTATGCCAAACAAATTAAAGAAGAAAATCTCGAAAGCAAATTCATTGGAAAAAACTTTGTATTCGACCATCGTTTAGGCGAAAGAATTACAGACGATATCGTTTCGCAATGCCATCAATGTGGAGAACCTTGTGATGTACATACCAATTGTGCAAACGAAGGTTGTCATTTGCTTTTCATTCAATGTGATTCTTGCAAAGAGAAAATGCAAGGCTGCTGCTCCACCGAATGTGTAACCATAATTCATTTGCCCGAAGAAGAACAAAAAGCTATTCGGCAAGGCGTTAAAAACGGAAATAAAATTTTCAAAAAAGGAAAATCAGATGTTTTGACTTTCAAAAACAATCACGATCCGTTGGCAAATGTTCCAAATTTGAGTGACTTGATAAAATCAAAACCGATTCTTAAAAAAGAGGTGAAAATTAAAAAACAATACATCGGTCAAGGCACTCACTTTTTTCCAAAACCAAGTATTGCACAATTTCTCATTGAAGAAAACGAAATCAAAATTGGCGATAAAATCCTAATCAAAGGTTCAACCACTGGTGAACAACAATTGATTATTGAAGAAATGTTCGTCAATGAAATTGCTTCAGAAAAAGCAGTTTCAGGCGATACGGTTACTTTTAAAGTTCCGTTTCGAATTCGATTGTCAGATAAATTGTATAAGATTTTAGACAAGTCTTAAAAATAGTTTCACACCACCTATGTCAAAGTTCAAAACTTTGACATAGGTTTACTTTACACAAAATGACAACAAACAACAAAATAGAATTAATGGCTCCTGCCGGGAATTTCGAATCTTTACAAGCCGGATTAGACAATGGCGCAGATTCGGTTTATTTCGGTGTCGCACAATTGAATATGCGAGCCAGAGCAACGGTAAATTTTACAATGGATGATCTAAAAGAAATTGCCCGTCGTTGCGAAGCCAAAAAAGTGAGAAGTTATTTAACATTAAACACGATTATTTACGACCACGATTTATCGGTTGTAAAAACTTTATTGAACAAAGCCAAAGAAGCCAATATTACCGCTGTGATTGCCTCAGACCAAGCTGTGATTGCGATGGCAAGAGGAATTGGAATGGAAGTTCATATTTCGACCCAATTGAATATTACCAATATTGAAACCATAAAATTTTATAGTTTATTTGCTGATACGATGGTTTTAAGTCGGGAATTGAGTTTGCGTCAAGTGAAAAACATCACCGATCAAATCAAAAAAGAACAAATCAAAGGCCCAAGTGGAAATTTGGTTGAAGTCGAGATTTTTGGACACGGCGCTTTGTGTATGGCAGTTTCTGGGAAATGTTATTTGAGTTTACATTCCGATAATTCATCAGCAAATCGAGGTGCTTGCAAACAAAATTGTCGCAAAAAATATACCCTTATCGATCAAGAAACAGGTTTTGAGATTGAAGTAGACAACGAATATTTATTGTCACCAAAAGATTTATGCACACTAGATTTCCTAGATCAAGTAATTGATACGGGTATTCAAGTTTTAAAAATTGAAGGTCGTGGTCGTGCTCCCGAATATGTGGCAACAGTAGTAAAAACCTATCGTGAAGCAATTGACAGTTATTATGACGAGACGTTTTCTAAAGAAAAAGTCACCGTTTGGATGGAAGCTTTAGGCACCGTTTACAATCGTGGATTTTGGTCTGGATATTATTTAGGACAAGAATTGGGCGAATGGAGCGATGTGTCGGGATCGATGGCAACTCAAAAGAAAGTATACGTTGGAAAAGGAACCCATTTTTTCCCAAAAGCAGAAGTCGGTCAATTCAAAATTGAAGCCTATGATATAAAAATTGGCGATAAAATCCTAGTTACTGGTCCAAGTACAGGAGCGCAAGAAATGATTATTGAAGAGATGTATGTCAATGATATTGCAGCAGAGAAAGCAATCAAAGGAGATGATTGCACTTTTAAACTGCCATTTAGAATCCGGATGTCTGACAAATTATATAAAATTGTGGAAGCCTAATGGTTATTGTCACGCTTCAAAGAGCCAAATGTATTGGATGCAATTATTGCGTAGAAATGGCGCCGGTTCACTTTCAAATGTCCAAAAAAGACGGAAAATCAGTGTTGATTAAAAGCGTCGATGCCAAAGGTTTTTTCACTTTAAAATCGCCTGACCACACTATTGTAGAAAGTTGTGAATTGGCTGCAAAAGCATGTCCGGTGAAAATTATTTCGGTGAAGGAGACTTAGAAATTATCAAATTATTTTCTTTCAAAGCCTATTTCATTCCAAACTGAAATAGGCTTTTTTTATAGTATAATTTTATGATTTTTTTGACGTTTTCAACCCTTGTAACATAAAATTAAAAAATACTATCTTTACACATTAATCATTTTAAGAACTTAAATTGCGTCTATCGCAATACTACATATAAAATTATGGCATGTACAAGTTGTTCAACTTCTGATGGCGGTGCGCCAAAGGGTTGTAAAAATAATGGGACTTGTGGCACTGATAGCTGCAACAAATTAACGATTTTTGACTGGCTTTCGAATATGAGTTTACCTAATGGCGAAACCCCTTTTGATTGTGTAGAAGTCCGTTTTAAAAACGGGAGAAAAGAATTTTTTCGCAACACCGAAAAACTAACCCTTAGTATGGGAGACATCGTTGCGACTGAGGCTGCGCCCGGACACGACATTGGAATTGTGACCTTAACTGGTGAATTGGTGCGAATTCAAATGAAGAAAAAAGGAGTCAATCATAGCAATGCTGACGTTCCTAAAGTATACCGAAAAGCTTCTCAAAGGGACATCGATATTTGGTCCATTGCTCGCGACAAAGAAGAACCAATGAAAGTTCGAGCTCGTGAATTAGCGATTTCTCAAAAATTAGAAATGAAAATTTCGGACATTGAGTTTCAAGGCGATGGATCGAAAGCTATTTTTTATTATACCGCCAATGATAGAGTCGATTTTAGACTTTTAATCAAAGACTTTGCAAAAGAATTTAGCACTAGAGTCGAGATGAAACAAATCGGACTTAGACAAGAAGCAGCTCGTTTGGGTGGAATTGGTTCTTGTGGAAGAGAATTGTGTTGTTCCACTTGGCTAACTGATTTTAGAAGCGTAAATACCTCAGCAGCACGTTACCAACAATTGTCATTAAATCCACAAAAATTAGCGGGACAATGCGGGAAATTAAAATGTTGTTTGAATTATGAACTCGACACCTATATGGATGCCTTAAAAGGTTTTCCAGATTTTGACACCAAATTATCAACAGAAAAAGGAGATGCAATTTGCCAAAAACAAGATATTTTCAAAGGTTTGATGTGGTTTGCTTACACCAATGATTTTGCGAATTGGCATGTTCTAAAAATAGATCAAGTCAAAGAAATTGTTGCCGAAAACAAACTAAAAAATAAGGTTGCCTCACTCGAAGATTTTGCTATTGTAATTGTTGTGGAACCTGAAAAGCACTTTAATAACGCAATGGGTCAAGAAAGTTTAACCCGTTTTGACCAACCAAAGAAAAAGAAAAAATCAAATAAAAACCGCAAAAACGGTGAGAATTTAATTGTAGCAAATTCAAATAACACTAGCAATAGTGATGCTGCTAATACCAACAATAATAAGCAAAACAACAACGGTAATAAGCAAAATAGCAACAAGCAAAACAACAAACCAAAACCGAATAATTCTAATCCAAACGAGAATAAACCTGTAATAGCCAGAAAACCTATAATTATTACTAAAAATGAGAATAAGGAATAGCGCATTATTGATTTTGGTTGTAACTCTCTTTTTTTCCTGTGACAAAAAAAGAGTTTTCGACGAATACAAATCCGTAGGAACAGCGTGGAACAAAGACAGCATTGTAAGTTTTGATTTGCCAAAATTAGATTCGACAAAACGATACAATCTTTTTGTAACATTGAGAGACAACAACAAGTATCCATTCAATAATTTGTTTTTAATCGTTGGCCTCGAAATGCCCAATGGCTTTACAAAAGTAGATACACTTGAGTATCAAATGTCCAATCCTGACGGTTCGCTTATGGGTGACGGATTTTCGGATATTAAGGAAAACAAACTTTTTTATAAAGAAAAAGTACGTTTTAGAGGAAAATACAAAGTAAACATCAAACAAGCAGTTCGTGAAAACGGAAAAGTTCCTGGAGTAAAATCTTTGGACGGAATCACAGAAGTAGGTTTTAGAATAGAAAAAATAGATTAAAAAGTAATTATGGCTAGTCAAAAGAAAAATACTCAAACAAGAAATGCCGAAAAAGACATTAGCTACTATCAAAAGAAATTTTGGAGAATTTTCTTTTATGGGCTTGGCGGAATATTATTATTTTTCTTATTTGCTTCGTGGGGACTTTTTGGTTCCATGCCTTCATTTGAAGATTTAGAAAATCCAGATTCGAATTTAGCCACTGAAATCATCTCTTCTGATGGTGTAATTTTAGGAAAATATTTCGAAAAAAATAGGTCTCAATTAAAATATTCTGATTTGCCTCAAAGTCTTGTACAAGCATTAGTCGCTACGGAAGATGAACGCTTTTACGAGCACTCCGGAATAGATGGTCGAGGAACTTTGAGAGCTGTTTTTACGTTGGGAACAAATGGTGGAGCAAGTACACTGACACAACAATTAGCCAAACAATTATTTCATGGCGAAGGCTCTAAATTCTTGCCTTTTCGAATAGTCCAAAAAATCAAAGAATGGATAATCGCCATCAGATTGGAAAGACAATATACGAAAAACGAAATTATAGCAATGTATTGCAATGTCTACGATTTTGGAAATTATTCTGTTGGAGTAAGCTCGGCGGCACAAACCTATTTTTCAAAAGCGCCCAAAGATTTAACCATTGATGAATCGGCAATTTTAGTCGGAATGTTTAAAAATTCTGGTTTATACAATCCTGTAAAAAATCCACAAGGTGTTAAAAACCGTCGAAATGTGGTGCTTTTACAAATGGAAAAAGGAGGAATAATTACCCAAGGTCAGAAAGAGAAATTACAAGCACTACCCATTGTTTTGCATTTCAAACTAGAAAGTCATCGTGAAGGAACCGCAACTTATTTCAGAGAATATTTGCGTGATTACATGAAAGGATGGGTAGAAAAAAATAAAAAGCCAGATGGATCCGATTATAACATTTACAAAGACGGTTTAAAAATCTATACGACCATCGATTCTAGGATGCAATTACACGCCGAAGAAGCCGTTTCTAAACACATGGCAAACTTGCAAGAACAGTTTTTTACTGAGGCTAAAACCAATAAAAATGCTCCTTTTGTAAACATTTCTGAAGCGGAAACCCAACGGATTCTAAAACAAGCGATGAAAGCATCTTACCGATGGACTGTGATGACAGACATGGACAAATCTGAAGACGAAATCGTTGCATCGTTCAGCAAAAAAACAAAAATGACTGTATTTACTTGGAAAGGTGAAAGAGATACGATTATGACGCCATTGGATTCCATCCGATATTACAAACATTTTCTACAATCAGGACTAATGGCGATGGAACCTCAAACGGGGAATATAAAAGCCTGGGTTGGTGGAATTAATTACAAATATTTTCAATACGATCACGTAGGTCAAGGTGCCAGACAAGTTGGCTCCACATTCAAACCATTTGTCTATGCAACCGCTATCGAACAATTGGGAATGTCTCCTTGCGATACCATTCTGGATGGTCCATTTATGATTCGCAAAGGACGACACAATGTAACTAAAGATTGGGAACCAAGAAATTCCGATAATAGATACCGTGGAATGGTCACTTTAAAACAAGGATTAGCGAATTCCATCAACACTATTTCGGCTAAATTAATAGACAAAACTGGTCCAGAAGCAGTTGTGGAATTAACCCATAAATTAGGAGTGAAATCCGAGATTCCAGCACAACCTTCGATTGCGCTTGGAGCCGTTGATATTACCGTAGAAGACATGGTTGCTGCTTATGGAACATTCGCCAATCAAGGCGTTTATGTAAAACCGCAATTCATCTCTCGAATTGAAGATAAAAGTGGCGTAGTCATTTACGAACCCATTCCCGAATCTCACGATGTTTTGAATAAAGATATTGCATTTGCCGTGATTAAATTACTTGAAGGAGTAACTGAAACAGGCTCTGGCGTAAGATTAAGAACGCAAGGTGGCGGAAGCGGTGACAATCGCTGGACTGGATATCCCTATATGTTTACAAATCCCATTGCAGGAAAAACAGGAACCACACAAAACCAGTCCGATGGCTGGTTTATGGGAATGGTGCCCAACCTGGTTACAGGAGTTTGGGTTGGATGTGAAGACCGTTCCGCTCGATTTAAAAGTTTAACTTACGGTCAAGGAGCAACAGCTGCCTTACCTGTTTGGGGTTATTTTATGAAACTTTGCTATGAAGACGCCAACCTCAAAGTATCCAAAGAAAATTTCGAAAGACCCGCAAATCTATCTATAAAAGTGGATTGTTATAGTCGTCCTGCTGTTGTAAAAGACACCACTGGTATAGAACAAGGAACTGAGGAATTTGATCTTTAAATATGTTTTTAAATGTATTAGTTGATTTTGGCTGAAATTAAAATGGCAATAACCGATAATGAAATAGCTTCCTGTTGGGAAGCTATTTCTGTACTACGTCCAATGTTAGACAGAGAAAAATTCGTTTCTCAAATTCAAACAATGCAACAAGAAGGGTACAACTTACTTTATATTCAAAAAGATAACAAAACAATTGCGATAGCGGGTTATAGAATTTATAAGATGTTGTATTGTAGCAAAATGCTGTACTTGGATGATCTTTCTACTTTAGAATCGCAAAGAGGAAAGGGCTTTGCAACTCAATTGTTAAATCATTTGAAAGAAATTGCGATACAACAAAACTGTGTTTCAATCCATTTAGATTCAGGACCAACTCGAACTATTGCCCATAAATTGTATTTGAAAGAAGATTTTACCATAAGCGCCTTTCATTTTCATAAAAAAATATAGCGAATTGAAACGTTATTTTTTAAAAACAAAGGTGTACTTTTAAGAATTGAAAAGAAATCTATTGGTTATGATTAACAAAAAAGTAAACAACGTTCAAGACGCTCTTCAAGGAATCGAAAACGGAATGACCCTGATGTTGGGAGGTTTCGGATTGTGTGGCATCCCTGAAAATTCTATTGCTGAACTCGTTAAAAAAGAAACCAATAATCTAACCTGCATTTCCAACAATGCTGGCGTCGATGATTTTGGATTGGGATTGCTTTTACAAAAAAATCAAATAAAGAAAATGATTTCTTCTTATGTGGGCGAAAATGCTGAATTCGAACGTCAAATGCTTTCTGGCGAACTCGAGGTAGAACTTATTCCACAAGGAACTTTGTCCGAACGTTGTCGAGCTGCTCAAACAGGAATTCCTGCTTTTTTCACACCAGCAGGTTTCGGAACCGAAGTCGCCATTGGCAAAGAAACTCGAGAGTTCAACGGAAAAATGCACGTAATGGAATTGGCTTTCAAAGCCGATTTTGCTATTGTAAAAGCATGGAAAGGTGACACGGCAGGAAACTTAGTTTTCAAAGGAACGGCACGAAATTTCAATCCTTGTATGGCTGGCGCTGCCAAAATTACCATCGCCGAAGTCGAAGAATTAGTCGAAGCAGGAACTTTAGACCCCAACCAAATTCACACTCCTGGAATATTTGTTCAAAGAATTTTTCAAGGAGAAGTTTATGAAAAAAGAATTGAGAAGAGAACAGTGAGGAAAATTTAATTAAACAATTTATCAATTTTTTAATGTAACAATTCTAAACTACCTATAAATTTAAAAAACCAAAATTATGAACCAAGAAAATATAGTTGTTTCTAAATCCATAGATTTTGCATTAGACATTATTGAGTTTTGTGAGCTATTAGAAAGTAAACGAAAATTTGTTATTGCCAATCAGTTATTAAAAAGTGGAACAAGTATTGGAGCTAATATTCACGAGGCTCAAAACGCAGAAAGCAGAGCAGACTTTATTCATAAAATAAAAATTGCCGCAAAAGAATTAGAGGAAACTAAATATTGGTTGACTCTCTGTGAAAGAGGAAAAAATTATCCATTTGAACCTACGCTAAAGACTAAAATAAATGAACTTGGTCTTATTGTTTACAAAATAATAAGTAGCAGTAAAAAAAATAGTTAATTTGAAAATAAAACAATTAAAAAATGCATTAATTAGTATTTTAATTCATTCAAAAATTGATACATTATTTTTGAATACTCCACCTCATTGTTAAATTGATACATTAAAAAATTGACACATTATTTTTATGTTAACAAAAGAACAAATTGCCAAAAGAATTGCACAGGAACTTAAAGACGGCTATTATGTCAATTTAGGGATCGGCATTCCAACCCTTGTAGCCAATTACATTCCACAAGGAATAAACGTTGAAATTCAAAGCGAAAATGGCGTTCTCGGAATGGGATCTTTCCCTTTTGAAGGCGAAGAAGATGCCGATTTAATCAATGCTGGAAAACAAACCATCACTACTTTGGCTGGAGCTAGTTTTTTTGACTCAGCGACCAGTTTCGGAATGATTCGTGGACAACACGTTGACTTAACTGTTCTGGGCGCCATGGAAGTTTCGGAAAACGGCGATATTGCCAATTGGAAAATTCCTGGCAAAATGGTCAAAGGAATGGGTGGTGCCATGGATTTAGTCGCATCTGCCGAAAATATTATCGTGGCAATGATGCACGTGAATAAAGCCGGTGAATCTAAAATTCTAAAAAAATGTAGTTTACCATTGACAGGAGTGGGTTGCGTAAAAAAAATAGTTACCGAACTTGCAGTAATGGAAATCACTCCAAAGGGTTTTAAACTGTTGGAACGTGCTCCAGGAGTTTCTGTAGAACACATTATCGTTTCCACTTCGGCTGATTTGATTATCGAAGGCGAAATTCACGAGATGGTGATTGATTGAAAAAACAACCGCAGATTAACAGATTATAAATTTCTAAATAATATGTAGATCTACAGTAGAAATGAAATTTATTAAACAAACAACGCCTTCAATTCCGTAGCATCGTGAGGATTTAATTTTCCAGCCAAGACCAGACTTAATTGTTTTCTTCTTAAAGCATCATCAAAGCGATGTTTTTCAAGTTTGGTTTCTGGAATAATGTGCGGAACTTCAACAGGTTTTCCGGTTTCATCAACGGCTACAAAAGTATAAATAGCTTCGTTCGATTTGATTTTTTCTGCAGATTCTCTATCTTCGATCCAAACATCGAGGTAAATTTCCATCGAAGTTTTGAAAGCCCTAGAAACTTTTGCTTCAATAATAACAACACTTCCTAGCGGAATAGCTTTGTTGAAAGCCACGTGATTTACCGAAACCGTTACGGCAATTCTGCGCGAATGTCTTCCTGCCGAAATACTTGCCGCTCTATCCATTCGAGCCAATAATTCGCCACCAAAAAGATTGTTCAAGCCATTGGTCTCACTTGGCAAAACCAAATCGGTTAAAATGGTTAAAGATTCTGAAGGATGTTTTGGAGCCATTTGATTTTTGATTTCAGATTAACTCCCGATAATTATCGGGATTGATTTCAGATTTTGTTGGAATTGATTTTTGTAATTGCCATTGAAATTGATTTTTTCTAATTCAACCAATAAACCGCCATTACGGCTGGAATAAAGTAAATGACAATCGTTCTAGCGCCGTCATAATCTTTGGCTAATCGTTGTCCGAAAAGCATCATTAGTAAAGTTATACTCGAAAAAATAGAACCATAAAAACCGAAAGTTCTACCATTGTTTACCAAAAGTTCGATTATTCCAACAACGCACAATATTCCTGAAATTAATTCTAAAATAACAAGATGAATCAACGCCAGATTAACCAAATTTTTGAGTCTCGTTTTAGCAAAATGTTCTTTCATAAAGTCGAGATTTTCTTGCCAATAAAAGATTTTTTCATAACTCGATTGTATAAAAGTTATAGCTAAGAAAACCAGAATTAAAATGGAAGCAGCGTTATTCATGAGCTTATTTTTTGTGTATTAATCTAGTAAGTTTAATGGACAAATCAGTTAAAATGATTTTTGCGTTTCCATTGCGTTCGATATGGTAAATTGCATCGGATAATTCTTGAAATATTTCGTAAATATTGTTGCCATTTACAAATGGAGCAAATTTGGCTATTGTAAAATTTTGGACTGATGGTTCCATATAAACCAAACTCTCTGTTTCGTAATTGTGCAGCAAAGCTTGACGAAAAATATCGATACAATATTGCAGGAATTTCTTTTGAGTTTCTCTTCCCAAAGCTGCAATTTGTTCGCTCCATTGAATTAAATCTGCAATTACGGCAGCATTTTTCTTAGCTTTAAAAGCGGCACGAACCCAAACAACAAACCATTCTTCAAACGGGAATTCGTCATTGTCTTCCTTAAGCAAATTCAATGCTTTATTATAATTTCCTTGCGCTTGATGGGCAGTTTTAATAGCTAGTTTTGGCTCAAGATTTTCACGAGAAACCAAAGCATCTGCAATTACTTGTTCGCTTAATCCATTAAAATTCAAAACTTGACAACGAGAACGGATGGTTTGAATCATGTCTTCTTCATTTTCCGTAATAAGTATGAAAATAGTTTTTTCGGGCGGCTCTTCTAATAGTTTTAATAATTTGTTTGAAGCTTCGGTATTCATTTTTTCAGCCATCCAAACAATCATAATTTTATAACCGCCTTCATAGGATTTTAAGGACAAAGTTTTTAGTATTTCACCTGCATCTTCTACTCGAATCAACCCTTGTTTGTTTTGAACTCCCAAAACAGCATACCAGTCGAACAATCCACCGTATGGATTTTGGGTGACAAATGCTCTCCAATCGGCAATAAAATCAATACTTTTGGGTTTTGTTTTCACATCATCCGTGCTTACTGTTGGATAGACAAAATGCAAATCGGGGTGCGAAATTTTTTGAAATTTAAGGTTGCAAGATTCATTAGAACCAGAGTTTTCCCCGTTTTGATTCTTGCACAAAATATATTGGGCATAGGCAATCGCCATTGGCAAAGTACCACATCCCTCGGGACCTACAAACAACTGTGCATGTGGAATTCGACCTAAATCGGCACTTCGAGTCAAGTGATTTTTGATGTGTTCCTGCCCTAAAATTTCTGAAAACTGCATAAGGCAAATATAGAATAAAATGAAACATAACCGCAAAGCTTTCTTGTTATGAAATGGTCAAAAATCGTATTTAATTTACTTTTCTTTTAATTACAAAGTATTATTTTTTAGAAAGATGATTTATAAGCTTATGATTTTTTTAAATTTACAACGTTTTCGCTAATTTATCATTCTATTTTTTGAAGTATTCTTATTTCTAAGTTCCTGAAATGTTATACATTTGTTTTTCTATGAAAACAAGTACTAAATAATTAAAATTATATCTGATGAAAACTATTAACGATTTCGATTTCAAAAACAAAAAAGCCATAATACGTGTTGATTTTAACGTTCCTTTGGACGAAAATTTTAATGTAACAGATGCTACTCGTATTGAAGCCGCAAAACCAACCATAGACAAAATTCTTGCTGATGGCGGAAGTGTTATTTTAATGTCACACTTAGGTAGACCAAAAGGAGTAGACAGAAAATATTCATTGGGTCATATTGTAAAGAAAGCTTCAGAAATTTTGGGACATATTGTTTATTTTGCTCCAGATTGTATAGGAAAAGAAGCTGAGAAAGCAGTGAGTAATTTACAACCAGGACAAATCTTAATGTTAGAAAACCTCCGTTTTTATAAAGAAGAAGAAGCTGGAGATTTTGCTTTTGCAAAAGAATTGGCTTCATTTGGTGATATTTATGTAAACGATGCTTTCGGAACAGCACACAGAGCACACGCTTCGACAACCATAATCGCACAGTTTTTTCCAGAAGCTAAATGTTTCGGACTATTATTGGCCAAAGAAATCGAAAGTTTGAATAAAGTTTTAAAAGATTCCAAAAAACCAGTAACAGCTGTTCTTGGAGGTTCAAAAGTATCTTCGAAAATTACGGTTATCGAAAACATTTTGGACAAAGTAGATCATATGATTATTGGCGGCGGAATGACTTTTACTTTCGTTAAGGCTTTGGGTGGAAAAGTAGGAAATTCTATTTGTGAAGACGACAAACAAGAATTGGCATTAGAAATTCTGCGTTTAGCCAAAGAAAAAGGAGTTCAAATTCACATTCCTGTAGATGTTGTTGCAGCCGATGATTTTTCGAATACTGCCAATACTCAAATTGTGGATGTAAGAGAAATTCCTGATGGATGGGAAGGATTGGATGCAGGTCCAAAATCATTAGAAAACTTCAAAAAAGTAATTTTAGAATCAAAAACAATTCTTTGGAATGGACCTTTGGGAGTTTTTGAAATGCCCACTTTTGCAAATGGAACTATTGAATTAGGTAATTTTATTGCAGAAGCTACAGCAAATGGCGCTTTCTCACTTGTTGGTGGTGGAGATTCAGTTGCAGCAGTGAAACAATTTGGATTCGAAGACAAAGTAAGCTATGTATCTACAGGCGGAGGAGCAATGTTGGAAATGCTAGAAGGTAGGATTTTACCTGGAATTGCAGCTATTTTAGACTAAAAATTAAGTTTTTAACAATAATTGTTGAAAACTTTAGTTATTACGTATTAAATTTGCGACATTCAATTATCATTAATTGTTTGTCGCATAATATGTTGATTATAAAACTATGAAGATAAAAAATCTAGCCCCAATACTTTTTTTGTTTTTTTCAATTCAATCGTTTTCGCAAAAATATGCTGAAAATAAAGATCTTACAAAAACAGAAACTCAAAACTTCTACTTAGATTCCATTAAAAAAACTTTTGTAAAAGATAAGCTAGCTTCTCGGGTTGATAGTTTGTGGTTGAAGGAATTAACCAGTCTTGATTTATACAATGATCTTACTGACGATATAAAAAACATCAATATTGATGAAAAAGTAGATTATGATTTGCCAACCGATTTGTTAAAGAAAAGATTGGCTGCAATGGATGCTAAATCTCCTTTTAATATTGAATACAGCCCTGGTTTAGAAAATATTATAAAGTCATTTTTGAAGAACAGAAAAAAATCTTTTGGTCGATTAATGGCTGTTTCCGAATATTATTTTCCAATGATTGAAGAGGCTTTGTCAAAACAAAATGTACCCTTAGAAATAAAATATTTGGCAATTGTAGAATCAGCTTTGAACCCAAAAGCAGTTTCAAAAATGGGAGCAACCGGGCTTTGGCAATTTATGTATCAAACCGGAAAACAATACAATTTAAAGATTGATTCCTATGTTGATGAGCGCAGCGATCCATTAAAATCGAGTGCAGCCGCCGCACAATATATGTCTAAAATGTATGAAATTTTTGGTGATTGGGACTTGGTTTTAGCTTCATATAATTCTGGACCAGGTAATGTCACTAAAGCTATTCGCCGTTCGGGAGGACAACAAAACTATTGGAATATTAGAATAAATTTACCCATAGAAACTCAGGGTTATGTTCCCGCATTTTTAGCTACAATGTATCTTTATGAATACCATAAAGAACACGGAATTAAGGCAGAAAGAGCATTAGTACAAAATTTTGCTACTGATACTGTAATGATTAAAAAGCAAATGTCTTTCAAACAAATAGCAGATTTACTCGATGTTTCTGTGGTACAATTACAACTTTTGAATCCTTCCTATAAATTAAATATAATTCCTTCTTATGATGACGAAAACCATTTTTTAAGATTGCCAAAAGATAAAATTGCTATTTTCACTTCAAATGAAGATAAGATTTATGCATATGTACAACGAGAACTAGATTTTCGTGAAAAACCATTTCAAGTTACTAATGCCATTGTGTTGAATGACTCCATGAACTACTCGACTCAAAGAGTTATGCTCCCAAAAACCAAATATTATACCGTTAAAAAAGGCGATAATTTAAACGAAATTGCCGATAGATACAATGTTTCTATAAATGATATCAAAAAATGGAACAGACTAAAAGGAACTATGGTTGCTCGAGGAAAAAGTTTAAAAATTATTACTAATGAAAGCGTTGTAAAAACGGTTAGAAAAGAACCAAAAACCAACAATATTCCTATAGAAATTAAAAACAATCAGCAAGTTGCGGTTTCAGCTGAACATAAAAACGGTAAAGACGATAAAACAAATAAAACCATAAATTCAGAGACTTTATCAGATAATGTTGCATCCATTTATGTAGTTCAAAAAGGAGATAATTTAAATACTATTGCGAAAAAGAATAATGTTTCTGTAGTAGAAATTCAAGAATGGAACCACCTTTCTACTACTGCAATTCAATTGGGAATGACCTTGCAAATTGCTAAAAATGAACCTATTGAAAAACAAGAAATCGCTTTTGTTGCTCCAACAACAAAAACAGAAATTGTCGAATATATTGTAAAAAAGGGTGATAATCTTGGAAACATTTCTAAAAAATTCGGAAGTACTTTAGACGATTTAAAACAATGGAATAATTTGCAAGACAACGCCATTTCATTGGGAAGTTCTTTGATCGTTGCTAAAAGCGAAGTGCTACTTGAAGGTAAATCTATCGCCGAAAACTATACCACTAAGAAACAAATTTTATCCTCGTCTAAAAATAGTGACCTTAACTATTTAGTTCAAAAAGGAGATTCTTTATATAGTATTTCAAAAAAATATCCAGGAGTAAGTATTTCAGATATTAAAAAATGGAATAACATTAGTGCCGAAGACCTAAAACCAGGCATGAAACTTAAAATAAACGGGTAAAATTTCATTTTAAAGCATCAAAACTACCACAATGTTCAGAAAATTAATCTTTACTTTTTCTATTCTTTTTCTATTAAATTCTTGTGCGACTCAGCAAAAAATCACGTCAAAAAGTGATTGGTATGCTTTTATTAAAACCAGTTCTGAAAAAATGGAATCATCAAAAGTATATGAATTTACAGATGATATGATTCGAATGCACGGCAAAGATATTGGTTATTTGATGACCAAAAAAAGCTATAAAAACTTTGAACTTAGCCTTGATTTTAGATGGAATTTAGATGGAAATTTTAATAAAGGCAATGCGAAAAAGAATAGCGGTGTGATGTACAACATTCCAACAAATTCACCAGACCACATTTGGCCAAAAGGAATTCAATTTCAAATTAAAGACGGTTTTACAGGAGATTTTATTTTTTTAGATAATGTTACCGCCGTTGTAAAAGGAAAATTAATTGAAGCAGGCGCAAGTGTAAATTCGGATAAATTTAGCGATAACGAGAAACCTTACGGTGAATGGAACTCAGTTCTTATTAAATCTTATAACGGAAAAATCACTCAGTTTTTGAATGGAAAATTAGTAAATGAATGTATTCAAGCCACTGCGACAGAAGGTACAATTTCTTTAAATTATGAAGGTTCCCCAATTGATTTTAGAAACATTCAAATAAAAAACATTTCTAAAGAATAAGAACAAATTACGAAATTAATGTTTTGATTTTTTACAAAAGCAGGCGTATTTTTCACTTTATTTGAGGAACAATTCCGTGGCAATGAATAAAAACTTCTTTTTATTTCTTTCTTTTTTAGCATTTTTATTTTTTTCTTGTAAAAAACAAGAGGATAATATACCCCGAGAAGCCACCGGAAAAATCAACACTATTTCTGTAATTATTGATGATCAACTTTGGAACGGTGAGGTTGGCGAGAGTATTCGAAACAAGTTTGCATCTCCCGTTATTGGCTTGCCTCAAGAAGAACCCCTTTTTACTATAAACCAATATCCAGCCAAACTTATGGAAGGATTTATGACCGACAGTAGAACAATTATTGTGGTTAAAAAAGACACGAAAACTCAATTTGAAATACGAAAAAATCAATATGCTTTGTCACAGAATGTGTTTCATATTTCGGGAAAAACCAATTGGGATATTCTGGAATTAATCGAAAAAAACGCTGCTCAAATCATCCAAATCATTAAGCAAACTGAAATTGCCGAAAGTCAAAGAATAAACAGTCTCTCTTTAATGAATCCGGTAATCATTAAAAACAAATTTCAAGTTTCGTTGCAAGTGCCTTATGGTTATTTATATGCTCTTCAAAAAAGTAAATTTCTTTGGTTAAAAAAAGAAATCATCAGCGGAAGTACTAGCATTCTAATTTATGAGGTTCCTATCAGTTCTATTAAAAAAAGTGCGAACATCATTGCGAACATCATTAAAACTCGCGATTCTATTGGAAATTTATACATTAGTGGAACCGAATTAGATAGTCAAATGATTACAGAAGAAGGTTATTCTCCCTATTTTTCAAGAACCAAAATAGATGGAAAAGAAGCATTTGAAACCAAAGGAACCTGGGAGTTGAAAAACGATTTTATGTCTGGTCCATTTGTCAATTATGCTATTGTGGACGAAAACCGTAACAGGATTTTGATTCTGGAAGGTTTTTGCTATTCTCCTTCTAAAAAGGAACGCGATTTAATGCACGAATTAGAGGCAATAATCAAATCAATTGTTATTTTAAACTAATAACACACATTAAATATGTTATGAGCCTACAATGGAAAATAAAGTCTTTCGAAAACCTTTTGGTAAACGAACTATATGATATTCTGAAATTGAGAAGCGAAATTTTTGTGGTAGAACAAAACTGCGTTTATTTGGATGCTGATGGAAAAGATAAATTAGCACTGCATCTTTTTGGCGAATTCGACGGCAAAATTGTTGCGTATTCTAGACTTTTTACACCTGGAATTTCCTTTGAAAATGCCTCAATAGGTAGAGTGGTTGTCGATGTCAATTATCGCGATAAAAAATGGGGACACGAACTGATGCAAGAGTCAATTGCGTCGATTAAAACGCATTTTGGCGAAAGCAAAATCACCATTGGAGCACAACTTTACTTAAAAAAATTCTACGAAAGTCATGGATTTGTGCAAACCAGCGAAATGTATTTGGAGGACGATATTCCGCACATTGAAATGAAAAAAGAGTGATAAATTCTCCTATAATTTAGTAATATAAAGTTCGACACGGCGATCTTGCGCGTCATCTTTTCCGAGTGGAAATTGGTTTCCATAGCCTTTATAAGACATTCGATACGGACTTATTCCTTTAGTACGAAAGTATAAAAATACATTTTTAGCCCTGTTTTCAGATAGATTTCTTACTTGATTTTCTTTGTCAATTGCATCTTTAAATCGGCTCGAAGTGCAACAAACATGACCTTTAATTTCGAAACGCATAGTCTTGTGATTTTTTAATAAAAAGGAAATTCTATCCAATTCATTTTTTGCAATGAAAGTAAGTTCGCTAGAACCCATTTCAAACCGAACTTGGCTCAAAATAATGATGTCTCCCACTTTTGGGTTTTCTGAAAAGGAAGTAGAGGTGGTTTTTTTGATATAAATCAAATCGACACGCCTATTTTTATCCCTTACTTCATTCAAATTTTTAACAGTGTCTTTATCTAAAATTACTTTTCCTCGACCTTCACAAATAAAGATTTTATTTTGGGGAATTCCGTTCGAAATCAATAATTTTTGAACAAATTCTACTCTTCTTTTAGATAAATTATCGTTGTAGGCAACGGTTCCTCTGTCGTCACAATAGCCATAAAGTTGAATGGCTTCAAATGATAAAAAGTCCGGCGAATTGATTAATTGAATAATTGGTGACAACTCGTTCTTGTTCAAAGTGGATTTATCAAAATCGAAATACACAGAGTGAACCGTATTTGTTTGAGCTGCAATTGAGCCAAAAAATAATAAAAACACTATTTGTAGGCTCTTTTTCATTACATTTTTAAGATGCTTTTATATTCGGCATTATTTTTCAAAACGCTGGTTGCTTTCTTAATTTCCGAATTGTTTTGCAAGTAATATTGGTACAATCCTTCTTGATATTGATAGCGTTTTATTATTTCGTCTGTGATCAAAATCTTAATTTCTGCTTTGTTTTTGTCCAATAAACTTTCCTCGCTTTTTTGAATTGCCGCGAGTAATTGTTGGTATTCTGCCGAAATAGTTTCGTCAATTTTTTCTTTTTTGGCTACAGCCAATGTGTTTTTCAGAGCCAAATCGGTTTCAGTGTCAAAAGAGAATTTTTCGGTTTTTAAATAATTTTTAAACCCTTGAAATTCGGTATCAGAAAAGTTTGGAATTTGACTTCCTAAATTTGGATTTTTGTAATAATAGGACGTTACATAATTAAAAATTCCATCGTTTTTGAGTAAAGCATTGGCAATTGGACTTGTTTTGGTTTCGTCCAGTTCGATGTCGGGCTGAATGCCACCGCCATCATAAACCGTTCTTCCTTTTCGGGTTTTAAAAGCGTTGTAATTCTTGGCTTCGGTTTTTGTGGCAACTCCGTTTTTGTCTTTATGTGCATAATCTAGTGCTTGAATACATCTTCCTGAAGGTGTGTAATAACGCGAAATAGTTACTTTTAACTGTGTCCCATAAGTTAAATCTACAGGTCTTTGCACCAATCCTTTTCCAAAACTTCGGCTCCCAATAATAACGGCACGATCTAAATCCTGCAAAGCTCCCGAAACAATTTCCGATGCGGATGCACTTTTTCCGTTGACTAAAATAGCCAATGGTATTTCAGTATCAACCGGTTCTTTAGAAGTTTTATAGGTGTTATTGTGTTTTTCGATTCTTGATTTTGTGGTTACAATAATTTCGTTTTTTGGAACAAATAAATTACAAATATTCACGGCTTCGTTCAAAAGGCCGCCGGGATTTCCTCGTAAATCCAAAACAATTCTCTCGGCACCTTCTTTTTTTAATTGTTCCAAAGCTTGCTTGGTTTCCAATGATGCTTTTTGATTGAAATGGGACAAAACGATATAACCCGTTTTATCATCAATTTTTCCAAAAAACGGTACGGATTTGATGGCTACTTCATCCAAAACAATTTGTGCCGTATTGGTTTTACCTTGACGAATATATTTAACGTCTATTTTAGTGTTTTTAGCCCCTCTAAAAAGCTGTGAAGCATCATCTTTAAAATCAGACAATAGAATATCACCTATTTGAATAATCTCGTCACCTGCTTTTAAACCCGCTTTGTCAGCAGGAAAATTTTTATAAGGTTCACGAATGATTAACTTATCGAATTTTCGAGTTATTACAGCGCCAATTCCAGTGTATTCGCCGGTGTTGTTGATCTTGAATTTAACAACATCTTGCTCGTTAAAATAAACCGTGTAAGGATCTAAACTGACGAGCATTCCCTTAATGGCTTTATCCATTAAATCTCCTGGATTCGTTTCGTCAACGTAATTCTTGTTTAATTCTTTAAAAAGAGTTGTGAAAATTTCAATTTGTTTGGCAATTTCAAAAAAATCGTCTTTGAAACTAACGCCTACAAACAAAAATGCTGATGCAACAACAGGAAGGATATACTTTTTTTTCAATGGATTCATTTGTTATTTTTTTTATTCTGTATTCTTTTTCTAATGAAATAAATTCCTGCACCAAGTATAAGGATAAAAGGCCAAATTTCTAATAAACCCAGTAGAAAACTTGATATACTATTGAATCCAGATTTAAAAGCATTCCAAATTTTATAGCCATAAGAAATTGTAGCACCACCTTCATTAGCAACATTTTTGTAAAATTCAATAGAAATTGTACTCATTGAAATTTGACTTTGCATATATCTCAATTGTCCTTCTTTGGCTTCTATTTCCTCACGAATAGTAGAAAGCTGGGCTTCAATTTCCAACATTTCAGAAACCTTGTTTGCCTTCTTTAAAAGTTCCAGATAGCGATCTTCCAATACTTTTTTGGCTTTTAAGCGAGCATCAAGGTCTATGTATTCTTCTGTTACATCTTGTGAAGAAATTTCTTTGTTATCGAAATAAGTAACCCCTTTTGAAATATCACTCAAGAAGAAATCGAAGTTTTTGCTAGGAACACGAACAATTACTTTTCTAAAAATAGTTCCGTAATCTTTTCCTTCCGTATCGTTTTGAATAATAGCATTGTGTTTTTTTACAGCTGCTATTATTTGGTCGTAAGTGGCAACTAAATCATTAGTTTCAAATTTTACATCACCGGTTTTGATGATTTTTTGTTCGATTTTTTCAGCAGTAATCTCACCTGCATTTGCAACTACAGGTTTAACAAATTTTACTTGATCAACTTTTGGGGGTGGTGGCGGAGCCATAACTTCCAAATTTTCATTTACACTGATTTTGTCATTTGAAAATTCGGCTGGAGCGTCTTCGGCTTTTTTACAACTAGAAAACGATAAAACAACAATTAAAAGAAAGAAAATATTTTTCATAAGAAATTGATTTAGAATAGCAAAACGTAAAAATAATGAATATTCGTATAAAAAAACACAAGGCTATTCCTCATTTTTTAATTGTAGTACAAACTTCTCAAATAATTGAATGGTTTTGGTATTGATTTCTTCGTAAGTCAATCGGTCTTTGGTTTGGTAAAAAAACATCATTGCATAATTTTTGTCCAAATTGTCTATCAAAATGTGTTTGTTCAAACGATAGGTTTCGCGAAGTACCCGCTTGAAATAATTACGATCCACGGCGTGTTTGAAATTTTTCTTGGAAACGGAAACGCCCATTTTTAGTTTTTGGTCAGAATCTACTGGAATGTCATAATCACTTTCTACAAAAACCAGTCTTAAAGGATATTTCGACACCGACTTGCCTTTGGAAAAAAGTAAATCTATCGTGATTTTACTTTTGAGTTTTTCGTTTTTTGGATAAGTGAAATTCATTTTGTTTGGAAAAATAGCAAAGGTTTTGGAAGCAAAGGTACGATTAAACCCAAAACAGCATAATTGTTAGGGATTAAAATTGAACCCTAAAAAATTTTATTACTTTTGTTTACAATTTAAAATCGAATGAACAAAATTTTATTATACCCAATAACACTACTTTATTATTTTGCCTATTTAGTGGTTTTGTGTACAATTCAGCCTATTCAGTGGGTTGCTTATAAGGTTTTTGGAGACAAAGGATTGAAAATTTCTTTTGATTATGTGGCTTATTTTACTATGAAATGTACCCATATTTTGGGCGTAAGATATTCATTTGAAAATAGGGAGTTGATTCCTAAAAATGTTCCTATTATTTTTGTGGCCAACCACCAAAGCCTGTTGGACACAGCTGGAATTATTTGGTATTTGCGAAATTTTAATGTGGCTTTTGTGACCAAAAAAGAACTGGGAAAAGGAATTCCAGCAATTTCCTATAATTTGCGTCACAGTAAATATGTGCTTATTGATAGAGATAATCCGAGACAAGCTATTCCAAAAATAAAATCATTGGGCGAATATATTGAAAAAGAAAATTGCTCGGCAGTTATTTTTCCAGAAGGAACTAGAAGCAAAACAGGAGTGCCAAATGAATTTGCCGAAAGTGGATTGAAAATTTTATGTAAATATGCACCATCGGCCTATATCGTTCCTATAACCATTAACAATTCTTGGAAAGTATACCAATATGGTTATTTCCCTTTAAGTTTTGGTCATCATCTTATTTTTACGGTTCACAATTCATTAAAAGTAAGCGATTATCCTTTTGATGAAATTATTAAGAAGACCGAAAAATCAATTGTAGAGGGCATAAAAATTTAATTTTTGAAGTTTAAACCACTTTACAATTCCCACGGTTGAAACCCTGGTCAATAGTTGAAATATATTTAACAACAATTACAATACCATAGCCAACGGTTTCTACCATTGGATTTACACGATGTTTGTCTTTTTGGAAAACAGCAACAAACAAAAATATATTTCTTATTTTTGTAAAAAAAATTACCTAATGCAAAAAATTATATCTTATCCTATATCCTTTATTGCAATTCTATTATTCTTAATAACGTTGATTATTTTTCATCCAATTCAGTGGATTTGTTTTAACGTTTTTGGTTATCAAGCACATAAAAAGAGTGTTGATTATTTGAATTTTTTCTTGTTAAGGATTGGACATGTGATGTTTAATAATTTTAAAATCTCAGGAAGGGAAAATATTCCAAAAGGCGTGCCTATTATTTTCGTGGCCAATCATCAAGGAATGTATGATATTATAGGAATGATTTGGTTTTTGAGAAAATTTCACCCAAAATTTGTCAGCAAAGCCGAATTAGGGAAAGGAGTTCCAAGCGTTTCCTATAACTTAAGACATGGAGGTTCGGTGCTTATAGATCGGAAAGACCCTAAACAAGCCATTCCAGCTATCAAAGGATTGTCAGAATACATTCAAAGAACCAATCGTTCAGCAGTAATTTTCCCCGAAGGAACCAGAACGAAAACAGGAAAACCAAAAGAATTTGCGCAAACCGGAATGAAATTATTGTGCAAATATGCTCCTTCAGCCTATGTGGTTCCCATTTCCATAAATAATTCATGGAAATTTTTTAGATTTGGCGCTTTCCCTTATGGCTTGGGCAATCACATCAGTTTTACTATCCACGATGCGATGGCAGTCAAGGATTATTCCTTTGAAGAAATATCGAAAAAAACGGAAAATGCTATCGTTCAGGGGATAAAACTTTAAAAAAGTATTAACTTTGCCTATTCTTGAGAGCAATCCCAAGTACAAAATATAATAAACCAAAAACACATATGTCAATAAAAAACATTCGATTAGAAGTAATGCAACTTCTAGAGAAAAACGTCAGCACCTATGTTGACCAATATTTAATTCCAGTTGAAAAAATCTGGCAACCATCCGATTTTTTACCTAATTCCGAAGGAGATAATTTCTTGGAAGAAGTTAAAGAATTGAGAGAAATATCCAAAGATTTACCTTATGATTTTTGGGTTGCAATGGTAGGTGATATGATTACCGAAGAAGCTTTGCCCACCTACGAAAACTGGTTGATGGAAGTAGAAGGTGTTGATAATCTGGAAAGAAACGGTTGGGCACAATGGGTTCGCCAATGGACTGGTGAAGAAAATCGTCACGGCGATTTACTGAACAAATATCTTTATCTTTCAGGTCGTGTAAATATGCGCGAAATCGAAATGACTACACAACATTTAATCAATGATGGTTTCGATATTGGAACTGGAAGAGATCCATATAAAAACTTTGTATATACGAGTTTTCAAGAATTGGCGACATATGTTTCTCACAATAGAGTTTCGCAATTGGCAAAAAGTTATGGCGATACCAAATTAGCAAAAATGTGCAAAATGATTGCTGGTGACGAAATGCGTCATCATTTGGCTTACAGCGAATTTGTGAATCAAATTTTCAAAATAGATCCAAGCGAAATGATGCTTGCTTTTCAATATATGATGAAAGCAAAAATCGTCATGCCTGCTCATTTCTTGAGAGAATCAGGACAAAAAATTAGTTCGGCTTTCGAACATTTTTCAGATTCAGCACAACGAATCGGAGTTTATACCGCCAACGATTATGTGGATATTATGCAAAAACTAATCGACAAATGGGAAATTGATAAAATTGGAAGTTTGACCGATGAGGCCGAAAAAGCAAGAGATTATCTAATGAAATTACCAGCAAGAATGGCTAGAATTTCAGAAAGATTGGTTATTCCGCAAGAATCTTTTCAATTCAAATGGGTGGAACAGGCGAGATTATAGATTTTGAATTTTAAAAAATAGTAAACTGCTGATTTTTGAAACTAACACTTTAAAAATCAGCTTTTTTATAAACACAAATGATTTATGAATTATTCAGATATAGTCAATAAAGCAATACTTTTTGTAAAACAGAAACTAGAAAATGCCGAAGGTGGACACGACTGGTTTCACATTGAAAGAGTGTTTAAAAACGCAGTATTTATTGCCGATGGCGAAGTTTGCAATGATGTTGTGGTGAAATTGGGAGCTTTGCTTCACGATATTGCAGACAGTAAATTTCACGATGGCGATGAAACCATTGGTCCAAAAATCGCGCGAGAATTTTTAGAATCCAATAGTGTTGATGAAAC
>JBBQSZ010000004.1:0-84425 GCA_038234745.1 Flavobacteriales bacterium | reverse complement strand
TAAAGATGATGCTTGTCCAGATGTTGCTGGTTTAGCTGCTTTCAAAGGTTGTCCTGATACTGATGGAGATGGAGTAACTGATGCTTCTGATAAATGTCCTACTGTTAAAGGTCCTAAAGAAAATGCTGGTTGCCCTTGGCCAGACACTGATGGAGATAGTGTTCTTGACAAAGATGATGAATGTCCTACTGTCGCTGGTCCAGCAAGTAACAAAGGTTGTCCTGAAGTAACCCAAGAAGCTATGGATAATGTTAAAATGCAAGCTAAAGAAATCTATTTCGAGTCTGGTAAATTCACATTCAAAACAAAAGATGTTCCAGCAAGATTAGATTCTATGGCAACTTTACTTAAAAACTATCCTAATGCAAAATTCAGCATTGAAGGACATACTGATAGTGATGGTTCAAATGAATTTAACCAAAAACTTTCAGAAGATAGAGCAAACGCTGTTAAAGACGCTTTACTTGAAAGAGGTCTTAAATCTAGTAACTTGTCTACTGTAGGTTTTGGTGAAACTATGCCAATTGCAACTAATAAAACTGCTGCTGGTAAAGCTTTAAACAGAAGAACAGAAGTTAAATTAGTAAAATAATTTTTCTCTAAAATATTTAGTAAAACGCCTCGATTTATCGGGGCGTTTTTTTTATTTTTATAAAATGACAGATATTTCATTTTTAGAAAAAATTGCGGCAGTTTTAATAAATAATTTTTCTGGAAAACTCACAAATACAATTGTGGTTTTGCCTAATAATAGAGCTAAAATATTTTTAGTTGAAGCTTTAAAAAAACAAGTCTCCAATAATATTATCGCTCCAGAGATTATTAGCATTGAGGAATTTATTCAAGATATTGCAGGCATTCGTACTATTGATCCTATAGAATTGTTATTTGAATTCTACGAAGTGTATTTGTCTATTACTGAAAAGCCAAAGCAACAATTATTTGAACTTTTTGCCAACTGGGCAAAAACATTGTTGCAGGACTTTAACGAGATTGATCGCTACTTATTAGATCCATCTCACGTGCTTTCTTATCTAAAAGATATTGAAGATATCAAAAAATGGGGAATTGAAGTTGAAAATAAAACCCAATTGCTTGAAAATTATATTGAATTTTGGAAATTATTGCCCAATTACTACCAGTCGCTTTACAATCATTTACTAAATAAAGGAATTGGTTACCAAGGATTAATTTATCGAGAAGCAGTTAAGAATCTTATTCATTTTTCGGATTCCATAAAGGGAAAACAATTTGTCTTTGCTGGATTTAATGCCTTGAATGCTGCCGAAGAAAAAATTATTCAACATTTAATCGCCTTTGACCAAGCAGAAATTTATTGGGATGTGGATCAAACCTTTCTAAACGATCCGTATCACGATGCCGGGTTATTTGTAAGGCGTTTTAAATCAAACTGGAAACATTATAAATCAAATCCATTTGAATGGATTGTTGATGATTTTTCTCAATCTAAAAATATTCAAATTATTGGAACACCAAAATCTATTGGTCAAGCCAAGATTGTAGGTAAAATTATAGAAAATATCACTGTCGAACAACCCGATGCATCTCTAGATAAAGTTGCTGTTGTATTAGGAGAAGAAAACTTACTGGTTCCTCTTTTGTATTCCTTGCCATCGACGGTTGGTGCTTTGAACATTACAATGGGTTATTCGAGTAAGAACAATCCGGCGCAGATTTTGATTGCCAAATTATTCAAAATGCATACGAATGCCCTCTCTCGAAATGCCAAAAATTATGTTTTGTATTACAAAGACATTCTGGATATTTTAACGCATCCTTTGGTAGAACCTTATGCAAAAACGAATGAGTTAGTGAATGTAATTAATCAAAACAATTACACTTTTATTACACATCAAAAAATGATGGAATTAAATCCAAGTCCAAGTGATTTGTTTCTATTATTATTCAAAAAGTGGGATAGGGGTTCGATCGCAGTTTTAGAAACTATTTCAAGATTGCTGCAAACTATAAAATCCAGTTTTAGTAGTGACAATGAAGAAGATAAAATTGCTAAAACTTTTGTATACGCCATTTTTAAAGTAATAAACAAGCTAATTAATTATTATTCTAAGCACGTTCATATTGATACAATAGAAACGCTGAATACTATTTACAAACAAGTAATTGACTTGGCCGAAGTTTTCTTTGAAGGAGAACCTTTAAATGGTTTGCAAATTATGGGGGTCTTGGAAAGTCGGGTTTTAGATTTCGATACCGTGATTGTCACGTCTATGAATGAAGGAAAATTTCCTGCAGGGAAATCAATGAATTCTTTTATTCCCTATGATGTAAAAAGGGAACTGGGCTTGCCAACATTTAAAGAAAAAGATGCGATTTATACCTATCATTTTTACCATTTGTTGCAACGTGCCAAGAATATTTATTTAATTTATAACACCGAAAGTGAAGGTTTGGATGCTGGCGAAAAAAGTCGTTTCATAACCCAATTGGAAGTGGAGAAACAAGGAAAACATACCTTAACTCACGAAATTTATAACGCTGTTTTACCCGAAACAGCTTACCAACCAATAGTTGTTGCAAAGTCGGAATCGGTGATGATTCGCTTAAAAGAAATTGCCGAAAAAGGATTCTCACCATCAGCTTTGACGAGTTATATCCGAAATCCGATTGATTTTTATTTCCAAAAGATTTTGCGAATAAGCGAAGTTGAAGAAGTCGAAGAAAATATTGCACTTAATACTTTGGGAACCATTATTCACGAAACCCTGGAAGCCTTATACACGCCTTTTATTGGGAAATTTTTATCTGAGACTGATATTTTAGGCTGTTTCAAATTGTTGGATGCCGAAGTATTGAAACAATTTAAATTGGTTTATAAAGAAGGAGAAATCAAAAAAGGTCGAAATCTACTGGCTTTTGAAGTGGCAAAACGCAATGTTTCTAATTTTCTAAAGGTTGAATTAGAAAGTGTAAAAAACGGTGATGCAATAAAAATACTTCATTTAGAAAAAGCGTGTGAAAGAATTTTGGAACATCCTAGTTTGCCATTTCCAGTGAAAATTGCGGGAAAAGTAGACCGAATTGAAGAACGAAACGGAATTATCCGAATTATTGATTATAAAACGGGTAAAGTAGAAAAGACGAATGTTACCTTAAAATCTTGGAAAGGTTTAGTTAAGGAAATCAAAAACGACAAAATTATTCAAGTTTTGGCGTATGCTTTTATGTTCGAAAATCAAGCCAACGATAAACCAATAGAAGCGGGAATCATCTCTTTCAAAAATTTGAAATCTGGTTTCTTGCCTTTTAATTTAAAAGAGGGAAAAGAAGAAAACACCACTATTGAGACTTCGATTTTGAACAATTATGTAGCGCAATTAGTTTTGTTGTTGAATGAAATTTTGGATCAAAAAATTCCTTTTGAAGAGAAAGTTTAAATTCCTTTGAAAAAGTCCAGTAAAACAGTTTTCAAGTCGCTTCCATTTTCAATATGACTCATATGTCCATCAGGGAAAGAAACTAGTTTTACAGTTGTATTTTCAATTTGCTCCAGTGTATCTTTATAAAGTAAAACAGGATCTTTTTTGCCAAGAATCAGCATTTTTGGATAAGGAGTAAGATGTAGTAATGCTTCTCGGTCTTTGCGAATTTTCATTCCTTCGAGCGAGGCAACAACGCCTTGCAAAGGAGTTTTTAAGGCTTCTATTTTAACCTTTTCGATTTCGTCAATTAGCTTTTCGCGATTGTCGGGACTAAAAAGATTGGCGATGGAAAGTCTAATAAAAGCAGTATAATCTTTCTTTACAACTTTAATAGCACGGTCTCGATTGGCTCTTCGTTCCTCGCTGTCTGCTTTTGAAGTAGAATTAAGTAAAACAAGCCCTTTTACTTTTTCTGGATACATTTCGGCGAAAGCCAAAGCCACATAACCTCCCATAGAGTGTCCTACCAAAACTGTTTTTCGGATTCGCAATTTGGACAAAACAGCATGAATTACTTCTGCGTTTTCTTCCATAGAATGGACATAACCTAAACATCCCGTTTCGCCATGACCCAGTAAATCAATGGTAATCACTCGATTTTTTTTACTGAATTCTGGAGCTAAATCTCCCCACATCGATTTGTTTTCTAAAAAACCGTGAAGAAACACTAGCACAGTGCCTTTTCCGGTATCGGAATAAGAAATTTTGATGTTTTTAAACTGGATTTGATTCATAGATGGTAGACTTAATTCAAAAGTAAGGTTTTATTTTTTGAAGTTGAAAAGAAATCTAACGTGGTACTTGGAAAGTAGAAAAATGTTAGAAGTGAATGCCATAACTTCTATTGCGAACACTAATTAGGATGCAATCGAAATTAATTTAGCGAAACAGGAACAAAAATTGAATTTTTAATTAAAAAAATTTATTCTGTAAATGATACAAAATTTAAGCAGAAAAGTATAACATGCTAATAATGTTATAAATATATATTTGCGTTGAACATTAAATTACAGAAATCATGAATCTAAAAAGATTTTTCGGAGGATTACTTACCATTTTGGGTATTGGAGGACTTATTTATACTGCAGTCATATTTGCTGGTACATCTGGGGAAACAAGAGATGTAAAGTCGCTAATTATTTACGGAATACTTGGAATTGTTTTTTTTATGTCTGGAATCAGTTTGGTTCGAACTACAAAGGACGAGTCATAAAGATATAATTTGGCAGATTTTGCAAAAACTGTTTTATAAAAAACGGCTCACAATTGTGCAAGCCGTTTATTTTTTGTCATTTCCTCGACGGAGAAATCACATAACGATAGGAACGGATTGCACTCCTTCTTCGTTGCATGTGAAAAGTTAACTTGAATAGAATTCTAAGAATTCATAAGTGTTTCGATTTCCTCCACTTCAATAGGAATATTGCGCATCAAATTAAAAGGTTCTCCCGATTCTTGAACAACTACATTATCTTCTAAACGAATTCCGAAACCTTCCGCTGGAATGTAGATTCCCGGTTCGACTGTGAAAACCATATTGGCTTTCATTGGCTCAGCTAATTTTCCGTAATCGTGCGTGTCTAATCCCATATGATGGGAAGTCCCGTGCATAAAATATTTTTTGTAAGCTGGCCAATCTGGGTTTTCGTTTTGCACATCGGCTTTGTCAAGTAGTCCTAAACCTAGTAATTCCGAAGTCATTATTTTTCCCACTTCAAATTGATATTCTTTCCAAAGTGTTCCTGGAAGAAGCATTTTTGTGGCTTCATTTTTCACTCGAAGAACAGCATTGTAAACGGCTTTTTGTCGGTCGGAATACTTTCCTGAAACTGGAATAGTTCGGGTTAAATCGCTAGAATAATTGGCATATTCGGCGGCAACATCCAATAGAATTAAATCACCCGCTTTGCATTGTTGATTATTTTCGATATAATGCAAAACATTGGCATTATTTCCCGATGCGATAATGGGAGTATAAGCAAAACCTTTGGAACGATTGCGAATGAATTCGTGAATCAATTCGGCTTCGATTTCATATTCCATCACATTAGGTTTTACAAATGATAATAATCTTCTAAAACCTTTTTCGGTAATGTTACAGGCATTTTGAATTAAATCTAATTCTTCGCTTTCTTTCACAGAGCGAATGCGTTGCAAAATCGGATTGCTTTTGGCAACTTGATGTGCAGGATATTTCTCCTTCCACCACTTTACAAAACGGGCTTCACGAGTTTCGGTTTCAACTGTAGCGCGATAATGTTCGTTGGTATTAATATAAATTGTGTCGGAATAAGTCATTAGTTCGAACAAAACTTTCTCAAAATCTTGTAACCAATGCACGGTTTTAATGCCTGAAACTTCAAAAGCTTTTTCTTTAGTCAATTTTTCGCCTTCCCAAATGGCAATGTGTTCGCTGGTTTCTTTCAGAAAAAGCATTTCTTTTTGGTTTTCATAAGGTGCATCCGGAAAAAGCAATAAGATGCTTTCTTCTTGGTCTACACCCGATAAATAGAAAATATCGCGGTGTTGTGCAAAAGGCAAACTGCTGTCGGCAGAAACAGGGTAAATATCGTTGGAATTGAAAACCGCCACACTATTTGGCTTCATTTGAGCGGTGAATTTGGCGCGGTTTTTTATAAATAATTGTCGGTCAATTTGATGGTATTTCATAGTAGTCTTTTTTTGAATTCAATTACTCAAAAGTAGAGACTTTGAAGTCAATAATAAAAAAAATCACCTCTTAATTTTAGTTTTTCAATATATTCCAGTTCAACTATTGCTATTTTTTATAAAGTATTTTTTAATAGTTTGCTTTAAAACACGATTTGATTTTGTTTAAGCTTTACAAAGTTGTTTGTTAATGCTAATTCAATGAAAATCGATAGTCTTGTAGCGCAACAATATTTATTAATTAAACACTTTAGACCTGTTATAAATTAACCAAAAAAGGTTGTAGGGTTTTTCAAATAACCGTATTTTTGTGAAACTTTTTAAAAAACACTTTATTTTATACTTATGGCAAAATCTGCAATGTTGAAGTCGTCAATTGCTAAAAAAGTAGCAATGGCGCTTTCAGGACTTTTTTTGATTATGTTTCTATCGCTGCACTTTTTTATTAATATGGTGTCCGTCTTTAGTGAGGATTCATTTAATGCGATGTCACATTTTATGGGTTATAACCCATTAATTCAATTTGTAATGCAACCCGTTTTAATTGCTGGAGTTGTTTTTCACTTCATTATGGGATTCGTTCTAGAACTTAAAAACCGAAGTGCGAGACCTATTGGTTACGCAAAATACAATGGAGCTGCAAATGCTTCTTGGGCATCAAGAAACATGATTATTTCTGGATTGGTGGTTTTAGCTTTTTTAGGTTTACACATGTATGATTTCTGGTTTCACGAAATTGTGTACAAATATGTAGATATGAATGACATTAAGGACTATAGATATTATGGTGATTTAGTAGAAAAATTTGAAAGCCCAGTGCGTACAGGATTGTATTGTATTGCTTTTGTTTTGCTGGCTATTCACTTATGGCACGGATTTAATTCTTCCTTTCAATCGGTTGGATTTAATAATAAATATTCGAAAGCGTTACATAAATTAGGTTATGGTTTTGCAATTGTGGTCCCTGCTGGATTCATATTTATTGCTCTATTTCATCATTTTATTAAATAAATAGTACATCAAAATGGCATTAGACTCAAAAATACCAGCTGGTCCAATTTCGGACAAATGGACAGATTATAAAGATCATATTAACTTAGTAAATCCAGCTAACAAACGGAATATCGATATTATCGTTGTGGGAACTGGATTGGCTGGAGGTTCTGCTGCGGCAACTTTAGCCGAATTAGGCTATAACGTAAAAACGTTTTGTTTCCAAGATTCTCCGCGTCGTGCACACTCAATCGCTGCACAAGGTGGAATCAATGCAGCAAAAAATTATCAAGGCGATGGAGATTCTACTTTCCGTTTGTTTTATGATACTATAAAAGGAGGCGATTATCGTTCTCGAGAAGCCAACGTTCACCGTTTGGCCGAGGTTTCTACCAATATTATTGACCAATGTGTGATGCAAGGCGTTCCATTGGCTAGAGAATATGGAGGATTATTAGACAATCGTTCTTTTGGAGGAACATTGGTAGCAAGAACGTTTTACGCTAAAGGACAAACCGGACAACAATTATTATTAGGTGCTTATTCGGCGATGAACCGTCAAATAGGTCGTGGAAAAATAAAATCACATACACGTCACGAAATGCTAGATTTAGTAGTAGTTGACGGAAAAGCGAGAGGAATTATTGCTCGTAATTTAATTACAGGAGAATTAGAAAGACATTCGGCTCACGCTGTGGTTATTGCATCTGGAGGTTATGGAAATGTATTTTTCCTTTCGACTTATGCGATGGGAAGTAACGCAACCGCAGCTTGGAAAATTCACAAAAAAGGAGCGTTTTTCGCTAATCCTTGTTACACACAAATTCACCCAACTTGTATTCCAGTATCTGGAGATCACCAATCGAAATTGACTTTGATGTCAGAATCATTGCGTAATGATGGTCGTATTTGGGTTCCTGCAAAACTAGAAGATGCAAAAGCAATTCGAGAAGGAAAACTAAAACCTGCTGATTTAAAAGAAGAAGATAGAGATTACTATTTAGAAAGAAGATATCCATCTTTTGGAAATTTAGTACCTCGTGATGTGGCTTCTCGTGCTGCAAAAGAAAGATGTGATGCTGGTTTTGGAGTGAACAAAACAGGTGAAGCTGTTTATCTGGATTTTGCTTCAGCGATACAACGTTACGGAAAAGAGCAAGCGTATATTAAAGGATTAGATGCTAACGATGCAAAATTAATCATCAAATTAGGAGCTGCAGCTGTTGCCAATAAATACGGTAACTTGTTCCAAATGTATGAGAAAATCGTTGATGAAGATCCCTACACAACTCCAATGATGATTTATCCTGCTGTGCATTACACAATGGGTGGAACTTGGGTTGATTATAATTTACAAACTACTATTCCAGGTTGTTTCTCTATTGGAGAATCTAACTTCTCTGATCACGGTGCTAACAGATTAGGTGCTTCGGCATTGATGCAAGGTTTGGCCGATGGCTATTTTGTTTTGCCTTACACCATTGGTGATTATTTAGCTCCAGACATTAAAACAGGAACAATCTCTACAGATTTACCTGAATTTGTTGAAGCTGAAAAGAATGTTAAAGCAAAAATTGACCAATTTATCAAAAATAACGGAACACATTCTGTTGACTATTTCCACAAGAAATTAGGAAAAATTATGTGGGACAAAGTAGGAATGGCTCGTAATGCAAAAGGGTTGACAGAAGCAATTGAAGAGATTGCCGCTTTACGCGAAGAATTCTACAAAGACGTGAAAGTACCGGGAACCTCAAATAGTTTCAACCAAGAATTAGAAAAAGCCGGTCGTGTTGCCGATTTCCTTGAATTGGGAGAATTGTTTGCCAAAGATGCATTACACCGTAATGAATCTTGCGGAGGTCACTTCCGTGAAGAATACCAATCAGAAGAAGGAGAAGCACAACGTGATGACGAAAATTTTGCTTATGTAGCTGCTTGGGAATACAAAGGAAAACCTAGTGATGCAGTGTTGCATAAAGAACCATTGGTTTTTGAAAATATTAAATTAGTAACTCGTAGTTATAAATAGAAATTCGTCACGAAGTCGAAAGTCTAACGTTTTAAAAAACAACTTTAGACAGTAGACTTTCAGACTTTCAAACTGAAAAATATGAAACTCACATTACAAATATGGCGTCAGAAAGATGCTAAAGCAGAAGGAAAAATTGTAGAATATCCATTAGACGGAATTGAAGGCGATATGTCTTTTCTTGAAATGTTAGACGTTCTAAACGAACAATTAATCAACAAAGGAGACGAACCCGTTTCTTTTGACCACGATTGTCGCGAAGGAATTTGCGGAACTTGCTCTTTGTTTATCAATGGTGAAGCACACGGACCAGACAGAGGAATCCCAACGTGTCAATTGCATATGCGAATGTTCAAAGATGGCGATACGATTTTTATCGAGCCTTTTAGAGCCGCAGCTTTTCCGGTAATCAAAGATTTAGTGGTAGATAGAAGCGCATTTGACAGAATTCAACACGCTGGGGGATTTATATCAGTAAATACTTCAGGAAATCCTGTAGATGCAAATAATATTCCTATTCCAAAGCATGATGCTGATAGAGCTTTTGATGCTGCAACTTGTATTGGTTGTGGTGCTTGTGTTGCAACCTGCAAGAACTCATCGGCGATGCTTTTTGTGGCTGCCAAAGTTTCTCAATTTGCATTATTGCCGCAAGGAAGAGTTGAAGCTACAGAACGCGTTTTGAATATGGTAAACCAAATGGATGCTGAAGGTTTTGGTAACTGTACTAATACTGGAGCTTGCGAAGTGGAATGCCCGAAAGGAATTTCTTTAGAATATATTGCGCAAATGAATAGAGAATATTTATCTGCAAGTTTGAAAGGATAGTTTATTCGGCTTTAGCCATAATATAAAAATTAGAACGCATTCATTGATTTGAATGCGTTTTTTTGTTGAATGAAGAAATCATCAGTTAAGAAGTGCTTTTGCTCTTTTTTAGTTACATTTATATAAACTTTTACAAAATGAAAATTCTACTTTTAAATTTTAGAAAACTACTATTTTTTGTTCTTATTTTTTATTCCAATGCTCAATTACAAGCTCAAGAAAACGGAATAAATTTAGTTAATACTAAAACGAACAGAACGATTTTCTTAAAAGAAAACAAGAGAATACTAATTAAAACTGCTGACGGGAAAAATTTAAAGGAAGATTTAAAATAGTTGACAGCGAATCCATACTGATAAAAGAAGACACCATAAATATAAATTCAGCTGTAAAATTAAAAAGATGCCCGATTGGTTTAACTATTGTTTCTGGAATTATTATAGGCGGAATAGGAACTCCAATTATTATTGGAGGTGCAATCATGGGAGGTTATGGAATTTTATTAATCCCTCCAGGAATAGTAATTGACGGAATTGGACTTGTTATACCAACAATCACGAATCCTCACAAAATAGAAAAATGGAAATACTATATTGAAATTAAGCAATAAGATTACTTTAAATTTTTGGTATGAATATCGCCCTAATTCAAGCGTCTTTAGTTTGGGAAAACCCAAAAGCTAACCGAAACTATTTCGAAGAAAAAATCAATGCGATTACTGAACAAGTAGATTTAATTGTACTTCCAGAAATGTTCACAACGGGCTTTACTATGCATCCTGAGACTGTTTTTGAAACGATGCAAGGCGAAACGGTTTTGTGGATGCAATCTTTGGCGAATGACAAAAACGTCGCGATTACAGGAAGTTTGGTTATTAAAGAAAATGATAATTTCTATAATCGATTGCTATTTGTTTTTCCCTCTGGCGAAATACAATTTTATGACAAGCGGCATTTGTTTTCCTTAGCTGGAGAAGATAAAGTGTACACTTCGGGCAAAGAAAAATTAATAATTGAATATCTAGGATGGAAAATTTGTCCGCTAATATGTTATGACTTACGGTTTCCAGTTTTTGCCCGAAATACTGAAGATTACGATTTGTTACTTTATGTTGCTAATTGGCCAAAAGTGAGAATTCAATCTTGGGATATTTTACTCAAAGCTCGTTCGGCTGAAAATATGTGTTACACCGTTGGAGTAAACAGAACGGGTTTCGACGCTAACAATTTCGAATATAACGGACATTCACAGGTAGTAGATTTTCTTGGAAATTACATTTTAGATCCACAAGAAAAAGAAGGCGTTTTTATCATTGTATTAAACAAAGAAAACTTGATTGATGCTAGAAAGAAATTTGGTTTTCTTAATGATAGAGATACATTCCAATTAATAACGTGAGTTAGAACTTTCTCTGCCTCCTCTATTTCTATCAGAATTATTCCTATCAGAATTGTTTCTATCAGTTTTGTTTTTATCTTTTTTGTTTTTATCTACTTTCTTTTTGTGTTCTGGAACGTACGGAATAGTCAAATCAAAAACTTGATCCACATCCCAATTGGCGCGAATATCAATCTCTTTCGATAAGTAAATTACTTCTTCGGCTTGGCGTTTTTCTAAATAATTTCCTGCATCCCATTCTTTGTTTTTATTGTCGTCATAAATGGCTCGGAGCGAATATAATGCAGGTTCAATGAGGTTGAATTCTACTTTTGAATTGCTTTCCGAATATTGACTAGCAAGAATTTCTCCTTTATCATTAGTCAATTCAATTAGTACAGGAAAACGTTTTACGTTTTGTAAATTTACTTTGAGATTGCCATATTCCGCCAAATCTTTTGTAGTCAATTTGTAAGTTAAAGTGTCATTTACATTTCCTAAATAGTCAGTAAGTGCTTTAGGAAAAATCTTGATGGTATAATTCTGCAAAGGCTCTTTTTTGAAATCGAAAAATAATTTTTGCGTAAATTCATCATATTTGGTTGTAAAAGGCAATGAAACAGAATCCTTACTCGTGAGTTTTATCTTCGAATTGTCAAATTTTGTCAATGGCGTTGCGCTTTCTAGTGTAAATTGTTCTCTAAAATTTAAGGTTCCATTTTGGATTGCAGTAATATTTAAACTGTCTTTTTTCTGCTCTTTATGTTTAAAAGTAAAACTTTTGCTGTATTTTTCTTTAGAAATTGCCAGAGACAGCGAATCGGTTTTTAAGGGTTTATACCATACTTGAAGCGAATCCTTTTTTGGAAATTTAGTAATAATAATAGGTAAATCAGCTCCTTTATTTTTCAATGATAGTTTTATTTCATTTGTTTTTCCTTCATACGGAAAAAGCAATCTATTTCCTGATGCTTGAATAGGCTTTATGGCTTTAAAAGCTTGTACTTCTTTGAATATTTTTAGTTCGAATAAAGTGTCATTCGGAATGGTAATAAATTGTTTTTTAAACCCAATTTTATCCTTATTGGGATTGAATTTATTATTAGAACCATAATCTTTCATCGCCACCAAAAGGTATTTTCCTGCTTTCAAATTTTCTAATTTAAAAATTTTCAAACTGTCTAAAGTGTTCGTGATATATCTTGGCGTTCCTTTGTAAACCACGGAATCATTGAATTTATCGTTCACATCATAAAGCATAACCGAGACAAAAGATTCGACATCCTTAGTATAAGCATCTTTTACTGTCCCCGAAATTGCTAATGAATCAATATAAGGGCCAGTCGAAAACACATATTTAAACTGGTTTAGGGCATTTCCCTCATTATTATCCTCGATACTTTGCCCAAAATTGAAACTATAAGTCGTGTTGGGTTGCAAAGTATCATTTATTTTTATAGTGATGAATTTAGCCACACTTGTAGGCAAAATCAAAGGCTCATTCTTTAAAGGCGGTGATATAATTAGTTGTTTTTTCAAATCTTTCAACTTAATAAATTCGTCAAAAGTTAGTTTAATTTCAGTTCCTTTAAAATCGGTAGTATAATTTTTAGGAAAACTCAATTTCAAAACTGGAGCGATGGTATCTTTCAAGCCTCCGGTAATGCTTCCTCTTTTGGCGCAACTTGTCATTATTAATACAAGCAGCAACAGAATATATTTAGAGTGGTTTTTCAACATAATAAATCAAAATTTATAAGCTACAAAATAACAATTATATTTGATGGAAACGAAATGTTTTAATTTTTTATTGGGAGCTTTTTCCAGCTGTTCACTGTATCTTTTTCTTTTTAAAGAAAAAAGAAAAAGGATGCCGTTTCCATCTGGGCTAAAACACACACTGCCACTAAGTGCATGAGATTTTATCACACAACCAGAGCAATTTATAAACTTCTAAAATCAAAAATCGTTAATCAAAAATCTGAAATTAACTGTGCGCCATCGCCATACAAATAATGCTAATTTTTGCGCCAGGAATTTTTAATAAAGCGTGCGAACAAGCTTCAAGAGTCGAGCCAGTTGTCATTACGTCATCAATCAAAAGGAAATGTTTGTTGTGATCTTTTTCAGTGAAACGAACATCAAAAATAGTGTCGATTCCTTCGCTTCGGTTTAGAAAACTTTTTCGGGACTGCGTTTTGGAGTAAATATTTCGAACCAATAAATTGGGATTGTACAGAATGTTTAGGTTTTTTGAGAGCGTATTTCCAAAATTAGTTAACTGATTATAACCTCTTTCCCGAAGTTTTCTTTTGTGTAAAGGCACCGGGATAATTTCGTCAATGGATTGAAGCGTTTCTAATTTTTTTAAATCAGCAGAGTACCAATCGCCCAAAACAGTGCCAACTTCTTCCTGACCTTTGTATTTTAGATTGTGAATTAATTCCTGAACGATTCCTTTTTTATGAAAATACAACATCGCCGAAGAATGTTCAACAGGAATTCTGCCATAAAACTTTTTGAAAGCTTCGTTTTCAGTACACAAGTGATGATTTGTCAACGGAAGATTATGCCGACAAAGAGTGCAAATCACGTTTTCATTCGTCACCAAAAACGTATGACAGCTAGCACAAACGGGTGGAAAAAAGAGATTGATTAGGTTTTTGAACATAAAATCGCCAAATTTTCATAAAAATAGCAAAAACAATAGTTCAAACTTACAAAAATTCCTTTTTTTTATGTTCACTTTTTATATTTTTGCAGTACTATGGCAAAACAAGAAGATTTATTTAAGAATGTAATTTCGCACGCAAAAGAATACGGATATATTTTTCCGTCAAGCGAAATTTACGATGGTTTAAGTGCAGTCTATGATTATGCACAAAACGGAGTAGAATTAAAAAAGAACATACGCGAATATTGGTGGAAATCAATGGTTCAAATGAACGATAATATCGTTGGATTAGACGCGGCAATATTGATGCACCCAACCACTTGGAAAGCATCGGGTCACGTAGATGCCTTCAACGATCCATTGATAGATAACAAAGATTCCAAAAAAAGATATAGAGCCGACGTTTTGATTGAAGATTATGCTGAAAAGCTAAATCTAAAAGCTAAAAAAGAAATCGAAAAGGCAAAAGCTCGTTTTGGAGAAGCTTTCAACGAACAAGAATTCATTACAACAAATTCTAGAGTTGTAGAATATTTGGCAAAAGAAAGAGAAATTCTCGAACGAATGGGACGTTCTTTGGGTGCTGGCGATTTAGAAGATGTAAAAGCATTAATCGAAGAATTAGAAATTGCTTGTCCAGAAACAGGTTCTCGAAATTGGACCGAAGTGCGTCAATTCAACTTGATGTTTGGTACAAAATTAGGAGCTTCTGCTGATACAGCAATGGATTTATATCTGCGTCCAGAAACAGCTCAAGGTATTTTTGTGAACTTCTTGAATGTTCAAAAATCAGGAAGAATGAAAGTGCCGTTCGGTATTGCTCAAACCGGAAAAGCTTTTAGAAACGAAATCGTAGCTAGACAATTTATTTTCCGTATGCGAGAGTTTGAACAAATGGAAATGCAGTTTTTTGTGCGTCCAGGCGAAGAAATGCAATGGTACGAACATTGGAAAACCGCTCGTTTAAACTGGCATTTATCTCTTGGTTTAGGAAAAGAGAATTATCGTTTTCACGATCACGAAAAATTAGCACATTATGCAAATGCTGCCGCTGATATTGAATTTAATTTCCCTTTTGGATTCAAAGAATTAGAAGGAATTCACTCTCGTACTGATTTCGATTTGAAAGCACACGAACAATTCTCGGGTAGAAAATTACAGTATTTTGATGCGGAACTGAATCAAAATTATGTGCCTTATGTAGTAGAAACTTCTGTAGGTTTGGATAGAATGTTCTTGGCTGTTTTCGCCACTTCATTAAAGGAAGAAACTTTAGAAGATGGTTCAACACGAACAGTTCTAAAATTACCATCTGTTTTAGCACCAACAAAAGCAGCCATTTTACCCTTGGTTAAAAAAGATGGGTTGCCAGAAATTGCACATCAAATTGTAGAAGATTTGCGTTGGGATTTCAATGTGGCGTTTGATGAGAAAGATGCCGTTGGAAGACGCTATAGAAGACAAGATGCGTTAGGAACTCCTTTTTGTATCACAGTAGATCACCAAACGATCGAAGACCAAACGGTAACGATTCGTCACAGAGATACAATGAAGCAGGACCGTGTTGCAATAGCTGACTTAAAATCAATTATCGAAACTGAAGTTTCGATGAAAAATTGGTTGATGAAAATGTAGCTCAAACTAAATTATTTTTTAATTAATACATTATAAGAGGTTTCTCGACTTAGAGGAGCCTCTTTTTTTGCACTTTATCGGGTTTTTTTGCACTTCATCTCAATGTGTTAACATTTGTTAATAAAATATTAACAAGTTAAATAGGAAATGAGCAAAATGTTTATTTTTAGCTTGTTAAATAGAGTTTTTTAAGAAAATAAAGGTTTTATTTAATTAGTTTTCCCCAAAACTACCGTGATTACTTAATATTTTAAAGTTTATACTTTGAACCGCTAATGTTATGCCTAACAAATTAGGACAAAGCATTAATGAATTACCCGTACATTATTATTGACGACAATCAAGAAAGTGTTTTGAAAACTCAGGCAATTGCTGATGGTTTTTCAGAGCTTGTTTTTGTGGCTTCGGCAAACAATTATGTGGATGGTTTGAATTTAATTCTCGAACATACTCCAAAATTAATATTTCTCGAAATTGACCCAGCGGATAAAACGAGTAATTTATCGTTGGCATTGATCAATGAATTGTATAGATTCTTGAAAATTATCCCTAAAATAATTATTACCACTTCAACAAAAGAGTTCGCTTTCGATGCCATTCAATTTGAAGTAGCAGATTATTTGATTAAGCCGGTTCAACGTATGGATTTGGTTAAATCACTTCATAAATTAAAAAAAGCTATTGGCGAAGACGAAGTCTATTTGGTTCAAAGCCCAGTTCAAAATAATTTTCCAAAACTATTAGTGGAGCAAACGCTCGCTGCAACTACAGAACAAAAAAATCCTACTCTTGAGCAACCGCTTATCTTGTGTATTAAATCATACGGTGATTATAGATATATTGATGCCAGAGATATTTGTTATTTTCAAGCCGATAATAATTCGACCGATATTCACTTAAATAATGGTGATATGGTTACGGCTTTCAAAACATTGAAGCATTTTGAGGGTGTTTTGTCCCCACCATTTGCACGAATTCACAACAGTTATATTGTAAACCGAAATTATATTTCTAGGATTCACACTGGAAATGCAATGTGTTATATTAAAAACACGACAACAAAAATCCCTTTTTCTAAATCTTATAAAGAAAATGTAGACAAAATTATCTCTGATTTTGCCAGAGGCAATTATTTAGAGATATAAGAAATATCCATCTACCCAAATTTGATAGTCATTCACTATCAAACGAATGCATTCTACCAAAACCCCTCCTATTTGCTACAAAATTCAAGAAAGACACTGTAGTTTTACACCGTGATATAGTGCTAAGCACTTGTCATTTAACGAACGTAAACTCAAATTTAAAAACATAGAAAACCTAGAAATCATGAAAAAAACTATCTTAACAATCGGATTATTTTCTTTAGTAATGATCTTAACATCATTCACTTCATCTGAACCAACAAATACAATACAAAATAGTACTACAGTAAGTGCAGCAGGAGCTGGTGCCGCAGGTGGAACTGTGAAAATGGATGCAGCAGGAGCTGGTGCCGCAGGTGGAACTGTAAAAATGGACTAAATATTACATTTACTTATATAATAATGAGGCTATCAAATTTTTTTGATAGCCTTTTTTGATTTAAATAGGTTTATTTTATTATTTTTGGTAAAAATCTGAAAATAATATTGAAAAATTTCTACTACATCATATTGTTTCTTTTTATTTTAATAACAGCTTGTAAAAAAAAGCATGTTGCTGAGCAAGATGTTTTTCTTGTAAGTGATAGTCTTACTTCCTATCTATCTTTGGCAAACGATTATAATTTAGCAAAACAAAAAAGGCAAAGTTATAATCAAAAAGCTTTTGCCATAATCATCAATCAGCCAAATGACTCCATGCATCGAGTTAATCTTTTTAGGGTAGCAAATCGTTATTTTAATATTGCCAACTGGAAAGGTTATGAAGAAGCGGTTAGATTAGTTTTAAAAAAATCCGAAACGAGCAAGGATACCGTAAGTATTGCTAAAGCCTTTACTTATTTAGGTGATTATTTCGTTGCACAAGCTGCTTCAGATAGTGCTTTTTTATATTATTTCAAAGCTGAGAAAATGTATCTTCAACGCAATGACAATTATAATTTGGCTAAAACTCGATTAAATAAAGCTACCTTACAATATAATGAAAGTGATTTTCTAGGTGGACAAATCGCTGTTTTCAAGGCTTTAAGTGCTATAAAAGGGGGAAAAAACAATGATATTCTTTATGATTCCTATAATCTTTTAGGATTGATCAATAATGAACTTGGAGAATATAACAAAGCTATCGAATATCACAATAAGGCATTATCGAGTATAGACGACAAAACCTCTCCAGTGGAATTTCAGTATAGGGCCGCATCTTTAAACAATTTAGGTTTAGTTTATCAAAATGTTAATAATCAAAACAAAGCGATTCCTTATTTCGAGGATGGATTACAACATAAAAAGGACTTATTACTTTACCGGCCTTTGGTATATGCCATGCTGCTGGATAATCTAGGTTATTCTAGATATAAAAACAAGATGTCTAAAGGTCTTCCAGAACTTTTATATAAATCTCTTAAGTTGAGAGATAGTTTGCAATTCACTACTGGAATTATTCTAAGCAACGTGCATTTATCAGAATATTTTGCTTCAAAGGGAGATATGTCAAAAGCATTACAATATTCAAAAGCAGCACTCACAACAGCTCGAAATTCAAAAAATAATCGAAATCTTTTATTGCCTTTGAAACAAATGGCAGTAATTGAACCCCAAAATGCAACCCTTTACAACAAAGAATACATTCATATTAATGATAGTTTGCAAAAAGCCGAACGAAATATGGGGGATAAGTTTACTCGTATAGAATATGAAACAGACAAGTTCAAACAAGAAAACACCGATTTAACAACTCAGAATAGAAATTTGGTTTACATCTTTGGATCTCTTTTAATTTTAGGAATGTTTTTGTACATCATCAAAGCACAAAAAGCGAAAAACAGGGAACTGTTGTACAAACAAGAGCAACAAAGAGCCAATGAGGAAATCTATAATTTAATGATTTCGCAACAAAATAATGTGGAAACCATTCGAGTCATCGAGAAAAAACGAGTGGCACAAGAACTACACGATGGTGTTTTGGGCAGAATGTTTGGAGTTAGAATGAATTTAGACAGTTTGAATAAAACTAACAGTGAACTCGCCTCCGAGCAAAGAGACAGCTATATTGTTGAATTGAAAAACATCGAACAAGATATTCGTGAAATTTCACATGATTTGAATAGGGAGAAGTCAGAATTAATTAATAACTTCGTGGCCATTGTAGACAATCTGTTTGAAGACCAAAAAAAGACATTCGAACCACAATTAGTCTCCTCAATAGATTCGAGTATCAAATGGGATTTAATAAGTAATGCGGTAAAAATAAATTTGTATCGTGTTATTCAAGAATCACTACAAAATGCGAATAAATATGCCGAAGCCAGTCTAATAAAAGTAGAATTCAAAAAAGGCCTTGACGCCTTATTTTTACACATTAGTGATAATGGAAAAGGGTTTAATGTGAAAAAATCAAAAAAAGGAATTGGTATACAAAACATGCATTCCAGAGTCAATGAATGCGAAGGAACTTTTGAAGTTCAATCAAAAAAAGGAGTAGGAACAACAATAAGGGTTACAATACCAACTTAACGACAATAAAATTTAAAGAGAAATGACATTTGATTCAACTACCGAAACAACAATTAAGAACAATATATTAATTGTAGATGATCATCCGTTTATCATTCAAGGGTATAAAAATGCCATTACAAGGTACAATCCTAAGCAATATGAGTTTTTTATAACCGAAGCAAAAGATTGTGAATCAGCATATAATATTATAACCAATCCTGAAACCTCCCCTTTTGACGTTGCTTTTTTGGACATCAGCATGCCTTCTTATGATGAAAAAGGAATATTTTCAGGAGAAGATTTAGCAAAATTGTTACATGAATACATGCCAAATTGCAAGATTATTTTGCTTACAATGTACACTGAGTTGCTGAAAATCAGGACTATAATTGATGCTATAAACCCACTTGGACTTGTAATAAAAAATGATTTAACCTTTGATGAGTTGCTTTTTGGCTTTAACAAAGTCATACACAATGAAATTTATTACAGTCAATCTATTCAAAAAATGTTAGATCAGTCAGAATTCGAAGCTATAGAGATTGATCTTTTTGACAAACAAATTCTTTTTCACATCTCAAAAGGAACAAAAACAAAAGATATTCCACAATATGTTCCAATTTCGTTAAGTGCAATTGAAAACAGAAAAATGAATCTGAAAAAAATATTAAACATTACGGACGAAACCGATATTGAATTAGTGAGAGTAGCTAAAAATAGGGGTTTACTTTTTTAATTAAAAAACAAATTGAATAAAAAACGATGCTAATTCAGCACCGTTTTTTGTTTTATTCTTCGCTCAAGGAGTTCCAACCACGAGCTTTCAGCGGAATTCGCGTATTGGCACGAGTTACCAAATGGATTCCTTCGCTTTCTTGTGTCATATGACCAATAGTGGTAAAGTTTGGATTTCCCTTAATTTTTTCAAAATCTTCCATTTTGATGGTGAAAAGCAATTCATAATCTTCGCCACCATTGATGGCTACTGTTGTTGCATCTAAATCAAATTCTTCACAAACATTCATAAACTGTGGGTCAAGCGGCAATTTGTCTTCATATAAATTACAACCTACTTTTGATTGTTTGCAAATGTGCATAATTTCAGAAGACAATCCATCCGAAATGTCAATCATTGAAGTTGGTTTAATTTCCAATGCGTGCAACAATGTGCGAACGTCTTTGCGAGCTTCCGGTTTTAGTTGGCGTTCAATTAAATAAGTATAGGCATCCAAATCGGGTTGCGAATTCGGGTTTACCTGAAATACTTGTTTCTCCCTTTCCAATACTTGTAATCCCATATAAGCCGCACCAAGATCACCTGTAACAACTAATAAATCGGTTTGATCAGCTCCATTTCTATACACGATTTCACTTTCTTCGGCTTCGCCAAGAACAGTAATACTGATAATCATTCCTTTTTGAGAAGAAGTGGTGTCACCACCAATAACATCTACTTTGTATTCATTTGCGGCAAGTGTAATTCCATCAAATAATTCCTCCAATGCTTCCAAAGGAAACCGATTAGAAACGGCTATCGAAACCAAAATTTGAGTGGCTTTGGCATTCATAGCACAAATATCCGAAACATTAGAAACGACAGCTTTGTAACCCAAATGTCTTAAAGGCATGTAGGCCAAATCAAAATGAACACCTTCCACTAAAATATCAGTCGAAACCACTACTTTTTTATCCTTAAAGTCCAAAACGGCTGCATCATCTCCAATTCCTTTTAAAGTAGAAGCCTGATTGATTTCAAAGTTTTTGGTCAAGTGGTCTATCAATCCAAATTCGCCCAATTGAGCAATACTAGTACGTTGTGGGTTTTTATCTTCGATCATTTTATTTTTTTATTGAAGTGCAAAGGTACAAAGTTTTTTAGCCATTAAGGGCACGGATTTTTTTGAACAAAAAAACCTGACAATTTTCACATCATCAGGTTTCAATCTTAATACTTAGTACTTAAATCTTAAAACTTAAAAGAGATTAATCATTCAATTTCAAAACAGCCATAAACGCTTCTTGCGGAATTTCTACATTTCCAACCAATCGCATTCGTTTTTTACCTTTTTTCTGTTTTTCCAATAATTTACGTTTACGCGAAATATCGCCACCATAACATTTAGCGGTAACATCTTTACGTAACGCTTTTATGGTTTCACGCGCAATAATTTTGGCGCCAATTGCAGCTTGAATCGGAATGTCAAATTGTTGTCTCGGAATCAACTCGCGTAATTTCTCACACATTTTTTTTCCAATGTTGTAGGCATTACTTTCGTGAATTAAAGCAGAAAGGGCATCTACCGATTGTGCATTTAGTAAAACATCCAAACGAACTAATTTTGAAGTACGCATTCCAATTGGCGAATAATCGAACGAAGCATAACCTTTGGAAACCGTTTTCAATCGGTCATAAAAATCGAATACAATTTCTGCCAACGGCATATCGAAATTTAATTCTACTCGTTCTGTTGTTAAATAAGTTTGATTGGTAATAACGCCTCTTTTTTCGATACACAAACTCATTACGTTACCCACAAAATCAGCTTTTGTAATAATAGTTGCTTTGATATAAGGCTCTTCAACACGGTCTAATTTGGAAGGTTCTGGCAAATCCGATGGATTGTTAACCGTCATTCCAACTTCGGGATCTTTTTTCGTGTAAGCCAAGTATGAAACATTGGGAACAGTAGTAATCACGGTCATATCGAACTCACGTTCCAATCGTTCCTGGATGATTTCCATGTGCAACATTCCCAAGAATCCGCAACGGAAACCAAATCCCAAAGCCGCCGAACTTTCTGGCAAAAACACCAGCGAAGCATCGTTCAACTGTAGTTTTTCCATAGAGTTTCTCAATTCTTCATAATCTTCTGTGTCTACTGGATAAATTCCGGCAAAAACCATTGGTTTTACATCTTCAAACCCCGTAATCATATTGGTTGTTGGTGTTTTAGCATCAGTTAGCGTGTCGCCCACTTTTACCTCTTTTGCCTCTTTGATTCCTGAAATCAAATACCCAACATCACCTGTCGAAATGACGCTTTTTGGCACTTGATTTAATTTTAGAGTTCCAACTTCATCCGCAAAATATTCATTTCCGGTAGCCATAAATTTAATCTTTTGGCCTTTTCTAATTTCTCCGTTTTTCACACGAAAAATAACCTCAATTCCACGAAATGGATTGTAATGTGAATCAAAAATCAAAGCCTGAAGAGGTTCGTCTTTGTTCCCTTTTGGAGCAGGAATTTTTTCGATAATGGCTGCCAAAATATTCTCCACTCCAAAACCAGTTTTTCCCGAAGCGTGAATAATATCCTCCAATTTACATCCTAATAAATCAATAATATCATCGCTAACTTCCTCAGGATTCGCACTTGGCAAATCAACTTTATTCAAAACTGGAATAATTTCTAAGTCATTTTCCAATGCCAAATATAAATTCGAAATAGTTTGTGCCTGAATACTTTGGGCCGCATCTACAATCAAAAGTGCTCCTTCGCAAGCCGCAATCGAACGAGAAACTTCATAGGAGAAATCCACGTGTCCCGGAGTATCAATCAAATTCAAGACATATTCCTCACCCTTGTAAGTGTATTCCATTTGAATGGCGTGACTTTTTATGGTAATTCCACGTTCGCGTTCTAGGTCCATATTGTCGAGCAATTGCGCTTTTTCCTCACGAGCTGTAACGGTTTGTGTCGCGCCAAGAAGTCTGTCGGCAAGCGTACTTTTGCCGTGATCAATGTGTGCAATTATGCAAAAATTCCTTATATTTTTCATTTTATCCATCTGTCAATTTTCGTGGAAAACACTTTCGCGTTTAATCGGCAAATATAAGGCAAAGTTTTGATTTAAAAGGATAGCTCTGTAAATTCGGTAAAAAGGTATTTTCAGGAGTTATCTTTAGCTTTTTTCGATCACTTCTGCATCTGGTTTTGCAGTATCTGGAAGTATGGCAACTTCTTTTTCCTTTTCGTACTGTTCTACATAGACAGCATAATCAGCGGGTTCAATTCTGGCACCCATATATTCTGCATAAATCTTGGTAAATTCTGCGCCAAAATACAATATAGCTGCGGTATAATATACCCAAACTAAAATGATAATCAATGATCCCGCAGCACCATAAGCGGAGCCTGTGCCACTAAAATCAATATAAAGACCAATTAAAAATCGACCCAGCATAAAAAGACAAGCCGTAAAAAAAGCACCAGCACCAACATCTTTCCAAGCAATTTTAGCATCGGGTAAAACCTTAAATATCACGGCAAAAAGGGCAGTAATTACACTAAAACTTATTAGTATGTTGATGATTTGAAAGATAATTAGTGTAACATCTGGAAAATAATTTTTGAGCCATTCGCTTAATGCTAATAAAATTCCGTTGACCATTAGCGAAACAATTAATAGAAAACCAAGACCTGCAATTAAAGAAGATGAAAGCAAACGGTCTTTAATCCATTTGAGCCAACTACGTTTCGGTTTTGCTCTTACTTTCCAAATAATATTAATGGAATCCTGAATTTCTCCAAATACAGTCGTAGCACCAATTAGTAAAGTGATACCGCCAACTATTAAAGCAAAAGTAGTTTTTCCAGAAAGCTCCATATTTTTGATTACATCCTGGATTTGTGCAGCGGCCTGATTGCCAATTAGACCATTTATTTCACCAAAAACTTGTCCTTGAATTGCATCCTTACCAAAAAAAATGCTAGCTAGCGAAATCATCAACAATAAAAGTGGTGCCAGCGAAAAAATAGTGTAATAGGAAAGTGATGCGCTAAATTTTAGCCCACGATTATCTATGAATCCTTGAAGTGTATCTTTTAAAATCCTGTAGGCAGCGTGCATAGTAATTTTCGTTTTCATATTATGTACCGTAAATTGCAAAATTATTTCATTAAAAGTAAAGTTTATTATAGTATTCTGTAATTTTGTTGCAAAATTCATAATAATTTATTTTGAAAAGCAGGAGAATGCACGGTTTTCTACTTTATATAAAAAATTGTAATTTTGCGCTAAAATTATTTAGATGGTCAAGATTGGCAATATAGAACTACCTGATTTTCCATTACTTCTTGCTCCTATGGAAGATGTGAGCGATCCGCCATTTCGCAGATTATGCAAAATGCACGGAGCCGATTTGATGTATTCTGAATTTATTTCTTCCGAAGGATTAATTCGTGACGCCATTAAAAGCCGAATGAAACTGGACATTTTCGATTATGAAAGACCTGTTGGAATCCAAATTTTTGGAGGAGATGAAGAAGCAATGGCTTTATCATCCAAAATTGTTTCTACAGTAAATCCAGATTTGATTGATATTAATTTTGGATGTCCGGTAAAAAAAGTAGTTTGCAAAGGCGCTGGAGCTGGTGTTCTAAAAGATGTCGATTTGATGATTCGCTTGACACAAGCCGTTATCAATAGCACGCATTTGCCCGTTACCGTAAAAACCCGTTTGGGTTGGGATGATAATTCCATAAACATAGACGAAGTTGCCGAACGTTTACAAGATATTGGGGTAGCAGCTTTGAGTATTCACGCCAGAACTCGTGCTCAAATGTATAAAGGTCATTCGGACTGGTCGCACATTGCAAGAGTAAAAAATAATCCTAGAATTACGATGCCCATTTTCGGAAACGGAGATATTGATTCGCCTGAAAAAGCATTAGAATATAAAAATAAATACGGTATCGATGGCATAATGATTGGTCGAGCCGCCATTGGTTATCCTTGGATTTTTGACGAGATAAAGCACTTCTTCACGACCGGAGAGCATCTTGCAAAACCTACAGTTTCAGATAGGGTAGAAGCCGTTCGAAATCACCTTACTTGGGCAATGGAATGGAAAGGCGAGCGACTCGGAATTGTAGAAACTCGTCCGCACTACACCAATTATTTTAAGGGAATTCATTCTTTTAAACCTTTCAAACAAAAATTAGTTACGGAAGATAATCCATTAGGATTATTTGCGGTTTTGAATGAGATTGAAGCGGTTTATACGGATTATGAAATTAATACAACAAATTTTTCTTTATAATTTCTATTAAAAGAATTATATCAAATTATTTGTCAGTACAAAATAAACTAATTCTGCAGCAGTTTTACAATTTGTTTTTTGGCGTAAATTGCGTTTATGATTTTCAACAGTATGATAAGAAATAAATAGTTTATCGGCAATTTGAGGGCTATTTTCTCCTTTGATCATTAACGACAAAATTTCTCTCTCTCTTTTTGTAATGTTTGCGCAATTCAAAGTTTTTTGATCTTTTTCGATAAACGCTTTATAAAATGGTTTTCTGACATTGGAAGTGTCAATGAGCGACATAACGGGTTGATTAACAATGTTAAAACAACTTAAATCGCTTACAACCACCAAACTACTCAATGCTTTTCCCTCGTGGTTATAGATTATTCTAGGAAATTGAATAGCCATCCATCTATATTCATGATTCTTGTTTTTTATTCGTGCATAAAAATTAAATCGATAGTTTTTCCTTTCATTAATATCTATTTTATTTAAATATTTAACCATATATGCAACACCTCCCAAAAAATAAACCCAATCTTCTGGATGCGTAATTAGACTTAAAAATTCGGGATAATATTTTTTCCATTCGTCTTTTTCGAAACTGGTAAGCTTATGGATATTATCACTACTATCAACTATGACCATTTTTGAATTGTCTGGAATGAACCAAAAATAGGTGCCAATAGCATATTTTGGAATATCTACTATATCCTGCTCAAAAGCTTTTTTAAAATTGATTTCTCCAATAGAAGAAACCATTAATTTTTTAGAAAATTCTTCAAAATTAATTGGTACAATTTGTTTTTCTTTTTTCATACATCTAATTCTCTAAATTTATTATGGAAAGAAATGACAGATATCTGCTATTTTTTGAATGTTTTATTATCATCAAATTTACTAAAATTATGAATAATAAAACAAACTTTGAACATTTCTATTATATAAACAAAAAGAATTTAAGTAAAAAACCTCTTTTTTATTGGTTTGAAGTGCTAAAATTCATTGTCCATAGTTAAAAAATTGTCAGTTATAAAAATTGTCTTTTTGTACAAAAATAATAGAAAATGAAGAAACATATATACTTTTTTATAGTAGTTTTTATCCCAATAATTGGCATTGCTCAGCAAGTATCAACACTTGCAGGTTCTTCTTTTGGTTTTACAGATGGACTAACCACCGCCGCAAAATTTAATTTTCCTACAGCTATTTGTAGTGTTAACAACGGTTCAACAATTGATCTTTATGTGGTAGATTCAGAGAATAATAGAATTAGAAAAGTAGATTCTGCTGGGAATGTAACCACAATTGCTGGATCAACATATGGCTCTGAAGATGGTCCAGGTGCAACAGCAAGATTTATACAACCTAAGGGTATTTGTACCGATGGCAATGGGTATTTGTATGTTACCGATTGGGCCAACAATCGCATTAGAAAAATAGTTATTGCCACGGGTGTTGTTTCAACTTTGGCAGGAAATACTAAGGGATATTATGATGCTTCTGGAGCGAGTGCAATGTTTGACCATCCTTTTGCAATATGTTATGGTGGCAATGGCGATTTATATATTGTAGATAGTGGTAATCAAAAAATAAGAAAAGTTGTACTGGCTTCAGGAGTGGTATCTACAGTTGCAGGTTCAACCCAAGGTTATTCAGATGGTATTGGGTCTGCTGCACAATTTAATAACCCACAGGGTATTTGTAGTGATTTGAATGGTATTTTGTATGTAACGGATCTTTTTAATAACAAAATTAGAAAAATAGATATAGCTACTTCAACGGTTTCTACAATTGCTGGCACCTCTCAGGGATATGTTAATGGAAACGGAACTGTAGCAAAATTTAGTTCTCCTGGTGGAATTTGTGTTGATGCTAACAATAATATATATGTTGCTGACACCAATAATAACAGAATAAGGAAAATAACACCATTAACAGAGGTAACTACTTTTGCGGGATTTTCTCAAGGTACAATAGACGGAACAGTCGATGTAGCTAGTTTTTATACACCTTTAGGAATATGTCTTGACAGCAATGGGATTTTTTATATTGCAGATAGTGGTAATAATAGAATTAGAAAAATAACTGCCCCAGGTTTGGGAATTTCTCAAAATAATTCTCCGTTTGCAAATGTTGAAATTTTTCCGAATCCCACAACAAAATCATCCACTATTCATTACACTTTTTCTAAAGATGCACTTGTTGATTTTAAACTTTTTTCAACTCAAGGAAAACAAGTTTTTGAAAGTAAGGCAAATAAAAAAACTGGCGAAAATTCGGAAATAATCGATTTAGGCAAGCAACCTTCGGGGGTGTATTTTCTAAAGATTAACTCAGAAGGGAAAAGTAAAACTATCAAAGTTATTAAAAAGTAAATCATCAATTGTGCTTGTTTTTTAAGTTTAAAACAGCAGTTTTCAAAAATCATTTCACATCATTTAAAATCAAAAATTATGAAAAAAATTATTTTAGTAGCAGTCATCCTTTTAGTATCACAACTGTCTTTTTCTCAGAAAAAAGTCATCACAAACACAATTTCAAGTCCAATCGCAACATCTTGCAACTGTTCTGATTTAGAAATATATCCTTATTTTTATTATCAAGATCCTGATCTTCCCAATGCTTCGAGTATGTTCTTGCGATTTGACTTTCATCACAAAGGAAAACTAAAATGCAAACCTGAATTTTTGGGGAATATTACCATTTCTAAAAGCGATGGAATTTCCGTAACAATCCCTGTAAGTCGTTTAACTTCTTATGTAAATACCGAAAACCAAAGAATATTTGTAGTAACTCAACAACACCTACTCGGCACTTTGAGACCAATGATTGTGGGCACAAATTACAAAATAACGTATTCCTTAGGTTACGGAACAAAATCGGTTTGTCCAAAAACTAGCACTAAAAATGTTGTTTTTGAAAAATCAGAACCAATTCTTTAGATAACTCAAGGTTAATGGTTTAATTCAAATAAAAAAAATAATTATGAAAAAGTGTTTTATGTTTCTGCCCTTACTTTTTTTAAGTACTGCCTTATTTTCTCAAAGTGAAATTGATTCGTTTTTGGGAACCAAAGGCATTTTTAGTAAACTATCTCCAAAAACAATTAATCCCAACAATACTTTATCTTTTGATTTAAAAGTTACCATACATTCTACTGGTGTAAAAAACAAGCAAAAATCCGAAGTTATAATGTATCTAAACACAAAAGACGGCTATGAAGGAGTCGATCATTCAGTCAATCCATCAAAAAGCATCAACGAAAATGATAGTAATTTAGATTTTATAGTCGAAACACTTACCAAACAAAGTTTTAAATATTCTAATAATGCAGGAGTTAAAAAAGTGGAGAAACTGGAAACCAATTTAATCAACAATTATAATAATTTACCTTTCAAAAAATCAGATCCAACGGTTTCAAAACCCAAAAAATATTTAAGCAATACCATAACGGCTTGGCCCTATTTTACTGATGTTTATGGATTGCAAAAAAAACTCATTCGGTATTGTTACGGAACTGAAAATAATTTAGAAGGAAGCTTAAAAAGTTATTTAGGATGTTTTGGACTTGGTTTCTATAATGTAAGCAATTCAACCATATTATGTGTAGCAACTGAAAATTCAGTTCTAAATATTGAAATCACAAAAATCGAAAAAGTAAAAATTGTGTTTAATACTTCTAATTTTAAAATCTAAAAAAATGAAAAAGCTTCTAGTCTTCCTGTTTTGCTTGGGTCAATTTGCAAATGCTCAAATAAATAAAAATGCTATTATTAACTCGAAAGCACTAATAAACACTAATACAACAGACAAGTTAAAACTATTTAAACCTACTGCAGTTTGGACAAAATTTGATCCTGTAAAAAACGGTTTTAAATTCGCAAATACCTTTAATGGTGTTGATGCAAGTCATAGATATGGTGGTTTGTGCGGAGGAATGGTCTATACAGAATTGGATTATTTTTATGCCAATATGCCAATTCCGCAACAAACTTATGCGCCAAGTAATCGTTATCCTTTACAATCTTATATTTATAAAAGACAAGCAAAAAGTGCTCAAGAATCCAATGCGGATAAATGGGCAGAATTAGGCGTTAATCCAGGAGGAATTAGAAACAATGAATTTTTTGGTTGGGGAATCGAAATGATGCGACCTGGAGATCGAATGAACGAATTAAAGAGCATGATAGATAATGGAAAACCTGCACCTTTAGGTTTATTTCATACTGATGATGCTGAAAAATATGGTTATTATCGTAGTGGTGATCATCAGGTCTTGGCAATTGGCTATGATTTTGGAAGGTATAAAGGAGATAAAGGACAATTCATCGAAGATTTTAAAATATTTATTTTAGACCCTAATTATCCAAATGTTGTAAAGACGTTAGTTGCAGATCCAATAACACATATTTACTATTACTTAGGTTCGGATAATGAAGCATGGCTAACCTATTTTGTAAATACTAAATATGAAAAAATGACACCTTTATCTATTCAAAATTTAGACGACAGCAAAACATTATATTTAAAAGTTGATACAGGTAATGATAATTTGCGTGGTGGGAATGACAATTTAGCAGTTACAATTGTATATAAAGACGGTAGTAAACAGGTTTTTCCGAATGTTAATGTAAGTGCAACTTGGATTCCGATGTATTGTGAAGTAGTTCCATTAAATCTAAATCGAATTGTAACTAGCAAAGCAGATATAAAACAAGTTATTTTAGAATGTTCATTTAGTGGTGGTATTGGCGGAGAAAATTGGGACATGAAACAAATTACAATCACTAAAAACAATGAAAACAATGTTATTTTAAATGTAGTTGGAACTATTCCTAGAGATGGAGTTAATATAGTAAAACGATTTACTGGCAATGATCGTTTTATGACTTTTGATATCCACTAACTAAAATATTCTTAAACAGGTTTTGACTCGCGAACCAATTTTATAATTTATTAAAAATAAACTATCATGAAAAATAAATTAAATTCTATAAAAATAAAAACAAGTTTTATGTTTTTCTTTATTTTGATGCTCTCTCAACTTGCTCTCGCACAATTAACGAACCCAGGACGTGCAGATGGTCCAAGAGCCGTAATTCCATCGCAATCTGCGCCAAATGTGATTACGCCAAACGTGGTAAAACCCAAACCAACCCAGAAATGCACTTGCAATCCAAATGGATTTAATCCCTTTACCTACTCATATTTAGGAGAAAATAGAACGGTAATGACCTTGAATCAATTTGATGTAAAATGCAAAACCCCTATAAAATTAGATGGAGGTTATAAATGTAGCTTTACAACTGCTGTTTGTGCTCCGACTTTTAAAGCTGTCGTAAAAAACGGAGCTGGTGTAGTTATCAATACGATTAGTCCTTTTAATTTTCCGTGGGAATATCAATTTGATACCGCTGGAAGTTACACCTTAGAAATTATTCCTTTTTGCTCAGGAAAAATATGTCAAAGTGCTATTTTTTATTTTACAGTTAGTTGTGTCGCTTCTACTACTTGCAAATGCAATCCTAAAGGCTGGTCTACACTTTCGGCTGTTTTAGATGGAGAGGTGAAAGCTGTAAAATGTGGAGATTCATTTAAAATTAAAAAAGCTCAAAAATTTGGTATAAAAGGAGCCTATAAATGTATTGGAAATTGCAATTCAATTTTGAAAGGTACTATTGTAAATACGGATACGGGCGAAACACAAAATTTCGAATCGATAACTCTAGACGGTCATTCACTTGATTTTCCAAAACCAGGTAATTACAAACTAATTATTACTCCGGTTTGTAATGACGTAGCATGTGAACTCTGCATACTTTATGTAACAGTCTATTAACGGAGCCTATAAATTAAGATTGTTTAAACCAAAAAAATGAAATATTACAGTGTTCTACTCTCTATTTTTCTATGTAGTTGTGGCGTTTTGCAGAACGGCATTTCTTATCTAGGTGAAGAAAGAGTATTTGGAAAATCATTCAATAGAACTTATGAAGTGCTAAGAAGAGATGCCGAATATTGGGAACCAGGTTGGGAATTAGGCATTGCCATACAACCCCATAAAGAGGGAAGAATAAAAGGTTTTAGAATCAAAAACCCAACTCTCGGCCCGATTCGATTATCGGTTTGGGATGCCGAAACTAGAACTTTGGTGCAAACCATTAATGTAACGAATAGTGATACTTTGAATTACAATTTAACCAATTGCGAAATTCCAATACTTGCAGAAAAAATATATTATATAACCATAAATGTTCGTAAATACTATTATTATTCTTTGCCTTATCGACCGTTTTCATTAGAGAATCCAGATATTAGTTTTTTGTATAGTGTATATGAAGAAACTCCCTATCAAAGATTCCCACAAAATATAGTGGCTTCCGTTTATCACGGATTAATAGATTTGGACGTAGATTTTAAAATAAATTAAAAAAATAATTATGAAAAAAATAATCTTAAGTTTTATTGTAGCGCTTGTTAGTACTACATTTTCAAATGCTCAAATTTCTAAAATAATTAATCAAGAAGGAACAAAAACCATTCTGAAAAAAATAACAACAACCTTTCCAGACGCCGTTTTTTTTGAACAACCCAATTATCAAGGACAAAGTGGGAACATTAGTTTTTCGGCAGGAGTTATAAAACTTCCGTTTCTAAATAAAAAACATTTGAGCATGCAAGTGCCTCAAGGCAAAATTGTATATGTTAAATATTGTTCCGAATTTCCGTATGAAATGGTCTATTCCGAATCAGTAGTAGACATTGATCTCACAATGGTTTGTGGCATTCGTTCTGACGTAAGGTCGGGTTTTAACCTTGATTTTAATGGTTTCACAACAGATATTCACAACAACGATTGCAAAAAAATGTTCGGAAATGTAGCCGTAAAAGTCGTAGAAACAGCTCCCGACGGAACGTCAGTTTTTATTCCGTATAATGTTGGTACGGCTTTGCGAACAGCTGATAAATTTACTTTTAACCCTTTTACAAGAAACAAAGCAGATTCTCGAGTGAATTTTGAAAATTTTGTTTTTGATAAAAATCAAACACCAATTATCAATTCAATTGTTAAAGTGAAAAGTGATGGTGGCGACGATATTGCTGGTTATGCTGTTGGCGAATCTGCCATTCGAGACGGAAGAGTGAAATTTGTTTTTACAATAAATATTGCATCGGCTCATAAAGGCGGAGAAGCGGCATTAGATTTTTGCCCAAATGTACACATGGAGCGTCCAGTTGTAAAAGAAATACCAATCAATTATATGTATGATGGAAATAAGCTGGTAAATGCTCAAACCCCAAAAATCATTTTAGGACCATTTGCAGCAAGTGGAAGTCCTGACAACAAAGTTATGGCAAGTGGCGGTATTTATAAAAACTTTGGAGTTCAATTTACAGTAGCGGGATTACGATAAAAAATTAAACATTATGAAAAAACTAACGCTCTTACTTTTGTTTCCTATGTTTTGCTTTTCGCAATTTCAAGAAGGACGATATATAATAAAACAAGCCGTAACTAATTTTAGCATAAAATCTCTTGAATATCCTGCACAATACACTCGAATTGAACCTGCTTGTGAAGATTACAAAGTAAATTGCGACAACCAAATTTTTGATATAATTAATCAAGGTGGATTTTATTTTATAAAATTAGCCTCTAAAAATTTGTATCTAAGTTTAGATGGCAGCGCTGATTATAATTATACTATTAGATTTAAACCAAAAGCTCCCAGAGCTCTTGAATACAAACAACTTTTCTCGATTGCAGATAACGGAAATGGCGGCTTCTACCTTAAACCGAAATTAGAAAATAATGCCAATTATTTTGTTGGAACCAGAATGGATCTCTATCCAAATTATGGTAGCGAATTGCAATTTTTAATAAAAAATCAAAATTTCCTGCCAAGAGAATACAATGATTTTAGAAATGTTTCATGGACATTTTTTTCGGTTCCAAAAACTGTAAATTTAGTTGTTCCAACAAAACCTATAAATACAATTGCAACTGGCAATGTCATAGTTTCTGCAAGTAAGAATGTGCTATATGTAGATTTAAGAACAGGAAGAGATAATTTACAATCTAAAGGTTATCAGAACAATCCAAAAATAACTATCAAACTCAAAAACAAACCAGATATGGTTTTAGAAGACATCAACAAAGGAGAAACTTGGCCATCAAATTCTACTCGAAGAGTTTCTATTCCAATTCCTGATGGTGTAACAAAAGGAGATTTTATGGAAATTTTGGTAGAGAGAAGTAGAAACAATAAAATTCCTTTAACCACTTTTGAAAAATTGGAGAAAGATGATTGGGATCTAAACAAAATTACTGTAAAAGCAGAGATTTACAATAATGGAGTAAAAGAATCCATCGTTTTATTAGATAAAGAAAACGACAATCAAATGGATCGAAATTTGGAATTATATAAATTTTTCTATTCGGACTTAAGAAACAATCAAGGAACATTATTTCAAATGTCATTGAGGGAAAGAGGTTATCAAAACTCAATTGCAATAAATAGAGAAGCATCAGCTTCATCAAATATTATTATCGAAGCGGTTTTCGGAACAGGAGGTGATAACCTAGAAGGAGGTAACGATAATAACGTAAATATCATTATCAAATTCAAATCGAATCCAAAAATCATTACAATTAAAAACGTAAACTTTAGAGGAAAATGGAATAATTTTACTGAACAAACGTATTTAAAACCTATAGAAAATTCAGCAGAATTTGATATTAACGATGTTAAAGAAATAGAAATTCGGCATACAGGTGGTGGTGGAATAGGAGCTGATAATTGGGATTTAGATAAATTAAGGATAACCTTAAATAAAAGTGGAAATACCAGAACCTGGGTCGATAAAGTTGGAACTCCCATACAAAGATTTACCGGTGACAGCCGAAGATTAACATATAAATTTTAAAAAATAATTATGAAAAAAACACTAGCATTACTAATCTTACTCTTTTTTTGTCAGTTGACTTTTGGGCAAAGCCAAACTGGAAAATGTGAGCTTCCAAAATTTAAAAAAGGACAAACCTCTGCACAAGTAAATGAAGACACCAGAATCTATATTGAATGTGTTAAAGAACAAAGGGCGCAACAAGCTGCAGCTAGAAGAGAAGCTCAAGATAAAGAAAAAGAAAGAAAACAACAAGAACAAGCTCAAAGCGCAAGAACACCAAACAATAATGCGGCAAGCGGTTCAAACCGACAAAGAAATGATCCGGCAAAAGCGGAACGCGATCGACAAAGACAAGAAAGTCAAAGATTAGCTAGAGAAAGAAGTGCCGAAGAACGTAGAAAAAAACGGGAGAGAGACGGGAATTAATTTTTTAAAAAGATGAAAAAAATAACCTTAGTTTTTTTATTAATAATTTCAAAATCATTTTGTCAAGGCAAATATGCTGCTGAATTTTCTACTTTATTACAAAAAAAATATGTTAGTGAAAAAGAATTAATCGAACTCAAAAATTTTCGCTACCAACAAGGTAAAGTTTTGGGCGATATTAATACAAATGGGCTTTTCAGTTCCTCAATAGAAGTTTTTAAAAAAGGAAGTACAGCAATTGTAATTTTAACCAAATTGACCAATCCAGAAACAAAAACTAAAACCGTAATTGAAGTATTGAAACTTTCTAAAATTCTCAACAGTCAGGAAGTTAGAATTTCTAGTTGTTCCAGAAAAAATGCCTATCCAGAAGAAGAAATTGTAGCTGTAATTGCAGCTAATACAAACCAATTAAAAATAACACAAGTCTATGCCTTAAAGGATATAAAATTTGAAAAAATCCCAATTAAAGGAGTGAAATGTATCCTAAACGAAATGAATTAACCACAAAAAAAAAATCATGAAAAAACTTATTTTATTAGCAATCATAGTGTTAAGCTCTAATTTTTGCAATGGTCAAACTATAAAAATGGATACACTTCTGGGAAAGAACGGAATTGTTAAGCGTTTTACTCCAAAAGAAATTAGTGCTGGGCAAAAATTATCATTCAATCTGAAATTGATTTACTCCCTAAAAAATAAAAGTGGAAACGAACAACTTGTTTCTGCTTATTTGAATACAAAATACGGTTATATCGGAATTAAGCCAGTAGTAGATGGAGACAATTCTTTTAATCCAGACGCAAAAAACTTCAAGCTAATAGTCTATTCAAATTCCATGCAAAACTTCATGTTCAATACCTCTAAAAAGGGAAAAAAAACGATGATGGCAATGCCTACGATGCCTAAAAACGAATTTAAGTTTGATGATGTTACGATTAAAAGAGAAAATGCTGCTTCTAAAAAATGCACTAATTTGAATATTGATGGCTATGGTTATAACAATTCTAAAAGTAGTGCAAACGAAAAAGTGATTATGTATTTATCGGATGCAACACTTGCTGGAAAAGTTAAATATCAAAATCAACTTTGTTATGCAGGAATTGGATTTTATCAAATAAATGGTAAAACCGTTTTGAATATGTCAATAGAAACCAACGAAGCGAATATTATACTTCAAAAAATTGAAGCAGTAAATTTTGCCTTAAATAGCAGTGATTTTAAGAAAGAAGATTCGGGTGTTTCGACCGAAATGATGGAAGCTATCATGAAGAATCTAAAAAAGCATTAATTAAAATCTAACCAAATTATAGGTTAATCTTAACAATGGTTTCTGTAACATTGGCTTTTGTGAGTTTAGGTTAAAGTTCTAAATATTTGTCAATAGTATTGATCATTCTTTCAGAAATATCAGATTTAAAGCCTATTTCATAAAATTGAATAGTTCCTTTTTGGTCAACAATTATATTGGTTGGATAGGCTGTTACATCAAACATTTCAGTAATCCATCGACCATCAGCTATAATATCATAACTAAATGGCGTCTTAGTCAGGAATGGAATTATTGTATATTCAGGATCTAGCGCAACAGCAATGAAGTGAACATTTTTGCCTTTATATTTTTCCTTTAATTTGTTTAATTTTGGGATTTCAGCTTTACACGGCCCACAAGTTGTAAACCAAAAGTTGTAAACAATAATTTCGCCAACTATTTTTTTGGTATCAATTTTGTCTTGTTTAATAGTAATGTCTTTGAAGGTTTTGGCTTTTTTGCCAATGAACTCCATTCGTAATTCATTGAATTTTGTTTGACTTTCGCTTGCGGTTTTCTTGGCTTCTTCAATTGTTTTTATGTCAAAATCAGCCATAGAGTAAAAGGAACTAGGCAAATTATCGTGAATAATTTTTTTCCCTCTTACGGTATAATACCCTAAAGTTTTGCTGTAGCCTGGATATTCTAGTAAAAACCCATCTACTTTAAATCTTGAACAATATTTTAAGCCAATGTTTTTTGTGTAATAAATCTCCTTTTGCACATTATTGATCAAAGTCAATCCTTTTTGACAAGGAAATTCAAGAATTGTTTTTGTTTCGGTATTTTCTGGAGATTCAACCGAAGTTACAGGATCTTTATAGTCATATTTTATGGCTTTTTTCGCACTTCCCAATACACTACAGGAATATGCTTTTAAAGTATTATAATCGAAAAGTGAATAGGTATTTATAGGTTTAGGTTTATCTCCAAACCGACGTTCAACCATAAAATCTTTGTTGAAGGCGACTGTAATTTCACTTAAATATTCAGGCGAATCTTTTTCTGCTACTGACAATTCTCTATCGTAAATTACTTCGTAAGTAATTACGATGTCATTTTTAATGTTGTTTGCAGCAGCGGTTTTCCATTGTGCAAAGCAGTTGTTTACACTAGATAATAACGATAAAATTAAAATAAAGTAGGTAAGAGTATTTTTTTGAAAGATTTCTTTTTTATTTTTCATTATATATTTTATAAATGGCAATTAATTTTTGATAAAATTACTATTATTTTTTTCATAATTAATATGAATTTTACTATTTAAAACGAATCTAATATTGAGTAAAAAGCCATTATTCTGCCAATAAATTTTTTTTACAACAACAACTTTTTGCTCACCCGACTACTCGCAATCAAAGACGCAATAAATCCAAGAGTGACAATAGTTGCAAAAACTATAAGTACGTTTTCTAAAGAAAAAACAACGGGATAAGCTAATGTTGGCGTAATCATTACCAATTCAAAATGTTGTTGCAATAACACAATTACAATCCCTAAAACTAAGCCAATAATTCCGCCAAAAACACTTAATAAAGTTCCTTGAAGTAAGAATATTTTACGCAAATCCTTGATTTCGGTTCCTAGATTTAATAAGGTTTTTAAGTTTCCTTTTTTGTCCAAAATCATCATAATTAAGGCGCCAATAAGATTGAAAAGTGCAATAATAATCACCAATGTAAATATTAAATAAACCGCAATATTTTCGGTGTTCAACATTTTATACAGTGATTCGTTGAGCTGCGCTCTATTTTTTATGGTCACTTTATGATTGAAAATAGTTTGAAGTTTGTCAATGATGGCATTTTCATCCGCATCCTTTTTTATCTTGAGTTCGATTCCCGAAATTTGGTTGGGTTTGTACTCTAATAATTCTTGTGCCAAACCCAAATCGGCAAAAACATATTTAGAATCTAAATCTTCGCTGATTGCATAAATCCCAACAGGAATCAGGGTCATTTTATTGAAAGCATCATCCGGATTCTCAATAGTTCCTTTACCAGGTTTTGGCGCTAAAACTTCTAAATAATGATTGAAATCGAGCAAACCCATCGAGAATCGTTGCGCAATTCCGTAGCCAACCACTACTTGATACGTATCTTTTTTTAGCCAATCGCCGTTGTAAATTGTTTTTTTGATAGCATTTACTTTGTTGAAATTTTCATCTATGCCTTTCAAAAAAGTAACTTGCTGCTTACCGTCGAAAGTAAATAAAACCCGTTCCTCAATTATTTTGCTATAGGAAAAAACTCCTTCAATCTGACTAATTTGGTTTTGTTGAGAGCTAGAAACGAAAAAAGATTTTCCTAAAGTGCTGCTAATTTTTAAATCGGGATCAATATCATTAGAGAACGAAAGACTAAAAATTTTCAGGCCGCTAAAAACAGATAAAACCACAAACAAAGCCATCGCACCAACAATGATTCCCATACTGGCGATGCGATTGATAATATTAATAGCATTATTTTTACTGCTACTAAAAATATAACGTTTGGCTATATAAAGGGGGAAATTCAATTTTTATTGAAATCTACGTTTGTCCAAAAGTTCTCTATTTTCTATTGGATTATCTCTGTTTGCCAATGCGTTGTCAATTTTTTCGATATAGTCTAATGAATCGTCTATAAAGAAAACCAAGTTGGGAACTTTTCGCAATTGCAAACGCACTCTTTGTGACAAATCGTGTTTTATTAATTTCGAATTGGTTTTTATGGCTACTAATGTTTCTTGTGCTTTTTCTTGTGGAAATATGCTCAAATGTACCGTAGCCACTGACAAATCGGTTGTTACAATTACCTTCGAAACCGAAATTATCAAATTAGTAACGCCGTTTTTTCTCACTTCGCCTTGCAGGATGTCAACCAAATCTTTTTGGATCACGCCACCTATTTTTTTCTGTCTATTTGTTTCCATTGTGCAAAAATACGAATTTTTTACAGCCACAAAGTCACAATGCCACAAAGTTTATAATCCTCAAAAATATATTAGGGGCATTTTTTTAGAATTCAAACCTAAAATTTTTGAAAATTCGGATACAGTTATTAAAAAAACTTTGCGTCTTCGTATATTTGTGTTAAATACGTTGAGTATGAAAAAAATCGAACACATTGGCATTGCTGTTGCTAATTTAGAAGAGGCTTTAATTATTTATGAAAAACTCTTCGGCGCGCCAGCTTATAAGCAAGAAGAAGTTGTTTCTGAGGGAGTGAAAACAGCTTTTTTTAAGAACGGCCCCAACAAAATTGAACTTTTAGAAGCTACAAATTCAGAGAGTCCAATTGCCAAATTTATTGCCAAAAAAGGAGAAGGAATTCATCATATTGCCTTCGAGGTTGAAGACATACTTTTAGAAATTTCTCGTTTAAAAAATGAAGGCTTTATCATTTTGAATGAAATTCCCAAAAAAGGAGCCGATAATAAAGTAGTTGCTTTTTTGCATCCAAAAAGCACAAAAGGCGTTTTGATTGAATTGTGTCAGGAAATTGTTTGATTTTTCAATCCGTTTTCATTTTTGAAGTGTTCTAATAATCAGTTAATTCTGTTTTAAAACACGAATTAATGGGTGTCATAAATAAAACTACTTCAAAAATAGTTGCAATACATATAAAATAGTAGTAATTTTGCCATCGCTTAAAAGGTCCTATAGCTCATTCGGTTAGAGCAACTGACTCATAATCAGTAGGTGCTTGGTTCGATTCCAAGTGGGACCACAAACAACCCATATAATCTGCGATTATGTGGGTTTTTTATTATATTATCGTTAAAATACAACCGTTTAACGATGAAAAATGTGTTTTAATCGCTAAAAGTGTTGTTTTGTTATGAAATAAAAATAACTTTGCTAATACTATTTTAGTAGATTGTGAGTTATATCTCAAGTCAGGGCGTGTTTATTTTCTTTAAAAAAAGATTTATTTAATAGTAAATATGAAAATTATTGCAAGCAGGTTTTTAATTATAATGATATGCCTATTGGGTGTCTCAGGTATGTTTGCAGTTCCTCATCCGCCAGCGCCAACGTATAAAAAACCGCCGCCGCCACCTGGTTTACCAATTGATGAAAATTTATTACTGCTATTTTTATTTGCAATTATATTAGCAGCTTATATCATTTACAGACATAACATAAAAACAAAAACTCCAATTATTTAAATAATTGGAGTTTTTGTTTTTAATAAGATACTTTTATTTATTGGAATATAATTTGGAAATATATTTGCCAATTAGGTCGAATTCAAGATTTACTTTCGTGCCTATTTCAAAAGAATTAAAATTGGTGTGTTCATAAGTATAAGGAATAATAGCAACGCTAAATTCATTTTTTCTTGAATCTACTACTGTTAAACTCACTCCGTTTACGGTAATCGAGCCTTTTTCGATGGTTATGTTTCCAATGGTATCATCATATTCAAAAGTGTAATACCAACTTCCGTTTGTTTCTTTTGCAACAATACAAGTTCCTACTTGATCCACATGACCTTGAACAATATGACCGTCAAGTCTATCTCCCAGTCTCATAGCTCGTTCTAGATTAATACTATCTCCAATTTTTATATTGGATAAATTTGTTTTTTTTATAGTTTCACCAATTGCAGTAACTGTATAAAGGGTTTTTTCAATAGAAACCACTGTCATGCATATTCCGTTATGGGCAACACTTTGATCTATTTTTAATTCTTCTGTAATTGCGGAGTCAATTGTGAGGTGCACATTGTCCTTGTCTTTTTTTATTTCTTGAATTACTCCAAGGGATTCTATTATTCCTGTAAACATTTCTTATTTTATTTTACTAAATTTGCACTTCAAAATTAGCAATAAATAAGTGATGTCATGATAAAAAAAGCAGAAAATATAATCGTTGGAATTTCAATTGGAGATTTAAACGGTATTGGAAGCGAAGTAATCCTTAAAACGTTTGAAGATTCTCGAATGTTAGAATTGTGTACACCAGTAATTTTTGCCAATGTGAAAATTTTATCTTTTATAAAAAAGAGATTTGAATTGACCTCAGTCCTTCACGGAATAGAGAGATTAGACCAAATTGTTGTTGGAAAAATAAATATTTTAAATGTTTGGCAAGAAGGAGTTGAAATAAATTTTGGTGTCAATGACGACAAATCTGGAGAATATGCCATAAAATCATTTGTAACGGCAACAAAAGCTTTGAAAGAAGGACTTATTGATGTTTTGGTGACTGCTCCTATAAATAAATACAATGTTCAATCCGATAGTTTCAAATTCCCTGGACATACCGATTATTTAGACCAAGAACTAGAAGGAAATGCTTTGATGTTAATGGTTCAAGATAATCTGAGAGTAGGATTGTTAACAGATCACATTCCTTTGAGTGAGGTTGCTTCTCATCTTACGGAAGAATTGATAAAGAAGAAAATTGAAACTATAAAACAAACTATTGTTCAAGATTTTAGTATCAACATGCCTAGAATAGCTGTTTTGGGTTTGAATCCTCATTGTGGCGACGGAGGCGTTATTGGCAAAGAAGATGACACGATATTAAAACCAGCATTAAAAAAAATATTTGATAAAGGAACATTAGTTTTTGGACCTTTTGCTGCCGATGGTTTTTTTGGAAGCAATCAATTTGATAAATATGATGCTGTTATAGCAGCTTATCATGATCAAGGGTTAATTCCTTTTAAAACACTTTCGTTTGGAAACGGTGTAAACTATACGGCAGGATTAAATAAAATTAGAACATCTCCCGATCACGGAACAGCATTTGATATTGCCGGAAAAGGAATTGCCGATTATAATTCCTTCAAAGAAGCGGTTTATTTGGCAATTGATGTCTATAATTCTAGAAATCTCTATGCCGAAATCAGCCAGAAACCACTAAAAACAAAAGAAAAATAGATATAAACAAAAAAAGGCAAATAAGATTATTAGATTTCCAATAATTTTATATCTTTGCACTCCCGAAGTTTAGGGCAAATGGATGTTGAGATGAACAAGAAGAAAGATTATTTAATTCCTTTTATAGGATTAAAGCTAGGGAAACATCAATTTGAATATCAATTAAATAAGGCGTTCTTTGAAATCTTTGACTATCAAGAATTTAACGATTTAGATATCAAAGTAAATGTAGTTTTAGAGAAAAAAAGCACACTATTGGAATTGGCTTTCAAGCACAAAGGAACGGTCAACGTGCCTTGTGATATGACAAACGAAGAATTCGATTTGCCTATAAAAGGTAAAATGAATTTGATAGTTCGTTTTGGAGACGAGTTTAATAATGACAATGAAGAGTTGCTTATTTTACCACACGGAGAATTTCAAATAGATATTTCGCAATATATATATGAAATGATAGTTCTTTCAGTTCCTCTAAGACGAATTCATCCAGGAATAAAAGACGGAAGTTTAAATACAGAAGCCTTGACAAAACTGAAAGAATTAAGCATAAAAGAACTGAAAAAAGAGCATACAAAAGAACAAAAACAAGAAAATACCGACCCACGTTGGGACAAATTAAAGCAACTATTAACGGATAAATAATATAGTAAAATGGCACATCCAAAGAGAAAAATCTCCAAAACAAGAAGAGATAAGAGAAGAACACATTATAAAGCTACTGTAGCTCAAATCGCTACTTGCCCAATTACTGGTGAAGCGCACTTATACCACAGAGCTTACTGGCACGAAGGTAAAATGTATTACAGAGGGCAAGTTGTTATAGATAAATCTGTAGCGGTTGCGTAATGTAATATTATAAATAATACTTGAACTCTCACTATGTGGGAGTTTTTTGTTGTTTATAAATTCTGTTAAATTAGGACTGCCAAAAGAATAATGGTTTGATTTTTTTTTTGTAATTTTCGAGTCCTTTAGAAATTTTTAAAATATTAGCATTTGGCTAGAAATATTAGAATACGATGAATAAAATCACCGCCGCAATCACAGCTGTTGGAGCTTATGTTCCTGACTACGTGCTTACAAATACTATTCTGGAAACATTAGTTGATACAAATGATGAGTGGATTACTTCACGAACCGGAATCAAAGAGAGAAGAATTCTCAAAGATGATACTAAAGGAACCTCTTTTTTAGCTATAAATGCCGCTTTAGACTTAATTAAAAAAGCAAATATTGACCCATTAGATATAGATTTGGTGTTACTAGCAACCGCAACAGCAGATATGCCAGTAGCTTCGACAGGAGCTTATGTTGCTACCGAAATCGGTGCCACTAATGCTTTTTCTTATGACCTACAATCAGCTTGTTCGAGTTTTTTGTTTGGTATGTCAACCGCTGCAGCCTACATAGAATCAGGAAGATATAAAAAGGTATTGCTAATTGGAGCAGACAAAATGTCGTCGATTGTTGACTATACTGATAGAACAACTTGTATTATTTTTGGAGATGGAGCTGGAGCTGTTTTATTCGAACCAAATTTTGAAGGTTTAGGTTTGCAAGACGAATATTTAAGAACGGATGGTGATGGTAGAGAATTTTTAAAAATGACGGCAGGAGGTTCACTTTTTCCTTCTACTTTTGAGACCGTTAGAGACAATCAGCACAATATTATGCAGGATGGCAAAACAGTTTTCAAATATGCGGTTACAAATATGTCCGATGCTTGCGATACTATTTTGAAAAGAAATAATTTGACCAATGAGGATGTTCAATGGTTAGTGCCACATCAAGCCAATAAAAGAATCATTGATGCCATCGCAAACCGCATGAATTTAGAAGATTCAAAAGTATTAATGAACATTGAAAGATACGGAAATACCACTTCTGCAACGCTTCCTTTGGTTCTTAGTGATTTTGAACATTTATTTAAAAAAGGAGATACAATAATATTTGCTGCTTTTGGTGGTGGATTCTCTTGGGGATCTATTTATCTAAAATGGGCGTACGATAAAAATTAAAATAAAACTAAAAACAAATAATCATGGATTTAAAAGAAATTCAAAATCTAATCAAATTTGTAGCAAATTCAGGAGTTGCAGAAGTTAAATTAGAGATGGACGATGTAAAAATCACCATTAGAACTACACTAGAAGGAAATGTTAGCGAAGCTACTTATGTTCAAATGCCCGCTCAACAAGCAATGCAACAACAAGCAGTTCCTCAACAAATTGCTCCAGTAGCAGCTCCAGCAGCAGCACCAACTCCAGTTGTAGAAAACTCTAATTACATTACTATAAAATCTCCTATTATCGGAACATTTTACAGAAAACCGTCACCAGACAAACCCTTGTTTGTTGAAGTGGGGAGTACAATTGCAAAAGGCGATGTGCTTTGTGTAATTGAAGCAATGAAATTGTTTAACGAAATTGAATCAGAAGTTTCTGGAAAAATCGTTAAAATTTTAGTGGACGATATGTCACCTGTAGAATATGACCAACCTTTGTTTTTAGTAGATCCATCTTAATTTTAGATTTTAGATTAACGATTTTAGATTTCAGATTTCGTCCAAAATCAAGAGCTATATTTTAGATTTTTGTTGTGAATACTTTTTAAAAATTGAATTTGCAATTATACATTTTGTCTAAATCTATTTGTCTAATGTCTATTTATCTATTAACTAATTATCTAATTTTAAAAATATGTTTAAAAAAATACTAATAGCCAATAGAGGAGAAATTGCACTTCGAATTATTCGAACTTGTAAAGAGATGGGAATCAAGACAGTAGCGGTTTATTCTACTGCCGATGCAGAAAGTTTGCACGTGAAATTTGCAGATGAAGCCGTTTGCATTGGTCCACCTCCAAGTAGTTTGTCCTATCTTAAAATGTCCAATATTATTGCTGCTGCCGAAATCACAAACGCAGATGCGATACACCCAGGATATGGATTTCTTTCAGAAAATTCAAAATTTTCAAAAATATGTCAAGAACATCATATAAAGTTTATTGGCGCATCACCCGAAATGATTGATCGAATGGGTGATAAAGCTTCGGCTAAAGCGACAATGAAAGCTGCTGGAGTTCCTTGTGTTCCTGGTTCAGAAGGAATTTTAGAATCCTATGAACAAGCAGAAAAAATCGCAAAAAAATTCGGATATCCAGTAATGTTGAAAGCAACTGCTGGTGGAGGAGGAAAAGGAATGCGTGCGGTTTGGAAAGAAGAAGATTTACTAAAAGCTTGGGAAAGTGCTCGTCAAGAATCAGCTGCAGCTTTTGGAAATGATGGAATGTATCTTGAAAAATTGATCGAAGAACCACGTCATATTGAGATTCAAGTTGTAGGCGATTCATACGGAAAAGCCTGTCACCTTTCAGAGAGAGACTGTTCTGTACAAAGACGTCATCAAAAATTGACCGAAGAAACTCCTTCGCCATTTATGACTGACGAATTACGTAAGAAAATGGGTGCTGCAGCTGTAAAAGCAGCTGAATATATTAAATATGAAGGCGCAGGAACTGTAGAATTTTTGGTGGATAAACATCGCAATTTCTACTTTATGGAGATGAATACACGTATTCAAGTAGAGCATCCTATTACTGAGCAAGTGATTGATTATGATTTAATTCGAGAGCAAATTTTGGTAGCTGCCGGTGTGCCAATTTCGGGTAAAAATTATTTACCGCAATTGCACGCCATCGAATGCCGTATTAATGCCGAAGATCCTTTTAACGATTTTAGACCATCACCAGGAAAAATAACTACGCTTCATATGCCAGGAGGACACGGAGTTCGTTTAGACACACACGTTTATTCGGGTTACACGATTCCGCCAAATTATGATTCGATGATTGCCAAATTAATCACAACGGCTCAAACTCGTCCAGAAGCAATCAGCAAAATGCGAAGAGCTCTGGATGAATTTGTGATCGAAGGAATCAAAACAACCATTCCGTTCCATAGACAATTGATGGATGATCCACGCTATATTGCAGGTGATTATACCACTGCTTTTATGGATACTTTCAAAATGAATGATCCAGAATAAAAGTTCAATTTTTATTTTTAAAAAAAATCTCAACTGTCGAAAGTTGAGATTTTTTTTGATTTTAAACAGTATGAATTACAATGTCTCTTTCAACCATTTGTAAAATTCTTTGTGCCAAACCAGCGCATTTTGAGGTTTCAAAACCCAATGATTTTCTTCGGGAAAATAAAGGAATCTACTTTTTATTCCACGTAATTGAGCGGCTTGAAAAGCTTCTTGACCTTGCCCAATAGGAACTCTAAAATCATTTCCTCCTTGAATAATTAATATTGGGGTATTCCATTTTTCTACTCTATTGATCGGATTGAATGTCGTGTAGGCTTTTTGAGCAATGGCGTTGTCTTTTTCCCAATAAGCACCACCAAAATCCCAATAATTAAAGAATACTTCTTCGGTAGTTCCAAACATACTTTGCGTGTTGAAAACACCATCGTGGGCAATAAAAGTTTTGAATCGGTTGTTGTGAATTCCAGCTAAATAATAGACAGAATAACCACCATAACTAGCGCCAATACAACCTAATCGTGTTTTATCTACATATTTTTCTTTGGTTACATCGTCAATAGCCGAAAGATAATCGTCCATCACTTGACCTCCCCAATCTTTACTAATTTGTTCATTCCATTTTACACCATGACCTTGCATTCCACGGCGATTGGGAGCCACAATAATATAACCTTGAGCAGCCATTAATTGAAAATTCCAACGGAAAGAATAAAATTGTGTCAAAGGCGATTGTGGTCCACCTTGACAATACAATAAAGTTGGATACTTTTTTGAAGCATCAAAATTAGGTGGAAGAATTACCCAAACCAGCATTTTTTTGCCGTCGGTTGTGGTCACATACCTTCTTTCAGTTTTGCTTAGCGCCAATGATTTATAGGTTTCCGTGTTAACATTTGTCAATTGTAGCCAGGTTTTTTTCTTTAGATTATAAGAATAAATTTCGGCAGCATGATTCATATCAGTTCTAGTGACAAAGATAGAATCGCCAGAAAGAGCAATCAAACTAGCAACATCAAAATCACCATTTGTCAACTGGATTACTTCTGGCATTTTCTTGGTTAAACCCGGAAAATCTACTTCGAACAATTGAATTGTTCCATCAATTGGTGCTTGAAAATAGACTTTTTTACCGTCAGCACTCCAAAGAAAACTTTCTACTGAGCCATCCCATTGTGCGGTCAAGTTGATATTCATTCCTTTAAAACTGACAATAATATCATTTTTGTCAGCTTCATAACCATCGCGTTTCATTTGCAACCAAGTCAGATTTCCTGTTGGAGAATACTGTGGATTGGTGTCATAACCTAAGTTTCCTTCGGTTCTATTTATAGTTTTTCCAGTTTCTAAATTGTATTCATAAAGGTTTGTATTGGTGCTAATAGCATACGCAGTTCCTGCTTTTTTCTTGCATACATAAACAATACTTTTACTGTCTGGCGACCAAATATAATCTTCGTCTCCTCCAAAAGGTTTCTGTGGACTATCAAAATTTTCGCCTTTCAAAATATCAATACCAACAGCATCCTCTTTGTTTTCTTTGTAAAAAACATGATTGAATTTACCTTCATTCCACTTATCCCAATGGCGATAATCTAAACCGTTGTAGATTTGAACATTTGATTTGTCTAGTTCAGCATAATAATCTTTTCCGTGTACTTTATCGATTTTCACTTCTTCATCGTACACCAAATATTTGGAGTCCGGAGAAATATTTTTGTCTTTCAATAGTTCTTTAGTCGAAGAAACTTCGGTTGGACTTCCACCATTTATAGACAAAGTATAAAATTTGGAATTCGATTTATTTTCTTCGGCGGAAGGAATATCGACCTTGTAAATTATATTTTTTCCATCCTTAGAAAGTCCAAGCGCGCTCACTCTTCCTAGTTTTAAAAGCAATTCTGGAGACATGGTGTTTTGAGCTAATGCGTTTAAGTTTGTCATTATAAGTATTATAAAAACTATTTTTTTCATTTTAAATATGTGTTTTTTAAAACTTAAAAATACAAAATCAAATTTGAATACTTGGAAGGTATTTCAACCTAATTTTATAAAGATTCGGATTTAATAGAATGGCAAACTTTTTTACATAAAAACCTGTTAGAATTTTAACTCTAACAGGTTTTGTTTGTTTGTTTGTTGTTGTCAGAAAGTGACTATAGAAACCTTCGCGTTTATAGCTAAGAAGACTTCCTATTTCTGAATAAAAAATATTCCTAATTTTAAAAACATGAATGTTTTTATATACAAATTAATTGTTTATAAAATTGTTACTGTGCCTATATCCGTAGTTAAGCCAGTGGTGACAATAACGCTGGTTTTTAAAACAGGAAGTAAAGGCAATACTGGAGTTACTGTTACATTATAACTTCCAGAAGGAAGTCCAGCCACCATAAAACCTCCAGTTGAACTAACATTTGTCGAATAAGACAAAGTTGGATTAGCCACATCAATAACTGTTACAAAAGCTAATCCTATTGGCGAAATTTTACCTTTAATTGAACCTCCCATAGCTGTTTCTATTGTTCTAATTACAGGTTTTAATTTATAACCTCCATTTCCTAAATCTACTATAGATTTATTAGCATCAAAGTCAAGAAGGATATTATATAATACTCCTGCTTGTAATGTTTGATGCACCTGAAGTTTTAAACCAGATTGATCAGCACTTGGAGTGCTTAAAGGATAACTTACACCTTTGATAACAACCGTATTATTTGTTCCCAATATAAGTCTGATTTGTTCTACTTTGGAAACATTCAAAGTATCAGTTGCAATTAGTGTGCTAACTCCATTTGTAAAATCAAGTAGGTTGTAAATACCTTTTTTTACATTCGTTGTCACCATTTGACCATCACTTCCAGTTATTTCTACTCCTTGTAAATCAATAAATACTTTCTCGTACGGACCTGGAGCATCAGTCATTTTAATGGCAACTGGATAAGTTGATTTTTCGCTATCATTGTTACAAGAATTCATCACAAATCCGAGTAAGATAAAAGATAGAATTAAATTAAACTTTTTCATTTTCATTTTTATTTTCATTACAAATTCATTTTTGCAACACAGTAAAATTATTATTAACTAATTGATGTTATGTTACATTATATTAGTATTATTTTACAACATTTACATAATAAACTTGTCTTTTTTACGCCAAAAAACCCGTTAATAATCAAATATTAAGCTGAATTATACTATCATATTGTCGCTCATCCTTTAGATTTGCGAACTAAATTTTTAGAAAACTGGAAATAAAACTCTAAAGCCCACACTGTTGCAAAAACGCTTTTGAGTATTCCTATAATGTGCATTAAGACTACTAGGTTGTTTTTCGACAAACCAACTACTTCCCATATGTTCGCAATAATTTTCTTTGCTTTTTAAATTTTTATTTAAATTAATATTAACAACCATACCACTCTATTGATAAACTTAAACAGGTCTAAACTTTCTTTATTTTATAAAGATTTAAAAATACAAATTCTAAATGTTTTAGTAATGCTTGTGTTCTGCTAAATTTTGGAATCAAAATAAATTTTTTGCAGGAGTAAAATTACTAGCGTTGTTGAGATCAAATCTTAAATCTCAAGAAAGAAACGCATATTTTCATTTAAAAATCCTATAGAATTATAACGCTTCTTTCTTAAATTTTCTTATCCGAGATTTTGAATGGCTAATAGTATTAATAAAAACACAAAAAATTTAATTTTTAATAAACAACTATTAATTTTTATGGTATTTCCAAGTAATGAATTAAATTCGCGTTTTTTAAAAGAGGTGCTTTTTTACGCTTCAATTTCAAATGTTTAACAATAAATAATAAGTATGAAAAAAAGAATTTTTCTATCGTTAATTGCCTTGGTAGGTTTTTGCTCAGTAAGTGCTCAATCTTATTCAGGGTATATGCCAGATAATTATGCTGGGGTTCAAAGTGTGTTGTATAATCCTGCTTCTATAGCCGATTCTCGTTTTAAAGCGGACATCAATTTGTTTTCAGTAAGTTCTGCTGTGGCAAATGATTTGTATGGCGTAAAAATATTTGACGTTTTTAAAAACGGTTATGATTTTGATTTAGAAGCTAAAAAAAATTTTAGCAATGCCAATAAAGCAATTATGAATTCCGATATTATGGGGCCATCATTTATGTTTAACATCACTCCTAAATCTTCTTTTGCATTATATACTCGAGCAAGATCTGTTGTGAACGTTATTGATATTAATGGTAATGTAGTAAACGAACTTTCTAAAAATAACAAAAGCAATTTTGATTATGCGGTAGGAAGTCCAAATGCTGTTGGAAATTCTTGGGGAGAATTGGGGCTTTCTTATGCTGCAGTTTTGTATCAAAAAGGACAACATTTTATAAAAGGAGGTATTACTGCTAAATATTTACAAGGAGTTGCGAATTACCATTTTCAAGGAACTAATGTAAATTTAAAATACCAAGAAAATATAATTTTGCCACAATTGAGCACGTATGAAACAAAAGGAACTGCAATTTATGGTTCAAGTCAAGATTTTTCCACTAATTCAAACATCGATATTGATTCAAAGTCAAGAGGTTTTGGGGTAGATTTAGGTTTAGTGTACGAATGGAGACCAGACTATACTGCCGAAAGAGCCGATATTAATGATTTAAAAGAAATCAATAAATACAAATTACGTTTCGGTTTGTCCGTAACTGATTTTGGTTCTGTGAAGTACGACAAAGGAATTCGTAATAGCTATAATTTGAATAAAACAATCAATCAAGGTAACTATGATAGTGCAGATAATTTTGATGATTTTTTAAAAAACAATTATCCTGCTACAGTAATAAATGGTGCAGTAAAGTCCAATTTGCCAACAGCTATTCACGCTGATGTAGATTGGAATATTCACAATAAATTCTATTTGAATACAAATGCCGATTTGGGGCTTAGAAACAATACAAAACTAAATCAAAATACAATTGCTAATCGGGTAACTGTAACGCCTCGTTATGAGTCAAAATGGTTTAGTGCTTATGTTCCAATTTCTTATATGGAATACAGCGAGGAAGTACAAATGGGTTTAGGTTTACGAACAGGAGTGTTTTTTATTGGATCTAGTTCCATAGTATCAAACGCAGTTTCAAAAAATTCAAGAGCTGCTGATTTTCATTTGGGAGTAAAAATACCAATTTATCAAAAAAAGGCGAAAGACCAAGATGGAGACGGAATCCTTGATAAAGATGATGCTTGTCCTACCGTTGCTGGACCTATTGAAAATAAAGGTTGTCCTTGGTTAGACACTGACAAAGATGGCGTTTTAGATAAAGATGACAAATGTCCTACTGTTGCCGGACCAGTAGAAAACAATGGTTGTCCTTGGTTAGATACTGATAATGATGGCGTTTTAGACAAAGATGATAAATGTCCTACCGTTGCTGGACCGGCAGAAAACAAGGGTTGTCCTTGGTTAGACACTGATGGCGATGGTGTTTTAGACAAAGATGATAAATGCCCGAATGTTAAAGGAACTATTGCTAACAAAGGTTGTCCAGAAGTAACAACTCAAGTGATCAAAACTTTAAATGATTATTCAAGATCTATTTTGTTTGACTCTTCAAAAGCTACTATTAAGCCTGAATCTACTGATAAATTAGAAGGAATTGTAAAAGTAATGCAAGAGTATAATTACGCTAATTTTAAATTAGAAGGACATACAGATAGCACAGGTACTGCCGCTAAAAATCTTCAATTATCAAAAGATAGAGCAGCAGCAGTAAGAACTTATTTACTTTCTAAAGGCATTAGTGCAGACAGACTTACATCCGAAGGATATGGAATCGAAAAACCTATTGCTTCTAATAAAACTGTAGGTGGAAGAGCTGAAAATCGTAGAGTTGAAATTTTACTAGTACAATAATATAAAGTGTTTCCAATTAAGAATGAGGCTTTCGAGCCTCATTTTTTTTGTAATTATGTTTCTATAAATAACTTAAAATCCTACGGCAGTATTGAGAACATAATTTTTTTATTTATCTAAAAATAATTTGGGCGTTCCCCTCCATACTCCGCAAGCTCCGTGTTTCGGGTCAGGCTTTCCGTTTTATCTTTTATTCCGCTACGCTTCATAAAAGGATATCACTTCAATCCTTAACGCAAACACATTGGAATCAATCTACTATTTAAAATACAACTTTAAACACAGCATATTTTAAAACTTAATTTTGAAAAAGAGCAGCGTTTATATACTTTTATAAAAAATTCAGATTAAAAAAAATGGCAACAAAAATGACAGCTAAAAAAGCGAGACCAGCACCAAAAAAAACATCAGGAACTTTCTGGAGTAAATTTTTTCGATTTCTCTTTAAAGCCTTTTTGTGGTTTTTTGGATTGTCTATTGTATTTGTAGTGCTATTCAAATTTGTACCCGTTCCATTCACCCCTTTAATGGTCATTCGAGGAATAGAAAATAAACTTGCTGGAAAAGAAAACGTCTTTAGCCACGATTGGGAACCATTAGAAAATATTTCGCCCAATTTGCAAAAAGCCGTGATTGCGAGCGAAGACGGCACTTTTTTAATTCACAATGGCTTCGATTTTAGGGCGATGCAAAAAGCATATAAAAACAACGAAAGAGGTCGTAGGATAAAAGGAGGAAGCACCATTTCGCAACAAACGGCTAAAAATGTTTTTCTCTGGCAAGGAAGAAGTTATTTGCGCAAAGGTCTGGAGGCTTACTTTACGGTTTTGATCGAATTAATTTGGGGCAAAGAACGCATTATGGAAGTGTATTTGAACAGTATCGAAATGGGGAATGGCGTTTATGGAGCTCAAGCTGCAGCCCAACATTGGTATAGAAAAGAGGCGAAGAGTCTAACCAAAATACAAGCCGCAGGAATTGCCGCCATTTTGCCCAATCCAAGGAAATATTCCGCTACTAGCTCTTCTTCTTATATCAATAACAGGAAATCCAAAATTGTCCGCATAATGGGGCATATTGGTAAGATTAAATATTAAAAAAATATCCCAATAGCGTTTAATCTATTGGGATATTTACTTTAAAAACGGGGTTGTTTTAAATAGTAAAATTCAAACCCAAAACGATATTTCTACCAATATTAGGAATTCCATCGTTTTTAAAGCGCGAAAGATGAGCAATATATTTTTTGTCAAGTAAATTATTGCCATTTAAATTAACATCAAAAGCTGTTTTTCCTATTTTTACTTTTCCTCCCAAGCCAATATTTAACAAAGTGTATCCATTGGATTTGGTTTCAAAACCACTCACATTATCTTGATTAAAAGTAGTCGAAACATTTAAAGAAGCAAAACCATCCTCCAACCAGTTTTTTATTTTGAATTCACTTCTAATGGTATTGTTCCAATTATTGGCAGGAATCAAAGGCAAATAATCGCCGTCTTGTTTTTTACCCGTAACAGATTCAAAACTGGTTTCTAAATGCAACCAATCCAATGGATGTGGATGAAAATGCAGTCCGATTTCTCCACCATATAATTTGGCATCATTCTGAATATAATCAAAAACATCAAAATTATTAATTTGCGTTCCTGCCGGCGAACTGTATATATAATGGTTGATGTGATTGTAAAATCCGTTTACGAAAAACTCAATATGACTGCTTTTATATTCTAAATTAACATCTGTTTGTACGTTTTGCTCGGTTTTCAAATTGCTATTTCCTATTTCATAGCGATTCGTCCCTTCGTGAACACCGTTGGACGTTAGTTCAGCCAAATTTGGAGCTCTAAATCCCGAAGCTACATTCAAACGCAAAAATAAATTTTCTGCTAAATTGGTTTTATAACCCAAAGACGCATTAAAACTGTCAAACGATTTATCAACGGTATCAAAAGAACCTTCTTCTCCCGAAATTCCGTGCGCGGTTGTGGCAATTTTTCGATTATCGAAACGCAAACCTGCTTGAAAAACATTCGATCCCAATTCATAATTTCCTGTACCAAAAAAACCAAAATCATTGGTTGTTGCATCAGGAATCAAATATTCTTCTCCAGAATTAGCATTGGTTTGATGCATTCCTTGAATTCCTAGGATAGATTCAAACTTGCCTATTTTTGGCAAATGGTATTTTGCATCATAATTAAAAGTTTTCAGTTTCATATGCAAAACGGCGATTTCGCTGTCTTCAAACTCACTTCTATCATTCGAAATGTAACCCAAATCGATATCCAATTTTGATTTCTCAAAAAAGAAAATGTTGTTCAAACTCAATAAATTATTGAAAACGCCTTGTTTTGGATAAGCTGTTTTTTTGGTTGTTGTTTGGTCGGAGATGCCATCTTCTGGAATCCCCAAATCTAAATTATTATAATTGTATCTGAAAATACTTGAAAATTTCGAATTACTATAACCAATTCCTGTTTTGAAATCGGTTTCTTGATAACGGGTATTGGTTACACGATCACCATTTGCAATTTTATAATCGGAATGTGTATTGTATGTTCCTCGAGCTAAGAATTTCCAATTTTCGGCGGAAGTTTTTAGACCTAAGGAAGAGTTGCTCCCTATTGTATTGGAGAAAAATTTCTGACTAAAATTGGTTGTAAAAGTACCCGCATCGGCAAATTTCTCAGGATTAAAATACAGAACGCCACCCAAAGCATCCGAGCCATAAAGCAAAGAAGCTGGGCCTTTGATGACTTCAACACTTTCGATTCCGGCATCGTTTAATCCCAAACCGTGTTCGTCGCCAAATTGTTGGTTTTCAATTCGAACGCCTTGTGAATAAACCAAAACGCGATTGCCGCTCAAACCTCGAATAACCGGTTTCCCAATCGATGTTCCTGTGGAAATTTGAGAAACTCCGGGAATCGTCGCCAAACCTTCAATTAAAGTGGAAGTCCCTTTTCGTTGTAATTCTTTGATGGTTTCGTGTTCGACTTTCATCACATTTTGCGATTGTATTTTATTGAAAGCGGTCGAAACAATTACTTCATCCATTTGAAAATAGGGTTCTTTTAGAATGATATTGAGAGTAGTTTGTGTGGATTTTATTGTTACAATTTGATTTTGTGTTTCAAAACCCACATTAACAAACGTTATTTTAAAAGTTCCGTTTGGAACATTATTTAAACTAAATTTTCCGTTTGCGTCCGTAGTCGTGCCTTTATGAATTTCTGGAGCGTAAATGGAAACTCCAATTACAGCCTGGTTTTTGGTGTCAGTTATAATTCCTGAAATTGTATTTTGTGCTTGAAGCATAGCCGAAAACCCTATAAATAGAGCTATTATAAATTTTTTCATTTGATTTGATTTTAGGTGTAAATAGATAGTTCGCAAAGAAAAATTTTGCGACTTCGTGCCTTTGTGGCCATTTATTTAAACACTAAAAATCGGGGGAGCTCGAAGCGCAAAAAGGCTTCCTTTAAAGAATTGAGTTATTTCTTTTGAATCTGAAAAAGTATATACAGAAGAAATCGTAGTATTTTTGAAATCAAAGTGCGTAATATCCGAAGCAATAAAACTACTTATTGTAAAATGACAAATGAAACACGTATCATAATTATGGTGTTGATGGGTGATTTCTTTACTGGAAGTAGAATTGTGATAGCACTGTTTTTCGGAAATTTGGGTTGCCAAGTGTTCATAACTGTGCACAAACTGAAACAGCATTGAAAACAGCACCGTAAACAGTAAGAAAGAATTTAATATGGAAAATTTCTTTTTCATCCGATGCAAAGGTAGTGATAGCAAATAAAAATCCGACTAACTTTAAGATTTTTTAAGGTTAGTCGGATTTTGAAAAACATTCAATTGGTTTTAAACCAAGTTGTGAGCTACCAAATATTGTGCTATTTGAATGGTGTTTGTTGCAGCGCCTTTTCTTAAATTGTCTGCTACAATCCACATATTTAACGTGTTTGCTTGGCTTTCGTCACGACGAATTCTACCCACAAAAACATCATTTTTACCTTCAGAATATCTTGGCATTGGATAGGTAAAAGTATCTAAATTGTCTTGAACCACAATTCCATCCGTTTGACTCAAAAGAGTTCTAACTTCATTTACATCAAAATCATTGGTAAATTCTACATTTACCGCTTCGCTATGTCCGCCAACAACGGGAACACGAACAGCAGTAGCAGTTACAGCTACGCAATTATCGCCTAATATTTTTTTGGTTTCATTCGATAATTTCATTTCTTCCTTGGTGTAACCATTAGGTTCAAAACTATCGCATTGTGGAATACAGTTTCTGTTGATTTTGTATTTATAAACCATATCTCCGTCAATTCCTGCACATTCATTTTCGAATTGTTGAACTGCTTTTACTCCAGTTCCTGTGATGGATTGGTAAGTTGAAACTACTACACGTTTAATGTTGTATTTTTTGTGCAAAGGGGCTAATGCCAAAACCATTTGAATAGTTGAACAGTTTGGATTGGCAATGATTTTATCTTCTTTTGTTAATTCACAAGCATTGATTTCAGGAACGATAAGTTTTTTGGTTGGATCCATTCTCCAAGCGGAAGAATTGTCGATAACTGTAGTTCCTGCAGCAGCAAATTTTGGAGCCCAATCTAATGATGTTTGACCTCCAGCCGAAAAAACAGCAATGTCAGCTTTCATATCGACTGCGGTTTGCAATCCAACAACAGTATGTTTTTGTCCTTTGAATTCAATTACTTTTCCAACCGATCTTTCAGAAGCGACAAGAATTAATTCTGTGTAAGGAAAATTTGTTTCTTCAATTACTTTTAACATTATTTCGCCAACCATTCCAGTGGCTCCTACAACTGCAAGTTTCATATTATTTATTTTAAATTAAATTTCTATTTTGAAGTGCAAAAATAAGGAATAATGAAATGAAAACAAGGGCGTTCACAAAAAATAACAAAATGTTATATTTGTAACAAATAAAAGAACCGCGCTGTAAAGCGTGGTTTAGTTAGAATATATAGTGTATGCGGAAATTTATTTTTTAAGCAAATCTCGGATTTGAGTCAATAATTCCTCTTGAGTTGGACCAGCCGGTGCTGAAGGTGCCGCAACTTCTTTCTTTTTTGCTTTTTCGGCAGCTCTTAAAACAATAAATACAAATAAAGCAATAATTACAAAATTAATAATTGCTTGAACCAAATTTCCATAAGTTATGACGGCTGCGCCAGATGCTTTTGCTAATGCCAAAGTTTCATAACTATTTCCATTCAAGGCAATAAATTTTTGAGTAAAATCTATTCCGCCAGTTACTAAACCTACAATAGGCATAATTACATCATCAACGGCTGAGCCAACAATTTTACCAAAGGCTCCACCAATAACAACCGCAGTTGCTAAACTTAATACGTCACCCTTCATCAAAGAAGCTTTAAAATCTGCAAAAAATCCCATAATTTATATTTTTTAGTTAAAATTAACACGAAATTAATAATAATAATTGTAAAAAAATAATTTATTCTCTAAAAAATACTCGTTTTACTCTTTGTGAAATACTCGTTAATATTTCATACGGAATAGTGTGCAATTGTTCGGCTATAAAAGTTACGGTTGGACTTTCGCCAAAAACAATAACAGCATCTCCTTCTTTACAGCTAATTTCGCTACTATCGACCATCAGCATATCCATACAAATACTGCCAACAATGGGTGCTTTCTGATTATTAATGGTCACAAAACCAACTCCATTTCCCCAATGTCTTGAAATTCCGTCGGCATAACCAATGGGAATTGTGGCAATTTTTGTTGGTTTTTCAGCAACAAATCGTCTTCCATAACCCACACTTTCTCCAGCTTTGATTGATCGAATTTGTGAAATAATCGATTTTAATGTGCCTACGTTTTCTAAATATTTCTGTTCTTCAGCATCATTGGAAATGCCATAGATTCCAATTCCAAGCCGAACCATATCGTATTGCGCTTGCGGAAAATTACTAATTCCCGATGTGTTTAATAAGTGTCGAATGGGTTTTATTTGCAATTCCGTCATTAATTTGGAAGATAATTTTTCGAATAATCCAATTTGTGAGTTAGCAAATTCTTGATGTTCTAAATCATCACTAGTCGCCATATGTGACAAAATACTTTTTACAGTCACGAATTTGTTGTCTTTTAAAACAGCTATTAATTCGTCTAAATTTTCTCCTTCGAAACCCAAGCGGTGCATTCCTGTATCCAATTTAATATGAATAGGAAAATGTTTTAGTTTTCGTTTTTCGGCAATTTTCAGAAAAGCATTTAAGCCTTTCAAACTATAAATTTCGGGTTCTAATTTATATTGTATGATGGATGAAAAGCTTGTGGTTTCTGGGTTTAAAACCATTATTGGCAAAATAATTCCAGCATTTTTCAACGCAATTCCTTCATCGGCAAAAGCCACACCCAAATAATCTACTTTGTGATGTTCGAGTAGTTTACAAATTTCAAATCCGCCACTTCCATAACCAAAAGCCTTAACCATAACCATCATTTTGGTCGTGGGTTTTAGTTTCGATTTAAAAAAACTCAAGTTGTGACTAATGGAATTTAGGTTGATTTCTAAAACTGTTTCATGGGTTTTCTCCTCTAATGCGGCAACGATTTCTTCAAACTGAAAATGCCTTGCTCCTTTGATTAAAATGGTTTCGTTGATGAAATTCAAATAGTTGAAATTCAGAAAAAAATCGGCTGTATTTTTAAAAGTAACGCAATTTTTGAATTTGCTTTTGAATTTAGAAATGGTTTCGCCAATACCAATAACACGATTGATTTTGTTAGAAACAATAAGTTGTGAAACTTTCGAATATAATTCTTCATCAGACAAACCACTTTGAAAAATATCTGATAGGATTAACGTTTTATTTTTATATTGTTTTTGACTTTCCAAGAAATCCAAAGCGATTTTTAAGGATTGAAAATCAGAGCTATAACTGTCGTCAATGAGCGTGGTGTTGTTGATTCCGTTTTTAACTTTCAACCGCATTTCAACTGGATAAAGCCATTTCATACGGTTTTGAATGGTTTTTTTATCGTATTTAAAACTCAATAAAACCATCAAACATGTTACAGCATTTTCAACTGAAGCCTCATCTTGAAAAGGAATTTGAATGTCGAAATTTTCTTTTCCGTAGCGAATTTGCAAAATTGTTTGGTCTTCGACTGCTTGTTTTGTCACAAATACATCGGCAGTTTCATCGGAATAACTCCAAGAAAAAGCTTTTAATTTGGAGTTAATAAGCGCATCAATTAGTTCGTTTTTCTGATAAATGATAAGTTTCGAATGTTTGAAAAGTTTTAATTTTTCCTTGATTTTTTTCTCCAAATCTTCAAAACCTTCATCGTGAGCAGTACCAATATTGGTGATGATTCCAATCGTTGGATGGATGATGGTTTCCAATTTTTCCATCTCGTTCATTTTTGAAATTCCCGCTTCAAAAATTCCCAAATTGTGTTTATCATTAATCGAAATTACTGACAAGGGAACGCCCACTTGCGAATTGTAGCTTTTTGGACTTCGAATGATGTTGAACTCAGGATTCAACAGGAAATTTAACCATTCCTTAACGATGGTTTTTCCGTTACTTCCCGTCAATCCGAAAACTGGAAAATGAAATAGATTTCGATGATAAGCCGCAAATTTTTGCAAAGCATCCAAGGTGTTTTCGACAACTAAAAAAGTGGCTTTGTTTGCTAATCCTGCAGGAATCTGAGTAACCACAAAATTTTGAACGCCTTTTTTCAGCAACTCTGAAATGTAAATATGGGCGTCATTATTGGGTCCAACTAAGGCAAAAAATAATGTTTTTTCATTATTTTGTAAAGAGCGGCTGTCAATAGAAATAGTGTCGATTGTGCCGTTATTATCCCCAAACCTTTTGGCGTGAAGAATTTTTTCGATGTTTGGGATAGATAAAGTCAAGGGTTTAACTTTTTTGGATTGAAATTAAAAATTCTGTGGCTGTCATTATAGGTTCAAGCAATTTTTGTAATTAAAAAACTGATGTTTACAATTATTCTTTTGTATGTATAAAAGTACATAATAAAAGCTTAAAAGAAAAGAAATTTGCTTTTATAAAATAAAAAAATATTTGTAGAATTTTAAGTTTTGTCGAGGGTTTTCGATGGACTATTTCTCTTCATTCTTTTGCATCGCATAAAAATAAGCAGCACGACTCAAAGGTTCATATTCTTCGGTTTCGCCGAGCATAACCAGTTTGTCATTATCGGTTTTTCTAAAACTATAATTAGCTAAATTTCCTGTTCGAGTACAAACGGCGTGCACTTTGGTCACATATTCGGCAGTTGCCATAAGCGCTGGCATTGGTCCAAAAGGATTTCCTTTAAAATCCATGTCTAATCCGGCAACAATAACTCGAATACCTTGATTGGCCAAATCATTACAAATTTTCACGATTTCGTCATCAAAAAACTGTGCTTCGTCAATGCCAACCACATCGCAACCTTGTGCCAAAATAGCAATATTTGCAGCAGCGGGAACTGGAGTCGAACGAATTTGGTTGGCATCGTGCGACACCACCATTTCGTCGTGATAACGTGTGTCTATTTCAGGTTTAAAAATTTCTACTTTTTGCTTGGCAAATTGTGCTCTTTTCAGCCGGCGAATGAGTTCCTCGGTTTTGCCCGAGAACATGGAACCGCAGATAACTTCGATCCAGCCAAATTGTTCTTTATGATTTACTGTATTTTCGAGAAACATTTTGTATTTTTCGGACTTTAGAAATGAATAAATTTTATTACTTTGTAGCGAAAACAAATTTATTAAAAAAGACACATCTTACCCACTATAATTTCAAAAGTTATGAAGAAAAAATTGGAAGCCGACTTAATGAGCATTGCACACCGCGTATTGCAAATGAAAAACAAATCTGACATCAATCAATTGTGTGTTGAAACGCAGAAATTGTATGAGAAATTGTCTATTTTGCGTTTTGTCGAAGAGCATTTTGGAGGAGCAAAACCTACTATAGGTCAAGCGGAAATAGTCGAAAAAATGAAACAATTTTTCGAAGAAAATCAATTGTCATTGCCAAAACCTACAATTTTAAAGGAAGAAGTTGTTGAAGAAGAAGCTATCGAGGAAGAAATTGTAGCCGATGCAATTGCTCCAACAAACGAAACTGATTTTAACGAAATTGAACCTGATGAAGAGGGTGAAGGAGAGGAAATTATTGAAAATATTGAAGAGGAAGAAACTGGCGAAGAAGAAATTATTCCAACTACCGAAGCTGAATTTAACGAAATTGACTCCGACGACGAAGAAATTGATATTGACAATGAAGAGGAATCAAACGAAGATGGAATTGTTGATGCTGAAATCACTCCTGCAAACGATGCTGATTTTAATGAAATAGAACCAGACGAAGAAGGAGAAGGCGAAAAAATTTCAGAAGAAGAGCCGGTAAAATTAGTAGATTTTGGGTTTTTGCCTGCTTTTGAATTGGACACAGAGAAAGAAGAAGAGGAAATTATTTCACCCAAAAAAATTGAAGCCATCCAAATTTCATTTGAAGAATTATTGGGAAAAGATTATTCTGATACGCTTTTTGTGAAAGCAGATTCGAAAAAAGAATTTACTTCGCCGATAGATTTTGAGATTCCAAAAAGTATTGTTTCACAAGAATCTGTTACGCCAAAAGAAATTGAAGTTAAATCGAGTGATTTAAATGACAAACTTGCCGCTGGAATCAGTATTGGATTGAATGATAAAATTGCTTTTGTAAAACAACTTTTTGGCAATAGCGACGAAGATTATAACCGTGTTATGAATCAACTAATAACTTTCGATAATTTTCAGGAAGCTCAAAGTTTTATTGAAGAAATGGTAAAACCCGATTACAACAATTGGGAAGGAAAAGAGGATTATGAGCAGCGTTTTATCGAAATCATCGAGAAAAAATTCGCTTAAATGGGTAAATTATATATTGTTCCAACGCCAATTGGCAACCTTGAAGATATGACTTTTCGGGCAATTCGAATTCTCAAAGAAGTCGATTTGATTTTGGCAGAAGACACACGAACTAGCGGCAAATTATTGAAACATTTTGAGATTGGCACGCATATGCACAGTCATCATATGCACAACGAGCACAAAACGGTTGAGAATTTAATTTCAAGGTTAAAAGCTGGAGAAACTATTGCTTTAATTTCTGATGCGGGAACTCCGGCAATTTCAGATCCGGGATTTTTATTGACTCGCGCTTGTGTCGAAAACAAAATTGATGTAGAATGTTTGCCTGGAGCAACAGCCTTTGTGCCGGCTTTAGTTAACAGTGGATTGCCAAATGATCGCTTCATTTTCGAAGGATTTTTACCAGAGAAAAAAGGAAGACAAACCCGATATTTGGCTCTTGCCGAAGAAACGCGCACGATGATTTTGTATGTTTCACCGCATAAATTAGTAAAAACCTTAGCCGAATTTATCACCTTTTTTGGCGAAAACCGACAAATTTGCGTTTCCAGAGAATTATCAAAATTACACGAAGAAAATGTTCGTGGAACGGTTCGAGAAGTTTTAACGCATTTTGAAAATAAACCGCCGAAAGGTGAAATTGTAGTGGTTGTTGGTGGGAAAATAATTGTGAAAGAGAATAAGCGAGAAAGAGAATGATTTTTATAAGGAGGTTACAAATCCAACTTAATTCTGAGATAAAAAACTGACGTCAAATTTAAAATACAATGACGTAACAACTTCCTTACAATAAATTGGCAGCAGAATCCTTCAAAACCAAGGCAAACGCTTTCAACTTCCACAAAAAACTTTTTTTAAAAATTCGTGGCTTAATCTTTTTAAAAGAGAGTGCCTTGCTTGAAAACTCTCGACTTTTTATTAATCCAAAAAAAATCTTATTTTAGTGAATTCTAAATCGCCGAAAACTATCACATGAAGAATTTTAAATATATCTATTACTCGCTACTAACAATTAGTATAGGATTTTCTCAAAACCTATTTTCTCAAATTAATAGGAGCGAGAAGCAACAGATCATTAAAGTAGGGGTTTATGATAATCCACCAAAAATATTTCTTAACGATAATGGAAAACCTGACGGTGTTTTTATTGATGTAATTAAAGAAATTGGGGAAAGAGAAAATTTGCAATTCGAATATCAATTTGATACTTGGGATCATCTTTACAAAAAATTGCAATCTGGCGAAATTGATGTTTTGCCCGACATGGTATTTTCGGCCGAGAGAGATTCTGTTTTTACATTAAGTAAATTACCGTTACTAAATTCTTGGTCAGAATTTTTTTCAAGAAAAGATTTGCAATTACGCTCCATTTTGGATTTACAAAATTTGAGAGTAGGAGTTTTAAAGGGTTCCATTGAAGAAAAATATTTGATCGAATCTGTGCCTAAAGAGTTTAATGTGCAGTATCAAGTGATCACATATGATTCTTACACAAGTTCTGTAATCGCACTTAAGAAAAATGAAATTGATGTCATTCTCGGAGATCGATTTTTTGCTTTTTCAAAATTATTTGACAAGACTATAAAACCAACAGATATTGTACTTAAACCATTGGGAATACACTTTGCATTCCAAAAAAATAAAAATGCACAGTTGGTCGCTTTATTTGATAAAAACATATTGGCTTTAAGAAATGATACTAAATCAATTTATTATAAATCACTTTTCCAATGGTTGAATCAGGATGCCAAAAAGGGGGTTCCAGATTACATAAAGTGGATCATCTGGATTATTATAATAGTGTTAATTATTTGTTTAGCATTCGTATTGTTATTGCGAAAAATTATACAAGACAAGACAAGAGAACTCTCTGAAGCAATGAAAATTGTTGGCGAAAACGAAAATCAATTAAAATCAATTGCTGATAATATTGTAAACGGAATGATTTATCAGATTGTCACAATTGACGAAGATAAAAGAAAATTTAATTATGTGAGTGATGGAGTGATTAAACTTTATGGATGCACAGCAGCAGAAGTGATGGAAGATCCCAGCCTGATTTATAGCCGAATTCATCCCGATGACAGACATATTATGAGAGCAGCTGAATTAAAAGCAATTCAAAATATGTCTAATTATATTACTGAAGTTCGAGTAATAAATCCAGATAATACGATTAGATGGTCTTATACTATAGCAAAACCTAGAATTATAGGTGGTTTGGTTTGTTGGGACGGAATTGAATTTGATATCAGCGAAAGAAAACAATTAGAGATAGAACTTAATGTTGCCAAAGAAAAAGCCGAAGAATCTGATCGTCTAAAAACCGCTTTTCTGGCGAATATGAGTCATGAAATTCGAACACCTATGAACGGAATTCTTGGTTTTGCCGACTTGCTAAAAGTGCCTGGTCTTAATGGAAATCAACAGCAAAAGTATATTAAGATTATCGAAAAAAGCGGCATCCGAATGCTTAATATCATTAATGATATCATCAATATTTCGAAAATTGAATCCGGACAGATGGAAGTACTTCTGGAACAATCAAACGTTAATGAACAATTAGAATATATTTACACCTTCTTTAAACCCGAGACTGAAAAGAAGCAAATTCAGTTGTCTTATAAAAAAGCATTACCTTTTGACGAAGCTTTTATTACAACAGACCGTGAAAAACTGTTTGCTATTTTAACTAATTTAGTTAAAAATGCTATCAATCATACCGAAAAAGGAGGCGTTGAATTCGGTTATATTAAAAAGGATCAATTCTTGGAATTTTATGTAAAAGATACTGGAATTGGTGTGCCAAAAAATAGGCAAAGCGCTATATTCGAGCGTTTTATTCAAGCTGACATTGCGAATAAAATGGCGCAGCAAGGTGCTGGATTAGGCCTCTCTATTTCTAAGGCTTACACAGAAATGCTGGGAGGAAAACTGTGGTTAGAGTCTGAGGAAGGAACTGGAAGTGTGTTTTATTTTACACTGCCTTTTCAAAATACGAGAGGCATTGAAAAAACAATTAAAAACAATTTTGAAACTCCAATGGCAGAAATTTCCAGTCCCAAGTTGAAAATTTTAATCGCTGAGGATGACACTATATCACAGATTTTAATTTCGAAAGTCGTAAAAGAATTTTCGGAGAATACTATAATTGTAAGCAACGGGTTTGAAGCTATAAAAGCGTGTCGGAACAACCTTGACATCAATCTGATATTAATCGATATTCAAATGCCGGAAATGAACGGATATCAAGCGATCGCTGAAATACGAAAATTTTACAAAGAAGTAATTATTATTGCTCAATCTGCAGATGCTTTGCCTGGCGATAAGGAAAAAGCAATAGAAGCTGGTGCCAATGAATATATTACCAAACCAATCAAAATAGAAATGTTAAAACAACTTATTATTAGACACTTTAGATAATGAAATTTTATAGAAGCATCTTTTATTTAAAAAAAATGCCATTTTCCAGAATTATATGAAAACAGAGAAATAGAATCTATTGAATATCCACTTATGGTTAAATCCCAAGTCAGTTGAAATTAAAAGAAAATTAGAAAAACAAGAATTATAATGAGCATCACTACTTTTTTAGAAAAACTAAAACAAACACCAAACGCAATTACTTTTCCAGAAACCATCGCTGTGATTGAGGAAAATTACGATTTTACACCGACAACTTTCGATAATGGAAATCAACATAATGAAGCAGGACAAAACTCAGGTTCTTGCAAATTATTTGCTTTTGCCCAATTGCAAAAACTATCTCAAGACGAAACATTAGCTTGTTTTGGAGCCTATTATTTTGAAGAGGTATTGGGCGATCCAACGGGAACCAATCATCAAAACATCCGTAATTTCATGAAATTAGGTTGGGATGGAATTCAATTTGAAGGAACTGCTTTGGTGTTGAAAGCTTAATTTTTTAACCACGGATAACACAGATTGAACGGATAAAAACGGATTTTTCTATGTGTTTTATTTCTAACTATCTGTGAAAATCAGTCGAATCCGTGTCATCTGTGGCTTAAATTTCTAAATCCACAAACGAAAAAGTATTTCCACTGAACAAACCTTTGTCGGATAATTTTAAATCGGGAATAACTAATAAAGCCATAAACGAAAGCGTCATAAAAGGAGCTTTCAACTTGCTGCCTAATTCTTTGGCCATTAAATCAATTTCTTGGTATAATTTCCCCGTTTTCCAGCCATTTTTGTCGCTCATAATTCCAGCAACTGGCAAAGCTAATATTTTGCTTTCAGTTTCATTTACAGCGCAGACTCCGCCTCTGTTTTCAATAATCAGGTTGACGGCAGTGCAAATTTCTTCGTCAGAAGTTCCCACGACTACAATATTATGACAATCGTGCGCTACCGAACTGGCAATTGCTCCTTTTTTTAAACCAAAATTCTTGATGAAAGCAATCGCGGGTTTTGTATTTTCATACCTATTGACAACTGCCATTTTCAAGATGTCATTTTCAGTGTCCGAAACAATATTTCCGTCAACGATTGTTGCAATATGATGAATTTCATTGGTAATTAACTGTCCTTCTAAAGCTTCGATGACTCTGATTTTCGAACGGGAACCCGAAACGGCAAAAGCACTAATCTCTTTGGAAGTAATATTGAAATTATTAGGTGTTTCAAATGGAATATGTGGTATAAAAGATTCTCCGTTTTCGGCCACTAATTCGCCATTAATAAAGGTTTTTTTGACTTTAAAATCAATCAAATCTTCGACCACAATAAAATCGGCAGCATCGTTTTCTTGCAGTAAACCCACATTCATTTTGTAATGATGTATAGGATTCACACAAGCGGCTTGCAAGATTTTAAAAATGTCTATTCCTTTGGCAACCGCTCGCGCACAAAGCAAATTAATATGACCCACAATCAAATCGTCAGGATGTTTGTCGTCTGAGCAAAACATCATATTATCATAATTTTCAGGTAATAAATCGATGAGTGCTTCAAAGTTTTTGGCGGCACTTCCTTCGCGAATCAGCACTTTCATTCCCAGAGATAATTTTTCTTCGGCTTCTTCAAAAGTGAAACATTCGTGATCGGTAGAAATTCCTGCAGCAATGTATTTTTGAACCGCTTCACCTCGTAAACCTGGAGCGTGACCATCTACGGGTTTGCCAAAATGTGTAGACCATTCAATTTTCTTTAAAACTTCTTTATCATCGAATAAAACGCCGGGATAATTCATCATTTCAGCCAAATAATAAATATCGGGTGACGCCATTAATTCCGCAATTCCATCCGAATCGATTATGGCTCCTGCACTTTCGAAATTTGTCGCAGGAACACAAGATGGCGCTCCAAAATGAAATTTCAATGGTACTTTTTTACCATTTTCAATCATATATTGGACACCAGCAGCACCGAGCACATTCGCAATTTCGTGTGGGTCAGAAATCGTGGCAACTGTTCCGTGAATCACTGCAATTTTTGCAAATTCAGAAGGAACCAACATTGAACTTTCGATATGAATGTGAGAATCGATAAATCCGGGTAAAATATAGTTTTTAATGTCGTGATCTTTCTCAATTATTGAAATGATTTTTCCGTTTTCGACGGTGATTTCACCAGCATACATACGACGGTTTTTGATATCGACAATTTGTCCTTGAATTTGCATTTTGGGTTGATTTTGAATAATAATCAAAAGTACAATCTTTTGATTTAGTACTTGAATTTTTTACCGCAAATTCTCAAATTTGGGTGTCTACTATTTTGTGAAATTCGCAAATTTGCGGTTAATTTTTTTTGAGCTACTATATTTAGTGATTTTAAACTAAATTTGTCCTAACACAAAATTCCTAATTATTTATGCGCTGGACAATAAAACCAAAACCTTCTGAAGAAAAGGTAAAACAACTGGCAGTCGCTTTGAATGTAGAGGAATTTGTGGCAACACTTTTAGTACAGCGTGGCATTGAAACTTTCAAGCAAGCCCGACAATTTTTTCGCCCTACTTTAGCCGATTTGCACAATCCCTATTTGATGAAAGATATGGATAAAGCCGTGGAACGAATAGAAAAAGCGATTGAAAACGGCGAAAACATTCTCGTTTTTGGCGATTATGATGTCGATGGAACAACAGCAGTTTCATTGGTTTCTTCTTATCTTAAAACGTATTATCCTAACGTGGCGACTTACATTCCCGATCGGTATGCTGAAGGTTATGGCATTTCTTTCAAAGGAATTGACTTTGCTGATGACAACGATTTTTCGTTAATTATAGCTTTGGATTGTGGCATAAAATCGATTGATCACGTGGCGTATGCCAATGCTAGAAAGATTGATTTTATCATTTGCGATCACCATCGACCAGGAGCAATTTTACCCGAAGCGGTAGCAGTTTTAGATCCAAAAAGAGACGATTGTACTTATCCGTATGACGAATTGTGTGGTTGCGGAATTGGTTTTAAATTAATTCAAGCCTTAGGCGAAAACCGAAATCAAACCATTGAAGACTTGACTTCTTATCTGGATTTGGTTGCGACGGCTATTGGAGCCGATATTGTTCCGATGACGGGTGAAAATCGGATTTTAGCTTATTTCGGATTGCAAGTAATTAATGAAGATCCAAGACCAGGATTTAAAGCTTTAGTTCACCAAATAAAAAAGAAAACGCTTGATATTACAGATGTTGTTTTTATCATCGCACCCCGAATTAACGCAGCAGGACGAATCAAACACGGGAATCATGCAGTGGAATTATTGACCGAATTTGATTTTGAACAAGCACAACAATTTGCTTCGGAAATTGAAACTTATAATTCGGAGCGCAAAGATTTAGACAAACAAATTACCAAAGAAGCACTTTTACAAATTGAAGAAAATCAAGAACAAAAGCGTTTCACGACAGTGGTTTTTCAAGAAAATTGGCACAAAGGAGTAATCGGAATTGTGGCTTCGAGACTGATAGAAACCTATTATCGACCGACTTTGGTTTTTACCAAAAGTGGCGATAAATACGCCGCTTCGGCGCGTTCCGTGAAAGGTTTTGATGTGTATAATGCTTTGGAAGCTTGTTCGGAACATTTGGAGCAATTTGGCGGACATATGTATGCGGCAGGAATGACTTTATTGGAAGAAAATTATTTGGTTTTCAAAAATTCTTTCGAAAAAGTAGTCGAAGAAACCATTCATCCCGATATGTTAATTCCCGAAATTGCGATTGACGCAGAAATAAATTTATCAGATATTACTCCAAAACTGACACGGATTTTAAAACAATTCGAACCTTTTGGGCCTCAAAATATGACACCTGTCTTTTTGACCAAAAATGTGAAAGACACTGGTTATGCTCAAAAACTAGGAGCTGATGATGAGCATTTAAAACTTTTTGTACGTCAGAATAATTCAGAAGGAATGGCGGCAATTGGTTTTGGATTGGGCAATAAAATAGAAGTAACAGCGAATAAGAATCAGTTTGACGCAATCTATTGTATTGATGAGAACGAATGGAACGGAAAGGTTTCTATTCAATTGCGATTAAAAGATATTCAGTAAAAATTATGGAAGTTAAAGTTAGAGATCCTTACGCAGCCTTGCGTTTTAGAGAATTCAATATGTTTTTGTTGTTGCGTTTCGCCATGGTTTTTGCTTGGTCGATGCAATTTATCATCATCGAATGGGAAGTGTATAGTTTGACGAAAAGTGCGCTTTCATTGGGAATTATTGGACTGATGGAGGTGATTCCAGCTATTGGAATGGCATTGTTTGCGGGACATATTGTAGATCAAAAGGAAAAAAAAGGAATGTTGCTGAAATGCATTCTGGGATTTTCAATCATCAGTTTTGGATTGTTTTTATTGACTTGGCCAAGAATTGTTGGCGATTGGTCTACCAATACTATTTTGTATTCCATTTATTTTATGGTCTTTATTGGTGGATTGGTTCGGGCATTTTTGGGTCCAACCATTTTTTCGTTAATGTCATTGATTGTGCCTAAAAGTGTATATCCAAATGCTGCCACTTGGAGCAGTTCGGTTTGGCAAATTGGTGCTGTCGTTGGACCGGCTGTCGCGGGATTTTCCATTACTTGGATAGGAGTGCATTGGTCGATGTGTTCCATTTTTGCGTGTTCCATTTTAGCATTATTAACTTTAACTCAAATTTCCAAAAAGCCGATTATGAATCCCAAAATTGGCGAACCCATAATGGAAAGTTTGAAAGAAGGAATTAAATTCGTTTACACTAATAAATCAGTTTTAGGTGCTTTAACACTGGATATGGTGGCGGTTCTTTTTGGCGGAGCAGTAGCACTTTTGCCCATCTTTGCCCAAGATATTTTGAAAGTGGGACCAGAAGGTTTTGGAATTTTAAGAGCAGCTCCAGCAGTGGGTGCATTGCTAACAATGTTCGTTTCAGCTCACCTTCCTTTTTATAAAAATGCGGGAATTAAATTGTTGGCAGCTATATTTGGTTTTGGAGTTTGTATCATTGTTTTTGGACTTTCGACTTGGTTTTGGTTGTCGGTTTTTGCATTATTTATGAGTGGCGTTACCGATGGAATTTCGGTGGTCATTCGCCAAACGATTTTACAACTCAAAACTCCCGATCATATGCGAGGTCGTGTGGCGGCAGTAAATTCAATTTTTGTAGGTTCGTCGAATGAGTTGGGTGCTTTCGAAAGTGGTTTGACGGCAAAATTGATGGGAACGGTTTCTGCGGTTGTTTTCGGTGGAAGTATGACGCTTATTATTGTCGTTTTCACGGGAATAAAATTGCCTGGATTTAGAAAATTGGACTTGCAAAAAGATTTGGATGAACACGAAAACAAAAAATAATTGAAACAAAAAATTCTTGCTGTAAAAGATAAAACCAAGACTCTGTTCAAGCAAGGTTTGACTCCAAAACAATTAGTAGAGAGCACAATTGCCGCGGGATTAATTTCGACGATTCCAATTTTGGGTTTGAGTACTTTCCTGATTACCACGGTTGCTATCAAACGAAAATTAAATTTACCGATAATGATTTCTTTGAGTTATTTGCTTTGGCCGGTACAAATTTTATTAATTATTCCGTTTATCCGAATGGGAGAATTTATTTTTTCCGTTCCTCGAAATCATCATACAATCGAAGAAATTATTAGTTCCTTTCAAAACAGTTTTTTTCAAACACTAAGTCATCTTTCTTTTGAATTGCTATGTGGTTTGGGCGGTTGGTTCTTGACGGCAGTTCCTGTAACTATTGGAATTTATTGGATTTCACTATTGTTTTTGAATAAAAAAACTGAAATTTAATTAATATCAAACTTCTTCACTTCAAAAGTTTCTCCATCAAAAATGCCATAGGTAAAATAATTAATCCAGTCGCCTAGATTAACATATTGGGAGTCTTCGCCCACGCTGACTTTCATAGGCAAATGGCGATGTCCAAAAACAAGGTAATTATAATGTTTCGTTTCTAACTTTCTTTTGGAATATAGGATTAACCATTCGTTTTCTTCTCCCAAGAATTTCACATCTTCATCGCCAGAAATTAGTTTGTTTTTCACTGAAAGATAATGTCCCAGCTTCACGCCAATGTCAGGATGAAGCCATCTAAATAACCATTTCGAGAATGGATTTGTGAATACTTTTTTCATTCGTTTGTATCCTTTGTCACCAGGTCCTTTTCCGTCGCCGTGACCAATAAGAAACGTTTTTCCATTGAAAGTGTACTCTTGATTGTCGTGATAAACAGGAATGTTCAACTCTTTTTCGAGATAGTCATTCATCCATAAATCGTGGTTGCCCACAAAGAAATAAATAGGAATTCCACTATCTCGAATTTCGGCTAATTTGCCTAAAATACGAACAAAACCTTTGGGAACAACCGTTTTATATTCAAACCAAAAATCGAATAAATCACCCAATAAGAAAATGGCTTCGGCATCTCTTTTGACTTCGTCGAGCCAAGCAACGAATTTTTGTTCTCTGGGAAAACTCAATTCAGGAGTTGGTGCACCAAAATGTTGATCGGAAGCGAAATATATTTTTTTGTTGGGAGCGATTTGCATAGAACTATAAATAAGGTTTTTTGGACACGAATTACACAAATTTGCACAAATTCTAGTGATTCTTAAAATCTAATTACACCAATTTTTTATTAAATTGAAAAGTTCGTGAAATTTCACAACATTCAAATTCGTGATAATTCGTGAAATTCGTGTTTGGTTTTCTAATGGCAATTTAAAATTTGCCTCTTAACTGATTACAAATTATCACTCGCAAACCATTCGGCAAACGAAGATTCGGTTTCTTGCAATTTTAGTGAAAAAAGTTTAATATTTTCAGGTAATCGACTGATGATTCTTTTTGAAAAATCGACCACCATATTTTCACTTGTAGGTTGATAATCAACTAAAATCACGTGATGTCCACGAGATTTTAATTCGGCCGCCAATTCTACGTGAGGTGTGTTTTTATTGAAAACGGTGGCGTGATCAAACTGATCGACAATTTCTTCTTTTACGATTTTTTTCAAATCCGTAAAATCGATTACCATTCCATTTTTTACATGATTGAGGTCGTTTATAGGTTTACCAATTACTGTTACCGACAATTTATAACTGTGACCGTGAACGTTTTTACATTTTCCGTCATAGCCATAAAGAGCGTGACCTGTTTCGAAACCAAACTGTTTTGTAATTCTGATTTTGCTCATTCTATTATTATTTGAATGCAAATTTAGTGAATCTAGATTTCTTTGTCTGCTTTTTTCGCTCTATTATACATCCAGTAGGCAAGACCAACCAATATAACAAAAGGTAAGAACGAGCCAATCAGCACCCCAATTTGATAGCTACTGTCGGGTGCATTCTTTATTTTTTCTTCAACATTTATTTTTTCAACTAGTAAGATGAGATTTGGTATCATTGTTTTTTGAATTGATTTAAGGCTTTTTTCGAAAAATCGGAAAGCACTAATTTACCCGAAATTTCAGCTCTTTCATACAATAAGGTATCCCAGTTTTCGGTTCCTTCCCAAAGTATTTTTTTCATTTCACTTAAAGATTCGGGATTGTAAGTGGCTAGTTTTTTGGCGAAAGCCGCAATTTCTAAATCTAATTCAGTGGTGGTATCGACTATTTTGGAAAACAATCCTTTTTGATAAGCCCAATCAGCTGTTTTCCATTCGGTTTCTAGACTCATTTCGGCGGTGGAATTTTTTCCAATCTTTCTCGTTACAGCAGGTTCTATGACAAAAGGGCCAATTCCGATGGCTAATTCTGATAATTTTATAGAACTTTCCTTGGTAGCCATTGCATAATCGCAAGCAGCAGCAATTCCCACTCCACCACCAACGGATTTTCCGTGAATTCTTCCCACAATTATTTTCGAACAAGAACGCATGGCATTCAAAAGATGAGCAAAACCAGAAAAGAATTTTGTAGCTTCATGTAGATTGGAAACTGCCAGGAGTTCGTCAAAAGAAGCTCCAGCACAAAATGCTCCCGAACCGCTACTTTTCAAAATAATGACCAAAACTTCCGGATTATTGCTGAGGGTGTTGAGCTCGTTTGTCAAGCGGATTAACAAATCACTCGGAAAAGAATTACTCGCTGGATGCCCAAACTCAAGGGTTGCGATTTTATTTTCGATAGTGGTTTGTAAGGAACCGTTTGAGTTTTGTGTTTTCATTGCATTGATTTTGATGTAAAGTTAAAAATATTAGGATAAGCTGGATATTTTTTTTCGAAATTTGCTTTGTGCTGTAATTATATGTTATATTTGCCCCACAATTGGGGGATTAGCTCATTTGGCTAGAGCGCTTGCCTGGCAGGCAAGAGGTGGTCGGTTCGAATCCGATATTCTCCACCAGTAAAATCAGACCTTACAGAAATGTAAGGTTTTTTTATTTCTACAATTTTTTTTTGATATTCTTATGGAAGCAGTTTTGAATTCTGACGAAATAATCCCTTGTATCTGACTTGTTTTTTTTAAACATTTATCCAAATACGTGTTATATTTTTCTATTTTTACGGTTAAATTATAAATCGATTCCGATGAAAAAAACAGTATTGATAATTGCTCTAATTTCAACCGTAGTTTCCTATGGACAAAATCAAAAAAGCGTGAAATATCCACAAACTAAAAAAGGCGAAACGGTCGAAAATTACTTTGGCACAAAAGTGGTCGATCCATACCGTTGGTTAGAAGATGATAAATCAACCGAAACGGCTGCTTGGGTTAAGGCTCAAAATGTAGTAACTTATGATTATTTATCTAAAATTCCATTCAGGAATGCGTTGAAAGCGAGAATGGAAAAAATGTGGAATTATGAAAAAATAGGAGCGCCTTTCAAAGAAGGAAATTATACCTATTACTATAAAAATAATGGATTGCAAAATCAATCGATTTTATATAGTAAAGACGCCAAAGGTGTTGAAACCGTTTTTTTAGATCCGAATACTTTTTCTAAAAAAGGCACCTCTTCTCTAGGTGATGTCAATTTTTCTAGAGACGGATCTAAAGTAGCGTATTCTATATCAGAAGGTGGAAGCGATTGGCGAAAAGTGATTTTGATGGATGTCGAATCTAAAAAAATTATGGAGGATACTTTGGTCGATGTCAAATTTAGTGGTGTGTCTTGGAAAGGCAATGAGGGTTTTTATTATTCCAGTTATGACAAACCTAAAGGAAGCGAATTATCGGCCAAAACCGATCAACATAAATTGTATTTCCACAAATTAGGAACTGCACAAAAAGAAGATGTTGTAGTTTTTGGATTAACTCAAAAAAGAAGATATGTTGGCGGATCGGTTACGGATGACGATCGATTTTTAGTGATTTCTGCCGCCAATTCTACTTATGGAAATGAATTATACATTCAGGATTTAACAAAATCGAATGCGCCAATAATTACAATTGTAGCTAATTTTGATAGTGATAATAGGGTTATAGAGAATGATGGCGAGAAATTATATATAGAAACCGACTTAAATGCACCTAACAAACGCATTGTAACTGTAGATTTCAACAATCCGAAACCTGAAAACTGGAAAGACTTTATTCCGGAAACTGAAAATGTTCTTTCGCCAACAACTGCTGGCGGCTATTTTTTTGCAAATTATATGAAAGATGCTGTTTCGGTTATCAAACAATATGATTATTCAGGAAAATTAATTCGCGAAATTCAACTACCAGACGTGGGAACTGCAGGAGGATTTTCTGGTAAAAAAGAACAAAAAATAGTCTATTATTCGTTTACAAATTACACAACTCCAGGAACTATTTTTGCATTTGAACCTATTTTAGGAAAATCAGAAGTGTATCAAAGACCAAAAGTTGATTTTAAATCTGAGGATTATGTTTCGACTCAAGTTTTCTATGCTTCAAAAGATGGAACAAAAATTCCAATGATTATAACTCACAAAAAAGGAGTAAAATTAAACGGAAAAAATCCAACAATCCTTTATGGATATGGCGGATTCAACATTAGTTTAACACCAAGTTTTAGTGTTGCTAATGCAATTTGGATGGAAAATGGCGGCGTTTATGCTGTAGCCAATTTGAGAGGTGGAGGAGAATATGGAAAAAAATGGCACGATGCCGGAATCAAAATGAAAAAGCAAAATGTTTTTGATGATTTTATTGCTGCCGCTGAATATTTGATTGCCAAAAAATATACTTCGTCCAGCTTTCTTGCCATTCGTGGCGGATCCAACGGAGGACTTTTAGTTGGAGCAACCATGACGCAACGCCCAGATTTGATGAAAGTAGCATTGCCAGCTGTTGGAGTTATGGATATGTTGCGTTACCATACGTTTACTTCTGGAGCAGGTTGGGCTTTTGATTATGGAACTTCGCAAGACAGTAAGGAAATGTTTGATTATATAAAAGGGTATTCTCCAGTAAATAACGTAAAAAAAGGAACACATTATCCAGCAACAATGGTCACAACTGGCGATCATGACGACCGTGTAGTTCCATCGCATAGTTTTAAATTTGCTGCGGAATTGCAAGAAAAACAGACGGGACTCAATCCAGTCTTAATTCGCATTGATGTTAATGCGGGTCACGGAGCAGGAAAATCTGTAGCTGCAACAATTCAAGAGAATGTCGACATTCAAGCCTTTACATTATATAATATGGGTTTTAAAATTTTGCCAAAACTATAAAACTTTTTCAAATAAATTTTTAACTGTAAAAACCCTGTGATTTAATAGATTCACAGGGTTTTTGGTCTGTAGAAAGGTATAAAATAATATTCTTGAAATACTTTTTTATGGTTGAATTAAGCAATTTTTGTTCAAATGTCATCAACTCTGACTGTTAAAAATGAGTGCTATTTTATTTTCATAAAGTTTTATTAACACCTCTGTTTTTGTCGAAATTAGTCACTATTTTTGAAACAATCAATAAATAATTTACCTATGAAAATTCAATTTAATACCGACAAGAACATTGAGGGTCACGACCGATTAGAAAAGTATTTTACTTTGGAATTAGAAAAAGAGTTAGCTCGTTTTGACGATAAAGTAACACGAATTGAAGTACACCTTGGGGACGAGAATAGTGACAAAGGAGGATTAAATGACAAGCGGTGTGTCATTGAAGCACGCCCAGCAAAATTGCAACCGATCGCCGTAACAGCTTATGCAGATTCAATCGAAAAGGCTTTTTTTCAAGCGACCGAAAAAATAAAGAAAATTTTAAACACCACTTTTGATAAACAACAAACCTATTAAGTTTTAGTAAAGGGTTTTTCAATTAATTCATTAAAAGCAGTCTAAAAAGCAAATTTTTTAGGCTGTTTTTTTTGGATAAAAGTTAGTAGTAAATTTTACAAGAATCCTATTAAGAGTTTTACAAATAATATTGGAGGAATTTTAATTCATCTTTCTATTCTTTCTATTTGTCATACTAATAACATCTCAAACAGGTTGCACTTTGACGTTACTATTTTGAATACTTTTAACCAAAAGTTATACTATCTTTATAAGAAATTAAGGGCTTCCTAAATGAAAAATCTATTCCAGAAAGTCAAAACTGTTTTTGCTGCAAGAGGCTTTAGAAAAACCCTCAAAATAATTGGATTTTTTTTCCTAAGTTTTTTTTCGTTGTTATTTATTTCTGCAATTGTTTTGCATATTTATTTTGAAAAAAATAAACCCGAAATTGTAACTGAAATTAACACCCAAATCAATAATAACATTGTGGGCGAAGCTAAAATTGGCGATTTGGGTTACGAATTTTTGACCGGATTCCCCAACTTCAGTTTTGTTTTAAGTGATGTGGAAATCAGAGACAGTCTCTTTGTTTTTCACAAACGACCCATTTTGAAAGCAGAAAAAATAGAACTTTGTATCAGTGTTTTGAGTTTGTTGAAAAATGAAATAAATATTCACAAAATGGTGATTAAAGACGCTACGATTGATTTGTTTAAAGACAAAAATGGCATTAGCAATTCCAATATATTTAAGAATAAAAAGAATCGGGAAAAATCAGAAAGTACTACTTCGACTTCTATTGAGGAGGTTGATTTGAAAAATGTACGTTTTATTTCTGAAAATCAAATGAGGAACAATCTATTTCATTTTGAAATTGAATCCTTAAAAGCCAAAACCGACTATACTCTTCAAGGTTGGGAGACAGCAATTTCTTTAAAAACGATGGTCAAAAGTCTTGCATTTAATAAATCTCACGGCAGTTTTGTGAAAAACAAAATTATTGAGGGAAAAATGAGTGTACTGTATTCTGAAGACAAAGACCAAATCAGTATAGTTACCAAAGATTTGGGGATTGGTAATGAGGATTTTATTATTAAAGCAAATTTCAACTTAGGAAAAATTAACTCTTTGTACAATCTGGACATCAGGACGAAAATTAAATGGAGAAATGCGGCTAATTTATTATCCAATAATATTACTGCAAAACTCAACGAATTTAATTTAAAAGCACCTTTATTAGCATCTTGCCTAATAAATGGAGATATGAATGTTAAAGGTGATCCGCAAATTATAGTGAATGCTGAAATAAAAAATGATGAGCTAACAACATTTTATGGGATTGTCAAAAATTGCAGTTTTAAGGGAAAATTTACTAATGATTATAAACCTGGATTGGGAATTAATGATGCCAATTCAGTAATTGTTTTCTATGATTTTAAGGGCGAACTTGGTGATATACCCATCCGAATTCCATCTGGGGTTATTAGCAATTTAGAGAAACCAATTGCTACTGGTAAATTCAATTCTGCGTTTGATGTTGTTAAAATGAAAAGTTTGATTAATGATGATTTTATCAAATTTTCTGGCGGAAGTGCCCAAGTAAATCTCGATTTTAAATTTGATATTGTCAATTTAAGATTGAATAAGCCGGATTTTAATGGGAATATTTTTGTCAAAAACGCCAGCCTTTATTACAAGCCAAAGAATATAAACCTTCAAAAAACAAATATCGATCTCGAATTTACCGAACAAGCACTTTTGATTAAAAATCTCAAATATCAAAACAAAAATGATGTTGTTTATATGGAGGGAAGAGTCGATAATTTTCTAAATCTTTATTATGATGCTCCCGAAAAAATGATTGTAAACTGGAAAATTCACAGCCCTAATTTAGATGTCAGGGAAGTTGTTCGAATCTTGTCCTACCAAGAAAAATCGAGAACTGTCACAAAGAATGTGAAAAAACAATCTTCAAATCAGTTGCAAAATGTTTTTAGTAAATCACAAGTAAACATCGATTTGCTGATTGATAAGATGGTGTATAATAGATTGAATGGAAATCAATTTAAAGTCAACATACAGGTAAACAATGGAGGATTTTATTTTCGAAATGGATCCGTTCAGAGTTATGATGGAGGTTCCTTAGCTTTTGATGCGGAGATGGTTTTTAAAAACGGATTAAAGCTTTTCAAGTCAAATGTGAATTTGAAAGATGCGAATATTTCTGATTTTTTAGCCTCGTTTGATAATTTTGGAGTCACCACTTTTGTACCGAACAACATAAAAGGAAAATTATCGCTCACGGCAAATCTCGCTGGAAATTTAGATTCAAAAGATAACGTAAACAAAAAATCGATAAGTGGAAACCTCGACTTTAGAATAAAAGATGGCGCATTAGTCAATTTTAAATCCATCCAAAAAATCGGGAAAACTATTTTTCCCAATAGGAATGTGAGCAACATTACTTTTAGGGATTTATATGGAATTACCACTTTGAATGAAGGGAAAATAAAAGTGAAAGATTTTAAAATTACGTCCAATGTGTTGAATTTAGATGCCAAAGGAATCTATTCACTTTCTAATACTGGAACCAATTTAGGTTTGAGAATTCCACTACGAAATCCAAAAGACGATTATAAAATTGCTGATCTAAAGGCAAGAGAAGCGGCACGATACAAAGGAATTGTTATCAATCTTACCCTAGTTGATGGCGAAAACGGGGAGACTAAGATTACATTGGGAAAACCATCTGAAGATACCGACTAAAACCAAGAAAACACTAAAAAGAAATAGGATTATGATTCCGTCTTAAAAATTTCGTTAATTTTGTGAAAATATTTTATAAAAGCGTGGGAAGTAAAAACAAGTTAAAAAGATTCAAGGAAAACGAAACATTCGACAATGTTTTTCAACCTTCAAGAGAAGAAGTTGTAGGGAATATGTTTCCGCTTAGAGGCAAATGGAACGCCGATTTTTTTAAAAACGACAATCCAATTATTATCGAATTGGGTTGTGGGAAAGGAGAATATTCCGTTGGTCTTGCCGAAAAATATCCCAATAAAAACTTCGTTGGAATCGACATCAAAGGAGCTCGTTTTTGGCGTGGAGCCAAGACTTCGGTTGAAACCGGCTTGCATAATGTGGCTTTTATTCGAACCCAAATCGAATTAATCAATCATATTTTTGCCGAAAATGAAGTAGATGAAATTTGGATTACTTTTCCCGATCCACAAATCAAATACAAACGTACCAAACACAGAATGACTAATTCCGAATTTTTACAATTGTATAAAAAAATTCTCAAAAAGGACGGTGTTGTCAACCTGAAAACCGATAGCGAATTTATGCATGGTTACACACTTGGATTGCTTCACGGCGAAGGTCACGAAGTGTTGTATGCCAATCATAATGTGTATGTAAACGAAGGAAGTCCCGAGGAAGTGACGGCTTTTCAGACGTTTTATGAAAAACAATATTTAGAAAAAAACAAAGCCATTACCTACATTCGGTTTATGATAAAAGAATAACCATTTTAACGCATATCTATTGTAAATGAATTTAATAACTCCTTTATTTTTCGGTTTCCTTAGTGCATTTATTGGTATTATTCCACCCGGATTAATCAATATGACAGCTGCCAAAGTGAATCTTAAAGAAGGCAAACGAAATGCGTTGTGGTTTGTATTTGGAGCCATACTTATTATTTGCATACAAGTTTTTTTCTCTGTTTTCTTTGCAAAAATCATTAATCAACGTCCCGATTTAATTACATTACTGCGAGAAGTTGGATTAGGAATATTCTCAACCTTGACCGTCTATTTTTTATTGTTGGCCAAAAAACCAAAAGGTAAAACCAAAAAATATACTCAAAACAGTAAAACCAATCGATTTTTTCAGGGAATTTTGCTGTCTTCGCTCAACTTTTTCCCAATTCCCTATTATGTTTTTGTGAGCATTACATTAGCGTCCTATCAACTATTTTCATTTGATATTTTAGCTGTTTTACTATTTGTGAGTGGGGTTGTTGTAGGTTCTTTTCTAGCCTTTTATGTTTATATTTCTTATTTTAATAAAATCGAAAATAAAAGAGGATTTATTATGAAAAATATGAACACGATAATTGGGTCTATTACAGGGCTGATTTCAATAGTGACTTTGATCAATATTATAAAATATTATTGGTAAAAGATGGTCAAGTCCACCGATAATTTTTTCGAAAAAGTGTATTCCATTGCACGACAAATCCCTTGCGGCAAAGTAACTTCTTATGGTGCAATCGCAAAAGCATTAGGCACAGCTCGATCAGCCAGAATGGTGGGTTGGGCAATGAATGCGGCGCACCATCTCGAAGATGTTCCAGCACATCGTGTAGTGAATAGAAAAGGATTATTGACCGGAAAACACCATTTTGACGGCACTAATTTAATGCAACAATTGCTTGAAAACGAAGGAATTGTAGTTGTAGAAAATCAAATTATGAATTTTGAGAAGGTGTTTTGGGAGCCGGAAACAAGTGTTCCATAATTAATTTCCATATTCAAAAGGACTCCCAAAAAATGGAAGTAGAAGGTGCGGAAAATTGCATGAGTTTAATCATTGCTTGTATTTGGAGTAGTAATCACAGATATACATCTTATAAAAAAGCCCGAAATTCAATATTTGAATTTCGGGCTTTTTAGTTTTATTCTAGAAAAAGTAAGTCATAAACAATACTATGTTTGGATCGCTTTTGACTAAAACAATTTAAAAAACAGTCGCCAATTAATATCCGTTATAAATATTATAATTTCTTGGTATTATTTTTAGAAAACAACTAATGTATGTCATTGTTTTTCTGTAAATTAGTGCTGAAATTTCTTATGATTAAGAATTTCGATTTTCATTATTTCACACACTCTTAAAAACATAAAAACAACTTAAAAAGTAATGTAAATATTTAAATTATGAAAACAAAATATCTATTGGGGTTGCTACTCATTTTTTTGCCATGCCCTTTCAAATGTTTGCCAGTGAAGCTGATTTAGTAATTCCTGAATCTATCAAAAATCAGAATGTTCTTTATTATGGCTTTTTAATTACCACGCTAGGAATGCTTTTTGGTTTATACCAATTTATGAAAGTTAAAAAATTACCCGCTCACAAATCAATGCTCGAAATAGGAGATGTTATCTATCAAACATGCTCCGCATACCTTAAACAACAAGGAAAATTTTTAGCACTCCTTTTTATTTTTATTGGTTCGGCAGTTGCCGGATATTTTGGATTTCTCGCCAAAGACCATGATGGAAATGCGCTCTTTGGAATTGGAGGTGTCTTATTAATCCTTGCTTGGACAATTGTTGGAATTCTGGGTTCTTATGTTGTTGCTGCTTTTGGAATCCGAATGAATACTTTGGCAAATACACGTATGGCATTTGCTTCATTAGAACGCAAGCCGCTTAAATTATCCAATATTCCTTTAGATGCAGGAATGAGTATCGGCGTATTGTTAATTTGTGTTGAATTAACGATGATGCTTATTATTCTGTTACTTATGCCAGGTGATTTAGCTGGAGCTTGTTTTATTGGATTTGCAATTGGCGAATCTCTTGGTGCTTCGGCGCTTCGTATTGCGGGTGGTATTTTTACTAAAATTGCCGATGTAGGGTCCGATTTAATGAAAGTTGTTTTTAAAATTGGCGAAGATGATCCACGAAATCCTGGTGTTATTGCCGATTGTACTGGTGACAATGCAGGTGATTCTGTTGGGCCAACTGCCGATGGGTTTGAAACTTATGGTGTTACGGGTGTTGCTTTAATTTCGTTTATTTTATTAGCCGTTGGCGGCAAAGCCCTTGGGATGAATGTCGATTTAACCGCTGTTTTACAAGTTGAATTATTGGTTTGGATATTCGTAATGCGTATTCTGATGATTGTTACTTCAATTGTGTCTTTTTATATTAACAGTGCCATATCTAATGCAAAATATAAAAATGTTGATGAAATGGATTTTGAAGAACCTTTGACCTATTTGGTTTGGATTACTTCTATGCTTTCAATTATTGTTACTTACATTGCTAGTTATGTAATGATTCCTGACTTGAATGGCAATACCGATATGTGGTGGATTCTTTCAACTATTATTAGTTGTGGGACTATTGGTGCTGCTCTTATCCCTGAATTAACAAAAATATTCACTTCAACCAAATCATCTCATATTCAAGAAATTGTTCAGGCTTCTAAAGAAGGGGGGGCTTCATTAACCATCCTTTCTGGATTAGTTGCTGGTAACTTTGGAGCATTTTGGACAGGTATCGTATTTTTCATACTAATGTTTATTGCTTATTTCGCTAGTCTTTTTGGTTTACACGAAATTATGGTTTATCCTTCTATTTTTGCATTTGGCTTGGTGGCATTTGGCATGTTAGGAATGGGTCCTGTAACTATTGCTGTTGATAGTTATGGCCCTGTAACTGACAATGCCCAATCTATTTATGAACTTTCGCTTATTGAAGAAGTGGAAAACATTGACGCTGAAATTGAAAAAGATTTTGGTTTTAAACCAGATTGGGAAAAATCAAAATATTATTTAGAAGCCAATGATGGCGCTGGTAATACTTTTAAAGCCACTGCTAAACCTGTATTAATTGGAACCGCCGTAGTGGGATCCACAACCATGATTTTTTCTTTAATTCTAATGATAAAATCAACTTTGGGAATTGAGCCAGAAACCATTCTTAATTTATTAAATCCTTATACCCTTTTAGGATTTATTCTGGGTGGTTCTGTTATTTATTGGTTTACAGGGGCTTCAATTCAGGCAGTTACAACAGGTGCTTACAGAGCAGTGGAATATATTAAGAACAATATCAATCTCGACCCTAACGCACCAAAAAAAGCCGATGTTGCAAAATCTATTGAGGTGGTAAAAATATGTACGCAATATGCGCAAAGAGGTATGTTTAATATTTTCGTTGCTGTTTTCTTTTTTGCCCTTGCTTTTGCTTGTTTCTCTTCGCCATCTTCGGTTGGTGGAAATAATGCAGTAGCTTTGTTTGTTAGTTATCTTATTGCTATTGCAGTTTTTGGTTTATTTCAGGCTATTTTTATGGCAAATGCTGGAGGAGCTTGGGACAATGCAAAAAAAGTGGTTGAGGTTAATTTAAAACAAAAAGGAACCGATTTACATGCAGCTGTAGTTATTGGAGACACAGTAGGCGATCCATTCAAAGACACTTCCTCTGTTGCATTGAACCCAATTATTAAATTTACAACCTTATTTGGTTTATTGGCTATGGAAATTGCAATATCTGAGACATTCCGAGACATTGCTCCTTATGCTGGCTTGGTTTTCGTCACTATAGCTTTATATTTTGTTTATAGATCTTTCTTCGGAATGAGAATAGATACTAAATAGCACCCAAAAAACACAATAAGTTATATTTTTAATTTTTTGGAGTACAAATTATAAAATCTGTTATAAGTCGCCTCATTTTTAGACGGAAAAAATACATAACCCATTTCCGAAGCGTGGGTTATAATTATATTAAATAAAAAATTCTCGCTTTGAGAAATTAGATCAAATAAAATTTCATTTTAGTCTAAAGTGTTTTTGATGCAATGTAGCCTATTTTTCAGCACACAATAAAAAGGCAACAATGCAATTGGTATTTAATAAAAAAAAGATTGTTTTGCCAATTTCTCTAACAATAAATCAAGCCTAAAACCTTTATTTTAAAAACTTTTCATGGTATCTTTGCCCTTTAGATTCATTATAAATAAATTATAACTTTTCAATTGAATAAATATCAATTGGATTCACATTCAGAAAATGAAATTAGATAAAAAAGAAATCCTTAAAGCTTTAGAAAACATTTCGGTGGCTGGCGAAGGAAAAAATATGGTAGAAAGTGGGGCAATTGCAAACTTAGTAACCTTTGGTGATGAAGTAATTGTTGATTTAGTTTTACACGTTCCAGCCATGCACATAAGAAAACG
>JBBQSZ010000003.1:0-84977 GCA_038234745.1 Flavobacteriales bacterium | reverse complement strand
GATTTTCCGCCACCAGTTGGCATAATTGCCAAAGTATCTTGTCCAGAAAGAATGCAATTGATAATGTCTTCTTGATTGGGTCTGAATTTTTCGAATCCAAAATTTTCTTTGAGTTTGGAGTGTAAAATTGCGGTTGTCATTTCTGGAGTATATTTTTGACTAAAGTAAAAAAAAAAGGAACTCGATTAGGAGTTCCTTGTGTATTATTCTAAAAAATATTTATTCGTCGTCGTCGTCGTCGTCGTCCTCTTCTTCAGTAGGATCTGAGTCATCATCGTCATCATCATCATCTCCATCTCCTTTTTCTACAGGATCTTTATATTCATCTGTATCATCATCATCGTCATCGGAAACATCGTCATCGTCGTCTAGACTGATACTGTCATCAATTGGTTCGATTTCTGCTGCGATTTCATCATCTTCATCATAATTTTCAATTCGATCAGCTAGTTTAGTACTAATTTTTACTAAATAAATAGTATCTTCAGTACGAACTTCGACAGCTTCGATTAATTCGTTTTGGGCATTTCTAAAACGGATAATATTTGAATCATCATAGCCATCCGGAAATTTATCTACTAATAGATTTAAAATTTCGTGGGTAAGTTTTGCGTAATCAACAATTACTCTTTTCATAAATTATACTATAAATCCAACAAATAGGCGAAAATTAATGGAGCAACAATGGTTGCATCCGATTCTATAATAAATTTCGGGGTTTTTATATCTAATTTTCCCCAAGTGATTTTTTCATTTGGCACAGCTCCAGAATAAGAACCATAACTGGTGGTTGAATCTGAAATTTGGCAGAAATAACTCCAAAACGGAATGTCATGCATTTCCATATCTTGATACAACATTGGCACCACACAAATTGGAAAATCTCCAGCAATTCCGCCACCAATTTGGAAAAAACCAATGCCGTTTGTACTATTTTTTGGATACCAATCGGATAAGAATACCATATATTCAATACCCGATTTCATAGTAGAGGCTTTCAAATCCCCTTTGATAACATAGGAAGCGAATATATTTCCCATTGTACTATCTTCCCAGCCCGGTACAATAATAGGCAAATTTTTCTCTGCTGCAGCATACATCCAACTGTCTTTTAAGTCAATTTCGTAATATTCCTCCAAAACACCCGAAAGTAGCATTTTATACATAAATTCGTGAGGGAAATATCTTTCGCCTTTATCATCGGCATCTTTCCAGATTTTGTAAATGTGTTTCTGCAAACGGCGAAACGCTTCATGCTCCGGAATACAAGTATCGGTTACACGATTCAAACCTCTTTCTAGTAAAGCCCATTCGTCTTCTGGAGTTAAATCACGATAATTTGGTACTCTTTCGTAGTGCGAATGTGCCACCAAATTCATAATGTCTTCCTCAAGATTGGCTCCTGTGCAAGAAATGATCTGAACTTTATCTTTGCGAATTATTTCAGCAAAAATTTTACCTATTTCGGCTGTACTCATTGCTCCGGCCATACTCACCATCATTTTAGCTCCGTTGGCTAATTGTTGTTCGTATGCTTTTGCAGCATCTACTAAAGAAGCAGAATTAAAATGCAAATAATGCTTTTCGATAAACTGACTAATTGGACCTTTACTCATTTTTATTTATTGTTATTTGACTCTTAAACTTGTCTGTTCAAAGAAAATATTTTTTTTTGAAAATTACAATGAAAACTTTTAAAATTATTTGTTGTAGCCTAATATATTTAAGACTTCCTCGGCGGTTTGTTGCTCTGAGAAAACTTCGGTTGCGAGAATTCCATTTTCATCACGATCAATCAAAATATGTTTGGGTTGTGGAATCAAACAGTGGTGTAAACCTCCATAACCTCCAATGGTTTCTTGATATGCTCCTGTGTTGAAAAAACCTATATAAAGAGGTTTTTCTTTGTTGTATTTTGGTAAATATATGGCGTTCATATTTTGCTCAGAGTTGTAATAATCATCGCTATCACAGGTCATTCCGCCCAACAAAACTCTTTCGTATGTGTCGTTCCAACGGTTGACTGCCAGCATTATAAAACGTCTATTAATCGCCCAAGTGTCCGGTAAAGTAGTGATGAAAGACGAATCTATCATATTCCATTTTTCTCTATCGTTTTGTTGTTTTTGATACAAAATCTGATAAATTGCGCCACCACTTTCACCAACTGTAAAAGAACCAAATTCGGTAAAAATATTGGGAACATCTACTTCTGCTTCATCACAAGCTATCTTAATTTGATTGATGATTTCGTCTATCATATATTGATAATCGTATTCAAATGCCAGCGAATTTTTGATTGGAAATCCGCCACCAATATTTAATCCATCAAGTGTAGGACATTCTTTTTTCAAGGCTACATATACTTTGATACATTTGACCAATTCATTCCAATAATACGCATTATCGTTAATTCCTGTATTGATAAAAAAGTGCAACATTTTAAGTTCCAGTTTTTTATTTTCTTGAATTTGTTTTTTATAAAACTGAACAATGTTCTTGTAACCAATTCCAAGACGAGAAGTATAAAACTCAAATTTTGGTTCTTCTTCAGCGGCAATACGAATTCCGATTTTAAATTTTCGTTTGATATGCTCTTGTAAAATATCTAATTCTTCATAATTATCAATAATTGGAATGGTGTTTTTGTGTCCATTATTGATTAATCGTGCAATGTTTTCAATATACTGATCTCTTTTAAAACCATTGCAAATTACATATGTACTTTTATTTATTTTTCCACTTTCTAGCAAACGCTCCACAATATTGATATCAAATGCCGAGGAGGTTTCGATGTGAATATTGTTTTTAAAAGCTTCGTTCATTATGTATTCAAAATGGGAACTTTTCGTACAATAACAATAATAATATTTGGCCTCGTAACCATTTTTTTCCATCGATTTACGAAACCAACTTTTGGCTTTGTTGATGTTGTTGGAAATTTGCGGTAAATAGGTAAATTTTAACGGTGTTCCGTATTGTTCAACCAGTTTCATCAAATCAATATTATGAAACTCAAGGTTGTCTTTGTCTAATGTAAATTCTTCTTGTGGGAAATAGTAAGTTTGATTTATTAAATCGAAATATTTTGTATTCATATGATTGTTAGTATTTTAGATTAATTTAATAGCGTTATTAATTAAGCTAAAATTCAAACTCTTATATTTTCATAAACTATTTGAAGTTTTTCGTTTTCGGCTTTCAAATAGGAAAAAACATCAAAACTAAAACTATCTTTTACAGCAAAAAAACGTCTCAATATCCTTAAAAAAGAATTTCTGTTTTCGTTTTTCAAATTGCTATAATTTCTTTTGTTTTGAGCTTTTTTCATTGTTGCAAATGTAAAAAATAATATAACGCTATTGCAATCCTATTTTATAAAAAATGGTTAAGACTTATAATCTTGGAAAGCCTTTAAAATCAATTCGTTTCCAACAGATTGATTAATTTTTATTTTGCCTATACCTTCAATTAAGGCAAACTGAATATTTCCATACTCATTTTTTTTGTCGTGAATCAGTAATTCTAAGATAGGATCTATGTCTGTTTCTTCAAAAATTACATCATCATAAATGGCTTTTATAGCCGTTTTGATTTGGTTGTATTCTTGTGGATTAATCAATTTTTTTTCTAATGAAATATAGCTTTCTAATATCATTCCAATTGCAATTGCTTCACCGTGTAATAAGTTTTTCTTCGTTTTATTTTCTAAAAAATAGCTTTCGATAGCGTGACCCAATGTGTGACCAAAATTTAATGCTTTGCGAATATTTTTTTCAGTTGGATCTTGGATTACGATTTCGTTCTTAATTTCTACCGAACGGTAAATTAATTCGTCAAAATCGGCAAAATCAATAGCTTTTAAATCCAGAAATTTCCCCCAATATTCCTTATCATAAATTAATCCATGTTTGAGCATTTCGGCTAGTCCGGAACGCATTTCGGCTTTCGAAAGTGTTTCTAAATACTGGGTGTCAATAAGAACCATTTTGGGAACATTGATCACGCCAACTTGATTTTTTAGATTTCCTAAATCGACACCTGTTTTTCCTCCAACCGAAGCATCTACCATCGAAAGTAGAGTGGTAGGAATATGAATAAAATCGATGCCTCGTTTGAATGTAGAAGCTACAAAACCGCCCAAATCGGTAACCACTCCGCCACCAAGATTCAGGACAAGACTTTTTCTATCGGCACCAAGTTCGGTCAAAACATTCCATAATTGAACGCAAGTTTCAATGTTTTTATTGGGTTCACCCGCTTCAAATTCAACAATCTCTATCGCCAATTCGGTTGCTAAATAGGGTAGAAATTGAGGTAAACAAGACTCATTTGTATTGCTATCTACAATAATGAATACGTTGGAATATTTGCCTTCTTTGATGAATAAATTTAGAGCTTCATATCCCTTTTCATTGAAATAGATTGGATAATTGTTGGCTTGAATGGTTTGCATAATTCTGGAATGATTTAAATCGCAAAATAAGGTAATTTTTGCTTAATAATTTTGAAAACTCTATTTATATTTGTGTAAAATTATAACAAATAATGAGGAATTTATTCGATAACACACAAATTGCCTTTTCACTAAAAAGCGATACCGAACTCGAGAGAGCTTATTTTTTATTCAAAATGATTGCTAATGAGCCTCTTGTTCGAATAGGAACTGCAGTAACTAATTTTGCTTTAAAAGCGAATCTTCCCGTAGAAAGTTTGATTCGCGCTACTGTTTTTGACCATTTTTGTGCTGGAATTAATGAAGAAGATAGTTTGAAAGTTGTCGATAAACTATTTACTAAAGGAGTTTCATCAGTTTTAGATTATTCGGTAGAAGGAAAAGAAGAAGAAGCGGTGTTTGATGCTGTTTTGGAAAAGACTTTAAAATTGATCGATTTTGCTAAAAAAAAACAGTCAATTCCGTTTGCTGTTTTTAAACCATCGGGTTTTGGTCGTAGCGATTTATACGAAAAAGTGAGTTTAGGAATTAATTTAACTACTGTAGAATCTGAAGAATGGAATAGAGTAGTGGCTCGTTTTGAGGAAGTTTGTAAGGCTTCCTATAATTGCGATGTAGCTCTATTAATTGATGCGGAAGAAAGTTGGATGCAAGATGCGGTTGATCATTTGGTTGAAGAAATGATGCAAAAATATAATAAATCGAAACCAATAGTTTTCAATACCTTGCAGTTATATCGTTGGGATCGATTGGATTATTTGAAAAAATTACACGAAAAATCTAAAACCAAAGGCTTCTTTATAGGAATGAAATTAGTTCGTGGTGCTTATATGGAAAAAGAAAATGAACGCGCCATCGAAAAAGGATATTCAACTCCAATATGCGCTACAAAAGAAGCAACCGACGAAAATTATGATGCAACCGTAAAATTTATGTTAGATCATATCGATACGATGTCTATTTTTGAAGGGACTCATAACGAATCTAGCACCTATTTTATGATGGATATAATGGAGAAAAAAGGAATAAAATCAACTGATAACAGGGTTTGGTTTGGTCAATTATACGGAATGAGCGATACTATTAGCTTCAATTTGGCGGACTGTGGTTATAATGTTGCCAAGTATTTGCCTTTTGGTCCTGTAAAAGATGTGATGCCGTACTTGATTCGCCGTGCGGAAGAAAACACTTCGGTTGCTGGGCAAACGAGCCGTGAGTTAGCGATGATAAAAACAGAGCGAAATAGGAGGAAAGTGAAATAAATTTTCAGTTTGCAGTCGCAGTTTGCGGTTTAAACCCGACAGGTTTTTAAAACCTGTCGGGTTTTTATTTGGCTTATTTTAGGAATGACTAAATTGCAAATTACTCAAGTTTTTATAAATACCATTTTCTAAAACAATCAATTCCTGATGGGTTCCTTGTTCAGCAATGACGCCATTGTCTATCACTAAAATTTGATCCGCTTTTCGAATAGTTGAAAGGCGATGCGCTATAATAATACTCGTTCTTCCTTCCATCAAAATTTCTAATGCTTCTTGAACCAGTTTTTCGCTTTCGCTGTCTAAGGATGATGTCGCTTCGTCCAAAATCAAAATACTTGGGTTTTTGAGCAAAGCTCTGGCAATGGCAATTCGCTGGCGCTGTCCTCCAGAAAGTTTAACACCTCTTTCGCCCACCAAAGTTTCAAATTTCTCTGGAAAACTTTCAATGAAAACCAGTGCATTAGCTTGTTTTGCGGCTAAAATAATTTCTTCATCGGAAGCATCAGGATTTCCGTAGGCAATATTTTCTTTGATGGTTCCTCCAAACAAAATCACATCTTGGGGAACAATGCTCATATTACCACGAAGATTTTCTAAATCATATTCGTAGATATTTTTTCCATCTACCAATATTTCGCCGCCATCAATATCGTAAAAACGCAATAACAGCGAAGCAATAGTTGATTTTCCTGCACCACTTGGACCCACAATGGCAATCTTTTGACCAAAATTTGCGGTGAAATTAACACCCTTCAAAATTTTCATATCTTTTCTGGAAGGATACGTAAATTCTACATTTTTGAAAGCGACGTTTCCTTGTATTTTCTGAATAGAATGGGAATTTTGTGTAGAATTAATTTTTTCAGGAGTTTCTTCTAATAATTCGAAAACGCGTTCGGTGGCTCCAATCGCTTTTTGAATTTGAGCATACAATTCCGCGATTCCACCAAAAGAAGCTCCAACAAAAGTGGAATACAAGACAAAAGATATTAATTGTCCCACGCTCATTTCGCCACTAATACTCAATCTCACACCAAACCAAACCACGGCAACGATGGCTCCAAAAAGACAAAAGATAATGAAAGAAGCAAAGTAACCTCTATATTTTCCACCTTTGATGGCAAGTTTTACAACTTCTTTAATTTTTCCGTCATAACGGGCAATTTCATACCATTCATTGGCAAAAGCCTTGACAATACTAATTCCTTGCATCGTTTCCTCAACTATAACTTGGCTTTCGGCGACCTGATCTTGTACTTTTTTAGAATATTTTCGAATGAATCTTCCAAAAATAACTGCAGCAACAGCCACAAGTGGAACAACAGAAAGCATTAGTAAAGTCAGCTTGATACTTTCAGTTGCCAACAAAATGATTCCACCAATAATTAAAATGAATTGTCTTAAGAATTCCGCAATTGTTGACGTTAAGGTGTCTTGGATCTGAGTAATATCTGCACTTATTCGGCTATTTAATTCACCTACACGCTTTTGTGAAAAGAAGGACATGGGTAGTTTTACCAAATTACTGTATAATGATAATCGAAGATTGGCTAAAGTATGTTCAGTAAAATTGACAAAGAGCGAAAGCCTAAAAAAAGAACAAATGGATTGCAAAAATAATATGACTACAAGTAATAAAGCAATATTATTAGCTTGATCATAACTTTTATCCTTAACACTGTCAATTAAAAGTCCCATCAATTTTGGGAAAGCCAATGCGGTTGCGCCTGTAAGCAGTAGGAAAACAAGTCCTACATAAAATTTCCATCGATGATTTTCGGCATATTTAAAAATTAAGGTCGCTTTGTTAAGAGAAGTTGAAGTAATTTTTGATTTTGGTAAATCGTTTTCTTTAAAATGTGCCATTTATGATCTTTAATTTTTACAAATATAATATTATCATGAATCAATGATAAAAATTATGATTTATTTAATTTTTGATTAATCTTATATTTTTTTAAAATTTGTTTGCGAATTCAATATCTAAGTGTATATTTGCACCCAGAATTAGGGCGATTAGCTCAGCTGGTTCAGAGCACCTCGTTTACACCGAGGGGGTCGGGGGTTCGAACCCCTCATCGCCCACCAAGAAACTTCAACAGAAATGTTGGAGTTTTTTTTGTCTCAGTTTTTCGGATCCTTGAAAACGGGGATCATAACGAAAACCTGTAACCTTTCTAAACCCTTCTATCACAGCTTTAAATTTCGAAATCAGCATTCATCATGGCTGATTTGTAAATTATCTTTTTAGGTTGTGAACAAAATAGTATTGTACTATTAAAACTTCTATTATTCTAAAATACAAATTCAGATAATTCAGAAATATGTAATAAACCATTTCTATTGTGTAATTTATTAAAATTTAATTATTTGAACTTTGTATTGCCCTATTAAAATACAAATAATCTTAAATGACGATTAAATCTTTTGGAAATTCCAGAAATGGAGTAATATGCAAGTAACGAAAACTATCTTTATAAGTACTGTTGAGAGTTTTTCTTAACAAGTGGAAAACAAAGCTGATGGATAAAATGTAGGTAGTTAATGCGTATTTTTATAACTAAGGAAAATCATCATATTTCAAGTGTCAAAAAGTATGATAACTTAACGAATTTATCTTTAATTTATGCATAACTTTACTAGAGGAAGAAACTTTGCCTGATGTATTTTGAAATAATCATAAAAATAAATAAAAATAATAAAACCAATTACGATGGATTTTAAAGATTATTATAAAATTTTAAATATACCCAAAACTGCTTCGGCAGATGAGGTTAAAAAAGCATATCGAAAATTAGCTATAAAATACCATCCCGATAAAAATAAAGATGATAAATCGGCTGAAGAAAAATTTAAAGAGATCAATGAAGCCAACGAAGTTTTAAAAGATGAAACCAAGCGAAAAGAATATGACTCTCTAGCGGAAGAATATGCTAATTATCAAAAATCTGGAGGAAAACAAGGATTCGATGGCTTTAGTCAAGGCAGTAGAAGTCAAGGAAATCCGCAGTATCAAAGTCGTGGAAATGCAGGACAGCAATTTGATGAAGATAGTTTTGCCGATTTTTTTTCCAATATGTTTGGCGGTCAAGCTGGAAATTCCCGCGGCAGACAACAACCAGCAAAAGGACAAGATTTTACGGCCGAAATGGAAATTTCGCTTGAGGAAGCTTATTCTGGCACAACGCGTCAAGTGCAGTTAGAACATCAAAAATTGGCAATGAAAATTAAACCCGGAGTTTCCGAAGGTCAAATTTTACGATTGAAAGGAAAAGGCGGAAAAGGCACAAACAATGCACCAGATGGTGATTTGATTATTACAGTTCACATAGCTGAAAACCATGTTTTTAAACGAAAGGAGCACGATTTATATTGCACCGTTGATGTTGATTTATACACTGCTATTCTTGGTGGGAAAACAGAAATAAAAACGTTAAAAGGAAAAATAAATATCACTATTCCTAAGGAAACTTCCAACGGAAAAGTCTTAAGATTAAAAAAAATAGGAATGCCAATTTTTAATAAACCAGAGGAATTTGGCGATTTACATGCCATGGTAAATGTAAAAATGCCTACTAATTTATCATCAAAAGAACTCGAATTGTTTAACCAATTAGCACTTTTACACAATGAAAAATGAAATGAAATTATATGATTATTTAGACATTGTTATGCGAGAACACGAAAAACAACAAAGGTTTAGAACTAATCAATTGCCCTATTTTGTTAGTGATCTTATGGATAGTTTGAATATTGATGATTCCAAAGAAATTGAAAATGCCGTGAACCGAAGTTTTGATGCTTGTAAAACGTTACAAATCTCAAAAAATCAAAATTTTAAAAAGATCTACCGTTTTGATGGCAAAAATATACTCATTGACTGGAAAATATCGTCTCTTGCTTGCTATTTAGTAATTATTAATTGCAACCCATCTAACGAATTTGTAGCTCGAGCTCAGTTGCATTTTGCCATAAATCGGGTGGGTAGAAATTAAAAAAATAAGAAATAAAGGATTAAAAAGTTTGATAAATTCACTTTAAATTTTGGAATTATTTAAGATTGTAAAATAGGGTTTTATAAAATAAATGCCTAAATTTAAGCTATTCTATTAGGATAAAATATAAAAACAATAAGAAGCGATTTCAAAAACATACTTTAAAATTAAATTAATACAAGATGAAAATAATGTTAATAGTTCTTTCCGTTTTTACTGGTCTAGTACTCATTTCTCAAATCTATTTTATAATGGCAAAAACAGAAACACAACCGTATCGAATACTTAAAACTGAAAAAGATTTTGAAATTCGCCTCTATCCTCCAGCTACTATGGCCAGCATTTCTATGAATGCAAAAACGTACAAAGAATTATCTTCTAAAGGGTTCCGGAAGTTGGCATCGTATATTTTTGGCGGGAATAATGACAAAAAAAGTATTGCAATGACCTCGCCGGTGCATATGGACATCAATGACGCGCAATCTTCTATGAGTTTTGTAATGCCAGCAAACTATAGTAAAGATAATTTACCGACACCAAATGATTCTTCTATCATCATTAAAACTTCTGCCGAAGAATATGTTGCGGTCATTCAATTTGGCGGTTATGCAAGCGATGAGGATATGAAAACTTATGCTTCTAAATTAGAAAAAGCTTTGCAAGAAAATAAAATTTCCTATTACGGACATTTTCGCTTTTTAGGTTACAATGCACCCTATCAATTTTTGGGAAGAAGAAATGAAATTATTGTAAGCGTTCACTGGAAATCATAATAAAATTCTATGCATAAATGAAATAAGTGAATCTTGTAACTTTAATTTTTTATGATATAACTCATTTGAGCAGGGAAGTAATTAATTTTATAAGATTGTTAAAACACAAATAAAATGGCTTCAAGAACTTTAGGATTTTTCGATTATTTTAACAGACTCTTCAACTAATCTAAAATCACACAAAAATGAAAACTATACTAGAAATAGAACAAAACATAATAAGCATCACGACCAGAATTCAAATGGAATTTCCAGAATTGTCTAAATACATTGTTGAGATGCCAACAAATAATTCAGAAAATGAAGAAATAAACTTTAAAAATCTATACGATTATTATCTTTCTTTAGAAGATATAATAACTAAATATGCTGTAACGCACTCTTCTTCAGATTCAAAAATAAAAAGTGATAAGCATAATTTTTCAGACCCTCAAATTTATCCGCCGTCAGAAGATATTTACCAGCAGTACAAACAAGAAGCCGATCTAAATCCCGAAGATATTTCGAAAAAGAAATCGCCGAATGAAAAAGTAGGTACATCAAACGAAAAAGATTTTAAAGATAGTATGTCGGGTAGTGATTTAGATGTGCCTGGCTCAGATTTAGATGATCAGCAAGAAAGTGTGGGCAGTGAGGATGAAGAAAATAATTATTACAGTTTGGGAGGAGACAATCACAATGACCTAGATGAAGACAAAGGATAAATAGCAATTTATCTATCGCATATTATAGTAATCAAAATTATTTTAAATAAACAAAAATGGAATCTTATCAACAACCCGAAATTATCAGTATGCCAAGAATTGGAGACAAAGCTCCCGAATTTAAAGCTGTTACCACACAAGGAAATATCAATTTTCCAGTGGATTATAAAGGCAAATGGATTATTCTTTTTAGTCATCCAGCCGACTTTACACCCGTTTGTACATCAGAGTTTATGACGTTTGCCAAACGAGAACCTGAATTTACTGCTTTAAATTGTCAATTGGTCGGTTTGTCTATCGATGGTTTGTACAGCCACATCGCTTGGTTGCGAACTATAAAAGACAAAATTGAATACAACGGCATGAAAAACATGGAAGTTACTTTTCCTTTAATTGAAGACATTTCGATGGAAGTTGCCAAAAAATACGGTATGATTCAGCCAGGCGAAAGTACAACTAAAGCAGTGAGAGCAGTCTTTTTTATTGATCCAAAAGGTATTGTTCGTGCCTTAATTTATTATCCACTTTCATTGGGTAGAAATTTCGATGAACTAAAAAGAGCCTTAATCGCAATGCAAACCGCCGATGCTTATAATGTAGCAACACCTGCAGATTGGAATCCTGGTGATGATGTTATTGTTCCCACAGCAGGTTCTTGTGGTGTTGCAAAAGACAGAATGGAAACTTCGGTAGAAGGTGTTACTTGTTACGATTGGTTTTTTTGCACCAAAAAACTATCATTGGATCAAGTGAATAATCCGCCACAAACGAAATAAAATTAAAATTCGGGAATGAATTTTTTGAAGTTCACGTCATTACTAAATAAAAAAAATCATGAAAACGCAGAAAAAATTAGGCATTTGGATGGATCATTTACACGCCAATTTGATCGATTTAGATTCGAATAAGAACAATCAAACCGTTACATCAAAATTTAATTCTGATGTGCAAGACGAAGCCATTCGAAAAAGTGAGAAAGGCATGCATAACAAACGACAACAGCTACACGAAGCCTATTATAAAGAAATTGCTGCTGCCATTTTGAATTATGACCATGTGCTCTTATTTGGGCCAACCGATGCCAAAACAGAATTGCATAATTTCTTGAAGGAAGATTTGCATTTTAAAGATATAAAAATTTGCATTGAACCTGCAGATAAAATGAATGATAGTCAAAAAGAGGCTTTTGTAAAAAATCATTTCGAGAAGGAATCTGTTTAATTTTTTTTAAAGATTCAACTTTTTGCAAAATATTTAGCATAAAATGTTTACATTTAGCCAAACAACTGAATGAAAAAAAAATTCATACTATTACTTACAATTATTGCTATGACTGCTGCAAATTCACAAATAGTGCAAACCGTTGCTAAAGTCGATTTGAATAAGTACGCGGGAAAATGGTATGAGATAGCTTCTTATCCGCAGCGTTTTCAAAAAGGCTGTACTTGCACAACAGCAGAATATACCACGACAGACAAAGGCTATATCCAAGTTGAAAATAGATGCAATAAGGATTCTGTGAATGGCAAAGAGTCTTATATAAAAGGGAAGGCTTTTGTGGAAAAAAATTCGGGCAATGCAAAATTAAAAGTGCAGTTTTTTTGGCCTTTCCGAGCTAAATATTGGATCATTGATTTAGCAGATGATTACAGTTATGCAGTGGTCAGCCATCCCAATAAGAAATATTTGTGGATTCTTTCGAGAACACCAAAGATGGATGATAATACATATAAAGAAATCACAAATCGCTTATTAAAAAAAGGATTTGATTTAAATAGAATTCAATTAACTAAACATAAATAAAACAAAATGAAAAAAATCAGCTTAATCGCAATGATGGCAATCATGTCATTGACAATTTTCCCAACTTCTATGTTGGCAAACACGACAAATCCAACAACGGCAACAAACAGTCCAAAAGAAGTTCCTGCGGATGTAAAAGTGATGCTCAACCGTTTAGAAGAAATTAAAGAAATGGACAAATCGTCTCTAAATTCGACTGAAAAAAAAGAATTAAGAAAAGAAGTTAAAGCAATTAAAAGCACCTTGAAATCTTCAGGAAATGGTGTTTACCTTTCTGTTGGAGCTATAATTATCATTGTTCTTTTGCTTATCCTTTTACTTTAATTCCTCTTGTTTTTTATTTAAAAAAAGCGCTGCGAAAAATAAGGATGATAAAACATTAAAAAAAATAAGCGGTTCTTCATTGACCGCTTATTTTTTGATTAAAAACAAGTAATACGAAATTTTACTAATTTTTGAAAAAATGGCAACATTAATTTTGCTACGACACGGACAATCTACCTACAATCTCGAAAACCTATTTACAGGTTCAGATGATGTTAATCTTTCTCCTTTAGGAATTAAAGAAGCTCAAAAAGCGGGCATTTTATTGAAAGAGTATAAAATAGATTTTGCTTTTACATCCGTTTTAAAAAGAGCCACACAAACACTGGACATTATTTTGAAAGAAATTGGAAACGACATTCCAATTTTTGAATCCAAAGCACTCAATGAACGAAGTTATGGTGATTTGCAGGGTTTAAATAAAACCGAAATAGAGAAGAAATATGGTGTTCTACAAGTATTGAAGTGGCGAAGAAGTTATGATATTGCGCCACCAAATGGTGAGAGTCTAAAAGATACGTTCGATAGAGTTATTCCGTATTATAAATCAGAAATTTTACCAAAACTTAAAGATAATAAAACCGTTCTTGTGGTAGCACACGGCAACAGTCTACGAGCTTTAATTATGCATCTTGAAAACATTTCGGACAAGGCTATATCGGATCTGGAAATTCATACGGGCGTTCTCAGACTGTATCATTTTGATGATCAATTCAAATGTACCAAAATTTATTAGAAATTTAATTATGGTTTGTTAATCCTGAATTGTTGCTAAATGTTCCTTCAGGATTTTTTTGTTTGAATATGTGAATTATGTAACTTTTTAAAATTCTGATATAATCCATATTTAAAATCTAAACGTGACATTTGTTAACTACCTTTAGCTGGATAATTCATCAAGTGACAGGAGAAAAGCCATTAGTGAATTCTAAAAAACGGTATGTATCGCACATAGGACCAATGGATCAATAAATAAAAAAAATGAAATTATTTATCAAATATATGGTCAGTAATCGTTGCAAGATGGCGGTTAAAGAAGCATTAAAATCACTTGGATTACACTATATATTAGTCGATTTGGGCGAAATTGATATTATGGAAACCCTTTCGCAAGAGCAAAGACAGCAATTGCAAAAAGCTTTAAATGTTTCTGGATTAGAATTGATGGACGATAAAAAAGCCATGCTAATCGAAAAAATCAAAAATGTAATCATCGAAATTGTTCATTATTCATCGGAATTGCCTACAATAAATTTTTCGGATTATATCAGTTCAAAACTCAATTTGGATTACACGTATTTATCCAATATTTTTTCAGAAGTGCAAGGCATAACTATCCAACAATTTTTGATTGTACATAAAATTGAGCGTGTCAAAGAATTGCTTATGTATGATGAACTGAACCTGACCGAAATATCTTATAAAATGCAATACAGTAGCGTAGCACATTTAAGCAATCAATTCAAAAAGATCACGGGACTTTCGGCTACTGAATTTCAAAAATTAAAGCATAAAACTCGCATCCCAATTGAAGAAATTGGAAACTAATACTACAAAAATGATTAATAAAATAGATAGTGATGAACTACTAGAAGAACGCAATATGTTTTTTAATATTTCGCTTGACTTGATGTGTAGTATGTCTTTGGATGGAAAATTTAAAATCATAAATTCTGCATTTTCGAACACGACTGGTTTTGCAGAAAATGAAATCTTATCCAAATCATTGTCCAATTTTATTCATAAAGATGATTTGCAAGCTACTTTAGAACAAATAGATCTATTAGCTAAAAATATTTCTGAAATTCAATTTCAAAACCGATTTCGATGCAAAGACCGTAGTTACAAATGGTTGTCTTGGACTGTTTCAGTAAAAGACAACATCATTTATGCCGTTGCAAGAAATATTACCGATGTAAAACAAAATGAACAACGAGCAAGCGAATTAGTGATTGCTAACGTAGAATTGGCATTTCAAAATAAAGAAAAAGAAAATCGCGCCCAGGAACTAGTAGTTGCCAATGTAGAATTGGAATTTCAAAACCAGGAAAAAGAAAAACGTGCGGAAGAATTGGTTATTGCCAACAAAGAATTGGCATTTCAAAACCAGGAAAAGGAAAATCGAGCGGAAGAATTAGTTATCGCAAACAAAGAACTGGCATTTCAAAACCAGGAAAAGGAAAATCGAGCTGAAGAATTGGTTATTGCCAACAAAGAATTGGCATTTCAAAATCAGGAAAAAGAAAATCGTGCGGTCGAATTGGTCATTGCAAATATTGAACTAGAACACCAAAAAGATGAAAAGGAGAAAAGAGAAAAAGAAACTAAAGAATTAGAATTTCATACGTATGCTGCTAATTTGGCTTCACAATATTCGCTGAGTCTTATTGAAGCCAGTCGAGATCCTTTGATAACGATTAATCTTAAAGGAAAAATTACAGACATGAACCAAGCCATGGTAAAAGCGACTGGTGTTTCTCGTGCTAAATTAAAAGGATCGGATTTTAAAAATTATTTTACAGATCCTAGAAAAGCAAGTAAAATTTACAAAGAAGTTTTTGCTAAAGGATTTGTAACAGATTACCCGCTAACGATTAAAGATGATAAATTGACCGATGTCTTGTTTAATGGCTCGGTTTACAAAGATCAAAATAACAATGTCATTGGAGCCGTAATTGTTGCACGTGATGTTACCGAGCAAAATCGAATTGCCAAAGAACTATATGAAGCAAAAATATTTGCAGAACTTGCTACCGAAATTTCTGAAATTGCAAAAGTAAAAGCCGAATCGGCTACTCTTCTTGCCGAAACTGCTGTAAAAACAAAACAGCAATTTTTGTCAAATATGAGTCACGAAATTCGTACACCAATGAATGCTATTATTGGTTTTACAAAAGTAGTCCTGAAAACAGATTTGACAACCAAACAGAAAGAATATTTACAAGCCATAAAATTAAGTGGCGATGCATTGATTGTGCTCATAAACGATATTTTAGATTTAGCTAAAGTTGATGCTGGAAAAATGACTTTTGAAAAATCACCATTCAAACTTGAATTTTCGATGTCTGCGATGTTGCATTTGTTTGAAACCAAAATCCAAGAAAAAAACTTATTATTGGTAAAAAAATATGATGCTAAAATTCCTAAAGTAGTTCTAGGAGATGCCGTAAGATTACATCAAATTATTTTAAATTTAGTAGGTAATGCTGTAAAATTTACCAATAAGGGAAAAATTACCGTTTCCACACAGTTAGATTCTGAAGATGATAAAAAAGTAGCCGTTAAGTTCTCAGTTATGGACACTGGAATTGGAATCTCGGATGCTAAAATTGGAACTATTTTCGAGAATTTTCAACAAGCCTCAAGCAGCACTTCTCGAATTTTTGGAGGAACTGGTTTAGGATTGGCAATTGTAAAACAATTAGTCGAAGCCCAAGGTGGCACTATCACAGTAGAAAGTGAAGTTGGAAAAGGATCAACTTTTAGTTTTATATTAGATTTTGATAAAACGGAAGAAGAGGCAACAGCCGAAATAGAAATTTTAGAATTGGATAACGAAATCAATAATCTTCGCGTTTTGGTGGTAGAAGATATGGCGCTTAATCAATTGCTAATGAAAACTTTACTAGACGATTTTGGTTTTGATTGCGAAATTGTATCCAACGGAAAATTAGCGATAGAAAAATTAGAAACACAAACCTACGACATCATTTTGATGGATTTGCAAATGCCGGAGATGAATGGGTTTGAAGCCACAGAATATATTCGAAACGTTTTGCAATCTGACGTTCCAATTTTGGCATTAACTGCCGATGTAACCAAAGTTGATGTCGAAAAATGTGCTGAAGTAGGGATGAATGATTATTTGCCAAAACCAGTAGACGAAAAATTATTATACAACAAAATCGTAGGTTTGGTTAAAAGAAGTACACTAAAGAAAAAAGATTCTACAGATAAAAAAATAAAATCAGAACAAATTCGATACGTCAACTTAAATTTCCTTAACGAGCGCACCAAATCAAATCCGACACTGATGTTAGAAATGATTACTTTGTATCTCGAACAAACACCGCCTTTAATCGAGGAAATGAAATTGAGTTTTCAAAATCGGGATTGGAAAAGTTTGCAAAAAGCAGTGCACAAAATGATTCCGTCATTTTCGATAATGGGAATTGATGAGAGTTTTGAACACCTAGCTAGAAAAATTCAAGAATATGCTGTTTCAATGCAAAATTCAGACGATATTCGAGAATTGGTTTCACAGTTAGAAACCGTTTTGTCAACATCTTGCGAAGAATTACGGGAAGAAATACAATTTTTAAAAAATAAAATATAATGGATGATTTCAGCAAAATAAGACTTTTTTTGGTAGATGATGATGCCGTTTTCTTAAAATCAATAGAGATAGATTTTATGAATCATGCTGATTTTAGTATCGAAACTTTTTCAACAGGTGAATTGTGTATTGCCAATTTATCGCATAAACCCGATATCATTATTTTAGATTATTATTTAGATGGTATTGAAAAAGATGCCATGAATGGAATCGAAACATTGGATAAAATAAAAGCTTTTGATGATGATATTCCAGTGATAATGCTCTCCTCTCAAGACAAAATTGATGTGGCGGTGAGTTGTATGCATCACAAAGCGGCTGATTATGTTGTGAAAAGCGAAACCGCTTTTATGCGCTTGCAAAAAATTATTACATCTATTTTTAAATACAAAAAGGTAAAAAAAGAATTGGATTGGTACATGAATAGAATGTGATTTGTTTAGAAATCACAGTTTTTCGTTGCCGATAATACAACCAGGAAAACATCTTATGAGAATAAGGTGTTTTTTTTGTGATTATAAAAATTAAGATCTTAAAAGGATATAAGTAAATTATGTAATCAATTCATTAAAAAATGTAATGATTTTAAAGCGGTTAGATACCATCTTTGTATTATAGAAAAGCAACAAAAAAGTGACACTTTAAAAAGCTTTTTCATTAATAAATTATTTAAAATGAGAGGTTTGTATTGGACGTCTTTATTAAAAATATTTGTTAGCAATAAGATTTTTTAAATACTAATTTTTTAAACATAAATTAATTCTAACCTTTAAATTTAAACATTATGAGTAGTCTTTTATACACCGTAGCAGTAATCCTAGTGATTCTTTGGGCTTTAGGCTTTTTTGCTTTCCATTTAGGAAGCATTATTCATGTACTTCTAGTAATTGCAGTGATCGCAGTTTTATTTAGAATTATAAAAGGAAGCAATCCGCTTTAAATAAAGAATTATAAATTAATTCGATTCTGAAAATAGATATCCTAAATAAAAATTAATGAAATCATAACTGATGGCATTTGTTAACTATTTAGGATTATTTTCAGAATGGACAAAAAACAACAAAAAGATGGTTAATAAAAAAATAATTTACGGTGTAATCGCATGTTTAGCGTTTATATCTATTTCAACAGCACAGGGAAGCAAATCAGGTTTAAGTTTTGGGCTAAAAGCTGGGGGCAATTTATCAAATGTTTATGACACTGAAGGTGAAAACTTCGTTGCATCTTCAAAATTTGGATTTGCAGGTGGTGGATTTGTAACAGTTCCGCTAGGCGAAATGTTTGCCTTTCAACCAGAAATTTTATTCTCTCAAAAAGGATTTAAAGGAGAAGGAACGTTACTTGGTAGTTCTTACCGGTATGAAAGAACGACTACCTTTTTAGACGTTCCAATATTATTTGCTTTTAGACCAATTAAGTATGTTAGCATTCTGGCTGGTCCACAATATTCTTTTTTACTGAGCGAAAAAAACACCTTTTCGAGTGCCGTTGCTAATGGTGCACAAGAACAACAATTTGATAATGATAATATCCGAAATAATATTTTTGGATTTACGGGTGGTGTCGATTTGAATCTTACAGATAGTGCAATTCTAGGATTGCGTGCTGGTTGGGATTTACAGCAAAATAATGAAAACGGTAATTCAACAACTCCACGTTATAGAAATGTTTGGTATCAGGCAACCATTGGATATAGATTCTAAAAGCCTGAGAAAATTTTTCAAAATAATTAAATATTAAATAATAAAAAAATGGACAATTTAAAGGGTACATCAAAAGTTTTAGGAGCATTATTAGTTGGTGCATTAGTAGGAACAGCAGTAGGAATATTGTTTGCACCTGAGAAAGGAACTAAAACACGCGAAAAAATTGCTGGTAGTTCTAAAAAGATGGCTAAAGATTTGAAGCAAAAAGTAACGGATGAGGTTAAAAATTTTAAAAAGAAAGCTAGTAAATTAGAGAAACTCACTGAAGAAAAGTTTACGGAATTAAAAAACAGTTTACTTAACGATGCAGAGAGCATTATTAAAAAATAAATAATTTAACAAATGAGAGTTTAAGCTGATATGGTTTAAGCTCTCATTTTTAATGTTTAAGAATATTCAGTTTTTATAGCAAAGATCAATTTTAATTTTAGCAATCAATTTAAAAAACCCATAATAATGAAAATCTTGAAAATCAAAATAGTAGCCTTAGCTTGTTGTTCGGCTCTTTTACTATTGAGTTGTAAGAGTAACACCGAAAATAAAGAAGATAATTTAGAAAACGCCGAAGAAAAAGTTACCGTGGCTAGAGAAGAATTAAGCGAAGCTCGTCTGGATTCTATCAATGAATATGCAAAATATAGAGCTGATATGGACGCAAAATTAATAGAGAATGAAAAGCAAATTGCGGAAATAAGAGCTAAGAATAAACTTCAAAAGCAAGCTATTCGTTCTAAGATTGATAAAAATTTAGATGCTTTGATGCAAAAGAATGAAGAATTCAAAATTGAAATGAAAAGCCAAAAAGACGGAGCTTATAACAGTTGGGAAAGCTTTAAAGATAAATTTAATTCTGACATGGATGATTTAGGGAAGTCTATTTCAAAAATGGCCGAAGATAATAAGAAAAAATAGTTATTTGAAAACTAGTCAGGATTTGGTGTTTCGGAAAAATTTATCTAAAATCTTGTTATCGTTCTCGTTTTGCGATTGCCTTTATTAAAAAAGGGTTGTATCTTTACAAGTATATATAAAACCAGCCTAAATAGAGCGATTCATTACTATTCTTTTAAATCATTGACCTCTACAGAACATAGTCTTCCAGATTGTAAAGAAAGATCTTGGGTGTCAATTTTACAATTATAGGATAATTATCTAGAAACGTAGTTGTTACGAGTAGTGATTTTGGACAGTTTTCCATTTTCGAGAAAAAGTAAATGGAAGGGTTGTGCGGTCAAGTCGCCGAATTTAGAATTTAGTAGCAAAATTAACTCTAGAGAATGAAATACTTCAAAAAGATTTAATAAGATAGTATCTAAAATAGATGGTCTGATGCTGTAATTTTGAAAGCGTAGATAATTGTATTTCTTCAAATTAATTTATAAAATGAGTATAAACCTTAATATAAATAAACTCTTTGGACCATTCTTAACAGAAGTTGGAGATTTATCCAGTTTTACAGGACGGTTTTTTAGAGAAGTTGTGAAAACACCTTTCGAATGGAAAGCATTTTTGAAACAATGCTATAATATGGGAAATCGTTCCTTATTGTTAGTTTGCGTTACAGGCTTCATTATTGGAATGGTTTTTACATTACAATCCCGCCCAACTTTAGAGCGATTTGGAGCTGCTTCTTATATTCCATTAATGATAAGTGTTTCTATCATTAGAGAAATTGGTCCCATAATTACAGCATTAATTTGTGCTGGGAAAATTGGTTCAGGAATAGGAGCAGAGCTAGGTTCTATGAGGGTAACAGAGCAAATCGATGCGATGGAAGTTTCGGGTACTAACCCTTTTAAATATTTAGTTGTAACTCGTGTTTTAGCCACCACTTTGATGTTGCCTCTCTTAGTATTTTTTGCAGATGCAATCGCACTCTACGGATCTTTTCTGGTAGAATATCTAAAGGGCGATGTTTCTATGCAACTCTACTTTAATAAAGTTTTTACGGCGATTGAATTTAGTGATGTATTACCAGCAACCATCAAAACTATGTTTTTTGGTTTCGCTATTGGAATTGTTGGATGCTATAAAGGCTATCACTGTGTAGATGGAACTGCTGGAGTTGGAAAAGCCGCAAATGCTGCAGTTGTTTACACTTCGATGTTGCTTTTTATAATCGATTTTGTAGCTGTTTTTATAACTAATATATTATATTATTAATACTATGAATGAAGAAAAATTACTTAGTAAACCTATTGTCGAAATTAAAGACCTTCACAAAAGTTTTGGTGAAAATGAAATCTTAAAAGGTTTTAATCTGATTTTGAATGAAGGCGAAAGTGTGGTTGTAATGGGAAAATCTGGTTCTGGAAAATCTGTAATGATTAAATGTCTTATCGGTTTGGAACAATATGACAGTGGCTCGGTTACCATAATGGGTCAAGATTTAACAAAGTTTGAAACGGACGAAGAACTAGATGATTTTAGAACTGAAATAGGTTTTTTATTTCAAGGAAGCGCACTTTATGACTCGATGTCAGTGCGAGAAAACTTAGAATTTCCACTGTTGCGTCATCCCAAGAAATTTGGAGAAATAGAAGATACAACACCATTAGTAATGGAAGCCCTAGAAAGCGTAGGCCTTGCATCAGCAATTGATAAAATGCCAAATGAACTTTCTGGAGGTATGCAAAGACGAATCGCTTTAGCGAGAACCTTAATAATGAAACCAAAAATTATATTGTATGACGAACCCACTACAGGTTTAGATCCAATAACATCTTCGGAGATAATTGAGTTGATACAAAATGTTCAAAAAAAATATAAAACTTCTTCAATCATGATTACACACGATCTTGAATGTGCAAGAGTCGCTTCTGACAGAATCGTTATGTTAATAGATAAAAAGAATTATAAAGAAGGTACTTTTGACGAACTAGCAGCATCAGAAGATCCAAAAATTCAAGAATTTTTTAAATAAATAAAATTATGGAAAACGAAAGTCCACAAAAAGTACGTCTGGGATTGTTTGTGTTTATAGGCTTACTAATATTTTTAGTAGCCATTTATTTTATTGGTAGCAAACAGAATTTGTTTGGAAGTACATCGCACATTAGAGCCTATTTTAGTGATGCAAACGGTTTGCAATTAGGTAATAATGTACGTTATGCCGGAATTAATGCAGGAACAGTCAAAGAAATCGAAATGATAAACGATTCCACAATTGGTATAACAATGCAAATTGAGGAAAAAATATTCGAAAAAATCAAGAAAGATGCTGTTGCAACAATCACGTCCGATGGTTTAGTTGGTAATATGATTGTTAACATTGTCCCTGGAAATTTGAATGTTGGAAGGGTTGCTGAAAATGGAGTAATCGCTTCGAAAAATAAAATGAGTATAGATGCCATGCTTGCCACTTTAAATAAAACTAATAAAAATGCAGCAGTATTGTCACTTGATTTACTTAAGATTTCGAAAGCAATTTTGAAAGGAAATGGAGTAATAGGTACTTTGATTAGTGATACTATTATTGCAAATGATTTGAAAGGTACTATGCAAAACCTGAATACAACCACTAAAGGAGCAGCGGAAACAGCAACACAACTCAAAAAGTTAGTAACCGCACTTAATGATAACAACACCGTTGTAGGAGTTTTAAAAGATTCGGCCGTTGCCAATAAGCTTAAAAAAATCGTTGCTAATTTTGACGCATCTTCTAAAAATTTGAATAAAACTATTTTGAATTTAAAAGAGGGTAAAGGAGCCTTAAATTATTTGTCCAATGATCCAAAATTAGTTCAGAAAATAGATTCAACGATGCTAAATGTTAACGAAGCTAGTTACAATTTGAATCAAAATTTAGAAGCACTGAAACACAATTGGTTCTTTAGAGGAGGATTCAAAAAGATGGAAAAGGAAAAAGAGAAAGCCAAACAAGACGGAGTAGTAAAATAGAATGTAAAAATGCAGCTTTATGCTAAAGAAATTTCAGTGTAAAGTTGTAGACTAATTATAAATTTCTTGCCGTAGATTTATTGAGAAGGTCACAAAAACAGTATTTTGAAATGGATTAGTTTCTAAGCCTTTCCGCTGTTTTTGTGGTCATTTCTAATTTATAGGATTTTAAAAACTTGAACAGAGATTCGTAATAATTGTTCAATTTTTTGGCATCAATTTCTGGACTCTGATCAATAGGAATAGTCACAGGCATTTCATTCAAATATTTCGATAATTCTGGAAATTCCTTTTGAATTCGCATTGTGATTGCTATGATTTTTTTGTTTAAATCGATGTCTTTTTCCATTTTCTTTTTTGGGTATTAAAATTTAGTTTTTTATATCTTTGCATGGAATTAATAACACTGGAATTTTTGAGGATTCCAAAACGCTTTCCGCTACACTACCCATCAATATTTTTTCGAACCAACGTTTGCTATGCGTTCCCATAACAATTATTTTAGCTTTAAAATCGTTTGCATTGGCTAAAATTTCAACAGTAGGATTGCCCGAATTAACGAATGTTTGTATCGAATCATCCTTTAGATTAGCTTTAATGGTATTCAAATAATAAAGACTCGAATCTATGAAACCTGTAGTATCGCGTGCGTTTGAAAATACAGTGTAGTCAAAGCCGCCCAATCCCAATATTGGATCGTATTGTGGAATATAATTTTCTTCGTCGTCCACAATGTGAATCAAGATTGCTTGTGCGCCAATATCTTTTGCTAACTGATGTCCAATTTTAGCAATTTCCTTTGCATTAGAATGATAATCTAATGCTATTAAAACCTTTTTCATGATATAAGATTTACAAGTTCATACTATTTGATAAAATTTTTATCAAATAGAATAGCAATCCCATTCGCGATAAATTCTATTAATATATAATTAAATTGCTATTTAACAAAGTTATTACCGAAATGAGACAATATAGTTACATTCTAATTTGAAATTGTTGCACTTTTTAAAGAAGTAAACCATTTTTAGAAGGGCAGTTCAAAACGAGGAAACTTTGATTTATACTCAGGGCAAACTCATACTTTGCTCAAATTTTAAAAAAAGTGCGCGTTTGCCCTGGATTTATACTAAGATACGTTGGTGGTCCAAAATAAATTCGTTGGGTATGCGAAGAAAAAAAGTCACAGAAAATCTTCATAAAAAGAGAAATTCTGTGACTTATTTATATGTTCGGAACAGTATTTAATTATTGATAGAACAGAAATTAAAAGTAATTTTAGTTTACTGCTTATTAGTTAAAAGGTCGAATCAATTATTTTAGTCAAAATGATAGTAAACTCGATTGTAAACATTTTGTAATTTGGTTACCATCTTTCCACATGATGTTTTTGACTTTCCTTCCACTTTAATTTCTAATTTCAAATTAGGGTCTATCATCCTGAACAAAAATTATAAATATTAAAACTAGAGTAGTAAGGGTATATTTCATCTTTTGCCTAATGGTAATTTATTTCACAGCTACAAGCAATGGATGTTCTAATTCCTTAGAAAAATTATTTAAATACGAAAACCACTGATCTGAATTGACTATTTTTCCCGCTTTATCCCAAGCTGCTCCAGCATAATTTACAATAGGTTCGTTATTTTTCACTTCGGTTATGGCTAATAATTGATCTTTATTAACCAACATAGTTTTTACCGCAGTAGTCAAAATGGCACCAACTCCAGTAATTCCGTCTGCACCATGAGCAGGTTCCCAATAGCCCATAATTCCTTTTTGCTCGTTTTGTAAAATCACTCCATTTTCTGGTCTTTTGACGATTCCAACCGCTACTGGAAGCATTTTATTTCCATCATAAGAATAATTATTCTCGATTCGGTTCAATTGAGAACCAGCATCTAATGAAATAGTTCTAGTGCATTTGACAGTTGTTCCCCCCGCATTCCATGCATCATATTCCAATTGAAAAGAAGAACGCAAAGTTCCCATATCCAATACTTTCCAACGATGAAAATTCCCTGAATAACGAACGGAATCTTTGATAAAAGGTGCCATAGCACCAGCTCCTAAAGTAAAACCAACCTTGTAATAGTCTAAACCATCGCCGTGGTCAATATGATATTCGCCTCGTTTGTAACGATCATTTACAACCATTTTATCAGTGCGTTTTACCCAAACATCTAATCCAAAAGCATCACCTGCTGTACCTTCAAGTGCTTTTCCATAAGCTCTAAAGGCAATACGATCATTTTCCCATGCAAAATCATCCAATCTTTCGGGAACAAATCGAGCGTATGTTTTTGTTTGAAATAATGATGGTTTTCCTTTTTGGACATATAAAACAAGAGTCGATTTCGCTTTAACGCTTACCTGAACTAATAAATTTTGAATACTACGAAGACCTTTGTGTTCTAATTGATACGGAACTTGTTTGTTAGTTACCGAATTAATGACTACAAAGTTTAAGGTATCAATTTTTGGAAAATGAGCTACAATTGCTTCCCATTTGATGGCAACAACAACTTCATTTCGCTCTAAATCAGAATTATTTTGAATATTGACATTGCTCCTCGTTTGTGAAAAAAGCATTATTGGCGACAGAAGAAAAAGGAAACAAAAGGATTTAATACTTTTCATGGTATGTGTTAATTAATTTTAAATTTGTTCAATTCTCAAAGATAAAAAAAGTAATTGAAATCTTAAACAAATACTTTTTATTCACCTGACGGCTTTCCTATGGTAGCCAAAATTCCTTGGGCAAAGTTAGGAAAGAAGTGGATCCTTATGAAGAAAATATTTTAATTGAGATGAGAATAGTCAGCCATCAACATTTTGGGAAATACGTTTCAGTAAGAGATTCTTCTGCTTATGTAGCTTCTAATGGCGGTCGCAATGCTATAACCAGAGAACGGGCGTTAGAATTATTGTAAAATAGGATTCGAGTCAATGTCGTAATTGTAGCCGAATGTTACATCCCCCTTTGTTTGAAAAACGGATTCAAACCTTGCCAAATCCAGAAGAAAAATTAAAACAAATCATTGATAAAATCCTATTCGGAAATAGAATGACAACTGTCGATGAAATTGGTGATATGGTTATTTTTCTATTATCTGAAAAATCGAGTCACACAACTGGTCAGTTAATTTATGTTGACGAAGGTTATACCCATTTGGATAGAAGTTTGTAGAAGAATATCTTAATATTATTTTGGTTTTTGTTTGAAATTTGAAGTCATTAAGGAACAATCGAGAAGCATCGCTACCTTTTCTTAAAAGGAGTTTCAAAAAACTCATCCACTTTTCTATTAAATTCATCAGTGTGTTCCATTAAAGTAGCATGACCTGAATTAGGAAGCACCCATAAATAGGCTTTTGGAATATTTTGATAAATTTTAATCGTATGTTCAAGATTGATAACATCGTGATCTCCACTAATGATCAGCGACGGACAAATTATTTTTTGTAAGTCAGTTAACAGAATGTTGGGTTGAAGCCAGTCCAACATAAAAAGTTTATAGTCATTTTTCTCTTTGGCAGTAGTTAAGGTTTTTGATTGTAGAGAATCAAAATTCTTTTTTTCGTTTTTCCAAAATGAGGATGAAACTGCGGTGGAATCTGGCCATATATTTGCTCCAGTTGATGCTAACTTGATTACTTTTGATGGGTGTCGCATTGCTAAGACTAATGCCACAATTCCGCCATCACTCCATCCAATCACGTAAGTAGAATCAATGTTCATCTGGTTCAGTAATTCCGCATTATCGTCTGCCATCATTTCGAAACTCAGCGAATCCGAAGGGTCTATTGATTTCCCTTGAGCACGACTGTCTACGGCAATCACTTTATAGTTTTTAGAAAAATAAGGAATAAGGCTCGCCATTGATTTGATGCTTCCTCCATTACCGTGGATTAATAATAAAGGCTTTCCACTCCCATATTGTTCCGTATAGATATTCACGCCGTGAACTTTGTAATATTTTCCAGCAGCTTCATTATTGCCATAATCAATTTTACTTTGACCAAACATTGAATTTGATAGTGTAAAAATAAAAAACATCAAAAGGGCAAAAAATTTATTCATAGCGAAAAGGGGTAAAGTAAAAATTTTAAAACTGGAAATAAATTCTCCTATTGTGTTAAGAAGTTAATTCACACTGAACATCTAATACTAAAAACCCTCTTTTGCAACATATTGAAAAGAGGGTAGTGGTTACTAGTACTGCTTATGTGTTTAGAATCTATAAAATATTATTAATTGCATCTGAAAATTTAGAATTTCCATCTTACAAAGGCTTCCATAGCAGCATAATGGGCCAAACCTAATTGGTCATATAATGCAGCAGTTTCTTTATTTCTATCTTCGGCTCTTTGCCAGAACTCTCTACTGTCTGTTCCTTGAAAAACAACTCCGTCCTTTTGAGATTGATGTTTGAAAATTGCTTTTCTTTTCTCTAAGACTTGATCTGGTCCCATTGGCACAGCCATCTCTATCTCATCAATGCTCCATTCTTGCCAAGCACCACGGTACAGCCATAACCAACAATCGTTCATGAATTTTTTTGGTTTCAGTTCTTTAACTGCTGCAAATACGGCATCCAAACAAACTTTATGCGTGCCATGTGGATCGGCTAAATCTCCCGCTGCGTATATTTGGTGTGGTTTAATTTTTTCAATCAAATCTACAGTGATTTTAACATCCTTATCACTTATTGTATCTTTCTCAATTGTGCCAGTTTCATAAAATGGTAATTCCATAAAGTGAATATTCTCGTCTGGAATACCAACAAAATGGCAAGTCGAACGTGCTTCACCCATCCTGATTAATCCTTTTATAAATCGCACTTCAGGAATATCTACTTCACTAGACTTTTTGTTTTTAAGGAATTCGAATGCTTTTTTGTAAATGTTATCTGCTTCAGCACTTTTGATTCCAAATTTATCATTATAATCACAAACAAAACCTGCAAAACGCAAAGCTTCATCATCAGCTACTGCTATATTTCCAGAGGTTTGATATCCAACATGAACTTCGTGTCCTTGTTCGTGTAAACGTTTAAAAGTTCCACCCATACTAATAATATCATCATCGGGATGCGGACTAAAAATAAGCACGCGTTTTTTTGCTGGTTCAGCACGTTCTGGTCGATTACTATCATCTGCATTTGGTTTTCCACCTGGCCAACCCGTAATGGTGTTTTGTAATTTATTGAATATCTTAATGTTAATGTCGTAAGCTGGACCCGAATCTGCAAGCAAATCGCTCATTCCGTTTTCGATGTAATCGGCATCTGTAAGCATTAAAACAGGTTTTTTGAGACGAAGAGCCAAGTTTAAAACTGCTTTTCTAATCAATTTATCGGTCCAAACAATTTTCTCAACTAACCAAGGACTATTGATTCTGGTTAATTTTGAAGCAGCTGCTTCGTCCAATATAAAAGTGGCATTGTGATGTTCCTGTAAGTAAGATGCCGGAACACGACTTGTTACTGGACCTTCGGTGGACGCTTTTATTATATTCGATTTACTTTCTCCCCAAGCTAGAAGAATGACTCTTTTAGCTTCCATTATTTTTTTTATTCCTAAGGTAATGGCTGTTCTTGGAGTGTTATCCAAACCTGAAAAATCGCTGCTAGCCGCTAATCTTGTTATATGGTCTAGCGCTACTAATCGTGTTTTTGAATTTTGAAGAGAGCCGGATTCATTAAATCCGATATGACCGTTTCCTCCAATACCTAAAATTTGTAAATCCAAACCACCTAATGCTTCAATTTTTGCTTCATATTGGCTACAATAATCTGCAATGTTTTCTTTAGACAAAAGTCCATCAGGAACATGATAATTTTCAGGCAATATATCGATATGATTGAATAATTGCTCTTTCATAAAACGGACGTAACTGTTTATAGAATCGGGCTCCATTGGATAATATTCATCCAAATTGAAAGAAACCACATTCTTAAAACTCAATCCTTCTTCTTTATGCAAACGCACTAATTCTGCATACAAGCCTTTTGGCGAAGATCCAGTTGCCAAACCTAAGATGCAAGGTTGCTTTTGTGCTTGTTTTACTCGAATAAGATCAGCTATTTCTTTGGCTACGTCTTTGGATGCAGTTGCTGAATTTTCATAAACCATTGTGCCAATATTTTCAAATCGTTTTTCGAAACCTGTTGATTTGTCTATTTTGCTGTTTAACATAGTTTGAATGTTTTTTGTTTATTATTATTTTTATTTTGTCTCAATTTCAAAGTGCTTTTTCTATTTCCAATGAAATGAAAATTGTTGCATTACAGGGATTCTAATTTTGCTTTTCTATACTTGTTCATTTTAAAAACAAATAATAGCGTTATGACTGCCGTGAATGCCAAACCACCAAAATAGGCTATTTCACTTGATAATTTAAAGCCTTCTGGCGCTATTAAAATGTAAGTACTGCAAACCATTGTCATAAAAACAGCGGGTACTGCCGTGATCCAGTAATTTTTATTTTCATAACATAAATATGCGGTAATTGTCCAGAGTACAATAGTTGCCAAAGCTTGATTACTCCACGCAAAATACCGCCATATTACGCCAAAATCTATTTGAGTTAGCACAAAAGCAATTACGAATAACGGAATGCTAAGATACAATCTGTTCATGAACTTTTTTTGATTTATTTTGAAAATATCGGCAAGAATAAGTCGCGCTGATCTAAAAGCCGTATCGCCTGAAGTTATTGGTGCTGCTACAATTCCTAACAAGGCTAAAATGCCACCAAATTTTCCCAACATATTCATTGATATTTCATTAGCTGCCCAAGCCGCATTATTGTTATTGGCAATCATGGCTCCGTTAAGTCCATTTACATCTTTAAAGAAAACCATAGCTGCAGCTGCCCAGATTAAAGTTAGAATTCCTTCGGTAATCATTGTGCCATAAAATATTTTTCTTCCTAGATTTTCATTTTTCATACAGCGCGCCATCAAAGGAGATTGTGTCGCATGAAATCCAGATATCGCTCCACAAGCAATGGTGACAAAAAGAATTGGAAAGATAGGTGTTTTCTCTGGATTTGCCGACATATTGTACAAATTAGCTGGAGTAATTTCAGGAATATTGTAGTCGCCAAAAATTAAAGCAATCAATAATCCAATTGCCATACATAACATCGCCAATCCAAATAAAGGATATAATTTACTGATTAATTTATCAATAGGTAATATTGTTGATAGAATATAATAGACTAAAATTATGGAAACCCAGCCCCAAACTCCCCAGCTCATTCCAGTCATTCCGTCTATAATTTTTGCAGGTCCCATCAAAAAAACAGAACCAACGAATATGAGCAGAATGATGGTAAACAGTCTCATAAAGTATTTTGCATTTTTGCCAAGGTAAATCCCCACAATTTCGCTAATGCTTAAACCATCGTGTCTTACCGATAACATTCCCGAAAAATAATCGTGAACGCCACCTGCAAATATACAACCCAAAACAATCCATAAAAAAGCCGCTGGACCAAACATTGCTCCTGCAATAGCGCCAAAAATAGGTCCTAATCCTGCGATATTTAAAAATTGGATAAGGAAAACTTTCCAAGTAGGCAAAACCATAAAATCGACTCCATCTTCTAATCGTGTAGCAGGCGTTTCACGTTCAGGATTTACACCAAAAATGCGTTCTGCAATTTTACCATAAACGAAATATCCTAATATAAGTACCGCTATTGACGTGAAAAATGAAATCATATAGTTATGTTTTTTTGTATTATTAATTTTTTATCCAATTCTTTATTTTTTACTGGAAGACATATAGATTTTAAGACTATTTCCTGCTTTTATATCTTTGTAATTTATTTTATTGGTTTCCAATTTGTTTCCGTTTAAAAATGCCTTTTCAATATATTTATTAGTCTCAGAATTATTGATAACTTCAATAGTAAATGTGCCGCCTTTGACCTTAATTTTCGCTCCATTTATCATTGGTCTGCCTAAGTAATATTGATTATCCCCTGGTGTCATTTGATACAATCCGATAGCATTTAACACGTACCAAGCCGACATTTGTCCGCAATCTTCATTACCAATAATTCCCTCGGGTGTTGGTGTATAAAATTTCGTCATTATTTCATCTAAAACTTCTTGCGTTCGCCAAGGTCTATCACTAAATTGATACATATAAGGAACGTGATGACTAGGTTCGTTGCCGTGTGCATATTGTCCAATTAATCCTGTAATATCAGCAGATGCGTTGGCTCCTTCGATTACCGATGAGGTTGTAAATAAAGTGTCGAGCCAATCTCCCAATTCTTTTTTTCCGCCTAACATCGTTGCAAATTCACTGACTGAATGAGGTAAAAAAGGTGTCCATTGATACGAATTTCCTTCTACAAATTCGCCTTCTAAATGATTTGAAAATCGGGGATTAAAATCTTTCCCCCAAGAACCATCCGCATTTTTGCCACGCATAAATTTTAATTTGGGATCAAAATAATTTTTAAAAGCTTCTCCTTTTTTGTAGTAAGTATTAGCTAAAGATTTATTTCCCAAAACAGTTGCCATTCTAGCAATGCACCAATCATAATACGCCATTTCTAAACCATAAGAAACTGATTCCTTGACGCTATCTAAAGGTACAAAACCCAATTTTTCTTTGAAATAAATTTGTTTTGGCATCACCATTTCGGCGCGAGTTCCTTTGTGTTTTTCGTAAAAATCAGGTTGCCATTGCGAACTTTTGACCGCTGCTTCCAACAATTTATTGGGAATAGAATCAGTAAGACCTTTATTCATCGCGTCCGATAAAATTGCAACTGCAGGATATCCCACCATTGTCCCTGTGTAATTGCTATTTAACTGCCATTTTGGAAGCAAACCACCTTCCTGGGACTGTTGGTACAAATCATAAACCCACGCTTTTGAACGTTCGGGTTCAATAATCGTCATTAAAGGGTACCATGCTCTAAAGGTATCCCATAAAGAATAGGCTGAATAGCGTTTTAATGTCGTGTTTTTATAGATTTTATTATCCATTCCGCGGTATCTTCCATCGGAATCGCTATATAAAGTGGGCGCTATTTTAGTGTGGTACAATGCGGTGTAGAAATTTTTTAGAACGGTTTCATCTTTTGAAGTGATAGTGATCACTTCCAATTCTTTTTCCCAAATGCTTTTTGCTTGTTTTACAACTGCATCAAAATCGACTAAACTTCTATCTAGATTTAGATTCCCATCAGCTCCAGCTTGATCTACTGCAGATACGGCAACCTTTATATTCAAAGAGTTTTCTAATTTTCCAAAAGACAAATAAGTTGTTATATTTATTCCCGAGGCTTTCTTATCATTTATAGTCTTTCCATCGCTATTAATTGTGCTAGAAAGAATAGGTTTGTCAAAAACACAGGTAAACCAAATGGGATCATTCGCAGCCCAACCGGATGTTTTTCGATAGCCTTTTATAGTGTATTGATCTACAATTTCGATGCTACTTTCAATCACTTTATGTCCCCAATTGGGCTGTAGAATATGTGCTAAATCCAGCATAACTTTCGCATCCTCCAATTTTGGATAGCGATAACGGTGTCTTCCTGAATATAAAGTAGTGGATAATTCCGCATCAATATTCCAAGGTGCAACATTTACTTTATAATATCCAACTTCTGCTTTTTCTTTTTTATGATCTAAAATACCCACTGGTTTATCTTTGGTCACATTTCCTGTAAATGGCAAGAGTAAAATATCACCTAAATCACCAATTCCGGTTCCGCTTAAATGAGTATGACTAAAACCATATAAAGTAGAATCCAAATAATGATACCCGCTACTAGCTTCCCAACCTAACAAATGCGTATCGGGACTTAATTGAATGCGGCTGTGAGGCAAAGTTGGTCCTGGAAACGTATGTCCATGAAAACCGGTTCCCACCATTGGATCCACATATTGTAGCACATTTTGAACCCCTATTTTATCAGGATTTGCTTGTACTGGCTTTTTCGCAACGCTACTACAAGCCATTTGCAATAAACAAAGTCCACTAATAAAATAATATCTAATGTTTGGTATGGTTTTCATTTGCGTAAATTTAATCTAATGTATATTTCCATCCCAAAACGGTTGCTACCGTTGGGAGAATTTGTTTTGCTATTTTAATTTGACCTTTAGCAGATGGATGTGAATCGGAACCAAAATCGGTAGGGTCACTTAAAAGCGATTTGGGAATTCCAATGAAATGTAGGTTGGCTTCGGGATTTGATTTCATTATCGCATCGACTACTTCTTTAATATTGGAATTAGCAGGTTCTTCTATTAAAGGGCCGGAAATCAGAAAAATAGGAACGCTACCATAAACAGCAGCTATATTTTGTAAAAGAGCTTTATAGGCTTTCTGAAAAACTGTTTTATCAGGATGAGGTTCCGTAGAATAATCGTTAGTTCCTAAATTGACTACTACCATATCCGGTTTCCATAAATTGAAATCCCATTTTAATTCATCTTCCGAATCTAAAACTTGATTAAAACGCTTTGGCATTGTGGCTAACTTTGTTGAAATGCTGTTTTTGTCTCCATAATTCCGAACCACTCCTAAACCCGAATGTGCAATGACATGGCTTTCTGCATTCAATGCTTTCGAAATAATCAATGCATAGGATTGATTGACATTCTCGGTGCTCGGAAGAAATTTTTCAGTTCGAGAAAGTCCTTCTGTTCCATAACCACAAGTGATTGAATTACCAATAAACTCAATCTTTCTTGTTGGTTTTACTTCACTAGGAATTAGTTTTTTATTTTTTGGAAGATAAACCCCTTGAAAGGTTGAAATTCCCATATCGCCTTCGGTTCTTTTTTGGAGACTTAGTTTATGCAAACCTTTTGTTTTAATGCCAGTTATTTTTAAAATAGAATCTTTAGGTTGGTGCAAGACTTGAAATAGCGAATCATCAATGAACAAATTAAAGTAATTTTTTTCTCCACCTTTAAGGGCTAAACTTATTTCATTTCCCGTAAACTGAAACTGAATGGTTGAATTAGGCCAATCGAATCGAACTAAATTTGGCTTTGTTTTATCAAATCTTCCAACGTAATGAATAGCATCATTTTGTGCTGAAAAAAATATCTTTTTCCCACTAACGCAGGCCGAAAATGTCATTAAGACTAGAACAGTAAACAGTATTTTTTTTAGATTCCTCATTGTTTATTTTTGGATGGGTTTTAATTCGCCAAAATAGTTTACGTCGCGCATTTCAAAAGGATTTAGCAGTTTGTCTAATAAAACAGCAGCTTGTTTTCGGTTCAAAGAATCTTCACATTTAAGGGCATTTAGTTTCATTGTTTTTAAAGCCAAATCGCCTTGTGTTGTGAGCTGTTTTAGCGAATTATTTTGTTGTTTCCCCACTTCTTTTTTAATTTGTTGGATAACCGTTAATAACTCTTTATAAGTAACTATTTCCTTTTTAAAATTTAATTTTACGTTGGTCCAATCTTTAAGTCCTTCTTTTAATGCGTTTGCCGTAAGCAAACTATCAGGATGAATAAGCGTATGGTTTTTCCATCCAATATTTTTTCCTTCTCCTTTCAAAATGCCTGTTGCACCGATTCGTTGTAAAGATTGAAAACTTGGATCTTTAAAATCAATGTCAGAATAGGGCATCAAATACACATTTGAATCCAATAATGATTTTTGTACGGCTCTTACGGAAACATCAGCAGGAGTAAGGTTTTCTTTGGCAGATAAAGCGGCTAAAGCGCCTGCTGCTTGACCAATAAGAATACAAACTGGTTGTAATCGGGTGGTTCCGTTTACGATATTGGTAACCGATATCGATTTTTCGGCAACTATAAAATTGGATGTGTTTTTTGGAATTAAACTTCCTAAAGGAATGCTGTAAGAAGGAACAGGATAAAAATGTAAATCAGGCAATTTGTCCACTTCTGGATACCGATTGTGATGATGATCTACGGGATAATCGCCTACGGCAATTCCGGTTCTGTAGAGTGGTTTTTCTTGCTCAAAAGGTTTTGCTAAATCATTTACTGTAAAACGTACTAATCCTTTTATTCTTCGGGATTCTCTGTGATACGGAATAAATGGCAAGTAATCTGGAGTTGGAAAAACATCGTCTGCAAGACCTAAATTTTTAAAACCTAATTCGTTTTGCAAATAATAAACATAATTTAGTGTGAAATTTTTAGCCTTTTGAAATTCGACTGTACGCTCTTTTTCATTCATTTCAATTACGTTTGTGTAGTAATCATTTCCTGAAATAGGCCAATTTATCATATAATAATTATTGGGCAATTTTCCATATTCCATCATATAATCACAATCCCATAATTTGGTTTTTTTGGTTTCTAAGCAAGTTCCTTTACAAGTGCACAAGAATGGAGTTGGATCATAATTTTTAGGCTTTTCTAATTTGGCTTTCAAAGGATCATCATATCGTTTTAAAACGGCAACATAGGTCAAATCCTGAATAATATTATTAGCTTTTTCTGGTGCAATTTCCTCGCCAGTATCTTGTTTAGAATCCATTCCAACGGAATATTCGACACCTACTTTGGCAGCAATATCACCTAGTTCCGTTGCATCAATAACTACCTTTGCCTGAATGTTTTTCTTTTGTCCATTTGCAGTATAAGTAACCTCCCAAATTGCATTTTTCTTTAAAACGGTTGCTATTTTTGATTCAAAAATAAGCTGAATATTGGGTTCTTTTTTTGTCATTTCCAACAAAATCTTGGCACCAACTTGCGGTTCATACAACACATTACTGACCCAACCTGTTTTTAATTTTTCTTCGCCTCCATAATGTTTGATGAGTGCTTGTTTGTATTCTTCCCACAAACCTGAATGTAGCGTATAATTACCATCAACAGCACTAACTCCAGCCGAAGTTAGCATTCCGCCAAGCCAAGGTGTTTCTTCAAGAACAAGCACCGAAGCATTCATTCTTGCGGCTTGAATCGCTGCCATAGTTCCGCTTGCACCGCCGCCAATTACGACAACTTCAAAGGCGTTTTCTTTGGGCAAGCTACTGTTTTGTGCATACAGAAAACTCCCTAATAGGAAACTGATGGTAGTTAAAAGCAGGTTCTTCATTATGAGCTATTTTTACACTTTAAATATTTTCGTTTCTTTTTCTATATTCTTGATACCTATTGTATAAATGTCCGGCTTGCAAATAAGCAGATTGTGGACTCATAAAATGTGAGAACTCAAAAGTAATGGCTTTTTCAATGCCTGCTTTTTTTGCCAATTCTAATTTCAATTCTAGCTTATCCCATTTTATAGGAAGGAATTTTATAGGCATATCTCTGTCAAATGTTTCGGTGTTGGTCCAACATTCCATACCAAATTCTTCTGCCAATTCTTTATTGATTTTTAAAAAATCGATTAGTTCATTATAAGTAACGTGACCATCTTGGAAAGCAACTATATCGACAGCTCCTTGAATTTTTTGAAAAATTTCACGCCAATCGGCTTTGTGTTCTTCTAATGAAACCCCAGCTGTTTTAGCCACTTCTGCAGTATATTGGCTAATGTTTTTCACACCATCGATGTAAGGCGAAATTATGGTTGGCAATCCATTAGAAACTTGTTTACAATACTTTCCTAAAGCAGCAAATAATTGAGTTGCAGGATCATTTTTTCTGCTTATTTCGTGTGAAATATACCAACCTTTAAATGCTGGATAATGTCCGTAACCTGCCCAAACTTCGTCAATAACAGCTTTGTTTATGGCAATTTCCGCTTCATAATCTCCGTTTACCCAATATTTCCCAGAGTCGTATAAACCAAAGTAAAATTGTAACCCGTGTTTTTCGCTTAACTCCAAAAACAGTTGTAACAAATCAGTAGAAGGTTTGTAGGCGTCCATTTCAAGTTGCAACACATTAGACGGATAGGTAATCCATTGTTTGTAACCAGAACGAATCATGATAACCAGTTCAATTCCCATTTCCTTCATGAGTTTAAAATCGGCATCCCATTCTGTTTTACCCCAATTTTGGTGTGGGATATCGTGACTTATTTCATCTAAAAAAGTTCCTTTTATCATTTAATTTTATTTTATTCGAGGCCCATTATTTTTTAAACTCTAAAGGTAAACTAGTCTACATATTTTAAATGGTTGTACCACGTTTTTTTCAAAATTACAGAAGTTAGAACCAGAATTGCTATGGAAATATACGTTTCAGTATAATTTCCAGTCAATAAATACAGTGGAATAACAATCATGGACATTTGCCAAATAATACCAATAAGAACATTAAATACATCTCTTTTGAAATCTTTATTTCCTTCAAAAGTAGGATCATCTTTTAAAATTTCTTCTTTTATTGGATTCCAAAATCCCCAAGGACGTGTTTGTTTATAAAATTGTTTTAAGATTTCTATATCCTCTGGTTTTGTCATTAAAGTTGCCAAAACAGCTGACAGAAACGAAATTAAAAATATAACAGGGAAAATGTAAATATCGATTACACCAGGGAAAACTATTCTTGCCAGTGGAGGAACGACTAAAGAGGCGAGTAGTCCACCCACCATTCCTGCAAAATAACCCATTCCGTTAAATCGCCACCAGATCCATTTTAAAACATTGGCGGCAGCATAACCTCCAAAAAGAGATGAAGTAATCCAAAGTGTCAGACTGTTTAAAGAAGTTACAAATAATCCGAAGCTTACGCCAATAATTACTAAAACCAAACTTGATGCATAACTATAACGAATCAGTTTTTTGTTGGAAGCAGTTGGATTTACATATTTTTTATACAAATCGTTAACCAAATAGGCGGGAGCTGCATTGACAAAAGCTGCAAAAGTACCCATAAATGCTGCTAATAATCCTGCCAACAAAATTCCTTTTACACCCACTGGAACAAAACCTTGAATCGCCATTGGCAAGACCATTTCGAAATCTATGTTGGCGCCCATTGCTTGCATATCGGGTTTTAAATAAACCAAAGCCAAAACGGTCAAACCAGCAATCATCAAATATCGAGGAATAAACAAAACTAATGGAGTCAATGCGCTCATTTTAGCAGCTTCGGAAGGCGTTCTTGTAGATAAAATTCGTTGCATATCATAACTTGGCACAGGACCGGCAAGACTAGCAAAAATTCCTTTTAAGATCATCATCATCAAGAGCATGCCAAACATATCATAGCCATCGGAAGCTATTTTATTGTTGAGCTCGGGAAAGGTTTGTGACCAATCTAAATTCAGATTCCAATCGGGCATTAAATTACTCCAACCTTCTGGTGTTGCTGCAATTACTTGTTCAGGAGTTACTTGATTAAATGCGATAATTCCAACGGCAATACAAGCAACAGTCATAATTAAGAATTGCACAACTTCTGTAGAAACTACGCTATACATTCCACCTTTCAACGTATAAAGTGTTGTTATTCCAATAATAATTAAGGCATAAGACTGTTCAGAAGTTAAATGAAGAGCTAAAATTGTTGCTGATAAATCCCAAGGTAAAAAAGTGGTGGCAAATTTACCAATTCCCTCTACGAAATAGGCAATGAAACCAATAACACTCACCACGGCAAAAACCACTACAATAATATGCGCTAATCGACCTCCTTTTCCGTCACCAAAGCGAAAGGTTATCCATTCTGCACCTGTCATTGCGTTAGATCTTCGCATCCAAATAGCGAGGAAAACCATCACAAATATCTGATTCCAGACCGGCCATAACCAAGGAATCCAAGCACTTTTTAGACCGTAAACAAAGGTCAAGGTTACTGTCCACATCGTTCCAGAAATATCAAACATTCCAGAGGCATTAGACAGTCCTAAGTAATACCATTTTATTTCATTTCCTCCCAAAAAGTAGGATTCTAAGTTTTTTGAAGCTTTCTTAGATAAATAAAAACCAAGAAAAAGTGTCAGTACTAAGTACAGGAGTACAATTGTAATATCAATCCAAGATAAGCTCATAATAGTTAGTTTTTAGTTGGTTTATAAAATGCTTTTATTTCATTTTCAAAAGTACTCAGCCCTTCATAGAAAAAATAAACTTCGCCGTTTATTCCCTCTTTTCTATTGGTGTTGAGCATAAAATTAAAGAGTTCTTTTGATGGTCTTTCGTTATTTACTTGTATTAAAATACCAGGAAAAAATAGATGTTTTTTCTTAGGATTAATATAAGAAATAGTTTCTTTCAATGTGTTTTCATAACTCGTAGCATCTTTTCGGTACACTTGTGGACACAACATATCTACGTATCCATTATTGATCCAAGAAGGCCAATCTTGTAAATATTCTTCTTTGCTCCAAGGAAAAATGCTTGGTGCCATAGATACAATACAGTTGGGTTTAATCGCTTTAACATCAGTGTACAATTTTTTCAAATAATTGTTTAAAATTTCGGAACGCCAATTTACCCATTCCTCATCTTTGTAATTTTCGGGTGGTGGAGTGCCGTTGTGTTCTGCTTTGTATTTCGCAATTGTTTTAGGATTATAGCCACCTGTTGAAGGCATTGCTGGTAGTCTGTCGTCACCTTGAATTCCATCGACATTGTATTTTTTTACTACTTCTAATACCAGCGATGATACAAAATTTTGAACTTCGGGATCCAAAGCATTCATCCAATCGAAATTATTTTTTGTACAAATGGAACCATCGGAAGTTAAAGATGCCCATTCTGGTTTCAATTTAATTAAAGAACCACCTTTTTCATTGTAAGAAGAGGCAAATCCAAATTCAAACCACGCAAAAATTTTAATATTTTGAGCGTGAGCTAGGTCTATTAATTCTTGCAACGGATCTCTTCCAGTATTTTTCGGATCCAAAACAGGATCAAGTTCAACGCCTGTAAATTTTTTCATTATGGAACTTCGATACATGGTTTGGGCTTTATTCCAAGTCACGACAAAAATGGTATTTATTCCAAGTTTTTTACAATTTAAAACTGCTTTTTGAATGTTTTCTTTTGAGTAAAGCGCATTACTTGCCACATTGGTTAGCCAAACTCCTTTCACAGGTTCGTTATATCCTAAAGGGAATTGTGGGTTAGTTGCTGTTGTTTCTTTTGCCAAAGGTTGTTGTCCTTTACAACCGATATTCAAGCAAGAAATGCTTAAAATTGCTAGTATTAGAAATTGTTTCATTATGTTTATAATTGTTATTTTTATTAAACGAAATTGTTTTAAAAATTAAATTCTGGATTCAATATAGCTTGATTTCGTTGTTTATGTTTTCCAAAAAAGTTTAAATCTTACCGTCAGCACCGTTACCAGTATCATCAAAGAAGTAAGTAGTAAACCTCTAAAGATATTTGTAAAACCATTGAGATGACACCATTTTTCAAAAATATCCATAAATCCTACTAATCCTACTATTGGAACAATAAGGAAATTAACAGCGACATAACCTACCATTGGATTTTTACCCACCATTGGTAAAAAATTAAAAGCCGACTTGAATTTTGAATTATTGAAAGCCAGTTTTAAACTAAAAAGCAGCAAACCTGCTAAACCTGACGATACAAAAAAGTAACTAAGAGTTGCTGGATCTTTTTTAATTCCCCCTTCATAAGGTTCTAATAAAAGGCCTAAAACGAGCCAAAAGAAACTCCAACGCAACCAGATTCTGGCATTATTAGATAGAATTATTATCTGTTTTTTGGACAGAATTTTTACTATTACCATCAAGCCCAGAGTTATAAATAATGTAAGTTGTGTTTGTCTTAAATAGAGACCAATTAGATTTACTATTGTGAAACTGAATAAAATTAGCGCTAGTAACGCCGTTGCTTTTTTTGTCTTTGATGTGATTAATAGTTGCTTGTCGTGAAATGTACTGTAGATAATATCTCCTATAATCGTTCCCGGAATTACTATAAACAAATACTTCATAAAATACATACTGTAAAAAATAGTTGAAGTAGTATCAATCCCAAAAGTCAACAATCCTTCGTGTATCGCAGGAAATTGATTTCCTAAAAATTTCAAAGGGGTAAACTGATATAAGGCAGCGTTAAAACTTCCAGCGATATTTGAGGTTAACCAAATGCTTAAAAATAAGGCTAATACTCCAATTCTTGTCCACCAACTTTTTCTTGTTAGTATCCAAATTCCCGCTCCAATAATAGCCATATTGGCTAAAACTAAAATGATAATATCATTTTTGTAGATGGAAAAGGATTCATCAAAAATCATATAACGTATGGTAACTAATAACATCAATGACAAATATCCTATGCCATTTAAATATTTTGAAATAAATGAATTAGTTGGAAATTTTGTGAACGTGAGCATAAAAGCTCCAAAACCTAAAATTGCATACAGCCACCGAAAATTACCCACTTCTTCTGGTAAACCATACGGTATTAAATGCGGAATCATAATGGCGAAAATCCATAAATTAAAGGCTCTCAATGTCAATTTTTTTAGTATTGCTATTCCACTAATACCCTCCCGATTCAACAAACCATTTAGTGCAAACGGAATTGACAATCCCATCGTGAAAAGGAAAAAAGGAAACACCAAATCGACCCAACTTAAACCCGCTATTTCTGGATTAAATTTAAAATTTGGAGGTCCTACTTGTATGTGATACATCCAGGAAGGAACGTTGTCAGAATACACTATGGTGCCGGATAAAACCATTCCAATGATGGCAAGTCCTCTCAAGGCATCAATACTATATTCTCTTTTTATCTCGCTCATTACCTGTACTTTTCTTACTTTCTAATGTAAAGCCTCCCAATTATTTAACGCGAAGAATTCCAATTTTATTTTGGCGGATATTTCGTCGTGAAATAAGCGGAATTAAATTTCAACCCTTCGAAAAAGAAAAACACTTCTCCTCCAACACCCATTCTTCTGTTTTCATTTACCATTTGCTCTACAAATTCATTAGATGCATTGTAAGTGCCTGTTTGCAATAAGATTCCAGCATATAATTTATTCCTATCTGCAGAATTTTTTAACAAATCTAGTTGAGATTTAAGCGTTTGTTGGTAAGCTGGAAAGTCATAACGGTATAATTGTGGGATTACGTAATCACAATATTTTTTGCTTAACCATGTAGGCCAATCTTGCAAATAATTGGTTTTTCCAAACGGATAAACGCTCGGTGATGACGAAACGATAACATTTGGTTTCGCTGCTTTTACCGCTTTGTATAAAACGCCTAGAAAATCAGTTAATTTATTAGTTCTCCAATCAATCCATGCAGCATCATTTTCGTTATTTGGAGGTGCAGTTCCACCGTGTTCATTTTTATATAATTGCACTGTATAATCATCATAACCTCCTGCTACTGGCATTGCTGGCAATCTATCATCACCTTGAATACCATCGATATCATATTTGTTGACCACCTCAAGAACTAAAGATTTGATAAAGTTTTGTACTTCTGGATTGATTCCATTCATCCATTCAAAACCACTAGATGATTTTAACAAATTTTTGTTGACATCTCTAGCGCTCCACTGTGGATATTTAGCGAGAATTATGCCTCCGTTTTGATTGTTTGAAGCTGCAAAACCATACTCAAACCAAGCGTGTACTTTTATTTTTTCTTTGTGCGCTTCCGTAATCATTTCTTGTAAAGGATCTCTTCCTGCAAAGCTTTCTTGGATTTTAATTCCAAATTCATTTTGCATAATATCACTTGGATACATTGTTCGAGCTTTGTTCCAAACCACCATATAAATATCTGTGATTCCAGAATTTTTACAAATTTGAACCGTTTCCTTAATGTTGGTTAACGAATTTAAAGCAGCTGAAGCAACATTTGTTACCCAAACTCCTTTCACACCAACTTCGGCTACTAGCGGTTTATTTGGATACACCTTTGGCGGTTCTTCCATGGCACATGAAAAAACAAATACTGACAATAAGAATAAAAGAATTTTTTTCATAATAGTTGATATTAGTTGGAATTAGGCTTTGTAAATTAATGCAAAGCCTAATTTTTTTGTTATTATTTTTCTAATTTATAAACTGCTAATCCATCGTTTGTTCCGTAAAATAGAACGTGCAATTTATTGCCAATTACTTTAAAGTCGGAATCTACAGTCACATTCGCATTCGAACTTGGAAGTCTTTCAATATCCATAATTGGATTGCTTAGTGCATCGGCACTTGGAGTTGTTATATCCAAAATTCTAAACCTATGTTTGCCATCCTTTTGAGTTACATAAGCAACATATTTTCGGCCCTTGTAGCTAATAACTCTTGCATCTGTTGTAGAAGTTCCTGTAATTTTGAAACTTTCTACAAAGGTGGAACTCATTAAATTAAGACCACTAAAACCGGTACCTGTCGAAGCTCCCACAAATCCGTCAATATATGGTTCAACACTGTAATAGAAACCGGTTCCGGCATATTGGAACGGTTTGATTTCAGGAGTAGGATTAAGTACTCCGCCTGTAACTTTCCAAACTAAAACATCTGTTTTTTGAGCCATAGGAACGGTGATGATTGCATTCCCAGCCAAAGAACCTGAAATATTAATTCCCGCTGTTCTGGGGCCATAAGCTAAACCTAAAGTGGTTTGAGAAAAATTAATGTAAGCCGTTGGAGCGGCATCAGAAATCGAATTCCATTTGAAGATGCTAAGCACGGTGGTAGGTCCTGCACCAGCTCCCAGCTGAACTCCAAGTATTTTACCATCGTCATCTGTAGCTAATTTACGAATTCCTGTTACACCACCTCCATCAAAATTAGTTCCTGCTTTAGAGAGTCCGTTAAGGAAATTTCCTGATAAATCGTAGGCATTTATTCCCAGTGGAATAGAGGAACTACCAAGCATAGAGTTGGTTGCGATTACAATATTATTTCCACTAAAAGCGGCAGATGAACCTGCATTTGCAGCAAATTCAAAAGCAGCATGCGTTTTATCTAAAATAGGGGTAGATTTAATTAAAGGATTTTTTACCGTAAACTCGGTTTCGACTCCATTTGTACCAGTGATTTTTACTTTAAATCCTTTTAATAAATCAATATTTGTAGGGTTGAAAGTGGGATCAATAGCATTACCAAATCCTACATTAAGAACGACACTTGCACTTGAAAAATTAGTTAAATACGGAACTATTGGTTGCACAATAGATTTGGCAGCATCGATTACTACTATATCAGAAGTAGCATCTCCATTGATGATCATTCCTTTTAACAAAGCTGGTCCAACAGGATCTGAAGTAAACACGACATCATATTTGTAAACGGTAACGCCATCTACTCCTAAAACTTCTAACTTAAAAGGAGGTGTATAATTTTTTGGTGTGCCATTAACGAAATTTTGTAAAGTTCCGTTCAAAAAACTAAAATTTACAGCTAAATTGCTAGTATTTGTACCCACTGGAATTTCTACAATAATGGTCGTTTTTCCGATATTCACTTTTTCTTTAGGAATTCCTAAGCCTACGGCATCTAAGCTAACCAATAGTGGTGGCGACTGCACAATAAGTTTCCAAGTGGTGGTTTCATTTTCACCATTTATAAGAATAGCAACAGGTTTTGTTAAATCATGTGGAATAGTATTGTCAAAATTGACCAGTTTTCCGTTAGCGACTAATATTTCTATTTTGATGTCTGTTAAATTTACACCTGGAGGCAAAACAATTTTGGCTTCATTAGTACCCGTGTTATCTATAGAATATAACTTATTATTGGCTTTGATGGCTACAATTTTAGCGGATTCAAAAGCACGGTCATCTTTATAAGTCGTGTCGCAAGACACAAGAACTAAGAGACATAAAAGGCAGTAAACTACTTTTTTCATATTATTAATTTTTTATTATTTTATTTCTATAATTTAAAATTTCATTGCTATTTAAACTATTCGCTACACGAATATTATTAAATTCAAAAATTAGCTTATTGTCCGTAACCGGCATTTTGAGTAAGCCAAGGTGCTTTATTGCGTTCCGTTTGTGGTATTGGCCATAAATAGAATTTATCATCCCAGTTTTTAGCTCTGTCTTTATCTCTTTGACGTAATTTACTGCCATAAGCTGCATACAATGCTAAATCGTTTAAATCTCTACTAGAGCCAGAGGTACCGTAAACGGGTACCATACTTGGCAAAGCTTGATCATATCCGCTTGGGTATGTATTGGTTGCAGCATTCACTCCTGAAGCTAATGGATAACCATAAGTTGGTTCAGCATTTTCCATAGCTCCAGTTCTCCATCTTCTCATATCAAAGAAGTGCAATCCAGTTTCTCTAGCCAATTCTACTTTTCTTTCTCTGCGCACTAATTGTCTCAATCGTGTGGCAGATGTTGAGGTTGTAACCGGCATTCCTACTCTAGTTCTCACTTCATTTATGGCACTAGATACGCTACTATCAATTTGATTTAACTCAATTTTTGCCTCGGCGTAAATCAGTAATATTTCGGAATAGCGCATCATCAAAATATTGTAAGTAGGTTCGGAAACAATTTCATCATTAAAATAGTTGTACTTTTTCCATAAATAACCAACACCACTTTGAATGTATCCATATTGGGCTACAGAGCCTGTGTAATCTTGATTTGTAATTAGTTGAGAATTTCCTAATGCATCAAATGAAAGTATTTTAGGATTATACAACTCCATTTGGATTTCAAATTTAAGCCCACCATTATTGGCAATGATTCTATCTCCAGGAGTATAAATCGTCATTTTCAATCTTGGATCTCTATTTAAAAACGGTTTTTTTGGATCATAACCTGAACCAGCTTCATCAATACGTTTTCCGTTTGCCATCTCATAGGTATCAACTAATAACTGCGTAGGAAATCTACCAGATTGTCCACCAACAGTTCTTGCTATTTCTCCAAAAGATTGGTAACTATATTTTCTTGTGGATTGATCGGAATAGGATAATGCAAAAATATTTTCTTTTTTAGAAGCAGCAGTCAACTGTCCTGCTCTTGTAAATAAGTCGCCAAAATTTGGACTTAAAGCTCTTCCAGATTCAGTGATGATGCGTTGCGATGTTTTTGCTGCAATATCAAAATAATAATTGGCTTTAGCTAAATCCTTAACACCATCCTTACCAAAACCTTCTTTGTACCAAGATCCAGCATAAAGCGCTATTCTTGCTTTCAGTCCTAAGGCGTAGGATTTATCAATTCTTCCTTGTTGATCGGCTTGCCATTGCGGTAGCGATTTACTAGCATCTTCCAAATCTTGCAATAAGAAATCTACTATCTCATTCCAAGGTTTTCTTAGAGCACTTTTTCTTTCTTCTTCAGTTACCGATTTTGTGAAAAACGGAACGTCTCCCCACAAAGAAGTTAAGTAATGATAGTGCGTTGCTCTTATGGTTTTAACTTCGGCGATGTACTGTTTTGACTTATCGCTTAGTCCATCTAGATAGGGTGCAGAGCCTTCGATTATAGCATTACATCTACCTACACCTTTATAGAAATTTGCCCATTGCGACTCGACAACAAAAGAGGATTCCAGATTAAAATTACCGACACCTATACTGCTATTGTCCGAGCGTTCGATTCCCATTGGCGTGTACATATCATAAAGTGTAAAGAAAGGCAAAAGACTACTTTCCATATACAAACTTTGATATACACCACTTGTACCTTGTTGTATTGCAGCTTCATTATTATAAAAATTGGAAGATAAATATTCGCTTAATGGCTCTTTATCTATGTAATCTTCACAAGATCCTAAACCTACTAAAAGGCACAATCCTATTATTGTTTTATTAATTAATTTCATCTTTTTAAAATTTTAAGTTAGCACCAATTGTGTATGTCTGCATGATTGGATAAAATTCTCCTCCAAGAGCTCCTCCATAGTTCACCTCGGGATCATATCCTTTATAAAAAGAACTTAGTGTAAATAAATTTTGTGCACTTACATATAGTCGAACACCATCCATTTTTGATTTTTGTAAAAATGATTTTGGTAAATTGTAGCCTAAAACCACATTTTTAAATCTTAAATAAGACCCATCTTTCACCCATTTATCCGAACGTTCAAAATTGTCTTGCGAAGCTGCCTCAGGAAGTAATATAGGATATGCAGCATTAGGATTATCGGGTGTCCAAGAATCTACTTGGTGAGCAAAAATATTAGATCCATTAAAGAATGGTCTTAATCCAATGCCACTAAGCGCTACGCTACGTTTTCCAACGCCTTGAAAAAACATGGTAATATCAAAATTCTTATATTTTCCAGATAAATTTAAGCCATATTCATAATGTGGAAAAGGATCCCCTAAATATACTCTGTCTCGATCTGTAATTTGGTCTGGATTAAGACCGCTATCGTCTGTTTTAACATATTTAACAAATCCTGGAGCTGCGGAATTGGATAGTTTTGGCGAATTGGCCACATCCTCAGCATTTTGATAATAACCATCAGTTACATAGCCCCAAAGACTACCGTTAGGATATCCAACTGATATTGATTTATCAGGATAACTGCCGTATAATTTTGTTATTTTGTTTTCATTGTTACTTAAAGTTGCCGTTACATTATAACTAAATTCTCCTATTTTTCCTCTATAATTTAAGTTGGCTTCAAAACCTTTGTTTTGCATATCTCCAGCATTCGAAAAGGTAGCATTCAATCCAGTATAATACGGAACAGGGTAAACCATTAACATATCATAAACATCTTTGATATAATAATCGAAAGTGGCTGATAATTTATTTTTAAAAAAGTTCGCATCTACTCCAAAGTTTTTTTGTCTTGAACTTTCCCAAGTAATATCAGGATTAGATAAGGTTGTTTGAGCAACCCCTGATGCTAATTGCTTGTCTATCCAATAACTATAACCTGTGTTTATCGTTGACGCATAAGGGTAATTTCCGATGTCTTGATTTCCTAAAACTCCTACTGAGGCTCTAAGTTTAAAGAAACTGACAACATTTTTTAAGGGTTTCATAAAATTTTCTTTACTAACTACCCAACCTAAAGATACAGAAGGGAAAAATCCCCATCGATTTCCTGCAATAAAACGGGAGGAACCATCATAACGTCCACTAGCTTCAAGAAGATATTTATCTGAATAATCGTAATTAAATCTTCCGTAAAAAGATTCCATCGACCAATCGGAAGCGCCACCACTAGCCGCTGCTGTTTTTGCATCGCCATTACTTAAATAATAACGCCCCAAATCAAATCCTGTTCGGGAGGCAGCAAAATCGGTAAATAAATTATTTTCAATTTGAGTACCCACTAAAAGTTTAGTATGGTGTAATCCAAAGTTTTTATCGTAGGACGCTTGACTTCTAAAATAATTTCTCAAATTTTGATTCCAACTTTCGGTAACACCATCTGTGCCGGGGAAGGAACCTTTATTGATTCCTGTTAGTGAAGTAACATAGGGGGTTAAAATATAAGTACCTCTTGCCTCTGTTTTTCTATAGCTATACTGTGCTTCTAATACCAAACCTGCCAGTGGAGTTGCTGTAAGAGTGGCGTTAAACAACAATTCTGGTCTGATTACTGTTTGTGAGCCAGAAGCTTCTGCATTGGCCACAGGATTATCTCCATTTTTTCCGTATCCCCAATAACCATCAAGTTCACGAACTGCGGATAGGGTAGGTAACATATATAAAGATTTACTAATAATGTTTTTTGGGGTTGAAATTCCAGGTGTCAGTTGCTGAGATTCTCTATAGGAAATTTCGTTGCTGAATTTTAACCAGTTGTTCAATTTTGCATCTGTATTAACTCTTATGTTGATACGTTTAAAATTATTATTTGCAATTAATCCTCCTTGATTTAAAGATGAAACAGCACCATAATATTTGAACGCTTCACTACCACCGGACAGCGTCAAACTATGATTTCTCATTAGGGCCGAATTTTGTAAAGTAGCAGCTTTCCAATCGGTATCATATCGATTCCAGTTGTCTGGTTTAAAAGCTCTTTGGTCTGCAATCATTTGTTCTCTTGCTGCCCTTTGCTCTACTGGAAGAACTCCACCCGCATTATCTAATGCGTTAAGTTCTGCTTGAAGATAATCGGCAGCCTTAAGAACGACAGGCATATTTGTTGGCGTTTGAATGGTGGTATAGGTGTCAAATGATAATTTTAATTTTCCGTCTTTTCCTCGTTTTGTAGTAATTAAAACCACTCCATTTGAAGCTCTTGATCCATAAATGGAAGCTGATGCGGCATCTTTTAGGACAGAAATTGTTTCTACCGTAGTCATATCTACTTGATTAATGTCCATTTCGATTCCGTCTACTAATACCAATGGAAAAGTGTTCGAATTTACAGATCCAATACCTCTAATTCGGATATTCGCACCATCACTACCTGGTTCTCCTGATGTTTGCTGAACTGTAACTCCCGCAATTGTTCCTTGCAAGGCAGTTGATAATGAAGCCACGGTACGTTTATTAAGATCTTCTCCTTTAATCGTTCCTACTGCACCAGTTAAAGTTGCCTTCTTTTGGACACCATAACCCACAACCACAACTTCGTCCATTTCTATATTACTAGATTTTAGTTGTATTTTAAAAGAAGTTTTCCCTTCTAATGCCACCGTTTTAGTGGTAAATCCAATATAACTAACTTCTAATGATGAAGCTCCTTGTGGAATTTGAAGTTGAAAATTTCCATCAAAATCTGTTGATGTCGCCATCTTAGTTCCTTTCACTAGTACAGTGGCGCCGGGAAGTGGCATTCCATCTTGACCAGTAACAGTTCCTTTTACTTGTTTTATTTGTGCGGATTGTCCCTCTACAGTGAGAGAAAACACACATAAAAATAAAAATAGAATTATTCTTTTCATAGTTATTAATTTTAGTATTTAGTTAGTTAATTTCTAATGTTTTCCATAATTGAAACAATCCTCGGGGAACGTGGAAGCAACCTTTCCATTTTCCTCCTTTGGCTTCCAATAAGGGAAGGCCTTCTCTGGTTAAATAGCCATACCATTCTCCCTGATATTCTTTATCTCTAAAATGGCTCCACGTATACTCATGCAATTTCAAAAACCATTCTTTGCAAATTTCATTTCCAGTTAATTTATAAGCTTTCGCAAATGAAATCATCGTTTCAATATGGACCCACCACAATTTTTGATTCCATTCTAATTCTTGCATTGGCGCTCCTTTGATGTCTAAAAAATAATAAATGCCACCATATTTTTTATCCCAACCAAATTCTGTCGTTCGAATTAAAATTTCTTCACATTTTTTTATTAATTCTTTGTTGTTATACCGAACTGCTAAATCCATTAAAAACCACATGGACTCATTTCCGTGACCTGGATTTACTTTTCTTCCTTCAAAACTGTCAGAAAAACTGCCATCTGCAAAAACATTTTCCATTATCACACCATATTCTTTATTTAGAAAGTTGGTCATTATGTCTTCGATCAATGGTGGAACCATTTTATCCACCTCTGCTTTTCCTATAACATCTTCTAAAAGCAGAGAAAGATTGCATAAAATCATTGGAAGTGAAAATCCTTTCAATTCACGTGTTCCCTTATGGGTTTTATTCCATTTCCCTTTGGGATCGTTTTGTCTAGCTAAAATATTGTTGTAAGTGGTGACTGCGACATCTTTATAATCCGTATTATTTGTTGCTTTGAATAACTCGCCAAAAGCCATTGCAGCAAAACAATCCGAAAAAATATTATAGGGTTCAATTAAAGGTTCACCTTTTTGATTCAGCGAAAAATACCAATTACCCTTGTCATCTCTTCCATGTTGTAGTAGGAAATTTGCACCATGAGTTGCAATTTCTAGCCACTTTGGATCTTGCTCAACTTTGTTATATAGTGTTGCAAACATCCATATTTGTCTGCCTTGTAGCCAAACAAACTTATCCGTATCGTAAACTTTGCCTTGTCTGTCTAAACAAGTAAAGTAACCGCCAAATTCAGCATCAATTGAAAATTTTTCCCAAAACGGAATGATTTGTTCTAACAGCTCTTTTTTATAAAGCATAGCATATTGAAACATATCAGTGTCTATCTGAGGCTTTTCTAATGGATTTTTTTTAGTTTTTAACATTGATATTATATATATTAGATTTAGCCTAAGTGCTGTCTAAAAGTTTTTTATAATAGCAAAAATTAAATTGATGAAGTTTCCTTAATATTTAAAAAATTCTTATCGACTTTATTATAGAATATCTTCAATTTGATATCCAAAAATAAAAATCTCTGAACTTATAATTAGGGATTAATTTTAACCATCAACATTTGCTATTGAAAAACAAATATATATAAAATTTTAATAAGTAAGTGTTAATTACTAAATTTTTTTATTAATTGTAAAAAAAAGTGGTTTTATTTTTTAATAAAGGGAGATAACATCTTTTCTTTCACAATATAGCAAGCGCCAATTACGCCTGTGCGAAGACCTAAAGTAGATCTTTTAAGTTTCATATCTCGATTTACTAAACCAAGGGAATGTTTTTTTAATGCCGATTGTATAGGTAAAAGCGCATAATCTCCAAGTTGTGCAAAATCTCCACCTATTACTAATAATTCAGGGTTAAATATATTGAGTAAAACGGATAGGTAACGACCCATTTGCTCGCTTTGTTTGGTTACTAAGTCTACACATAAACCATCTTCCAGTCTCACTGCACCGTCAATTATAGCATAATGCTGAGGCATAAGTGAATTTGTATCGATACTTATTTTGGATTGCGTACCCTGTGCTATTGCTTCCTGAAACTGATTTACTAATGACCAGCCTGAGATTTCAGTTTCTAAACAGCCTAGTTTGCCGCACTGACACATAATTTCATTATTAAAAACGGCACTATGGCCAAATTCTCCCGAATAACCTGATTTTCCGTAATAAAGTTTTCCGTCGGTCATCACGCCAATAGCAACGCCCCAACCATAATTTAGAAAGATCACATTTTGTTCATTATGAACTACGCCTTCATTATATTCTCCAAAAGCCATTGCTCGCGTATCATTTTCTAGATGGACAGTTAAATTTATTTTTTCTGATATGATATCTATTAAAGGTCTGTTTTCGCTAAAGAAATAATTATAACTAAATCCCTCCATAGAATTGATTCGACCTGACAAGTTGATGCATACTCCAACAATCATACTTTTTTCAACTAAACTATCTTCTATAAATGAGTTCAACAAATCACAAAATTCTGACAATGATTCCTGTGTGTTTTTCAAAACAAAAGCAGTTCCCATTTCTATACTTACGAACTCGTTTTTTATATTTTGTAGTCCAATAGATAAACCACCTCTACTAACTTCCACTCCCATAAAGTATGCACAAGTTGGATTGATACTATATAAGGATGGACGTCTGCCGCTACTGTTGGTAACTTTTCCCATGTCTATCATAAACCCTTCGGATAATAACTCATTGACTGCTTTTGTAACCGTTGGCACGCTTGATTGCAATTCAGAACTTAGTTCAGTTATTGTGGCATTACCAGAAGAAAGTAATCGCTTAATAATGGATTGTCTTAGCATGTGCCATTTATAATCCGAAAGACCTTTATCTATATTGCTATTTAGTAAATCTTTTAAATTCATTTTTGTTTATTTTTTAAGTAAAGTCATAAAAATCCTAGAAGGTAATTCATTTACAAATTTACTTTAATTTTTATTCAAACTATAATATTTATTGTTTAGGCTCTATTTCTAGCGGAAAAATTTGGAATTATAAGTGATTACAGCCTCTTTTACTAGTCTCTTTTTTTAATTATTCATAAAAAAAATTAAAATAACATTAATTATTAACGATATATTAAATTATTTTATTATCTTAGCCTTATATAAAAAAATTATTAACAAACTAAAAGTTATTATTATGAAAAAAATTTACTTCTCCTTAGTTTTATCTTGCTTCTTTTTACTAGGAAATGCACAAATTAATTGGCAGCGATCTGTGGCTAACACCAACTATCCAACATGGATGTCCGCAACTGGTAGTACCGAAAGAGGTATGGCTTACAACCCAACTAATGACCATATGTATGTGGTAACTAGGAATGCTACATTGAAAATAAAAGTAATTGACGGTACAACTGGTTTAGATTTAACAGATGTTGCTGACTACACAGGAGTTTCAGGTGGTACATTTACATTAAATGATGTTGAAACGAGTACTAATGGAAGTATTTTAGCTTGCAATTTATCAACAGCAACAAATACATCAGCTTTCAAAGTGTATAGATGGGATACGGAGAGCGGTGTTCCTTCACTTTATATTAATTACCTAAATGCTGGTGATACTGCAAACAATCTGCGTTTGGGCGACATTTTTTCGGTAACTGGAGACATCAATGGGGATGCTGTTATTTTTGCAGCTGGTAAAGTGGGGTCCACTGCGGTCTATAAAGTAGTTCGATGGATTGTAACTGGAGGCGTTCTAGGATCTCCTACTGTTATTTCCATTCCTGCCCTTGCGACGGCCACAACATTTATATCCGTTACTCCATTAACTATTAGCGCAAACCCTGACTTTTTATTAAAAGCTAGTGGTAATACTTTATATAAATACAATGCTGACGGATCAATAACTACAGAATTTATTGATAATGCAGTTATACCAACATCTGCTAATGACACGAGATATTTTGAAGTAGGAACTAAGAAATATGTTGCAACCTTTATCTATGGTACTGAATCTGTAAAATTAGTAGATGTTACTGGTGGATTAGCTTCGGCATCAACTGTGGCTTTGTCTCCAACATTAGGAGCGGTTGCTAATGGTAATACTGCTGGAGGATTAGGCATAAAGACTGTTCCCGACTTGGTAGACGGAATCAACAATACTGTGACTGTTTATGCTTTAGGAACTAATAATGGTATTAGTGGCACCACTTTAATTAAAGATGGGGCTGTTGTTATTTTAGCTAACAAACAATTTTCTGTTGCCGAAGCAAAAATATTCCCGAATCCTGCAGGAAATGAATTTCAAATTAACTTAAACAATACAATTGATAAAAATGCAGAAGCTGTTATATACAATGCAAATGGTCAGCAAGTAAAATCTTCTAGATTGACAAGTGAATTGCAAACTATATCAATTTCAGATTTGAGTACAGGAATTTATTTAGTTAAGATAAAAAACGGTGGAAATCAATCTACTACAAAATTGATTAAAAACTAAACCTACATTAGTTATGTGATGAGGCTGTTCAATAGAGCAGCCTTATTTTTTAGGAAGCCTTTTTGTAAGCTTCCTAGATTTACAGTTTCAATAAATAATTACTTATTATGAAAAATTTTTTCACGATCCTATTGCTTATTAACGTTTTTGTGATAAATGCACAGAACATCACTTGGACTGATATTACAGCCAATTATACGATGCCAAGTGGTGTTAAAGTATTTTCTGGTGTTGATTCAAGTATTCCTTTAAAGGTAAAATATATAGATGTTGATCTTAATGTCAATGATTTAGAAGTAACACCAGAACTATCGACACCAGCAAATGCAAAAGATTGGGCTACAAAATTGGGCGCAATTGCCGTTATGAATGGCGGTTATTTTGGAGGCAGTACTTCCTATTCAGCAGTGGTAAACAATACTGTTGAAGCAAAAAATGTTAGCCTTTTAAATCGAAGCGGGATTGATTATCCTGTTACAAGAGGTTTTTTTGGTTTTAATACAGATGGAACTATGGCGGTTAATTGGATTTACCATTTTGGAAATACCAAAGCTGATATTTACACTTTTGCAAGTCCAACTCCCAATGCCGAAGGATCTCCAGCGCCAACTCCAGTCCAATCTAACGGTACGCAATGGACAAACTTATTGAAAGGGTTAGGAGCAGGTCCTGTACTTATAAAAAACGGTTCGATTGTAGATACTTATACCAATGAGGTTTTTTGGGGATCGGGGGTTTCAAACACTGGCCTAGATCCCAGATCAGCTATGGGTTACACTGCTAATAAACATGTTATTTTATTGGTTGCAGACGGAAGACAAACTGGAATTTCTGAAGGAGCAACAATACCACAAATGGCATCTATTATGAATAGTCTAAGTTGTGTTGAAGCTTTAAATTTTGATGGTGGAGGTTCTACACAATTAGCGACTCCTGATGCATTTATAAATATTCCTTCTGAATCGTATCGCTCAATAGCTTCTGTTTGGGCACTTTATAAAAAAATAAATTTAGAAACACCAGTTCCTACTTCTCCTTTAGACCAATCCGCAACGGAGAATAATCCAGTGGTAATGTCTTGGAACATGCCCACAGAAACAGGAACTACTTATAGAATTCAAGTTGCAACTTCAAAAGATAACTGGAACAGTAGGGTTGGATTTACATCAAGTCTTACTACAAACGCTACTGTACTCGTGAATGAGACCAACACCTCAGGGTCTTATGATTTTACTAATTTGACATTAGGAAAAACCTATTATTGGACTATGGTAGCCTACAAATCTGGTGGTTTTCAATCGTACTATTCAGCGCCTTTTAGTTTTGTTTTTTCAAATGGGATAGAAGTAGATTGGAAAAGAGCATCGGTTACTAGCAATAAACCAACTTGGTTTGGAACTGATACCGAGCGTGGATTGGCGTATGCTAACAATAAAATATATGTGGTGTCACGAAATGGTAGTACAAAAGTGAAAACACTTAATTGTTTTGATGGAACTGATTTAGGAGAGTTATCAACAACAGGAGTTTCCGGAGGTACTTATTTGCTAAATGACATTGAAGCAAGTGCTAATGGTATCCTTTTGGCCTGTAATTTGACCGTTAACACTGGCTCTTCTAATTTTAAAGTGTACAAATGGACGAGTGAAGCTACAGATCCCGAAGTTTATATCGATTATTCGTCAGCTTCTAATCTTAGACTAGGAGATAAATTTACTGTAGAAGGTGATATTTCTAAAAATGCAGTTATTCTTGCTGCGGCTTCTGGTGGTACAAAAGTGGTGCGATGGATGGTGGTGAATGGCGTTTTGCAAACTCCAACTGAAATTACATTGCCTGTTGCTATGGGAAATCAGCCTTGCGTTACTGCTACTGGCACAAGTGCTGATAGTGATTTAATTGTGAATTCAATTGCTAAGAATATCATACTTTATAGCAGTACTGGTGTTAACAAAGGTTCTTTAGGAAATGCAATTGTGGACAGCGATAGCAATGCTACCAAATATTTCGAATCAGACGGAAAAAAATATTTGGCTGTTTTTCAAAGCAAACAAACCACAGGAAGTCCAATAGGAAACAATTGTAGAATTGTAGATATTACCAATGGTTTTGCATCAGCAACAATTGTAAGCACAACAGATCGCTTGGGTGATGTGTCAAATGGAAATGCAACTGGTGATGTTGATTTTAGATTAACTACAGCTCCGGTCTCACTAACAGCATTTACATTAGCATCAAATAATGGTATTAGCGCAAAAAGAATATCGGGTATTGTGATTCCAAATGGCAGTTCGAATAATACGTTAAGTGTCGAACAAAATACTGTGGAAAAACAACAATTTGCAACTGTTTATGCAAATTCTAGTGGAACTGCACTTACTGTTTCTATTTCTAATGAGTTAGATGTCAAATGTCAAATTTTGATTTATTCCATTGATGGTAAATTAATTAGAAACGAATCAATGAACGGACAAACTCAAGATATAAATATTGATTCCTTTTCTAAAGGTGTCTATATAGTCAAGATACAAAATGGTGTAAAATCCTTTCAAACGAAATTCATTAAGTAATAAGGATCATTTTTTTAATACTATTTAAATCAAATTTTGAATTGTAATAGGTATTTCAACTGGAGGAAAATATCCTGAGATTTACCAAAAGAATTGTTTTGTTATAGTTAGAGTGTTTTGTTTTAATACCGATAAACTGTACCGCTTTTTAAGTACTGGTTATCGGTATTATTTATTTTAACTTATATCAACACCAAGATTATTTGCGTTTTAATCGGAAACGTTAGTGATAAAAAAAATCTAAACTTTGTAAGCGGAGAATAAATCCTTTCTTTCCAATTTTTTAATGGTTCAACGAGCAAGGAAAATGAATTTTAGCGGGATATTTTTCAGCAAATGCGTGAATAACCTGAATGAAATATTGGTTCGATGCATAGCGAGTAAGATGTTCTTTGACCTCTGATAGTTCAGTAATACTCACTTCTGACGGTAAATATCCCATCCCGAAAAAAGCACCTTTTTCCACCCAAACACAACTGCGTTCTTCAGTAGTTCTTCCTTTATCCATAATAGCGAAACTAGGCCGACTATTGAGATAATATTCTAAAGCTTTTTCGACTTGGCTGTTGTGGTTGGAAATTTCGGGTAAAATAGTATTGGAGAAATCAAGTGTAATTTGCCCTTTTTCAGAACAGCCATAAATGCAAAAACGATGATCAATTTCGAATTGAACGGCTAACGCTCGTAATTTATTTATACCATCGTATAAGGAATGGAATGCTTCTACACAATTTTGATTTTTACTCACTTTGCCCACTGCCAAATAGCGATACCCATTTCGAGCTTCGTATTCGAAAAGTCCGTATTTTGGTTCAAAACGTTTTAATGCTTTATTATGAATTGGCCACAATTTCTTGATTTCGGAACCTTCTAGTAATAGAGCCATTAATTCGGTAGCGCAAATTTCAAAAGAAATAGAATGAATATCACGAAGAAAATTTTGTCTCTGAGGTGTAATTTTATGACCCGTAAAGTGCGAAGCAACTCTCTTTTTTAAGTTTACGGCTTTACCAACGTAAATTACTTTTTTAAACTCATCGTAAAAATAGTACACTCCTGGTTTATCCGGTAATTGTTCAAAGTCTTCTGGTGGAAGATGGGGTGGAAATCGCTGATCTTGAGCCGTTTTCTTTATCATTTTTTCCATTTCTCCTTCTGTATCCCATTCGAGTAGTTTAGAGAAAAGTAGGGTAGTGGCATCGGCATCGCCACCAGCTCGATGCGCATTTTCCAATGAAATGTCTAGTGATTTGCAAAGTCTTCCTAAACTGTAAGATGTAAGTCCAGGTCTAATTTTCCGTGCTGCACGAACGGTACATAATTTTTTTGCCGTCCATTTTAGTCCAGCTATTTCTAATTCGTGACGAACGAACGAATAATCGAAATTGACATTGTGAGCTACAAAGATTCTGTCGGAAAGTAATTCAAATACTGTATCCGAAATAAGATCAAAAATGGGCGCATTTTCGACCATTTCATTGGTAATTCCCGTCAAAGCAAAAATAGCTTGCGGTATGTGTTTTTGAGGGTTTACTAAGGATTCCCAGCGATCAATTACTTTTTCTCCATCGTGAATAACAATAGCGATTTCAGTAATACGACTGTTTGTTGCATTCCCGCCTGTGGTTTCAATATCAACTATGGCGTATTCTTGTTTTTTCATTTTGTAGGTGTAGGTTTTGCGTTTCGATTGGGTTCGAACGAAAACTAATCTATTATATTAATTGGTTAAACCCATTTTATTTTTTAATTCCCCAATTTCATTTTTTATTTCTACAAACATATTTTTGATACTCGTATTTTCTAAAGGTTCGGTTTTTTTGTCGCTTCGAGCAATGCTGCATTGGTATTCCCAAATTTCTAAAATATCAGAGGCTCTCACTTGATACGGTGGATAGAAAAAATTATCCGATGAAACGGTTAATGTATTCTCCTGATTTTTGTTTAATCTTTTGTAAACCATTCCTTCTGATCGGGTAATGATGATATAGGTTTTGCCTCCAGATACTTCTCCTAATTGTTCCAAAAACCGTCCTACAATGATATCGCCATCTTGATGTGGTGGCATCGAATCGCCTTCAACAGGAAAACCACGGTATTTTCCATTTCCTAAAAAGGGTAACGAAATTTGTTGCAGTTGTTCAATATATTCTGGATCGGAATAGCCACTAAGATAACCTGCTTTTACTTTTTGAGTGACTACTTCAATGCGATTTTCACCCATTTTATCCACTTGAATGGGAAGAATAAGGCGGTTATTTTCCAACTTTAAGAGTTCATCCACTTCAATTTTCCGAATGTCTACTGATAATAGTAAGTCAATACTAATATGATAGAATTGCGCTATTTTCTTCAGGATTTCATAAGGAGCTTCTGAGGTTCCATCTTCATATTTTACATAGCGACCCCTAGTAATCACAAGGCTTTCCGCTACTTTTTCTTGGGATAATTTGTGCTTGGCTCGCAAAGCTTTGATATTGTCTGAAAATAATGACATACGTATTATGTTATAATTTGTAACAACAAATATACTAAAAAATGTTACAATCTGTATTAATTTTGCGGTATAAATAAATTAAAATGAAGCGATCAATTGTACATATGGATTTAGATACATTTTTTGTATCCTGTGAACGATTGAATAATTCGCAATTAGAAGGAATTCCATTGATTATTGGAGGAGGCGATCGGGGAGTGGTATCTTCTTGTTCGTATGAAGCGCGACGATTTGGTGTTCGTTCGGCAATGCCAACAGCAATGGCTTTAAAATTATGCCCACAAGCGAAAGTCATTAAAGGCGATATGGAGCGTTATTCGCAATTATCGCATCTGGTTACTGAAGTTATTCAGGAAAAAGCACCCATTGTAGAGAAAGCGAGTATCGATGAATTTTATTTGGATATTACAGGTATGGATCGTTTCTATGGTTGTTACCAATGGACAAATGAACTGGCGAATCGCATCTTGAAGGAAACGGGTTTGCCTATTAGTTTTGCTTTATCTATTAATAAAACGGTTTCCAAAATCGGAACTGGAGAAGGAAAACCCAAAGGACATTTAGACATTCCCGAAGATAAAGTTCGAACTTTTTTGAACCCGTTATCGATACAAAAAATACCAATGGTGGGCGATGTCACTTTTCAATTATTATCGCGAATTGGCATTCGAACCATACAAACGCTATCCGAAATGCCAGCGGAAGTATTGCAACGAATGATTGGAAAAAATGGTGTGGAAATTTGGAAAAAAGCCAATGGAATTGATACCAATCCTGTAGAACCTTACACCGAACGCAAAGCGATTTCAACTGAACATACCTTTACGCAAGACACCATTGACATTGCACATTTAAAATCAATTTTGTGTGGAATGGTCGAAAAATTGGGATTTCAATTGCGTTCCGAAGAATGGTTGACATCGACTGTTGTGGTCAAAATTCGGTATTCTAATTTTGACACGGAAACCAAACAATGCAAAATTGCCTACACCTCTGCCGATCATTTATTGACTCAAAAAGTTTTGGGTTTATTTGATAGTCTTTATCAGCGTCGAATGCGTTTGCGCTTAGTGGGAATCCGATTTAGTGGTTTGGTTCGTGGCACCTATCAAATAGATCTTTTTGAAGATACTCAGGAAATGCTATCGCTTTATGCGGCGATGGATAAAATGAAAAGTCGGTATGGTTTTGATGCGGTAATGCGATGCTCGGGAGCTTTAATGAAACCCAATACAAAGGATTTGATACTTAAACGGGAAAAGTTTTTAGTGAAAAGTGAGAAGTGACAGTGATTTATAAATTTCGTTAAAAAATAAATTTTCTCGCGACAGAGCCCACGAAGTATTTGAAAAATCACCGCAGATTCGCAGATTATTATAAAAAAATCTGCGAATCTGCGGTAAAAAAATGAAGCTAAGCTTCGAAACATTAAACCTAAATAGATTAAAAATAATATGTATCTCAATTGCCATTCTTATCATTCGTTGCGCTACGGAACTATTCCGCTCGACGACCTTATCGAAAAAGGAGTTCGATCTGGTGTTACGGCTATGGCATTGACCGATATTAATACGGTGACGGGTATTTATGATTTTATAACTGCTTGTAAAATCGTCAATATTAAACCCATAGTTGGGATAGAATTTCGTTCAAAAAATGAATTTAGATACATTGGTTTGGCACAAAATGCAAGTGGATTGGCTGAAATGAATCGGTTTTTGACACATCATAATTTTAAGGAGATTCCTTTGCCAATGCTTGCTCCTGAATTCGAATCGGTTATTGTAATTTATTCTTTTGCCAATGCGCCATCGGTATTAAAATCGAATGAATATATTGGAATTCGTCCAGAGGAAGTGGGCAAACTTTTTGGGTATAAAGGTGATTTTGAAAAATTAATGATTTTACAACCTGTTACTTTTCGAACCAAAAAAGAATACCAACTGCATAAAATTCTACGCGCCATTGATAATAACATTTTATTATCTAAACTCGAGGCGAAGGATATTGCCACTGCAACTGAAGTAATGGTTTCGGAACAACGATTAGTAGCAGTTTATCAAGAATACCCGAAATTGATTTTGAATACCCAATCGATTATTGATTCTTGTGATTTTCAATTCGATTTTGATACTCCAAAGAATAAAAAATGTTATACTACTTCTCAACAAAGTGATATAGCGCTGTTGACCACTTTGGCACATCAAGGAATGCAATGGCGTTATGGAAAAGAGCATTCCGCTGCTTTGGCTCGAGTGCAAAAAGAACTAAAAGTTATTGGCGAATTGCAGTTTAGTGGTTACTTTTTGATCACTTGGGATATCATTCGATACAGCAACAGTCGAGGTTTTCTACACATTGGTAGAGGAAGTGGCGCCAATTCGATTATTGCTTATTGCTTAGGAATCACGGATATCTGTCCCATAGAATTAGATTTGTATTTTGAACGGTTTTTGAATGAAAATCGCAAAAGTCCACCCGATTTTGATATTGATTGGAGTTGGCAAGAACGCGATGTCATTTTAGAATATATTTTCAACCGTTATGGTTATGAAAATGTGGCGTTTTGTGGTACGAATGTCGAATTTAAATACCGCTCCATTTTTAGAGAAGTGGGTAAGGTATTTGGTTTAACTAAAGATGAATTGGATCATTTGGCTAAAAATCCAATGAAATTGCAACAAAGCAATAGTGTCGTAAAAGAAGTTCAAGAATACGGTATGTTATTGGAAAAATATCCCAACCAGCGCAGTATGCATTCTTGTGGTATTTTGATTTCCGAAGAACCCATTACCAATTATACGCCACTGGAAATGCCACCCAAAGGATTTCCAATTGTACTTTTTGATATGCACGTTGCCGAATCTATTGGTTTCGAAAAATTTGATATTCTGAGTCAGCGAGGTATTGGTCACATTGATGATACGGTAAAATTGGTAGCCAAAAATAGAGGGATTCGCATCAATATTCGAGATACAAAAATATCCAAGAATGAAATTAAATCGAATTCTTTTTTATCGCAAGGAAAAACTATTGGTTGTTTTTATATCGAAAGTCCCGCAATGCGAGGTTTGTTGCGCCGATTAAAATGCGATAATTATAAAACTTTGGTAGCAGCTTCTTCGATTATTCGTCCTGGAGTGGCAAAATCAGGAATGATGAAAGAATATATTTTTAGACACAATAATCCCACTCAATTTGAATATTTTCATAAAGTTTTTGAAGAACAATTAGGAGAAACTTATGGTATTATGGTCTACCAAGAAGATGTGATTAAAATTGCGTTGCATTATGGTGGTTTGCCAGCAGCCGATGGTGATATTCTTCGAAGAGCGATGAGTGGCAAGGGGCGTTCGCTTGCTGCTTTGCAAAAAGTAAAAGATCACTTTTTTGACAGTTGTGCCAAGCAAGGACATCCGGAAGCCTTGAGTCAGGAAATTTACAGACAAATAGAATCTTTTGCAGGATATTCTTTTTGCAAAGCCCATTCTGCTTCGTACGCGGTCGAAAGTTATCAGAGTTTGTACTTGAAAGTCTATTATCCTATTGAGTTTATGGTGGCTGTCATCAACAATCAAGGCGGATTTTATAGAACCGAAGTTTATGTTCACGAGGCTCGAATGGCAGGAGCAACTATTCATAATCCGTGTGTCAATAAAAGTGAATTTACGACTACTTTATATGGAGATGCTATTTATTTGGGTTTTATGCACTTGCAAGGATTACCCGAAAAATTGGCGGAAGCTATTTTGAAAGAACGCGAACTTCACGGCGATTACCTTTCATTGGAAGATTTTTGCAATCGAATAAAAATTGGTTTAGAGAGTTTGAAGCTCTTGATTTTTATAGGCGCTTTTCGGAAAACGGGAAAAACGAAAAATCAGTTGTTGATTCTAGCGAGTTTATTATATAATTCGGCGCCAAATGAAAATCAGATGCTGTTGTTGCAAGAATCAGTTAAGGAATATCAATTACCCACATTAGAACGTTCTCGTTTTGAAGATGCTTTTGATGAAATAGATCTTTTGGATTTTCCAACTTCATATACGGTTTTCGATTTGTTGCAAACACCATTTCGTGGCGATGTGATGGCAAAGGATTTGAACCAACATTATAAAAAGCAGGTTCGTATGCTAGCCTATCTTATTTCTAGAAAGCAAGTGCCCACCGTAAGAGGCACGATGTACTTTGGCACTTGGATCGATTATGAAGGAACTTATTTTGATACAACCCATTTCCCTGATAATTTAGTACACTATCCTTTTCAAGGAGGAGGTTGCTATTTGCTATTAGGAATTGTTGAAGTCGATTATCATTTTCCAACCCTAACGATTTTAAAAATGGCCAAAATGCCTTTTGTTCCTGATCCCAGATATTCGGATGCAAAAGATCATCAGTTTATAACACAACAAAATATTAAGGAAGACGTGAGTAAAACTAGTCGAGATCCTTACCCGAGAGCACACGAGATTAATTTGCCTAGATTAAAAATGACAGAGTCTTAGTTACTGTTCAATATGCTGATTATGATTATTTTGAAACAAACCAATGAGTAAAAAAGTTAAGTATAACACCTGATAAAAACAACTTAATTTTCTACTTAAAACTAATAAAATAGAAATCTATAACTAATGTCAAAAATCATGTAATACTAATAAAGCGGACGCAAGATATCTTTGAAATTAGTAAAAACAATCTTAAAAACCATTATTATGACAGAAATTAAAATTGAAAAGAAAAAGCCTATTCTGCCATGGCTATTATTAATTCTGGGTATTATCGCCGCTATCTGGTTTCTATTTTTTAGAAATGATGAGATGAAACCAGAAGAAAATGTTGTAAAAACAGAACAAACTGAAACACAAAATAATGATGCTGTATCAGATTACTTGATGTTCATCAATTCAGATCCTGATAAAATGGGACTTGATCATGAATTCACTAAAAATGCACTTATTAAACTTACCAATGCTATAGAAACTAAGGCAAACGAAACTAAGTTTGATGTTACTGCTGATATCAGTAAAGCAAAAGTAATCGCTGATGAGATTACAAAAGATCCAATGTCAACCGATCACGCGGATAAAATTAGAAATGCTGCTGATATTTTGTCAATGACAATGCAAAATATGCAAAAAGAAAAATTTCCTGATTTAACCGCTGATGCAAATGCTGTCAAAACAGCTGCAGAAAAAATTGATCCTAAAATTTTGACTTTAGATCAGAAAGTTGCAGTGAAATCTTTTTTTAATAAAGCAGCGGAATTGCTTACTAAAATGAATTAATAAACAAAATTTAAACTCAGAATTATGAAAGATAAAGATAAAAATTTATATTATTTAAAGGAATTATCAGATTATAAAGTAGCTGATAATTATGATGATGTAAGAAATTGGGACGTGGTAGATGGTGATCATCGTGTAATTGGTAAAGTTTCAGGACTATTAGTTAGTAAAGAAGCAGAGCGCGTTGTATATCTAGATGTAGAAGTAGATGCTTCCATTATTGAAGCTGGTCATCAAACCTATGCAAAACCGGCTAGTGAAGGTGTTCATGAATTTTTGAACGCAGAAGGAGAAAATCATCTAATTATTCCAATTGGAGTGGTAAACCTAGAAGCAAAGGCAAAAAAGGTTCATTGCAAAAGTGTAAATTATTCCACGTTTGAGAAAACGAAAAGGTTCATGAAAGGAGCTGATTTAAGCAGATCTTATGAACAACAAGTTATGAGTCATTATTTATTAAATGCAGCTACTGATCAAGATTATGATGCTGAAAATGAATTTTATAGTCGTTCCGAATTTATTCCTGCGGCAAATACAAATGATGGAAATTTCACGGAACAAGGATTGTAAAAAACGATTCCGCTAAAACGTAAAAAATAATAAATTGATGAAAATGTGTTATTCAAAATCACCTTGTATTTTCATTTTTTAGTTTATCAGAAAGCGGAATAATGTTCAAATAAAATCTTAAAATAAGTACAAATAAAGCCTTTACTAATAAAAATGTAAAGGCTTTATTTATTAGTTATAAATGCTTTTTGTTAAAAGTTGTTTTAATGTTTCCCTAAAGAAAATTTTTGCAATTATCCATAGTAAGTTACAGTTCAAAGCTTTCTTGCTGTGTGTTATTTAATACGAATCATATTCAACATTACCACACTAAAAATACTGCGTTGAAAATGAAATAAGGTAGTTTCACTATTACAAATTACTACTACCTAAATGCATTATTTTAATTTTTCAAGTACTTTAAGTATTGCAGCAGTAGCTAATGCGCCAGCCAAATAATAACCAATGGTTAAGGCTTTTGTAGTTAACGTTTTTGTAACTGGAGTGTCGTCTAAACCTAACTTTTCAGGAAGTTGAACAGCACCAATTCCGGCCATTAATCCTGCCGAAGCAGCTTTATTCCATAAATCGCTACCTTGACCATCAATTAAACTAAAATAAGCAGCGTTACTCAGAATATCGCCAAAAAGTGATGTTCCATAAAGCGTATTGTCATCATTGATTTCCACGCCAAAAAAAGCAGCTACTTTTAGCGTTGCTTCCTCTCCAACAAGATCAATGTGAGGCATATCTTCATTCATGTTTTTCAATGATTCATTCAAAATGGTTAGCACTATTGCTCCGCCTAAACCTGCTAATATGTTCTTAGTATTCATAATTTGTGAGTTTTTCTGATGTAAAAATTGACCGATACTTGGATTATTGTTGTGCAACTGATTCCCCTTGAACAATGGAGACGTAAGCATTTGTGCATGCCCGAACGGGTGGAAAGGACATGCGCCATTACAGCCGCTTCAACAACCTGACTACCCGTCTTCTTCGTTTCAACAAGCATCGGTACAATTTGTTTGATATTGGCATTTTTGCCACACAAAACCAGAGGCCAATTTTTTCTTTATTTTTGTTTTACCATTGTAAAAATTAATTAGTAAAAATTAGCTTGAAATCTGTATTACAAATTTAGGGGAAGACTTATTTATGGAACTTACACAAATTATTTTAAAAGTTATACAATTTTACGAAATGGGCAATTAATTATGCTATAATTATCATAGTTCCGAAATTTAAATTCTGTTACCTGATTGTATAAAACTTCAAAATAATCATGTAAATGTTTGATTGTACCTATTTTGTAAATTTACAATTATTAAAACAATTAAAAATTTTCATTATGGACATTCTAAACAAAGATCATTCGGAAGGGCAAGTAGCAAAAAAAATTGAAAATCAAACAGCAAAATTGCCATCAGATTTATTTTTATGGGCTTCATTAGGCTCTATGGCAGCTTCTGCAAGCTTAAAAATTATGGGACAAAAAAGTACGTCTTTATTTGTTGGACAATGGGCAACTTCTTTTTTATTGCTTGGGATTTACAATAAGATTGTCAAAGTAGCAGGAAGTGATGCTACAGACAAACCTGGTATATAAAGCCAATTGAGTTTCTTAAGAAAACCTGCTCTTGCAGGTTTTTTTAATGACAAATTGAAATATTTGAATTTGGTATTTTCTTTGGTTATAGAAATTAAGATATCAATTAAAATTAAATAAATTAATATTTGCAATTTTGGCAACTTGACCACTTGAGAATGATAAGCATAACTGACCTTTAATTACTTAGAACAACCTAAATTAATGGTATTTGCATAAAAAGAGCTGTTACAAACTTTACTTTAGGTTTTTAACAGCTCTTTATAAAACCCCAATTTTTTTAAAAATTAAGGACAAGTGACAAATGAATCATAAATGACCCATTAATTCATCACGTAAATTTTCATTCCGCCTAAATCACGAATTAGATTTTATGTTTTTGGAAATTAAATTAGTTACACCATATTGCAAAGCGTATCCTAAAACTTTCTTGAACAAAGAAGAGGAATTTCTAACCAGTACTTTTTTCAATAAATAACCTCCAGCAATACTTACCGCAGACTTAATCAAATGTGATTTTGCATCTGGCGAATGCTGAAAATCTTCAACTGTTTCTTTTACTATATTCAAAGGTTTTACACTTTCATAAGTATTATGTAACTGGTATTTTAATTCAACGAGTTTTATGTCTCTTTCAAATTCTAAAAGAGCAATTCTTTCGTCTAAATCTGTATTTTGATTTTTATAGGTTGGCATCTTGGTCATCTTTATTGGTGTTAGAATGTACTTTATTTTTCAATAATTTTGCGATAATAACATTCGTAAGAGGTTCTTTTATAAATTTATCTCTGTTATAATGCAGGATTAATCCAGCGAGTAAATAAACTCCAGATACGACTAAAAAGCCCAAATATAATTTGCCCAGAATTTCTCCCAAATACAAACTAGCAGTGATGCTAAGAAAGAAAAGAAACATTGCAACAATCATAACTACTACCAATCTGGCTAATAATGACGAAACAACATCAGCCGTTTTATCAACTGTATTTAGCTTGATTAATTCAAGATTAATCTCGGCATAATCTTTAGCTTTTTCATAAAGTAATTCAATGTTTGTTGCAATTGTTTCCATATTTTCTTTTATAATTTAGCTTGATTTTTCACTGCATCAAAATCATTTTTTACAGTTTTAAATTCGTTCTTTGCAGTATCAACTCCATTTTGAACTAAATCTTCCCCTTTGTTTAGTAATGAATTGTATTTATCTGACAATGTAGCCAATACGTCATTGAAACTATCTACTGCTTTGTCTTTAGCATCATTGCCTTTATCAGCAATCATTTTTCTTGTGTTTGATCCTTTATCTGGAGCAAATAAAATACCCAAAGCAGTTCCTACTAAAACTCCACCTAATACGCTAATAATTGTTTTACTTGTTTTCATTTTTATTATATTTTATAATTAATATTTTTTACGTAACAATATTCTTGGATTGAGCAGCAATTTTGAAAAACACTAGAAGTTTGAATTACAGTATTTTGCTTATTTCACTTCCTATTTCCTACCTCAATTAGTTACAATACAAAGGTGCGATGAAAGTATGGCGCACATATTACATAATATTATAGATTTCTTATATAATTCTGATGAATGTATGGGTTTAAAATTGCTTTAGAAATATTTGTAACAAAGTACTACTGGCATTTTTTTTAGTCACAAAAAGATGTGATTGAATTAAATTCAGAAGAAAGTTTGTATTACCTTTCTTTACCATCTAATCACGAATTGTCAATAATTTCAATGGAATGCAAAAAAATTACACCAATTCTATTTACCTTCGTTAGATTCGAGCAATTTTTAGTTTAATTAGTTCGTGAAAATTTGTGACCCGAGCGATAGCGAGCAGACGAAGTAAATTTGTGTCAACTTTTTTATTTTTTAAAACTCATGCGTTTGCCTTGTGTCCTGAGTTCGTATAATTTGTAAAACTCTTTAATTTTTTTACCTTTGGATCTTGGTGTTGATTTAACTCCTACTATTTTTATGAAAATATTCATCAATTTTGATTTTAATGCTGTTTGTAGAAAAGTTTTAGAAAAAAAACTAAATAAGTTTGGAATCAAACACCGCATATCAGGTTTTGGAGAAATTGATATTCTAGAAAATGTTAATGATGCTGTGATGGAGGCTTTTACCGAAGAACTCAAAGAATATGGAATCGATATTATTCAAAATCAAAAGACGGTTTTAGTTCAAAAAATTAAAGATACTATTGTTGAAATGATTCGCAATCCGGAACTTGTTAATGTAAAAAGTTCAGTTTATATTGCTGAAAAATTGAGCTATAGTTATGTACATCTTTCCAATATATTTTCGGATATTACTTTTACGTCAATTGTGAATTATACGATCGTGCAAAAAATCGAATATGCCAAACAATTAATCCTGACAACCGATTTAAGTTTGACTGAAATTGCATTCAAACTTAATTATTCCAGTGTTGCGCATTTATCTAATCAGTTCAAGGATACAACGGGATTAACACCAACTGCATTCCAACGAATAATTTTGAAAAGGAAAGAATTAGCGAATTCTACTTCTTAAAGACCGTGCTGTTTTTCTATTTGTAAAATAGGAATAGAAAGAAATTTAAGCCGTCATAATTAAATTATTTTGGTAATATTTGGGACAGCAATTGTATTTGGCTTTAAAAATTTTCGAAAAATAACTTCTGCTTGTAAGTCCAATAGAATAAACAATTTCCGAAATATTTAATTCAGAAGTTCGTATTAAATTTTCTGCCAATTCTACTCTTACATTTCTAATAAAATCGGATACCGTTCGATCATGCAAAATTTTGAAACCTTCTTGTAATTTCAATGGCGAAAGTCCAGATTTTTTGCACAAATATTTTAAACTATATTGAATTTCAGGATTTTTTCTAATAAAATCCGATAAGTTTTTTATAGCTTCGAGTTCGGATAACGTTAATAAAGTGAATAAACTTTCCGCGTTTGCTAAATCAAATTTGTATTGTTCAATTTGCACGGCTAAAATCAAATTTATGGCGCTATTCACTAATAAATTTCTAACCAATCCCTTTTGGTCAATACAATGAAGACGCTCTATTTCTTCAAATATTTTTAAATTTAAAGAACCGCCGGTTGATGAAACTCCAATTTCTTGATTGTTTAAAAATGTGCTTTGTAGGTGCGATTGTAAGTCGATGTCGTTAACAGCTAAAACATTTACGGTAATAATTGAAATTTTTACCTGTTGATTTTTCGTGAAACTTAAAGAAGTACTTTTTGCAGCGAAATTCGAATAAATACCTGTTTGAAATGAGCCTATTTGTTGAGCTTTCTTTTGATTATAATTTTGAACTAATTGTCCTTTTGAACAATATGCAAATTGAAGCGAATCGCTTGGCATTCCTTTGCTAATGATGGAAACAGCTTCTTTGAAAACAATATCATAATACAGATACGAAATGGCATTATCGACAACGATTCCTGAAATACACCCTTTAGCTATTTCAGTATCGATTTCCAGTTTGCATTCTTTTGCGTTTATTTCCAGTTTTCCGCAAAGTTGTGCTTGAAGTTCTTGAAATATTTCGGTTAAACTAGTTGAATTTATTGATACCGTTCTCATTTTGTTTTTATATTTTATCTAATGCTGTAATCTTTTCAAAGTTGTACATTCGATAGAATTTTATCATTACAACTTTTAAGAAATGTTTTATAGAATTATAAAGTTTTACTCTAGAAAATTAGATGTCGCACAAAAATTTTTGCGGAATTCAAAAGCCCGAAAGGTTATATTTTCAGATTAGATTGAGTTAAAAAAAATTGCGATTGAGTTATTCAATTCTTAACCTCAAAATTAAATTTGCCTTGACTTTTTGTAAACTTATCCATTAATTAGTTTTATTTTCGAAGCTTTCAAAATGAACTGCAAAATAAAATTTGTAGCATCCTGGAATTATTTAATCTTTAAAATTTATTAACTTTACCTAATGAAGCTACACATCAAATATGATATTAACTTATGTTGCAAAATTGTTTTGCAAGAGCAATTAGATAAACTCCAGTTGCCTTATACGGTTACGGGTTTGGGCGAAATTGAAAGTAAAGAAGCAATTTCGGCAGAGAAATATGAAGAACTGGGAACAAACTTGGCAAAATACGGAATCGAGCTAATTGATAATCCTAAAAATGTAATTGTTCAAAAAATAAAAGATGCGATTATAGAAATGGTTTATGTACAAGAGGATTTACCAACAGTAAAGATTTCCGAATATCTTTCAAAAAAGCTAAATAAAAGTTATAATTCGATAGCCGTTTTATTTTCAGAAATAACTTTTACTTCCATTCAAAATTATATTATCCTTCAAAAAATTGAACGTGCAAAGCAAGAAATTATTGAAGGCAAACAAACGCTCACAGAAATCGCTTGGAAATTAAATTTTAGTAGCGTAGCCCATTTATCAGGCGACTTCAAAAGAATCACAGGATTAACACCCACAGCATTTCAACGAATTATAAATAAACGAAGAACTGAACTTACCGAAACCAATTTGTAAAATTTTAAACCAAATAAAAAATGAATAACGAAGCACTCCACGTATTACTTGCTGATGATGACGATGATGATCGTCTTTTTTTTAACGATGCTTTTAAAGAAATTAGAGTAAAAACAGTTGTCAATATGGTAAAAGATGGAGTAGAGCTAATGAACTACCTCAACTCGGCCGAGACACAACTTCCTAATCTTCTTTTTCTAGATTTGAATATGCCACGCAAAAGCGGAATGGAATGTTTGAAAGAGATTAGAGTCAATAACAAACTCAAAGACCTTTGCATAGCGATTTATTCCACCTCCTCATCGGATGAAGATATCGAAGAAACTTTTGTAAAAGGAGCCAATATTTATATTAAAAAGCCAAATGATTTTGAAGAACTAAAAAGTATTTTAGACTCGGTAATTACCATTAATTGGCAATACCATAACTCGGGTTTAAACAAAGAAAACTTTTTACTCAAAATTTAAATTTTAACCGCTGATGAAACAACTTTCAAAAAATAGTTCTACTTTTTTCTTTGTTTTTTTAACTGGAGTTTTAATTGTAATTACGTTTATTTCTTACAATAAAATTTTACAGTACAATAAATCTGTGGATGAGATGATGCGAATTAGCAAGGTGAAACGTACGTTGTCAACAATATTAGAAAATGTAAAAGATGCTGAAATAGAACATCGTGCTTATTTGCTAACAGGCGATACCACTTATTTGCATTCGTATAAAGTAGAGCAGAAAGTTAGAAATATTGAATTAGATTCTCTCATCTTTTTTACAAGTAATGACGCCCGACAACTAAAAAATCTACGGGAACTAAAAGCTGCTATTAGGAAAAGGTATGCTATTATGAATACAAACTTATTTCTTGCTAATAACAATTATCGCACTAATGAGTTTAAAGAGGCATTGAATAGGGGCAATATGAAAATGCGAGAAGTCAGGGCTCAAATTGCGATTATGATTCAAACCGAGAATAAAATAATCGCAGAACGTGCTCAAGCGAAAGATCGTACTGCTGCGGTAACTCCCATTTTTTTGTTGGCAGTTTCTTTGTTTTCTATAATTATAATCACATTTTTCTTTTTTCGTTTGCAAAAAGAAACCAGTGAACGCATATTAATTTCCGAAAGTAATAGGCTTTTGCAGGAAGCCAAAGATGTTATCGAAATTAAGGAGAAGCGTTTCCGTACACTTTCTGCAAATTTACCACACATGATTTGGACAGCCACAGCTGATGGCCGAAAAAATTATTTCAACAAATATTTTTTAGATTACACTGGATTTACATTTGAAGATCTGGAAGGCTATGGTTGGCAACGAGTAATTTTTCCAGCGGATCTCGAAATCGAAGTAGCGCGGTGGAATGAAAGTCTAAAAACGGGTCAAGATTTTAGTTTTGAAAAGCGTGTTCGACATCATAGCGGAACGTATCGTTGGCATTTGAATCACGGAATTGCTCAAAGAGATGCTGCAGGAAACATTATTGGCTGGATAGGAACAAGTACCGAAATAGAAGATCAGAAGAAAGTAACAGAATTGCTGGCAAAAACCGAAGAACAGTTTCGAACATTTGCAAATACCATTCAGAACCTAGCTTGGATCGCTGGTTCCGATGGAGAAATTTATTGGTATAACCAGCGTTGGTACGACTACACTGGAGAAACGGCAGAAGAAATGAAAGGTTGGGGCTGGACAAAAGTACACCATCCTGAATATGTTGAAAAACTGGTTGAGCAAGTAAAGAATTTTTGGAAAAAAGAGGAACCTTTTGAGTTGACCTTTCCACTGCGGAGATTCGATGGTGAATATAGATGGTTTTTAACCCGCGTTTCTCCGTTAATTGGTGATGATGGAAAGGTAGAACGATGGATTGGTTCTAATACTGACATCACGGAACAAAAATCCTTTAGTGAAGAACTAGAAGAGCAGGTAAAAGAAAGGACTGAAGAACTAAAAATTCAAAATCAAACTTTTGAAGTTGCTGAGAAAATTGCCAAAATGGGTAGTTATAATTGGGATATTGACAACAATACGTTGCGTTATTCAGATAATCTATTTCGCTTATTGGACTGTGAACCACAAGAATTTGTTCCCACTTTCGAGAAATTTTTATCCTTCATTCATCCAGATGATTTAGAAGAAGTAACTAGAAATAGAGAGAAAACTATTGAAAACGAAAAACTGGTAGAAACACCTTACCGAGTTATAACTAAAAAGGGAGTGATCAAGCATTTGCGTTCTGCCGGCAACTTTACTTCAGAGGGAGAAACTAGATTGCTAATTGGCACTGTACAAGACATTACTGAAGATGTTCGAGCCTCAACACAATTAGTAGAACAAAATCTTGAACTCGAAAAAGCGAATGCCGAATTAGCCTCTTTTAACTATATTGCCAGTCACGATCTACAGGAGCCATTGCGAAAAATTCAAGCTTTTTCAAAAAGGATTATTAACGAAGAAGCAATTAATTTTTCAGAACGAGGAAAAGATTATTTCTCTAGAATTAGTAAGGCTGCAGAACGAATGCAAAAGTTAATTTTGTCACTTTTAGAATTTTCTCGAGCCAATTCCTCCGAAATGGTTTTTATGGAAACAGATCTAAATCAAACATTACACGAGGTTAAAGCAAACTTGCGGGAATTGATCACCGGCAGAAATGCTAAAATTGTGACCGAAGAATTACCAACAATAATTGCAATTCCTATACAAATGAATCAATTATTTTTAAACCTAATTAGTAACTCAATTAAGTATTCTAAAGACAATGTTGATCCACAAATATTTATAACTTCTGAAAAGATCAACTTTCAAGACACTGGAAATCCAGTAGGTCAAAAGGGCTTATTTTGGAAAATTTCATTTACTGATAATGGAATTGGATTCGAGCAACAATATGAAAATAAAATCTTTGAAGTTTTTCAACGTTTGCACGGGAAAACAGAATACGAGGGAACTGGAATTGGTCTAGCTATTTGCAAAAAAATAGTAGTGGCTCACCAAGGAAGTATTTCGGCAATAGGAAGACCAGGAATTGGATCGACTTTTACAATATTTTTGCGAGCTATTGAACAAGCATAAACATTAAATCATTTGCGAAAATTTGTTTGTTAAATTTGCAGGGTAAACACACACTTTTTTTTCGCCACGAATCGCACGAATTAACACAAATTTGAATCTGGCAACAAGGGGATTTAATGATTTTTTAAAATAAATTACACAAATTCTTATTCTTTTAGGAATTCGTGTAATTCAAACATTTCAATTCGTGACAATTCGTGTAATTGCTTCGCCTGTTCGCTTTCGCTCGGGTCGTGGCTATTTTTTTAAAATTTGAGCAAAGTATGAGTTTGCCCTGGTTAAATTTGTTTTAGTAAAAAAGCTACATAATTATTTTATTGTAATTTCCTGGAATGAAATTAGAGTTTTTTTACTTCACCTCAATTTTTTTTTTTTTTCAAGCTGATCAGTTTGAAAGTCTACTTTTCTTTTAATAAATTATCAAATAATAGTTGGTTAAACCCTATAATGGATTGGCTATTCTATTATCATTGAGTAGTGTTTTTCAAATTAATTTCCACTAAATATTGATAATCACATAATCTCATAACATTTTGTAAAATTTATGTAACACGCAGAAAACATAGCTAAAGTAAATTTGGCATATTAATAATTTAGAATACATTTTCATTGAAAGTCATGTATTTAAAGGGCTAAAAGATCTTAGAATCTAAAAAAAAATCGATACAAGCGTGAACATAAAATTAATAACTAAAAAAAAATATTATGAGTAAAATTCTATATTTCGTGGCTGTAATTCTAATAATAGGTTGGGCAGTAGGTTTCTTTGCTTACAGTGCTGGTGCAGTAATTCACATACTTCTTTTGTTGGCAGTTATTGCAGTTTTACTCCGATTGATAATGGGTAGAAACTCCTAAAATCATCAAATTTGTAAATTATATGAAACCAATACAAAAGTGCTCTTTTTAAACGTTAAAGTAATTGGAATGAGAGTGATAACATAATTAAATTAGGTTAAGGAGTAAATCTGAAAGTTGTAATTTGAGGTTTTAAAATCTCAAATCGCATATAAAAATTTAAAAAATAGAAATATGAAAAAGCAAGTACTAAAAATGGGATTGTGTTTTGGACTACTAACACTTTTATCGAGTTGTGAGGTCATTGGGGGAATATTCAAAGCTGGAATGGGAGTGGGGATCTTTATCGTGGTATTTATTATTGCGGTAGTCATTTATTTTATTAGCCGCTTTGGTAAAAAATAAATGGACACTAATTTTGATCTTTTTACTTTCGTAAAAATTCAGATGGTTACTATTGAAGTGTGCAATCAATGCATTAGTAAAAGATGTCATTTTCTTTTCGATTGATTTCAAGAATTAATAAAAATTAGAAATATTTTAAACTTTAGGAAAATGAAGATAGTGAAAACTGACGGAAGATGGCTCTTGGATGGGAAACAATATCCTGAAATTTCTGGTGACGAAAAAATATTTTTTGACAAGTTCATTGCGCTGATGAAAGAAGAAAAAGAAATGGAGTACAAGCGAATTCATGAGGTCGAAAATAGAGCCATCGACAGAGTTATTATAGAAAATTTAAGTTACAAATTTGAACATCGACAAGCCAGAATGAATGTATTATTTTGAAAAAAAAACTAGATGATTAAACTTGATACTATCCCATTATATTTTGAAACTTTCGCAAATATTTATCGGGATTGTTTTGTTTTTATGTGATTACATCAGACAGAAAATTTAAAATAAAACAACTGCTTTTAACAAAATAAACAATAAAATCATGAAAAAAATAACAGAAGTTTTAACCAAACATCATCAAGAGATGCGCAAATTGGTAAAGGAAGTAAAAAAGGATAGTTCTAAATTTATTATCCTCAAAAAGCACCTCGACGTGCATCACGAATTGGAAGAAGATATATTTTTGTGCGAGTTACATTCAAAAAGTAAAATTAAGGATGAATCGCTTGAATCTCAAGAAGAGCATGTTATTCTTAATCAAGCCTTATTAGATTTAGCCGATTTTCCAAAAGATAATGATCGTTGGATGGTAAAATTTAAAGTTTTTGAAGAAATCCTTGATCATCATTTAAAGGAAGAAGAGGAGGATTTATTTCCCGATGCCGAAAAATTATTGGACGAGAAAGCGCAAATGGAAATGGGTGCCAAATTTGAGGAAATGAAAAAAATAAGATTGTCGGCAGCATTAGAAACAAAGCATGTAGAATAATTTTATAGCTCTCGGTGATTTTTTATTCGATTTTCCCCGACATATTTATGGAACATAAACAGCGGCACGATTAGTAATCTAAAGTAATAGTAGATTTCTAATCGTGCCGCTTTATGCATTAGGCTCGATAATCAAAGGTTTTTTCGCCCGTATTACACCGCCAATATTTCGAACATCAGCCATTTGAGTTGTATGCTGAAGTATTCATTGTTTTGTTGATTTAAATACTATCGAAAAATCTCTAAAGGCAATAATGTCACTGATTAAAAATTTATTGATAGAAAGTTTAAAATAATTGATTTTAAAACCATTAAAAATTTAGATTTTTTCTTTCTCAATATTGGCGTTTTTAGAATCTGATTTTTAAAATCTTTTTTCATAGTAAGTGCCGCCATTAAGTAACTTACAGTAGATTCTGCTCCTTGATTTAAATTGACATAAGTTTTCTCTAGTCCATCATAGCAACCGCCAGTACAAGGATTGTATATGATTTGGTTTAAATGATTATTACCCAAGAACCAACTGAAACCAATTTCCATTTTTTTTAAATAATTTTGTTCTTTAAACACCTGGTAAAATTTACTAAGCGCCATAATAGTATACGAAACATCAATAGGTTGTTCGCCGCCTGCATCTTCGTAATCAATCGAATCTCCTCGTTTCAACCAACCGTGATTTGAAATTACTCTGATTTTATTATTTTCATATATATTAGATAACAAGAAATCGAAAGAAGATTTTGCAGCATGTTTATAAAGCAAATCTCCTGTTGCTAAATAAGCACAAAGCATCGCTTCGGGCAAAATACTATTGCCATACGTAAGATAACCTTCGAACCATAGCCAATCTGGCTTAGCTTCATGTTTATACATCTGAACCATCTTGTTGGCAAAATGTCTAATTTTAGCGGTATTTTGAACAGAATACATTCTTAAATTACTATAATACAAACCTTTAATAATAAATGCCATCGAACGAGTTGAATGTATAGAATCAACTTTTGCTAAAGATTTATTTAAAGTAATAATTGCTTTTTCATTTAATTCTTCTGGCAATACATCACCAATTGAAATTAAATACCCCAAAGCCCAAATAGCTCTTCCATTGGCATCATCTAAATTTTCATCATTTTGTGTGGTAAAATATTTGTTTTTATCTACATAATTCAAGAAATCACCACTCGGTTGTAGACAGAATTTTATAAAGTCAAAATAACGGTTAATGTATTCTAAATCTGCAGGATCTTTAGTCAACTCATAATGTTGGCACATCGCAACCAAAGCTCTCGCATTGTCATCTAAGGTATAACCAGACCCTAAATCGGGTTGATTAATAACCGAAAACTGAATCATTCCAAATTCTGTCGTCAAGTTTTTAAAATGATTCAAATTAATTTCAGGATATTTATAACGCAAGGTTAAACCATCATCTGTAATTTTTTCAAATAATGCAACGTGTGCTAATGCTGAATTTTGCCAAGCAGTTGGTGCCATTTTATGAATTCCATTTGCAGAAATAGTATTACGTAAAGAATCATCACCTAATAAAAGAATTACTTTTTCAGCCAATTGGACAGGGTCTTCAAAATCTACAATAATTCCAGATTCTCCCTCTAAAACTTCTATTGCATGAGGAATTGGAGTGGAAATAATAGGACAACCGCAGCTCAATGCATAAGAAAATGTGCCGCTAACGGCTTGGTTTCTATCTTTAGAAGTAAAAAGATAAATGGCAGTTAATTGCAAATATTCTAGTAATGTCTCTAATGACACATATTCATCAACAAATTGAACATGATTTTCTAAACCTAATTCTGCAATCCTTGCTTTTAGAGAATCTCTATAGCGTTCGCCTTCTTCTTTAAAAACTGTTGGGTGTGTTTTACCAATAATTAAAAATAAAACTTCAGGCTGCTCCTTTACAATTGCGGGCAAGGCATTAATGGTTGTTTCTAATGACTTTCCAGAGCTTAAAAGTCCAAAAGTGGATATAATTTTTCTCCCTAATAAACCGTATTTTTCTTTTAAAACTTCCTTATTGGTATGTTTTACTAAATGCGTTCCGTGTGGAATAACGGATATTTTATCCTGTTCCACTTGATAATCAGTTTCTAATATTCTAGCGGAATTTTTCGTCATTACAATAATAGCATCCACAGCACGATCAATATTTTGAACAAGCTTTTTAAATTTATCGTCAGGACGCGGTAAAACAGTATGACAAACAACTACTTTTGGTTTGTTTATCGAATTTAGTAAAGACAGAAAATCATCTTCATTTCCTCTAAAAAGTCCAAATTCATGTTGAATTAAAACCATTTCCATCTGATGATCATTATTAATCTCTTGAGCTAAATCCAAATAGGATTGACTATTATCAGTTTCTAAAATGGCATAAATAGGTTCTTTATATATATGCTTTTCACTTTGCAATTCTAAAGCTGCAATTTTTATCGAAAATGAGTTTGAAAACTTATCATTTATTGCACTAATCAAATCTTGAGAATAAGTTGCAATCCCGCATTCTCTAGGAGGAAAAGTAGTGATGCACAAAATGGATGGCAACTCTAGTTCCACTTCTTTTCGGCTAACACTTTCATCTGAAATTGCTTCAAAATGTTTGTTGCCAGAAAGTAATGTTTTACGGTTAATGTCAGCTTGAGTTTTCATTTTTATTAATTTTATCAGATTTATTAATGTTTTTATCAGAGAAATACTATACAAATAAGCGCTTTTAATTTTTGATTTGTAGCCTTTGTTGCGTAGTTTTCAAGACAATGTAAAATTACCTCTAGTTACGAGGTTAAGTGTTATATAAAACTTTTGAATTGTTATATTATTTACGATATAAGACTTACGCACTTTTTATTACAAAAGACATTAAAACCTATAGACACTTTTCCAACACAGCTGCTTGAATATGAAAAGTTTAAAAAATCGAATAGTTAGAATAAATTATAGGTGAAGTGAATCTAAAATTTGAGCAACTGAAAAATCAGCTCCACAGACAACTTCATCAGCAGCACCGTAATAAATAGTAAGTTGATCGCCAGAAACAATATGTCCATTTGTAAAAACGACGCAGCCAAAAAAACCGCTAATCTCATAATTTTCTATTGGCATCATAATCGGCTCGACTGAGCGAGCAATAATTTTAGAAGGATCGTTTAAATCCATCAAAAAAGCACCGAGACAATATTGATTTTTTTCATTCGCACCGTGATAAATTTCGAGCCAACCTTTATCTGTTTTAATTGGGGCAGCACCAGCACCGACTCTTGCACAATCCCATTGCCCAATGCGGGTTTTTATAATGCAACGATGGTTTCCCCAATGAATACCATCATTAGATTCAGCAAGCCAAATAAAATTCCCTCCAATTTCTGGACTTGATGGACGATGCAGGGCATAAAATTTTTCATTTATAAGTTCTTCAAATAGTGCACAATCTTTATTATGAGGAGGGAAAATCATTCCAAAAGAGTCAAAATTAATCCAGTCTTTTGTAGTTCGAAGTCCAACGCCAACACCATTTTCCGACACAGCGGTATAGGTTAAATAATAGGTTTCCTCAATTTTAGTGACACGACAATCTTCAATTCCAAACTTTTCTAAGGTGCCGATTCCCCTTAGTAATTTCGGATTTTGGGGTTCGTAAAAATGTTTTCCATCATTACTACATACCACTCGAAGGTACGAAATAGTGGTGAGATAATCTAATCCTTTATACTTAAAAATGCGTGAATCTTCGTAAATTAGGTCGGGATCGTCTAAGGAAATTTGCATAATTTCAATTTCTCCCGCATCATTAAGCAAAGGGTAGGATAGGAGTCCTTCTTTTTGAATAACAGATTCAGCAACTCGAACAAGTAAATAGGTTTTATTTTCAAAAGTAAAGGCACCAGGATTTAATAAACTAATAATTTGAAGATTTTCACTACTCGATATGAGATTACTCGGTATAAGTAACGGGTTTTCAGGAAAACGTTTGGCAATATCACTCATACTTTCATTTTTATAAAATTGGTTCCGTAAAGTTCGTTTATTTTGGAGAAGAATAGTTTATATTCTAATAGAGATTAATTACACTTTTTAAGCAAAAAGGCTAAGGCTTTCAGAATCTAAATTTTTATAAACTTGCAGTAGCAATTGAATCTAGATATTCCTATTATTTAAGTTAGCATAATGACCTCGGTGAATAAAAAGCTAGCAACTTTCCCAACTTTATCCTATTTTGACTTCCAAGAACGAAACTAAAAATTTTGTAATATTAAAAGTTAATTATATAAATGTTTTTGTTTTTTATCAGGGTAAATTTGAGCAATCTTAAATACGTAACTGCGTTTTATAGATTGAATATCTGCTGTTTACTGAAAGTTTTTAGATGCTCATTTATAGTTAGAAAAATGAAAAATAAGTCCAACTATTTACAAGTAAATCTTTCCAAAGTGCCAGTGTTTTTAATTTTATTTAGGATGCTTTTTTAGTAGTTTCAAGTAAATTAACAACAGGTTTGATTGTAGTAGTATTGAGGCTTTACAATAGCATTGTAAAGAGCATTCAAATAGTACGTTTAGCAATGCCCAATCGTCCAGTAGCAGCTGAAAAAAAGTTTCTGATAAGCGAGGAAAATAAAGGTTAAAGTAATTGATAATGTTAATGTTATAGCTAATTTATGTTAATAAATAATTTTTTGAACCGATGTCGATTTTTAAGTTGTAACTTAAGGGATAATTTTGTTTGATACTCCCCATTTCATCGGCACATTTGAATTTCTATAAAGGTTAATGCAAGTTTTTATTGTTCATTAATTCTTTACTATTATTTCATTACCACAATGAAAGTTATACTGTCCACAAATTTTATTTTAAAATTATGAAAAGAGTAGTAAATTCCAACGGTAACATTAGCCTTAATACTCTTGCTAGTTCGGCCTTAGAAAGTAATTTGATTAAGGGTATAAAAACGAATCCAATCAAGGTTTCTAAACAGGTAAAACCAGCTTTTTATGGTAAAAAGCCAAGAATTAATTTGGATCATATTAGAGCGATGACAACTGATGTGGGGATTGTACAATTTGCAAATAGCAGTACTCCAAATCTTGACTCTGGATTTACTTTAGACGATAATTCCAAAGCATTGATTGCACTTTGCGATCACTACAAAATAAAAAAAGAGGCAAATGATTTAAAATTTATCAGAACCTACATCAATTTCATTTTGAAATGTCAAAGAGACAATGGGCTTTTTATGAATTATGTCGACAAAGATAAAAAGTTTACGGAACTTAATAACAAAGTGAATTTAGAAGAAGCTAATGGTCGCGCTATTTGGGCCTTAGGATACGCTTATGGTCAGATGAAAGAAGGCACTGATTTAGACATCACCTTGTTCCAAAATATGGAAGAAGCAGTCTTTCAATTTATGGAAGGAATCGATTGTCTTACATCGCCTCGCGCGCTAGGTTTCATTATAAAAGGATTGTATTTTATTAACTTAAAAATAAAAAATAAATACATCAATCAGCATATTAGCAACTGTGCAACAAAATTGGCAAACTTGTATGATAATCAGTCCGATGGAGATTGGTTATGGTTTGAACCTTTTCTAAATGGTTCAAATAGTGTGTTGCCAGAAGCCCTTTTGCATGCTTGGAAAGCAACTGGACAAGAACGGTTTAAAGTAATTGCCAAAAAATCCTTTGATTTTTTATTAGCTAAAATTTTTGATAAAACATCTATCAAAGTGTTGTCGCATAGTTGTTGGATTCTAAAAGGTGCTGATCTAAGTTTAACCGATTCGAGCAGCGAACAACCTGTAGAAATTGCTTATGTCATTCTGGCTTTAAAACAATTTCATTTGATTTTTCCAGAGGAGCATTATGACGAAAAAATGGAAACTGCCTTTAGTTGGTTTATGGGCAATAATCAGCTATCAAAATTGATTTATAATTATGACACAGGAGGCTGTCACGACGGACTCGAAAATCAGAATGTTATCGTTAACCAAGGTGCGGAGTCTTCCTTAAGTTACCTTATGGCACGATTTGCTTTTGAAGAATTCTTATGTGATACTTAATTTGCTATCAGCTGATTTTAAGTCTAAAAAAAAGGTCTTTTTTCTCGAATTAATTTGGAGAAAAAAGACCTTTTTATTTAAAATTGCAAGACCAAATTTTTTAAGGCTTTTTTTTTCGAACGTTTTCGGCAATATTCCTGCTATGCTAGTTTTGATTCAGGGCATTCGCATTTAAAAAGTAGTACACCAATTTTATTTTAAACTGTTTTTTGACACGGATTTACACGAACTAATTAAACTAAAAATTCCACGAATCTAACGAAGGTGGATAAAATTGGTGTAATTTTTTTTGCATTCCATATGAAAATAGTACAATGCAATTGGACTATCTTGAATAGGTAATCGATATTAACTTATGATTTAATCATTTGCTTTTATAGCAGCTAAAAGTTCATCCATTCTCACGGTGATGTAAGAAGAAGAATAATCTGAAACTGCATATGGCAAAATTAAATGATCATTGTGGATGATGCTTCCGCAGGAATAGACAACATTAGGAACATACCCATTTCTTTCGGCTTCTAAGGGTGAAAGTAAAGGCTCTTTTAGTCTTCCTATTTCGATGGTGGGATCTTCTAAATCTAACAAAGAAGCTCCAATACAATATTTTCTCATAGCTCCGACTCCGTGGGTGATGACCAGCCAACCTTCAGTCGTGTAAAGTGGGGATCCGCAATTGCCTATTTGCGTAAACTCCCAAGGATATTTTGGTTCTTGAATTTTGATGGGATTGTTCCAAAGCGTAATTCTATCGGAATAAAATAAATAATTATTCACGCCATCTATCCGAGCTAACATGGCATATTTTCCTTTTATTTTACGCGGAAAAAGTGCGAAATTTTTATTCTGAGCCCCATTTCCGTGCATTGGTTTTACCCGGAAATTTCTAAAATCTTGTGTGGAAATCAATTTAGGAAGAATGGTAAAACCATCATAAGCGGTGTAAGTGGCATATATTTCCTCGGTTCCGTCATCATTTGTAAATCGTACAAACCGAGCATCTTCAATTCCTCTACTTTCCGATGACGAAATCGGGAAAATCGCGCGACCAGAAATCACCGAATCCACAGGAAATTCAATATCATAATAAGAATCTAATAACCAAGTCATTTCTTGTAAAGCAACCTTCCGTTGTTCGTCCTGAACCAAGGTGAGCATTCTCGTTACTGCCTCCTTTAAATCAGCATGTTCAAACCTATTGGGAAACGTTGCCATTATGGGAGCCGAATATTCTTCGGGAATACCCATTTCCAGCATTTTCTTCATAAATCGCATTTTGTTGTACGATTTTTTCTTTGAAATAATCGGTAAATCGAGATGCTTGTGAACTGGAATCATCTTTAAATCATTGGATGCGTCCAATATTCCTCTCCTAAAAACTATGGAAGATAAATGACCTTCTCCCGTTGCTCGAAAGGAAATAATGACTCTTTTCTCGCCTTCAGCCAAAAACGTTTGATCAAAATCTTCCACAATTGAAGGGTTGAATAGGGCAGCAGATTCAACAGAATACTCCATTGTGCTATAGGAACCCAGCAATAATTTCCGTTCTAAAGAAAGGTCTTTGTAGTTAAAGCCATTTTCCTCTAAAACAGTACAGCATTTATCGGCATGTTTTAAAAAAATATCTGAAATATTGCGATGTCTCTCGACAAATTCTTTAAAAATGGCTTCCAGTTCGTGTTTCACTTCGGCATCATTTAAGGTCATGATTCGCTTTAGCAAATTTATAGTTCTAGTTTCTCCACTGTTAAAAAATCGAGCAACCACTCTACTATGATCGGGTTTAAAAAATAAGGGTTTACGTACTATTGGAACTGCCATACTTGATTATTTTACGTATTTATGGAACTGTATTTTATTCAAAATAATTCAAAAATAACGTCCATTGAAGGTTTTTGATTTTAAATTCTATTTCTCATCAGATTAAAACAAAAAGAATCTAAAGTTTTTTTTCTTAATCAGCTTCATGCAAATTACAAAATTTTTTAGAAACATTCCATTTAATTATTTGACAATTTAATTATAAAATTATTGTAATCTTCGAAAAACAGGTTTACAGTAAAAACTGTTCAGGTATAATTGTTTTTAGGAACTTCACGAATGTGAAAAGTCGCTTTGTGGGCTGGTGCAACCGATGATTGTTTTGCAATTGTTATCGGTAACGAATCGCGAGCGGGCAATGTCATTAAGTTAAGAAAACAGATATAATTATATTATTAATAATCAGTTATTTGCATTGTTAAAAGTAATATATTTCGTATATTTATGTTTTTAATTAAATATGGTTTAGATGCAAAAAAAACTCGATTTCAATAAT
>JBBQSZ010000002.1:0-134717 GCA_038234745.1 Flavobacteriales bacterium | reverse complement strand
TTATTCAGTTATACAAGCCTTTTTGCAATCTTTTTTATAAGTATTTTTTAAATAGCTGACTTTTTGAGTTTTACATCTACGATTTTTGTGGTTTTTTGAATTTTTGATTCGCTTTTTGTGGGTTTACTGAGTTTTAACGGTATGTGCCTTGATGAAACGCGGATTAAATCCTCTCGCCATCATATCATAACGAGAGGAAGACTAAATACAAAATGTTTTATCGGTGAAATAGTACCAATTGTTACCGGAAATGAGAATGCATCTTTCTTTTATATATAAGGAGAAATCCTCTTATAACAACCAACATCTAGCCCCGATAGTAGTGGAAATCCTTTGTGGCCGGGGTTCGGCCGCAAAGATTGCAACGGATAGCGGGATGAAGCTCCTGGAAAAATAAACAAGCCCTATATATAATGTATAAACTTGCACATATATATTGTATGTATTTTAGTAATGCGTTATCTTTGCACTCACAAAATTAAAAACAATGATTAAGATTACTTTGCCCGATGGGACAGTTAAAGAGTTTGCGCCAGAGGTAACCCCAATGGAGGTTGCGAAAAGCATTAGTGAAGGATTTGCCAGAAACGTGATTTCGGCTTCTTTTAATGGTACAATTGTAGAAACCACAACTCCTTTGACGACGGATGGCAGTCTTATATTGTATACTTGGAGTGATGAAGGTGGTAAAAAAGCATTCTGGCATTCGACTTCTCACGTGATGGCACAAGTTCTGGAAGAAATGTATCCTGGGATTAAATTAACCCTTGGACCAGCAATCTCGAATGGTTTTTACTATGACGTGGATTTTGAAGATCATAAAATCACAGATGCTGATTTCAAAAAGATTGAAGATCGTGTTCTTGAAATTTCGAGAGAGAAACACGAATTCAAATTGCGTCCTGTGACTAAAGCAGAAGCATTGGAAGTTTACAAAGACAATGTTTATAAAACTGAACTGATTTCAAATTTGGAAGATGGAACAATTACTTTTTGTGATCACTCTACTTTTACTGATTTATGTCGTGGTGGTCATATTCCGAATACTGGAATTATCAAGGCGATGAAAATTATGAGTGTTGCTGGTGCTTATTGGCGTGGTGATGAAAAGAACAAACAATTGACTCGTGTTTATGGTGTTTCGTTTCCAAAACAGAAAGATTTGACAGAATACCTAGAATTGTTGGAAGAAGCCAAACGCAGAGACCATAGAAAACTGGGCAAGGAATTGGAATTATTTGCTTTTTCTGCAAAAGTTGGTCAAGGTTTGCCATTGTGGTTGCCTAAAGGAGCTGCACTTCGCGATAGATTAGAACAGTTTTTGAAGAAAGCACAAAAGAAAGCAGGTTACGAACAAGTAGTTACGCCACATATTGGGCAAAAAGAACTATATGTAACTTCTGGTCATTATGCAAAGTATGGTGCCGACAGTTTTCAGCCGATAAATACTCCTGCCGAAGGGGAAGAGTTTTTATTGAAACCTATGAATTGTCCTCATCACTGTGAAATCTACAACGTAAGACCTTGGTCGTACAAAGATTTACCAAAACGCTATGCTGAATTCGGAACTGTATATAGATATGAGCAAAGTGGCGAATTGCACGGCTTGACTCGTGTACGTGGGTTTACTCAAGATGATGCTCATATTTTTTGTACGCCTGACCAATTGGATCAGGAATTCAAAAACGTAATCGACTTGGTATTATATGTTTTTGGTTCGTTAGGATTCGAAAATTTCACTGCTCAGATTTCATTACGAGATAAGGAAAATAGAGACAAGTATATAGGTAGTGATGCCAATTGGGAAAAAGCAGAAAATGCAATTATCAATGCTGCTGCCGATAAAGGGTTGAAAACTGTTGTAGCTTATGGCGAAGCTGCTTTCTATGGTCCGAAGTTGGATTTCATGGTTAAAGATGCTTTGGGAAGACAATGGCAATTGGGAACTATTCAGGTGGATTACAACTTACCAGAACGTTTTGAATTGACTTACAAAGGTTCTGACGATCAATTGCATACTCCGGTAATGATTCACAGAGCACCTTTTGGATCGATGGAACGTTTCATAGCCATTTTGATTGAACATACAGCAGGAAAATTCCCGCTTTGGCTGATGCCAGAACAGGCTATAATATTGTGTTTGAGTGAGAAATATGAAATATATGCAAAAAAAGTTTTAAATCTGCTAGAAAATCACGAAATTCGCGCCCTTGTAGATAATCGAAACGAGACAATCGGTAAGAAAATCAGGGACGCAGAGATGCAAAAAACCCCGTTCATGCTGATTGTAGGCGAGGAAGAAGAGAAAAACGGAACCATATCTATACGTCGTCATGGACAGGAAGGAAAGGGGAATGTTACAGTTTCAATTGAAGAATTTGCGGCAATTGTGAACGAGGAAATAGGCAAAACATTAAAAACATTTACAGTTTAACTTAAATTATAAAGTCATAGCAATAAGAAGTAATAGAGGTTACCAACCTCGAGTAGAAAAAAAAGACGCACACAGAATAAACAATCTTATTCGTGGAGTACAAGAAGTAAGGCTTGTAGGCGAAAATATTGAGCCTGGAGTTTTTAAACTTTCCGAGGCATTAAGATTAGCCGATGAGTTTGAACTAGATTTAGTTGAAATTTCACCTAATGCAGAGCCGCCTGTTTGTAAAATAATGGACTACAAAAAGTTCGTTTATATGCAAAAGAAGCGTGAGAAAGAGCTTAAGGCTAAATCTACTCAAATTGTAGTGAAAGAAATTCGTTTTGGTCCTCAAACGGACGAGCACGATTATGAATTTAAGAGAAAGAATGCAGAAAAATTCCTGAAAGAAGGTTCTAAATTGAAAGCTTTTGTTTTCTTTAAAGGACGTTCGATTATCTATAAAGATCAAGGACAAATCTTATTATTGAGATTAGCCACCGATTTAGAAGAATTTGGAAAAGTGGAAGCAATGCCCGTTCTTGAAGGAAAGAGAATGATTATGTTTATTGCTCCGAAGAAAAAGAAGTAAGAAGTTAGCAGTCTCAGTTTTCAGTTTTCAGACTGTAAACTGAAAACCGAGATTGAAAACTAAAAAATAGTAAGTAAGAATAAATTAAAACACTAGGAAAAAATGCCTAAAATGAAAACCAAATCTAGCGCCAAGAAACGTTTTAAAGTTACTGGTTCTGGAAAGATTAAAAGAAAACATGCTTTCAAAAGTCACATCTTGACCAAGAAATCTAAAAAACGTAAATTAGCTTTGACACATTCAGCGCTAGTTCACAAAACAGATATGAAAAGCATCAAACAACAATTAAGAATTATGTAATTTAGTAATCAGTCTTCAGTATTTAGTAAGCAGTTTCTAACTGAACACTAGAACCTGAAAACCGAACACTTTTTTAAATTCTTTAGGTTAAAACAATTTAAATAACCTTGGAGTATGGCCTTAAGTTCCTTTGATTAAATTCGGGACGCCTGCTACAAAAAAAACAGAAAAATTATGCCAAGATCAGTAAATTCAGTTGCTAAAAGAGCAAGAAGAAAAAAGATAATGAAGCAAGCCAAAGGATTCTTTGGTCGTCGTAAAAACGTTTGGACAGTTGCGAAAAATGCGGTTGAGAAAGCAATGTGCTACGCTTACCGAGATAGAAAAGTGAACAAAAGAAATTTCCGTGCTTTGTGGATTCAACGTATCAACGCTGGAGCTCGTTTAGAAGGAATGTCTTATTCACAATTCATTGGAAAATGCAAAGCTAATAACATCGAATTGAACCGTAAAGTTCTTGCCGATTTAGCAATGAATCACCCAGCAGCTTTCAAAGCAATACTTAATAAAGTAAAATAAACGTTTTATCAACTCAATTTAAGATTACTTACTTATAGTGAAACCCAGTCGAAAGATTGGGTTTTTTTATACCATTATTTTTCAACTAATCGTAAAAATAGAAGGTGGTTTTTATACTTTTGTACTACACCCAAATAATTCATTTATGAAAAGAATAGCACTACTCGTTTTAAGTGGTTTGATTACAATTACCGCATTTTCACAAACCCAAAAAATAACACTCGAACAAGCTGTTTTAGAACAAAATAGGCAGTTTAGAGCTGATAAATTAAACGGTTTTCAGTGGATTCCATACACCAATAATTATGTGTATTATACGGACAAAATGACCAAAATGGTTGCTGTTTCAGCAACTGATTCTAAAACAACCGAATCAATAACTTTAGAAGATATCAATTCAGCTTTAGGCACAAAACTAAAAAGCTTTGCTGGTATTCAATGGATCGATTCAAATGCCCTACTCGTTTCTGAAAGCGGAAAACAATATGCTTATTTGACTACTTCAAAAAAAGGCACGTTAATGCAAGAGCCGAAAACCAGTTGTAAAAATCTAACTTATGATACAAAAAGAAGAAACCTTGCTTTTACCGAAAATAACAATCTTTATTTCTACAATGTAAATAAAGAAATTGTTCAAGTTACCAATGAAACCAATGAAGCAATCGTTTCGGGACAATTTATTGCTAGAAGTGAGTTTGGAATTAAAGACGGCATTTTTTGGTCGCCAAAATCTAACTTTTTAGCTTTTTATCAGAAAGACGAATCCGAAGTTGCTGATTATCCATTGTTAGACATAAACGAAACTCCAGGGAAATTGGTCACTATAAAATATCCAATGATTAGTCAAAAGAGCGAAAAACCAAGAGTTGGGATTTACAATCTATCCAGCAAGAAAACCGTTTTTATTTCGCCGAAAGGCAATCCGGATGATTATCTAACCAATCTTTCTTGGTCACCAGACGAAAAATATGTTTTAATTGCCGAACTCAATCGAGGACAAAATGATATGTCGCTCAACGTTTACGATGCTCTAACGGGAAGTTTTGTTCGAACCCTTCTCAACGAAAAAAATGACAAATGGGTGGAACCAGAACATCCTGCTTTTTTTCCAAGCAATGCTAACAATAATTTTGTTTGGATAAGTGAAAAAAGTGGTTTCAATAACTTGTACTATTATTCGATCGAAGGGAAATTAATCAAACAATTGACTCAAAATAAATTTCCAGTAAGAGAAATTATTGGAAGCAATGCTGCTGGAACTGAAATTTATTTTAAAGCAACAGGCGAAAATCCAACAAATATGTTGGGGCACAAAGTCGATTTGAAAGGGAAACAAACTCTAATAACCAAAGACCAAGGCGTTCATAATTGCATTCCAAATTTTGATGGAAGTTACTTTTTTGACGACTATTCCAATCATTCAACGCCATCAAAATCTTTACTGTATAACAAAAACGGGAAAGCTAAAATACTTTTGGAAAGTAGCAACAAATATGCTGATTACCAAATGGGAACTGCCGAAATCAAAACCATAAAATCGGCCGATGGCACTACTGATTTATACACTCGATTAATCAAACCCAGCAACTTTGATCCTACAAAAAAATATCCAGTTCTTGTTTATGTTTACGGCGGTCCTCACGCTCAATTGATAACAAATTCTTATTTAGATGGCGCCAATCTTTGGATGTATTGGATGGCTGAACAAGGTTATTTGGTTTTTACGGTTGATAATCGAGGTTCGGATAATCGAGGTTTTGCATTCGAAAGTGTGATTCACGGACGATTGGGCGTCAACGAAATCGAAGATCAAATGAAAGGTGTAGACTATTTGAAATCGTTACCTTATGTCGATGGAAACCGTTTGGCTATTCACGGTTGGAGTTTTGGTGGATTTATGACCACTTCAATAATGCTGCGAAAACCAGATGTTTTTAAAGTAGGAGTTGCTGGCGGACCAGTTACTGACTGGAAATATTATTAAGTGATGTATGGCGAACGTTATATGGATACTCCTGCGGAAAATCAAAAAGGTTTTGACGAATCCAGCACCTTGAATTATGTAAAAAACTTAAAAGGAAAACTACTTTTGATTCACGGAACTATGGATAATACTGTAGTGATGCAAAATAATTTTGCCTTACTCAAAAAATTTATTGAAGCTGAAAAACAAGTTGATTTTTTTGCTTATCCTATGCACGAACACAATGTAAGTGGTAAAGACAGAGTGCATTTGATGACTAAAGTATTGAATTATGTGATTGAAAATAATAAGTAAACTTTAAATTCCAAGACGTGATTTATTGGAAATTCTTTGACTTTACACTCTTAGAAATAGAATCAAAAACAATTAAGTCACCTAAAAAAGCGTATGTCTTTTACCTTTACTAAAGTTCTAAATAAAGAAAAAATCAAACCACCTAAATACAAGTTTTATCAGCAATACTAAAATGAAAATTCATCTTGTCTTTTTCCTGCTTTTCACCTCATCACTTTTCTCCCAAACTTCCCTACTATCTTGGAATCTAGAAAACTTTGGAAAATCGAAATCTGACACTACCATAACTTTCATAGCTCAAACTGTAAAAAACTTTGACATTGTGGCAATTCAGGAAGTTGTAGCTGGAGTTGGCGGTGCTCAAGCGGTGGCAAAACTCGGAGACGAACTCAATCGCACTGGTACCAAATGGGATTATGTAATTAGTGATCCAACTAGCAGTAGCGCCTATAAAACCGAACGATATGCCTTTCTTTGGAAAACAAGCAAAGTGCAGAAAATAGGCAGAGCTTGGTTAGAAAAAAAATATCATCTAGAAATTGACCGAGAACCTTATTTTTGCACTTTCCAATATGAAAATAAACAATTTACAGTAGCTAATTTTCATGCCATTACTAAAAGCAAGCAACCCGAAATGGAGATCAAATATTTTAAATTTTTACCAGGTGAGTATCCCGATTTGAATCTCGTTTTTGCTGGAGATTTCAACTGTCCACAATCACATTCGGTTTTTAATCCTCTGAAAAAAATGGGATACCAATCGGTTTTAGTAAGCCAAAAAACTTCCTTGAAAAAGGAATGCAAAATGGATATTTGTCTGGCGTCGGAGTTTGATAATATGTATTTCAATACTTTAAAATATACACTTATAAATGCTGGTGTGATTCCATTTTACGAAGATTTTGATTCCTTGAAAGAAGCCCGAACCATTTCAGATCATATTCCTATTTGGGCAACATTTTCTTTGAATTAATTTTAGTCCATAGTATATTTAGTCCTAAGTCCTTAGTTTAATATATCAATATTCATTGCTAATTTCGTCTGTTGTTGTTGTATTGAAAATGCGTTAGTTTTTTAATAAATTCATCGAAAACAAAAATTATTATAGACTTCTCGATACTTTTTTTAATAGTAAAGCTGTCGCATTACTATTAAAAAAAACTCGAAGAGACGAGGAAAATCACTGAACTTAATAATACAAAACATTAATAAACTAACGGCTAATGACTAAGAACAATGGACTAAAAAGGAAATCAAGTCTTCTGTTTCTTTTTCTTGGCAGCAGGAAACAATACATTATTCAAAATCAGACGATAACCGGGAGAATTGGGGTGCAAATCAAGCACAGTAGCAGGATCACCAACTCTATGCTGGTAATCTTCGGGATCGTGTCCGCCATAAAAAGTAAACATTCCTTTACCCTTTTCGCCGTGAATGTAGCGAGCTTCTCCATCGAGTTCGCAAGTTCCCATAATCAACACATTCGATTTAATTAGATTCTGATCAAAAGCAGTAGTTTGTCCCATAAATCCTTTTATCAATTGGGTGTGGTTTTGACACAACATACTTGGAATTGGATCCCATTTAGCTGAGAATTCCATCAAGGTAAAATAATCTTTATCCATTGGAATTTTTCTCTTTTCGGTCATATCAATATCCGAAAACTCATAGTGCTCTGGTTTTCTATCTAAAATAAAATCTTTGAACGCAAAAGAACTGGCATAATTTATTTTGGATTGATAATTAGATTCACTTGAATCGCCATCAAACATGGGTTCACAAATATCAACACCATCAGCGGCTAAGGCAATATCAAAACTATCCGTAGCGGAACACATGGCAAACATAAACCCACCTCCTATTACAAAATCTCTAATTTTTTTGGCAACAGCACCTTTTTCTTCCGAAACTTTTTTGTAACCTAATTTTGTAGCCAAAATTTCGGCATCATTCTTTTGATCAATGTACCAAGGCGAATTGCGATTGGATCCAAAAAATTTGCCGTATTGTCCAGTAAAATCTTCGTGATGCAAATGCAACCAATCGTATAGAATGAGTTGATCGCTTAAAACTTCTTCGTCATAAATAGGTGTAAAAGGAATTTCGGCATAAGTCAGAACCAAAGTCACGGCATCGTCCCAAGGCTGTTTCCCTTTGGGAGTGTAAACGGCAATTTTTGGGGCTTTTTCGAGAGCGACGGCTTCCATATTCTGAGAAGGACTCGAAATTTCAGCTAAAATTTGATTGGTTTCGGCATCGCTTAATACTTCAAAACTTACCCCTCGAATTTGACATTCCTTTCGGATTTCTGGCGCATCGGGAAATAGAAAAGAACCACCACGGTAATTGAGTAACCAACTGGCTTTGTATTTTTTTTCGATACACCAATAGGTTATTCCGTAAGCTTTCAGATGATTTTGCTGCGTGGTTTCGTCCATTGGCAACAAAATAAACGATGCTTTTGCAGCACACGAAAAGAGTATGAGAAGAAGTAAGAACATCTTTTTTGTGATCATTTTGTATTATTTATTTATAGAATATCTATTTACTTTGCAGATACCAAAAATAGTTAAAACTGCAGCATTTTAATCATTTGACCCCATAAATCTGTACTCTTTTTAAAGACTGTCGAATCAAAAAGTGCTGTTTTATTTATTTTTGTATCAAAATAAAGTTTACCTTAGCTTTAATCTTGTTTGTTTCAAACAACTTTTAAAGACATACAAAGTAATAGTAAAAACCCGTTATAATTTCCTTTTATCTTATAATTAAACCAGTCCTTGAACATTATTTAATAACCTTAAAACAAAGTAATTATGAAAAAAAATTATTTTTTTACCGTAGCTTTATTGCTGTTTGCAAAGCTGCTTTTTGCACAATCACCGTACATTGCTGAAGTCCGCCTTTTTGCAGGGAATTTTGCGCCAGCTGGTTGGGCATTTTGTGATGGTAGCCTTCTAGCCATTAGTGAAAATGATGCTCTTTTTGCCTTAATAGGAACAACTTATGGAGGAGACGGACAAATTACTTTTGCACTTCCTGACTTTAGAGGAAGAGTTCCTATTGGAACGGGGCAAGGAAGTGGATTGTCAAATCGTTCTTTAGGTGAAAAGGGTGGTCAAGAAAACATTACATTAACAACTGCAAATATGCCATCCCACACTCACGAAGGAAGAATTGTGGTCAATAATACTAATGCTACTTCAAGTGTTCCAACTACTAGCTCGAGTATTGCTGTTTCGGGTAGTTTTTCAGGCCGAACCTTTATACCAAATTTGAGCTACAATTCTACTGTTCCAGACATTGTACTTCAAACCTTCACAAGTGGTTCTACTGGCAATTCCACCCCAGTAAGTATTTCGAGACCACGTCTTGGATTAAATTATATTATTTCATTATATGGAATATTTCCTTCACAAAATTAAAACATCACTACAATGAAAAATAAATACTTTTTGATACTGATTCTGTTTTTATTTGCAAAATCTCTTTATGCACAAGATCAATTTGTAGCCGAGATTAGACTTTTTCCATATAATTTTGCTCCAAAAGGTTGGGCAAAATGCGAAGGACAACTATTGCCAATTGCTCAAAATACAGCTTTATTCTCACTTTTAGGCGTAACATACGGAGGTAATGGGACGACAAATTTCGCCCTTCCCGATCTCAGAGATAGAATGGCAATAAGCCCTGGACAAGGCCCAGGATTAAGCATTGTTGATTTAGGTCAAATGGATAGTGGTAATGCAACTTTAACATCAACTAATTTACCAGCACATACACATGCAGCTCCAATTAAAGTAAGTTCTAGTTTAGGAACTTCAAGTGTACCTTCGGCTTCATCTTCATTAGCTGCTCCTGTACAAATTTTTAATAGCAATTCTCGTCCAGTAGTCGGATACAATGCTGTTGCCTCGAACATAGCGCTTCCTAATATTACAACATCAACAACAGGAAGTTCGACATCAGTAAACACACAACCTTGTTTAGCTGGTACTTATTGTATTGCTATACAAGGAATTTATCCACCTCGAAATTAACATAACAATTAAAACTATGAAAAATATTTATTTTTTAACTTTAGTTATACTATTCTGCACCAATATAGTCGTTGCACAAGAACAATATTTAGGTGAGATTAAAATTTTTACTGGAAACTTTGCGCCAAAAGGTTGGGCATTTTGTGCAGGACAATTATTACCAATTAATCAAAACCAAGCGCTATTTGCTCTTTTAGGTACAACTTATGGCGGAAATGGCACAACCAATTTTGCCTTACCCGATTTCAGAGGTCGTGCAGCAGTAGGTGCAGGAACGACAACCATCTTAGGTGAAAAACAAGGAGCAGAAACAGCAACTTTAACCGTTGCTAATTTACCCGTTCATAGTCATACAGAACCAATTATGGTCAGTTCTAGCAAGGCAACACTAAATGTTCCGGAGACTTCGAATGCTATTGCCTCTCTTGCCATAACGGCTAATTCTGTAACTCGGGATATCCTGGGCTATAATACTTCTGCGCCAAACACTCCGCTGCTTGGTATCACTACCACTGCATCCGGAACAGCTTCTCCAACGGCTATAAATACAATGCAGCCCTTTATAGCAATAACGTATATAATCGCGCTTCAAGGAATTTTTCCATCACAAAATTAAACTACTAAAAAAATGAAAAAAATATACCTATATCTTTTTAACGCACTTCTTTTTACAGGTTCAATTTTGGCCCAATCAACAGAAACCTTTGAAACAGAAACAAACAATAGTGCAAGTTTTACTGATAACAGTCAGGTTTTTAATATTACAGCTCAGGCAGGAGGTACTTTTGATATTGGAAATTTTGTAGGGACTGGATGGAATGGTACAGCTGTAGATAATAAATACATTGATAACTCAGGCTCAGCTGACATTGGAATTCCTGTTCAATTTACAATTAAAAGCGCTACTTCATTTAAATTAAAATCAATTTATCTGTATTTAAGTCAATCTAATTTAAATCCTGGATCTGGTTCTTGTACCATTACCGGTAAATTAAGCGGTGTAACCGTTTTTACAGCTACATCAAGTACAGGTTTTAACTCAAACCCATTGTTGAATAATGGATTTACATTTATAAACTTCACTAATTATGGAGGCGTTGATAATTCAGCTAAAATCATTGATGAATATGTTGTGACCACGACTGGAACTTTTGAATATGCTGCCTTAGATGCAATGACTTGGCAAACTATTCCTCTTAAAGTAGATGATTTTAACACGACTAACTTTAATTACTATCCAAATCCTGTAAATAATATTTTAAACTTAAGCTACACAACAGAAATAACGTCTGCTAAAGTGATTAATATTATTGGTCAAACTGTGTTAGAGCAATCTATAAATGCAACATCTGCACAAATTGATATGGAAAATCTTCCATCGGGAACCTATCTTGTGGATATAAATGCTAAAAGTAATCACAAAATAATCAAAGTGATTAAAAAATAATATTTTACATCTTCGAAAAAAAGAGGTTTCTAAAACAATAGAAACCTCTTTTTTTATTCATTTAAAACGGCATATCATCATCATCTTCATTCAAATTACTTCCAAAAGCTTCGTTGGCAGAAGGAAGGTTTTTAGTTATAAAAGAAGATTCATCTTGATTCATACTTGATGGAACATCATCAAAATTACCGCTATATTGTTCTAGATTGTCAAATTTACCGAGATGTCCAATAAACTTCAATCGAACATTTTCAAGCGAACCATTCCTATGTTTTGCGATAATAAATTCGGCTTGACCAGCAGATGGTGTTTGCTCATCGTCATCCCATTCGTCAATTTTATAATATTCTGGTCGGTAAATAAAAGAAACTATATCGGCATCCTGCTCAATCGCACCCGATTCACGAAGGTCAGATAGCAAGGGTCTTTTGCTAGATCCACGCGTTTCCACCGCACGAGAAAGTTGGGATAAGGCAATTACAGGAATACTTAATTCTTTTGCTAAGGCTTTCAAATTCCTTGAAATAGTCGAAATTTCTTGCTCTCTATTTCCGGGGCCTTTTCCGTTTCCGCCAGCAGTCATCAATTGTAAATAATCGACAATGATAATTTTAATTCCGTGTTGCGAAGCCAATCGTCGCGCTTTTGCTCTTAAATCAAAAATGGAAAGTGAAGGTGAATCATCAATATAAAGAGGTGCTTTTTCTAGATCTTTCACTTTTACGCTCAATTGTTCCCATTCGAATTTTTCTAGTTTTCCAGTTCTTAATTTCTCAGATGACAATCCTGTTTCCGAAGAAATCAGCCTAGTAATCAACTGAACCGATGACATCTCTAATGAAAACAATGCTACCGGATGACCATAATCAATAGCTATATTTCGAGCCATTGAAAGTACAAAAGCCGTTTTTCCCATTCCGGGACGAGCCGCTATAATAATCAAATCGCTATTTTGCCAACCTGAAGTAATGGCGTCTAATTTGGTAAAACCCGTTTCAACACCGCTTAACCCTTTTTGGTTTGCAATTTCTTCAATTCTTTTTTTGGCTTGCAAAACCAAACTTTGAGCCGTTTCGGAACTTCGTTTGATATTTCCTTGCGTTACTTCATACAATTTCGATTCGGCTTTGTCTAATAAATCAAAAACATCCGTAGTTTCGTCATAGGATTCTTCAATTATATCCGAAGAAATGCGTATTAAACTCCTTTGAATAAACTTTTGAAGAATAATTCGCGAGTGAAATTCAATGTGTGCCGAAGAGGATATTTTCTGAGTAAGCTGAATCAAATATAAATCGCCTCCAGCTAAGTCTAATTTTGCATTTTTACGCAACTGAGCCGAAACTGTTAATAAGTCAATGGGTTGCGTATCTGTAAACAACTGAACGATAGCCTCAAAAATATGTTTGTGCCCTTCCTTATAAAAAGCATCGGGTTGCAAAATATCTATTACCTCATCTACTCCTTTTTTATCAATCATCATTGCACCAAGTACAGCCTCTTCTAAGTCGATAACTTGGGGTGGTAATTTTCCTTTCTCGAGGTTGATTATTGTTGTTTTATCAATCCGAATTGGGTTTATATTTTTAACATTTTCCATAGAACGAAAGTAAGCAAAAATTAAAAAAAATGGCAATTGACTTATGAGAAGCAATTGTTAATAACCAATCTTTTTTTGTTAATAAGCATAAAAAAATCCGAAACGATAAGGCTTCGGATTTCAAATAATTTTGTAAGTTTTTATTCCTTGAAATCACCCATTTTACAGTATTTATCCATCCTTTGGGCAACTAATTCTTCTGTTGATAAGTCTTTCAATTCATTGAATCCTTTCATAATATATTGCTCCACAGTTTTAAATGCTGTATCGCGGTCAAAGTGCGCTCCTCCTAATGGTTCCGGAATAATATCATCAACTAATTTTTGTTTTTTCATATCGGCAGACGTCAATTTCAAGGCTTCGGCTGCTTGTTCTTTATAATCCCAACTTTTCCACAAAATAGAAGAACAAGACTCAGGAGAAATAACTGAATACCAAGTATTTTCCATCATATACACTCGATCTCCAACACCAATTCCTAATGCTCCACCTGATGCGCCTTCTCCAACAATAACACAAATAATTGGCACTTTCAAGCGAACCATTTCGAAAATATTTCTAGCAATAGCTTCACCTTGTCCGCGTTCTTCGGCTTCAATTCCTGGAAAAGCTCCCGGAGTATCAATCAGAGTTACAACTGGAATTCCAAATTTCTCTGCCATTTTCATCAATCGCAATGCTTTCCGGTAGCCTTCTGGATTTGGCATTCCGAAGTTTCGAAACTGACGCGTTTTTGTATTGAATCCTTTTTGTTGACCAACAATCATAAAAGATTGTCCACCAATTTTACCTAAGCCGCCAATCATTGCTTTGTCATCCTTGAATCCTCTATCACCGTGAAGTTCTAGAAAAGTTTCGCCGCACAGCGCTCTGATATGATCTAAAGTGTAAGGTCTATTTGGGTGTCTTGATAACTGTACTCGTTGCCAAGCAGTTAAGTTTTTATAAATTTTCCTTTTGGTATCTTCTAGTTTTTTGCTGATTTGTTTGCAGGTATTGGATACATCAACCGAAGATTCTTGCCCAATAATTAGACATTTATCTAACTGATCTTCAAGCTCTTTTATTGGAAGTTCAAAATCTAAATATTCCATAGGTTATCTTAGTTATCGTTTTGATTTGAAATGCAAATATAAAATTTAAAATTGTCAAAAACGTATATTTAGAAGCTAAATACAAATAAATTGATAGTCCTAATTCTAATACAAAATTACTCTTTCTTTGAAAGATAGTGTTTTACAACGCCGTTTAGGATTACCGTTATAATAATTAAAATAGCTCCAATGTAAAACTCGAAACTCATTTTTTCCTTTCCTCCAATGATAAAATAAGCCAAAACAATGCCATAAACCGGCTCTAGACTGGTGGTGAGCATCACCGTATAAGGCGAAAGTACTCGCATCACTTTGACCGAAGCTGTAAAGGCATAAGCAGTGCAAATTGAAGATAAAATGAAAAGATAAATCCAATCATTTGAACTCAAGACAAAGAAATCGGTTTTAAATTTATTGGTCCATAAAAAATAAATGGATATAAAGAAAACACCCGCAAGAAATTCATAGAATGTAATAACTGATGGTTCGTGCTTTTCGATTAATTTTCCGTTCATCAACGTAAATAATACCCCAATAATTATGGAAACCAACGCATACATAATTCCTTTAAAATAATGGATTTCGACTTGCAAAATCAGTACAAGTGCCAAAATTATGATGAGTCCAAAAAACACTTCGTACCAAAGTACTTTTCGACCATAAAAAATAGGTTCTAAAATAGAAGCCAAAAATGCACCCAAAGAAAAAACCGCCAAAGTAATCGAAACATTGGAAACATGAATTGCCTCAAAGAAGAAGATCCAATGGACGGCGATTAATAATCCAACAAATAGTAGTTTCAGTAACTCTTTGATTGGAATTTTAAAAGATTCCTTTTTGAAGAGAATAAATAGGAATAAAAAAACAGAAGCTAAAAGCATTCTATACCACACCAATGTGTCGGCATGAATGGTTATTAAGGCTCCCAATACTGCCGTGAATCCCCAAATAAATACAATGAAATGAAGATTCAAATAGCTTTTTAAATTATCTCTTTGCATTTCGTAATAAGAAAATAGCCAAAATTCCAAAAACTATATTCGGAATCCAAACAGCCAATAAGGGTGGAAAAGTAGATTTTTCGGCCAAGGTTCCGAATATTTTATCAAAAAATACAAAGGCAAATGCCAATGCAATTCCAATGGCTAAGCTCAATCCCATTCCGCCTCTTCGCTTCATGGACGACACCGCAACAGCTATAATGGTCAGAATAAATGCCGAAGCAGGAATACTGAATTTTTTATATAAAACCACTAAATACACATTGATATTAGAAGAACCACGCTTTTTTTCTTTCTCTATAAATCGATTTAATTCCCCGAGACTCAAGGTTTCGGCAATGTAAACGACCGGAGTGATATCTTCTAAATCAAAAGTAAACTTAGCATCTTTTTTCTCGGCTTTCTCAATTTTATCATCTAATCCACCAACCGTTCTTTTGACATAATCATACATCGTATAATTTTTGGTTTTAGGATTCCATTGTATCCTTGATGCCGAAATTTTGTATGCTAACTTGTCTTTTGTAAACTTTTCATACGTGAAATTATAAGCTGTTTTTGATGTCGCATCAAAACTGTTAACATAAATATATTCATCGTTACTCAATTGTCTAAATACATCCGTATTTTTTCCAATCATAATTTCTCTTCCACCGCTCACAAGGTTGTTGTACCTGAAGTTGTTAAAACCTTCGTTGGCTTTTGGAACAATAAAAAAGCCCATCAACAAAACAATAATCGAGATGATTGATGCACCCATTAAAAACGGCCTTAAAAATCTGGTAAAGGAAATCCCAGAGCTCAAAATAGCGATAATTTCAGTATCACTAGCTAATTTTGAGGTAAACCAGATCACCGACAAAAACAAAAATATCGGAAACAATAAATTAGCAAAATAGATCGTAAAATTTAAATAATACTGCAAAATTGCCGAAATCGGAACGTTGTTCCCTATCATTTTATTAATCTTTTCCGACACATCGATAACAATTCCAATAGGCACAAACAAACTCAACATCACCGCAAAAGTGGTTAAGTATTTCTTTAGGATGTATTTGTCTATAATCGTTAGCATATATGTTTAATTGGTTAAATGTTTAACTGTTTAGTCGATTAAACAAATAACCGATTAAACAATTAACCTTTTTTTAAAGTCTCTGGCTCATATTTCGCACCATCATTTCTTTCCAAGTTCTAAAATCTCCTGCTAAGATATGTTTTCTAGCTTCACGAACCAACCACATGTAAAATCCAAGATTGTGAATCGTTGCGATTTGTTTTCCTAGATATTCATTGGCAGCAAACAGGTGACGCAAATAGGCTTTGGAATATTCGGTATCTACAAAAGTATGGCCCATTTCATCCACTGGCGAAAAATCGTCTTCCCATTTTTTATTCTTGATGTTGATGGTTCCATTTGCAGTAAACAACATTCCATTTCGAGCGTTTCTGGTTGGCATCACGCAATCAAACATATCTATTCCGAGTGCAATATTTTCTAAAATATTAATAGGAGTTCCCACACCCATCAAATAACGCGGTTTGTCTTCAGGTAGAATTTCACAAACCACTTCGGTCATAGCATACATTTCTTCGGCTGGTTCCCCTACCGAAAGTCCGCCAATGGCGTTTCCTTGTTGTCCTGAATTGGCAATATATTCAGCCGATTGTTGGCGTAAATCTTTATAAGTGCTTCCTTGAACAATCGGAAAAAAAGTTTGGTCATATCCATATTTTGTGGGTACTTTTTCTAAATGATTAATACATCTGTCTAACCAACGGTGCGTCATATGCATCGAACGTTGTGCATACCGATAATCGCACGGATAAGGTGTGCATTCGTCGAAAGCCATAATAATATCGGCTCCAATAGTACGCTGAATTTCCATCACATTTTCGGGTGTAAAAACGTGATACGAACCATCAATGTGCGATTTGAATTTTACACCTTCTTCCTTAATTTTTCTATTAGCCGAAAGCGAATACACTTGATAGCCACCAGAATCCGTCAAAATATTACGATCCCAATTCATAAATTTATGCAAACCACCTGCTTTTTCAAGAATCGCAGTTTGTGGACGCAGGTATAAATGATAGGTGTTTCCAAGTATAATATCAGGATTAATATCGTCTTTCAATTCACGTTGGTGCACTCCTTTAACGGAGGCAACCGTTCCCACAGGCATAAAAATTGGAGTTTCAATCACACCATGATCAGTAGTTATTGTTCCTGCTCTGGCTTTCGTATGTGGATCTTTTTGTAATAAATCAAATTTCATAAGGACATTTTTCTCCCGACCGTTCGGGAGCGCAAAGATAATTTATTTAAGATTTAAGAATTGGAATTTAGGATTTTATTTAACAGGCTCTTTTTGAAATAAAAAAAGTGCTATTTTCAAAATAGGTGCTATTTTCAATTGCCTCCAGCTTTAGCTGTAGTAAAAAAGATGAATATAAAAAAGGCTTTAGCCGAAATCAGTCCTTTTTTTGGCTAAAGCCAACACAAAAATTCTATTTTTTCCCTCCAGCTAAAGCTGGAAGCAATTCACATAAAAAAACTCATAAAAAAAGCGACCCTTGTGAGGCCGCTTTGAATGTTTTCACAACGGAATAATCCTTATTGTGAATTGCTTCAAAATTGTAGTACAATGATACGACAAAACTTTTAATTTTCAAATGAGGAAAACCGTAAAGTAGTTAATTTTCTTTTCATTAAATTTAGAGATTATTTCATATAACAAGAAAAATCATTGAAAAAACATATAAAAATGAAGAAAATATTAGGATTAGATTTGGGGACAAATAGTATTGGTTGGGCATTGACAAACAATGACTTCGATAATAAATTGGGCAATATTGAAGGGTTAGGAAGTAGAATAATACCAATGGCGCAAGACGCTATGGGTAAATTTGAAAGTGGAGCACCTATTACTACACAAACAGCTGAAAGAACAAAATACAGAGGGACTAGAAGATTAGTCCAACGTTTTCTATTGAGAAGAGAACGAATGCACCGAGTCCTTAATATCCTTGGTTTTCTACCTAAACATTATTCCGATGCCATCGATTTTGACACGAAGTTCGGCCAATTTAAACCCGAAAGAGAAGAAAAATTGTCTTTTTATAAAAATGAATATGATAAGAATCAATTTTTATTTATAGAAAGTCATCAAGAAATGCTCGCTGAGTTCAAATTAACAAATCCTGATTTAAAACAAGTTCCTTATGATTGGACAATTTATTATTTGAGAAAAAAAGCATTAACTCAAAAAATATCAAAAGAAGAATTGGCTTGGATACTATTAAATTTTAATCAAAAACGTGGTTATTATCAATTGCGTGGCGAGGAAAAAGAAGAGAATAAAAACAAACTAGAGGAGTTTCATAAACTTACTGTTGTTAACGTAATTGAAAGAGAAAAAGGAAAGTCAGGCATTTGGTATAATTTAATTCTCGAAAACGGCTGGATATATAAGCGCGAAAGCAAAATAGCATTATTTGATTGGGTTGGTAAACAAAAGGATTTTATCGTGACTACCGAGTTAAATGATGACGGAACAATAAAACTCAATAAAGACAACGAAGAAAAAAGAAGTTTTAGATCGCCAAAAGAAGACGATTGGGGATTGGAAAAAATACGAACTGAACAAACTATTAACCAAAGTGGAAAATCGGTGGGTTCATATATCTATGATGAACTTTTAAAGAATCCAAATCAAAAAATAAAAGGCGAATTAGTACGAACTATTGAAAGACATTATTACAAAAGCGAACTAAAACAGATACTTGAAACTCAAATTGAATTTCATTCGGCTATTTTAAAAGACAGAAATCTTTATAAAAAATGTATTGATGAATTGTACAAACATAATGATTCTCATAAAACTAGCATTAAAGATAGAGGTTTTGACTATTTATTTGTGGATGATATAATTTTATATCAGCGTCCGCTCAAAAGCAAAACGTCCTTGATTAGTGATTGTAGCCTAGAATTTAGACCTATAAAAGATAAAAAAGGAGTTTTAGTAAAAGATGGTAATGGAATCCAAATTGTAAAACCTTTAAAATGTATTGCTAAATCAAATCCGATTTTTCAAGAATTTAGATTGTTGCAATTTGTAAAAAATCTTAAAATTTTTAGAAAAGATATTTCTAATGATGTTGATGTAAGCAATGAATATTTAAAAACAGAAGAGGATGTAGTAGAATTATTTAATTGGTTAAATGACAAAGCGGAAGTAAGTCAAAAACAATTTTTGGCTTACCCAAAATTCAAATTAAAAGAAGATAAATACAGATGGAATTTTGTAGAAGACAAAATCTATCCTTGTAATGAAACCAGAAATCAGTTTTTGAATGCCATTGCAAAAATCGATGTAGATCAATCTTTTTTTGATCCAAAAAACACCCAAGATTTATGGCATATTTTATATTCGGTTACTGATAAAACGGAAATCACAAAAGCAATTACAACCTTTGCTAAACGACATAGTTTACCCGATGAATTTATAGTGAATTTTTCAAAACTAAAGCCCTACAAAAAAGATTATGGATCTTATTCTGAAAAAGCAATAAAGAAATTATTGCCGCTAATGCGTTTTGGAAGTAATTGGTGTGAAAATGATATTGATGCCAAAACCTTGGATAGAATAGACAAAATACAAACAGGAGAATTTGATGAAAATATTAAAAATAGGGTTCGAGAAAAAGCATTCCATTTAAATATTCTTTCAGATTTTAAAGGATTGCCATTGTGGCTAGCATCTTATATTGTTTATGACAGACATAGCGAAGCTAGTGATGTATCAAAATGGAAAACTCCCGCAGATATTGAGCATTTTTTGAAATATGATTTTAAACAACATTCACTCAGAAACCCGATTGTTGAGCAAGTTATTACAGAAACCTTAAGGGTTGTAAAAGATATTTGGCAACAGTATGGCGAAGGAAAAGAAAATTTCTTTAACGAAATTCATATTGAATTGGGTAGAGAAATGAAAAACAATGCTAATGATAGAAAAAGAATAACAGAAACTATCAACCAGAATGAAAACACAAATTTACGCATCAAAGCCATTTTGACCGAATTGAAAAATGATGGAATAAATGACATTCGACCTTATTCTCCAAGCCAACAAGAGATATTGAAAATTTATGAAGAAGGTATTTATAATAATGAAAATAGAAAAGAAAAATTAGAAGAAGTAGATAAAATCAGAAAAAATGCAAAGCCAACAACTTCTGAAATTATCAAATACAAACTTTGGTTAGAACAAGGTTACCTTTCGCCATATACAGGCCAACCAATTATGCTGTCTGATTTATTTACAACAAAATATCAAATCGAACACATTATACCGCAATCAAGATTATTTGATGATTCATTGTCAAACAAAGTTATTTGTGAATCGGAAGTCAATGAGCTTAAAAGTAATATGACTGCATTAGAATTTATTCTAAAAAATGAAGATCGAATTGTAACATTAACTGGTGGAAAAACGGTGAAAATTTTCACTAAAGAAGCTTATAACCAACATATAACTAGTTATTACAATAAAAACAAAAGCAAGCAAAAACGATTGTTGAGTGAAGACATTCCAGAAAAATTTATCGAAAGACAATTAAACGATACTAAATACATTAGTAAAATTGTAAAAAATCTTTTGAGCAAAATTGTTAGAGAAGATGATGAACAAGAAGTAACTTCCAAACATATTGTTACATTGAATGGTTCAATAACTTCAAAAATGAAACAAGACTGGGGACTGAATGATGTTTGGAATAAAATAGTCACACCTCGCTTTGAACGATTAAATGCAATCACAAATTCTAGCGATTTTGGAAAATTAGAATTCAAAAAAGACGAATTTGGAAACACTGGGAAGCAAGTTTTTCAGACTACAGTTCCTGATGCCATTGCAAAAGGGTTTTCTAAAAAAAGAATTGACCATCGCCATCACGCTCTTGATGCTTTGGTAATTGCGTGTGTAAATAGAACACACATCAATTATTTGAATAACCTAAATGCCAAAGACGACGATGATAAAACTATCAAACACGAATTAAGAAACAAACTTTGTTTTAAAACCAAAACCGATGCAAATGGAAATTACAAATGGGAATTTCACAAACCTTGGGATAATTTCACAAAAAACAGCGAAAACGAATTGAATCAAACTATCATTAGCTTCAAACAAAACACCAGAGTTATTAATAAAACGGTAAACAAATATCAGGTTTGGAAGGAAGAAGATGGTGCAATGAAAAAAGTTACAACCAAACAAACAAAAGGAGACAATTGGGCGATTAGAAAACCAATGCACGCTGAAACTGTAAGTGGAAAAGTATTTTTTAAGCGAATTAAACAAAGTCATATTACCATTGCAAATGCAATCGAGCAAATAGAATTGATTGTTGATAAAGAAGTTAAAAAACAACTGGCAGCAAAAATCAAGCAATATCCAAACAATGATGCCGGTTTAAAAAAACATCTCAAAGCTTTTCCTGTAATGATTGATGGAAAAGCTATTGACAAAGTTCAGATTTATGAAACCATAAATGCTACAGCAACAAGAAAAACTCTTGACATCACTTTTGATAAAAAAAGAATAGAAAAAATAACCGATACTGGAATTCAAAAAATTCTATTAAAGCATCTTAAACAAGAAACCTTCCAAAATGCTTTTGATGAAAATGGTAGAAAAATTCCAGCTCACGAAATTGCTTTTTCTGAAAATGGTTTAGATGAATTAAATAAAAATATCACTGCATTGAATAACGGCAAAAGACATCTGCCTATTAAAAAGGTTCGAGTTTTTGAGGAAAGCGGAAGGTTCTTTCTTGGTAATACAGGAAACAAAAAGAATAAATTTGTAGAAACTGCATCAGGAACTAACCTGTTCTTTGCAATTTATAAAGACAACAATGGTAAAAGGAATTATAAAACTATTCCTTTAAATGAAGTCATTGAAAGTCAAAAATTAGGTGCTTTTGAAAAACTAAAACCAAATGAGTGTTCTGTTCCAAAAATTTATATAGATGAAAAAACAAAAGAATTATCTTCTCTAATATTTTATCTAAATCCCAATGATTTAGTGTTTGTACCTACAATTGAAGAAATTGAGAATCCTAATAATGTAAATGTTCAAAAATTCACAAAAGAGCAAACTCAAAGGATATATAAATTTACCGATAGCAGTGATACAACTTGCAATTTCATACCCTCAAGCTCTTCAAGTTTAATATTAAGTATAACAAAAAAAGATCAAGAAAAAATCGGTTTAAGTTATCCTATACAAAATGAATATGGATTAGGAAGTCCTCAATCAAAAAATCAAAACTCTTTAAATGGAATTCAAATTAAATCTGTTTGTTGGAAACTAGAAGTTGATAGACTTGGAGAAATTAAAAAAATTATCCGATGATAAATAATGATTTCAAAAATCAATAGGATTGGGTTTTAACCCAATCGAAAAAATAGAATAGCAACACAAAGGCTTTAGCCGAAACATATTTCGGCTAAAGCCAATAACACAATCATAATTTTATCCCTCCAGATAAATCTGGAGGCAATTCAAAACTGGAAGAATTCAAAGCTGGAAGCATTAGAAAATATGAAAACAATTTTAAAAAGCAACAATATTAGATTTTTGCAGATTTGAAGAAACAATAAACATTCCAAAATCAATAGGATTGGGCTTTAGCCCATTCAACAAAATTTATAATTAACACAATTGGCTTTAGCCAAATCCTTTCATTTAAAATTAAAATTTATGCCATACATCAAAACCTACATTCATTTTGTTTGGAGTACAAAAAACAGATTCCCTTTTTTAGACAGTAAAGAATTAAGACAAAAAGTCTGGCATCATATCAAAGAAAATGGCGTCAAAAAAGGCGTTTTTGTTGATTTTGTTAATGGACATACAGACCATTGTCATTGTTTGGTTTCTTTGGGAGCCGATCAAACAATACAAAAAGTAATGCAACTCATTAAAGGCGAATCCTCGTTTTGGATTAATCAAAACAAATTGTGTTTAGATAAATTTGAATGGCAGGATGAATATTTTGCAGTTTCGGTTTCAGAATCGATGTTGGATAAAGTTAGGAATTACATTAAAAATCAAGAAGAACATCACAAAAAGCAATCTTTTCAAGAAGAATATGATGAATTTATGGCTAAATATAAATTCAAGAAGGAATAGTTTTTTGGCTAAAGCCAATTGCATTATTAACATTTTTATCCCTCCAGCTAAAGCTGGAGGCAATTCAAAAACTCAATACAATTCAGAATTTTGAATTCAATATTTTCTCAAAAATAGGATTCCAACATCAATAGGATTGGGCTTTAGCCCATTCAACACTATAAAATAATTCAAATTGGCTTTAGCCAAAATATTTCACAAAGCATTTTTAAATCTAAAAAAAATGATAAAACGCACCCTTTTCTTCGGCAATCCAGCCTATTTGAGCACCAAAAACGAGCAAATCGTAATCTCATACCCCGGCAAGGAACAAGAAACAAAAATTGTGGCTATTGAAGATATTGGTGTTATTGTTTTAGAAAACCAACAAATCACTATTACCAATGGTTTGCTGGAAAAACTGACTAATAATAATGTAGCCTTAATCAATTGCGACCAACAGCATTTGCCTATTGGTTTGTTGATGCCTTTGAGTGGACATACCGAACAAACGGAACGGTTTAAAAATCAAATTAATGCGTCTGTTCCGCTCAAAAAGAATTTGTGGCAACAAACTATTAGCTCCAAAATTATGAATCAAGCAGGACTACTCAAAGAAAAAGGAATTCCCTGCCGTAAAATGGAACTTTGGGCAAAAGAAGTTGCCTCAGGCGATGCACTCAATCACGAATCAAGAGCAGCGGTTTTTTATTGGCAAAACCTCATCACAATCGAAAATTTCACCCGAGGACAAAAAGGAATGCCGCCCAATAATTTATTGAATTATGGCTATGCCATCCTCCGAGCAATTACAGCTAGAGCCATTGTCAGTTCAGGAATGTTACCCACTTTAGGTATTTTTCATCGCAACAAATACAATGCCTATTGTCTGGCCGATGATATTATGGAACCCTATCGTCCGTATGTCGATTTGATTGTGTCCCACATTATGGAGACTGAAGATTCTTATGACGAACTGACTATCGAAATCAAAAAACAATTGTTAAGCATAGCTACTGTAGATGTATTTATAGATGGAAAAAGCAGTCCGTTGATGGTCGCAATGAGTAGAACAACACATTCCTTACACGAATGTTTTGAAGGAACAGCAAGGAAAATTTTATACCCTGTTTATGTATGACGAACATTACACCCGCTTAAATCAATATAGAAGTTTGTGGATATTAGTATTTTTTGATCTGCCTACCGAAACACGCAAAGAGCGTAAAATTGCCAGTACCTTTCGCAAGAAATTATTGGACGATGGTTTTTCTATGTTCCAATTTTCGATCTATATGCGTTTTTGTGCCAGTAGAGAAAATGCCGAAGTCCACACGAAAAGAATAAAGAACAATCTCCCCGAACACGGAAAAATTGGCGTAATGCAGATAACCGATAAACAATTTGGGATGATGGAACTTTTTTATGGTAAAAAACTCGTAGAAACCGACAAACCTTCTCAGCAACTAGAGTTGTTTTAAAGAAACAGGATTAGAAAAAAGACTAACTCACTGCAATACAATAAAGAAACACTGCTTATTTTCGTTTTCAAAATAAACTTATAACTCTCAACATATCAAACGATTGAATCGCGGTATGTTGGGAATTATAAGCTAAAATACAATTTTGAAAGCAATTCACAACAAGGTCTTAACTCATTAGCTTTGATTACTGTTGGGAATTATAAGCTAAAATACAATTTTGAAAGCAATTCACAACAGAGCACGATCGTGATGGTTTTCTAAACATGTTGGGAATTATAAGCTAAAATACAATTTTGAAAGCAATTCACAACAATAGCTTTGTATATGATTGAAAGCAACGAGTTGGGAATTATAAGCTAAAATACAATTTTGAAAGCAATTCACAACTATTTTAAGTTCAATTGATAAATATTTAGAGTTGGGAATTATAAGCTAAAATACAATTTTGAAAGCAATTCACAACTATTATTTGTTTCATCAAATTTCAAATTATGTTGGGAATTATAAGCTAAAATACAATTTTGAAAGCAATTCACAACACAAAAACCTGTTTTGTTTCATATTCTCGTGTTGGGAATTATAAGCTAAAATACAATTTTGAAAGCAATTCACAACTACTCCAGCTCGAAACATTTCTCTAGTTCGTTGGGAATTATAAGCTAAAATACAATTTTGAAAGCAATTCACAACTATAAAGTTAAACCTAATATTGATTTTAAAGTTGGGAATTATAAGCTAAAATACAATTTTGAAAGCAATTCACAACTAATTCTAGTTTGTGTTGTGCAAACTCAATGTTGGGAATTATAAGCTAAAATACAATTTTGAAAGCAATTCACAACGACGACAGAGTCGTTTCTGAAGAAAACAAAGTTGGGAATTATAAGCTAAAATACAATTTTGAAAGCAATTCACAACCAATCTTTAGCCGTGTATTTTAATTGAGATGTTGGGAATTATAAGCTAAAATACAATTTTGAAAGCAATTCACAACCTTAACTATCTTTGGAATACAGGATTTGTAGTTGGGAATTATAAGCTAAAATACAATTTTGAAAGCAATTCACAACTCAAAGTAGTAACAGTAGTAACAGTGGTGGTTGGGAATTATAAGCTAAAATACAATTTTGAAAGCAATTCACAACGAGTCCATTAGTAGACAATTTCAATAGTAGGTTGGGAATTATAAGCTAAAATACAATTTTGAAAGCAATTCACAACTAATTCTAAGCGAAGATATATAATTTTTTAGTTGGGAATTATAAGCTAAAATACAATTTTGAAAGCAATTCACAACAAGTTCTTGAAAAAGGATTGACTGATTTGAGTTGGGAATTATAAGCTAAAATACAATTTTGAAAGCAATTCACAACAATATTACATTATAATCATCCTGACCGTCAGTTGGGAATTATAAGCTAAAATACAATTTTGAAAGCAATTCACAACACTTGATGGACAATTCCTTTATTTCCATTCGTTGGGAATTATAAGCTAAAATACAATTTTGAAAGCAATTCACAACTAACATCCACTTCCTAAATTAGGGATTGAGTTGGGAATTATAAGCTAAAATACAATTTTGAAAGCAATTCACAACAACGGAGCGATTAACCATTTTAGAAATGGGTTGGGAATTATAAGCTAAAATACAATTTTGAAAGCAATTCACAACTAATTTAACATTATTCAATCAAGAGTATAAGTTGGGAATTATAAGCTAAAATACAATTTTGAAAGCAATTCACAACTATTGTCGAAGTACTACAAATGTATGAATAGTTGGGAATTATAAGCTAAAATACAATTTTGAAAGCAATTCACAACTGTTAAAAGCACCATAACGTTAGTGGTAATGTTGGGAATTATAAGCTAAAATACAATTTTGAAAGCAATTCACAACTTAAAATTATTACGTCCCTGCTGGGCGGACGCTATAACTTTAAGTTGTGAATTGGATGTTTAAGACATAGGAAATCTTGTATCAATGAACTTCTTAATATTTTTGTCTTGAGACAATTGTAATAATTTCTACTATATCATCACTTATGATTTTATAAAATATAGTTTCAACACCACAAACACAATAACGATAGCCTTTATTCAAATGTTCTGAATTTGGAAACATAAATGGATTTGAGGCAATCTTATCAAAACATTCAAAAAACTGTTCCTAATACTTATCTGCTTGAAGCATTCCAAATCTACCAACACCATATTCGTGTATTCGATCTAAATCATCTTCGACATCTCTTGTCAAAATATAATTATAAATTGGAATACTTACTTTTAATCTTTGCTAAAAGTTCTTCTTTTGTCAAAGTACTGTAACCACTTTTTTCTGCATTTTCAATTTTGTTGCGAACAAATTCATAGTACTCATCTTGTGAACGAGCTTTTTTTATAAGATAGTTAATCGCTTCGCTTTTGCTTGTAAATTCTTGCTCTGCTACCTGATTTTTTAACCATTCATCATTTTGTTTGGCTAAAGTGATACTTTGTCTTGACATAATTATAATCATTTAGTGGTGTAAATATACACCGCTAGTTTTAAATATCATAATTCATTCTGAAACTTATTTTTCACAAAAGAAGAAAAAAACTACCCCTTCAAAACCTCCCCAATCTTCAAGGCACATTTCTCGCCATCAATTGCAGCCGAGATAATCCCGCCAGCATAACCAGCCCCTTCGCCACAAGGATACAAGCCTTTTATTTGAAGATGCTCTAAAGTTTCAGAATCTCTGGGAATACGCACTGGCGATGAAGTTCGAGATTCTGGAGCGTGAAGAATGGCTTCATTAGTCAAAAAACCACGCATCGATTTTCCGAATTCTGTAAAACCTTCTCTTAAAATTTGAGTTAGAAATCCTGGGAAAACTTCTCCCATTTCAACCGAAGTGGTTCCGGGAACATAGGACGTTTTTGGGATATTGGTAGAAACTTTACTTTGTGTAAAATCGACCATTTTTTGAGCAGGAACTTTTTGAGTGCTTCCCGCTAAATGCCATGCTTTTTGCTCGATACTTTTTTGGAATTCCATTCCAGCCAAAGCACCAAACTTGGCAAAAGGCTTGAAATCTTCGAGTTTCAATTCGACTACAATTCCAGAATTGGCGGTAGCTTGATCTCTTTTAGAAGGTGACCAACCGTTAGTAACCACTTCGCCAGGACTTGTGGCACAAGGCGCAATCACGCCACCGGGACACATACAAAAAGAATACATTCCCCTTCCTCCTACTTGCTTCACGATGGAATATGGCGATGGTGGCAAATGTTCGCCGCGATAATCACAACTGTATTGAATACTATCAATCAAGGATTGCGGATGTTCGGCTCGAACGCCTAAGGCAAATGCTTTGGCTTCGATAAAAATTTGCTTTCTATCTAATAATTCAAAAATATCACGAGCAGAATGCCCTGTGGCAAGAATTATTTTATTAGCCAGAATTGTTTCACCGTTTTTAGTCACGATTCCTTGTACTTCATTATTTTTGATAAGAATATCGGTCAATCGGGTTTCGAAAAGGACTATTCCTCCCATTTCGATAATTTTTCCCCGCATATCCTGAATAATTTGCGGCAATTTATTGGTTCCAATATGCGGATGAGCATCGACCAAAATATCAGGCGAAGCGCCGTAAGCCACGAACAATTCCAAAATTCGGGTGACATCGCCACGTTTTTTGGAACGAGTATATAATTTTCCGTCGGAATAGGTTCCTGCTCCACCTTCGCCAAAACAATAATTGGAATCTTCGTCTACAATATGTTCTTTGTTGATGGCTTTTAAATCTCGTCTTCTTCCTCGAACATCTTTTCCACGCTCAATTAGTATCGGTTTTAGTCCCAATTCTATCAATTGCAAAGCGGCAAATAATCCCGCAGGCCCCGCACCAACAACGATTACTTCTTGTGCCTTTTGAACATTTTTGTATTCTGGCAATTCGATTTTAGCTTCTTGAATTGGTTCGCCGACCAAATAAATAGTCACTTTCAAATTGAATTTCACCGCTTTTTGACGGGCATCAATCGAACGTTTTAGAATGGAAATGTACTGGATTTCTTTTGAATCTATCTGAATTAATTTCGAAACATGTTGCTTGAGCAACAATTCGTTTGTGGCTATTTCTGGTGATACTTGAAAGAGAAGTTCTTGTGGCATTGTAGTAATTGATAAGTTATTTGAATACAATAACAAATGCAAAAATAGTATTTTGAAGTCAATTTAGTGATTGAATCTCGGATGCATTTTCAAATTGGATTGTTTTCAAATTAGACTTCGTAAATTTACACTCTAAAAAATAGTAAAAATGTCAAGACAAATTAAATTAATATGGGATTTTCGCGGACCAGCTTCGGCGAAAACAGCTGAACACCATGAAATTCATTTGAAAGAATATATAATTGCAGAGAAATTATCGCCAAACATCACAGGTTTTGAAGTGATTAACGAGATATACGCGATTGCTTACATGGTGGTTACTGATGAAACAATGATTCAAGTTCGTGATGCTTTAAAACCGCATCGAGGAGAGGTTTATTAGTAATCAGTGGTCAGGTCATTAGTGGTCAGTTAAACATATTGACTGATAAAACAATGAACACCAATCTATTCTTTTTAATTTTGAACAAAGCCGACTGAAAACTAAAAACTGAGCACTTTTTCTAATTCGCTACTTCGCTGATAAATTTTATTCGCATCAAACGCAACTCGTCAATATCATAATCACCATCAAATTCTTTGAGTGCTTCTTCGATATTATCGGAATGGGATTCCATAAAATAGTCGTGAATTTCTTCTTGTTGATCATCGTCTAACATTTCATCAATCCAATATTTAATATTTAATTTGGTGCCTGAATTGACAATTTGTTCCATTTCGGTAATCAAATCGTCCATTTTCAACCCTTTGGCAGAAGCGATATCGCTAAGGGGTAATTTTCGATCCACATTCTGTATGATATACAATTTATTTATAGAATTGGCACCCGTAGATTTTACGACCAAATCTTCAGGACGAATAATGTCATTATCATCAACATATTGACTGATTAATGCTATAAATTCCTTTCCGTATTTTTTTGCTTTTCCTTCGCCAACACCGTGAGTATTTATCAATTCATCCATTGAAATGGGATATTTCAACGCCATATCTTCTAGCGAAGGATCTTGGAAAACAACAAAAGGCGGAACTCCTAGTTTTTTAGCCACTTTTTTACGCAAATCGCGCAACATTCCCATTAAAACCTCATCAGCAACTCCAGTTCCTTTAGCTGCCGTCATAATTGCTTCATCCTCCGATTCGTTGTATTCGTGATCTTCGGACATCATAAAGGATGTTGGTTTTTTGATAAAATCCAATCCTTTTTTTGTTATTTTCACAACACCGTAGGTTTCAATATCTTTGGATAATAATCCATCGACCAATACTTGACGCAGTAAAGCCATCCAATATTTCTCATCGTGCGTAGAACCTGATCCAAAAAAGGATTGTACATCGGTTCTATGCGCTTTTATGATAGCATTCACGCGGCCTATGAGTGTGAAAACAACTTCTTTGGATTTATAAATATGCTTGGTATCTCGAACCACTTCGAGTAATTTCACTACTTCATTTTGGGCTTCGACCTTCACTTTTGGATTGCGAACATTATCGTCCATATCGCCACCTTCTCCAGTTTCATTATCAAATTCTTCACCAAAGTAATGCAGAAGGAATTTTCTTCTAGACATCGAAGTTTCTGCATAAGCGACCACTTCTTGCAATAAAGCAAACCCAATCTCTTGTTCGGCAACAGGTTTTCCGGATAAAAATTTCTCTAATTTTTCTACATCTTTATAGGAGTAATAAGCCATACAATGACCTTCGCCTCCATCACGACCCGCACGACCTGTTTCTTGATAATAACTTTCTAATGATTTTGGAATGTCATGATGAATTACAAAACGCACGTCGGGTTTGTCAATTCCCATTCCGAAAGCGATTGTTGCCACAACAACATCTACATCTTCCATTAAAAACATATCCTGATGTTTGGCTCGAGTTTTAGCATCTAAACCAGCGTGATAGGGAACCGCACTAATTCCGTTTACTTGCAAAACCTCAGCAATGGCCTCTACTTTTTTGCGACTTAGACAATAAATAATTCCAGATTTTCCTTTGTGTAACTTAATAAAACGAATTATATCCGATTCGATATTTTTAGTTTTAGTACGCACTTCATAATACAGATTAGGTCTATTAAACGAAGCTTTATACGTTGTTGCATCAACCATATCTAAGTTTTTCAAGATATCTTCTTGGACTTTTGGAGTGGCTGTAGCTGTAAGGCCTATAATAGGGACATCGCCTAATTGCTTGATAATGTGTTTTAGATTTCGATATTCGGGTCTAAAATCGTGTCCCCATTCGGAGATGCAATGTGCTTCATCAATAGCAACGAATGAAATTGGAACTGTTTGCAAGAATTGCACATATTCTTCTTTGGTCAAAGATTCTGGAGCAACATATAAAAGTTTAGTTAAACCAGCAGTAATATCTTTTTTGACTTGGGCAATTTCCGTTTTGGTAAGTGAAGAATTTAATACGTGAGCAACACCATTTTCAGAGGATAAGCTTCGAATGGCATCGACTTGATTCTTCATTAAAGCAATTAAAGGAGAAACAACAATAGCCGTTCCTTCTTGAACTAAAGCAGGCAATTGATAACAAAGCGATTTGCCACCGCCTGTAGGCATAATTACAAAAGTGTTTTCTTTGTTAAGAATACTTTTTATAACTTGTTCCTGTAAACCTTTGAATTGGCTAAAGCCAAAATACTTCTTTAATTCTTTGTGGATATCAATTTCGTTTGAATTCATTCTTTATTAATGGTATTTTATCTAAATTTGCGTTTCATAAAGATACTACTTTCTTTCATACATACAAATTTTTATAAAATTCTATTTTGAATACAAAAGAAAATATTTTACTTCTAGCTAAAAAGACCATTCTATCGGAGAGTGCTTCTATTGCAAAACTAATTGATTTTATTGACTTTAACTTCGCCGATGCCACTGAAATTCTCTTTCAATCTAAAGGAAGATTAATCGTAACTGGAATTGGAAAAAGTGCCATTATTGCGCAAAAAATGGTGGCAACTTTTAACTCTACTGGGACTCCATCGCTTTTTTTGCACGCCTCCGAGGCGATTCATGGTGATTTAGGAATGGTTCAACCTGACGATATTGTGCTTTGTATTTCAAAAAGTGGCAACAGTCCTGAAATAAAAATTCTGATTCCACTTTTGAAACGTTTTGGCAATATTTTAATTGCAATGACTGGAAACACCAATTCATTTTTGGCAAAAGAGTCTAATTTTATTCTGAACACCACTGTTGATGCGGAATCCTGTCCTCATAATCTGGCACCTACAAATAGCACCACGGCACAACTGGTTATGGGAGATGCACTTGCGATGTGTTTGATGAATTTGCGAAATTTCAGCCGAGAAGATTTTGCAAAATACCATCCTGGAGGTTCTTTGGGCAAAAAACTTTTACTTCAAGTGAAGGATTTGTTAGAAAATTCCTTGAAACCGATGGTAACTGCTGATGCGCCAATAAAAAAAGTAATTTTCGAAATTTCCGAAAAAAGACTTGGAGCGACAGCTGTTGTTGAAAATGACAAAGTGATTGGAGTTATTACTGATGGTGATATTCGAAGAATGCTGAACGAAAACGATACTTTCACCCATTTGACGGCAAAAGATATTATGACTAAATCTCCAAAAATTATTCAATCATCCACTATGGTTGTTGAGGCTCTAAATATTTTGGAAGATTTTTCGATTACCCAATTAATTGTTGTAGACCAAGACCAATACAAAGGAATTATTCATTTGCACGATATCTTAAAAGAAGGAATAGTATAATGGCACAAAAACAAATGAAGGAAATGTCCTTTCTAGACCATCTTGAAGAATTAAGATGGTTGTTAGTTCGCAGTACAATAGCTATTGTAATAATGGCATTTTTAACGTATTTTGTTAGTGATTTTTTATTTGACACCATTATATTTGGTCCAACAAGAATAACGTTTTTTACTTACCAATATTTTTGTGAATTATCGCATTCCTTAAATTTTGGAGAAAGTATTTGCATTACTGAATTGCCTTTCATCATTCAAAATACAGAAATGGAAGGTCAAGTAAATATGTTTGTTTGGATGTGTCTTTTAGCAGGTTTTATACTTGCATTTCCCTATATATTATGGCAAATTTGGAGTTTTATCAGTCCAGCTTTGTATCCAAATGAAAGAAAAAACGCCAAATTTTTTATATTTGTTTCCTCTTTATTGTTTTTTGCAGGTGTGCTTTTTGGATACTATATTATTATTCCGATGTCGGTTAATTTTGTAGCTACTTTTTCTGTAAGTCCAATGGTCAAAAATCAATTTACTCTGGAATCCTACATAGGAATGTTTAAAACATCGGTTGTAGCGGGTGGATTATTTTTTGAATTACCGATAATCATTTATTTCTTAACAAAACTAGGATTGGTCACTCCAGAATTTCTTCGGAAATATCGAAAATATGCTATTGTAATTGTGCTAATAGTTGCAGCAATTGTTACTCCACCAGATGTTGTTAGCCAAACAATCGTTGCCATTCCGATGCTGATAATTTTTGAATTAAGTGTAATAATATCTTCCATTGTTTATAAACGAAAAATAAAAAATGAGCAACTTAGTTAAAGAATTTAATGATTATCGTTCGAAGATGAACGAAAAATTATTAGCCGACAATAATAAAATTGTAAAACGAATATTTAATCTCGACACCAATGCTTATGCTGCCGGAGTTCTTGATGTTAGAACAAAAGAATTATTAGGCTTAGTTGCTTCGACCGTTTTAAGATGTGACGATTGTGTAAAATACCATTTAGAGAATTGCCATAAAGAAGGCATTTCAAAAGAAGAAATGATGGAAGCGATGGGAATTGCTACACTTGTTGGCGGAACAATTGTTGTTCCACATTTGAGAAGAGCCTATGAATTTTGGGAAGAATTGGAAAATAATTAAACGATATATAAATGTATCAATTGAAAAAAAATATTGGTACATTGTTACATTATAAAATTTTCACATTAAAAATATGAAGTTAAGAGCCGAGAATTTAGTTAAAACATATAAAGGACGTAGCGTAGTAAAAGGCGTTTCGGTAGAAGTAAATCAAGGCGAAATTGTTGGACTTCTGGGACCAAATGGTGCCGGAAAAACAACTTCATTTTATATGATTGTTGGATTGGTAAAACCCAATATGGGCAAAATTTTTCTGGACGATTTAGACATCACTGATTATCCAATGTACAAACGAGCACAACAAGGTATTGGGTATTTGGCACAAGAAGCTTCTGTTTTTAGAAAACTAAGCGTAGAAGATAATATTTTGAGCGTTTTGCAACTGACCAAACTTTCGAAGGAAGCTCAAGAAGCAAAAATGGAAAGTTTGATCGAAGAATTTGGCTTGGGACACATTCGCACTAATCGCGGTGATTTACTTTCGGGTGGCGAACGTCGTCGTACTGAAATTGCACGTTGTTTGGCAACCGACCCTAAATTTATTCTACTCGACGAACCATTTGCAGGAGTTGACCCCGTTGCTGTAGAAGATATTCAACGAATTGTCGCGCAATTAAAAAATAAAAATATCGGAATCCTGATTACCGACCACAACGTTCAGGAAACACTAGCGATTACAGATAAAACCTATCTTATGTTTGAAGGCGGAATCTTGAAAGAAGGAAAACCAGAAGAATTAGTCGAAGATGAAATGGTTCGACGAGTTTATTTAGGACAAAATTTCGAATTGAGAAAGAAAAAAATAACTTTTTAAGAAAAAGAACATCAAACACAAATCCCATGGTTTAAACCGTGGGCTAAGTTTAAATTTCTAAAAAAAGCCAAAAAAAATACTGAAACGGATGAACCAAAATAAGGATTGGAAAGACAAAGATCCTGACAGAGAAACATCAGAAAGGTGGCGTAAAGACCCAAACAATTGGATTTGTGGAATTTTTTATTTTAACAAAGAAGATAAACGCATTTTTCCTCCAAAAAAAATAGAATGGATGGGGTGGACAATTAATTTTGCCAATCCAAAATCGGTTCTTTATATGATTGGTTTTATCTTGTTTTTTATTTTTTTAACAACATTGATTAGTCGCAAACACTAATTATTCAATGGTAATAAATCGCAATTGCTCAACATCGCCGTTAAAAATATTGACATCTACATTCCCCTTTATTCCTGACACCGAAGCTTTCTCAGTAAACTGCCAAAAAAGCCAATCTTCATCTATTTTTTCTCTATAAAAATTATAATTGGCAATCCAAAAAAGATAATCAGAGAAGTCTTTTTTCAAGAAATCATCATAGTATTTTTCTCCTGTATAAATAATAGGTTTCACTTTATAATGCGCTTCAACAGCTTTCAACCATCGTCTTAAACCAATTTTCAAACTATCTAAAGATTGGTCTTTAGGCAATCTCTCAATGTCTAAAACGGGTGGCAAATCGCCTTTTTGAAGATGAACGGTTTTAATAAAAAGTTTGGCTTGTTCTAATGAATTTTCGTTTGGACGATAATAATGATAGGCTCCACGAATTAATTTTCGCATTCTCGCTGCTTTCCAATTATCATTAAATTGAAAATCTTCCCTATCATTTCCAGCTGTAGCGCGAATAAAAACAAACTCAATGGGATAATCACCTTCAATAGTTTTGACCAATGACCAATCGATTATTCCTTGATATTCAGATAAATCTATTCCAATTGCTTTGCCTTTGTGCTTTTCTAAAACTTGATAATTTCGAATATCCGAAATACGTTTGGCTTCGGCTTGTTCGTATCTTAATTTATAAGATTTAAAACCAAGATAATACAGCAATCCGTTTCGATAATGATACCCAAATCCAATAAACACCAAAATAAAAAAACCAATTATCGAATATTGCAACCGTTTTCCTGAGAAAAAAGAAACTTTCTTTCTTGCTTTTCGTCTAATTGTAGGTTTGTTTCTAGTGGTTTTCCGCCTCATTCTGCAACCTATTTTTTCAAAAATTTATTATTGATAACCGATAACAATACATACATTACAATTACCAATGGAATGGCTAAATATTGAAAGAAAATCAACAATAAAATACACAAACTCAAAAAGAGAATTTGAAGTGCATTTTTTTGGAATGAAAAATCTTTTATTTTTAAAGAAAACAAAGGAATCTCAGCATTTAGGATAAAAGCACTAAATAAAGTTATGACTAACAATAGCCATTGATTGGTCAAAATATCTAAAATAACCAAGGAATCGGAATATTGTAAAACCAATGGTAAACTCAGAATAAACAAAGCATTTGCTGGTGTTGGCAAACCAATAAAAGAATCGGTTTGACGCGTATCAATATTAAAATTCGCCAAACGATAACAAGAACCTAATGCGATAATAAATCCTAAAAAAGAAAAATAATGATTGGGATTGGAGCTATTTTCCATCATTGTAAACATCACAAAACCAGGAACAAGACCGCTAGTAATCATATCGGCCAACGAATCTAACTGCAAACCTAATGGTCCTGCAACCTTGAATAACCGGGCAAAAAATCCATCAAAGAAATCCAGAAAAATACCAAGACTTACAAAAATGAAAGCCATTTCAAAATCGCTTTTAGCAACAAAAACCACAGCAATACAGCCACAAAAAAGATTGAGCAAGGTGATGAAATTCGGGATGTGTTTTTTTATTTGCATTGTCATAAAAATTAGTTTTCCAAAGTTCACAAATTTAGTATAATAAGTCAAGGAGAAGTGCGTTTTTTAGAATAGATTTAAAGTCACAAAGATTTAAGCTGTGAAACGGTTGTTAAAAAAGAGATTAGCTCGGTAAAAAATTATATTTTTGGAAAAAATTAAACGTCCTTTGGGCTGCAAACTAATCTATGTTTAAAAAAAATCTATTCTTTTTCCTCCTTTTGCTTTGCGCTAGTTCGTATGCACAAACCGTCAGAAAATATTCGAACGAGTTTATGAATATTGGTGTAGATGCAGCCGCTTTAGGAATGGCAAATGCAGTAACAGCAAGCACTAACGATGTCAATTCAGGTTATTGGAATCCAGCAGGACTGGTAAATCTTGAAGACCATCAACTGTCCTTAATGCACGCCAATTATTTTGCCAATATTGCCAAATATGACTATATCGCTTACGCCAATAAAATTGATGAAGAAAGCGCTTATGGCATTTCCTTAATCCGTTTTGGTGTCGATGACATTTTAAATACTACGGAATTAATTGACAGCCAAGGTAATATTGATTACAATCGCATCAGCCTTTTTTCGACTGCCGATTATGGTGTTACTTTTTCGTATGCTCGAAAATTACAAATTCCTGGTTTTCAATATGGAATTAATGCTAAAGTTATTCGAAGAATTATAGGAAAATTTGCTAGTTCTTGGGGTTTTGGGTTTGATGCGGGATTGCAGTTCGAGAGAAATGATTGGAAATTTGGATTGATGATTCGAGACATTACAACCACTTATAATGTTTGGAACATTGATGAAGCCGAATATAAAAAGATTGCCGATGCCATTCCGGGACAAAATCAAGAATTGCCAGAGAGCACTGAGATTACCGCTCCAAAAGCACAGTTGGGTTTGTCTAAAAAATTTATTATTCGTTACGATTATAGTATTTTGGCTGCGGCCAATCTTAACATGCAGTTTACCAAAACAAACGATATACTTTCGACCGATTTTGTGAGTGTTGATCCAGCTTTAGGTTTTGAATTTGGTTATACTGACTTGGTTTTCTTGCGAGCTGGCGTGGGAAATTTCCAAAATATTCAACAAATTGATAATACCAAAAAAGTAGGCTTTCAGCCTAATATAGGTTTGGGTTTTAAATACAAAGGCATCCAAATAGATTATGCTTTGACGAATTTGGGAAATCAAAGTGCGGCTTTATATTCGAATATTTTTTCAGTAAAAGTTGATTTGGGACTTTTTAGAAATTAACTAATTACACTCAAAAATGAATTTATCTTCATTAAAAAAAATAGTTTTATTCCTCCTTTTAATTGGAACGCTGAACAATTTTGGACAAAACATTATTTTATCCAAAAATGCTCACGCCAGCGTTATTACTTGCGATACAGGCAATGAATCGTATTCGCTTTTTGGACATACCGCTATTAGAATTACCGATTTAGATAACCACTTAGACGCCGTTTATAATTATGGTGCATTTGATTTTGCAACACCTAATTTTGTGGCAAAATTTGCTAAAGGAGATTTGCAATATTTTGCTGTTGCCAATACCTATTCGGATTTTATGAGACAATACACCTACGAGCAAAGAAGTGTTTTTGAACAAGAATTAATTATTCCGCTACCTTACAAACAAAAATTATTTGATAATTTAACTTCAGTTTTATCGTCAAGCGAAAGTTACTACACTTATAAATTTATTGACAAAAACTGCACTTCGATGGTGGTGGATATGCTGAACAAAACATTGGGATCCAAAATAATAACTAAGAAACTAGACACTGACAAAACATATAGAAGCATTTTATTCCCATATTTTGATAATTTCTTTTATGAAAAACTAGGCACAAGCATCATTTTTGGAACCAAAGTAGATGAATACAGCAATCATATATTTTTACCCTTTGAGCTTCACAAAAGTTTAGAAAAAACGCAATTCAATAGCCAGCCACTTTGTGCAAAAAGTAAAACATTATTAGAATACAAAAAACAAGCACCTAATTCCTGGTGGGATAATGTCTATTCTTATCTAATAGTTCTTGGGTTGATTCTTGTTTTGAATAAAAAATACATCGATAATCTTTATCTTCTAATAATGGGATTATTGGGAATTTTCTTTGCTACGATGGGGTTTTATTCGTTTCATCAAGAGCTGGCAATGAATTATAATATTTTGTTATTTAATCCAGCAATGCTCATTTTGCTTTACTTTATAAGCCAGAAAAACAAAAAATGGGTTGTTAATCTTGCTGTTTTAAATGGAATATTTCTGGGAGTTTATCTGATATTTATGATTAACAAAGCCCATTTACTAATCGTGCTTCCATTGGTATTAACTAGCACATTTATATTAGCAAAAATAGCGTTTCAAAATAGCAAACGCATTCCTGTAATTGTATAGTTATTGTCCTCTATAAAATAAAACGGTACTGAAGGTTTTAATGACGATATCCAAATCCAAGAAAATACTTCGGTGCTTGATATAGTACAAATCATACTGTAATTTTATCAAACTATCTTCCATTGATTCTCCATAGGAATAATTGACTTGAGCCCAACCTGTAAGACCTGGTTTTATGACGTGTCTCGTTTCGTAAAAAGGCATGATTTCAGCGATTTCCTTAACAAAGAAAGGTCTTTCAGGTCGTGGACCAATAACTGCCATTTCTCCTTTTAAAATATTGATAAATTGTGGAAATTCATCGATTCTTGCTTTCCGCATAAATTTTCCAAACGGGGTAACTCGATTATCTGTCGAATTTGAAAAAACAGCGCCAGATTTCTCGGCATTATTAACCATAGTTCTGAACTTGAGAATCTGAAAAATTTTGCCGTTTTTACCTACTCGTTCTTGTGTGTAAAATAATTTTCCTCGGTTTCCAATACCATTTCCTAATGCAATAAAAGGAATTAATAGCAAACCAATGAGGATTCCAATTAATGAGATTATCGTTTCCATTATTCGAACATGGAGCAAATACAATTGGTTACTATTAATGCGATTAAAAGGGAAAAATTTATAAAAATCTCTGGTAATATATTGGAGCGGAATTCGATGTGTTTTATCTTCATAAACCTGCGTATATTCCCGAATTGTAGTTCCCGATTCTAATAAACGAAGTAGTTGCAAATACAAATTTGAGGTAATATCTTCGTTGTTTTGAGAAGCTACAACTATTTCAAACAATTTATTTTCGTTCGCAAACAACACCAAATCATCTATTTCAACAAGCGGAACATAATGATATTCAAATTCCTCCTTTTTTTCTCTATCCGAGTTTACATAAGCCACAATTCTGTAATGAGGATCCGAATTTTCAAGTGCTAAAATTAGTTCTTCCACTTGTTCTCGATTACAGACCAAAAGCACCTTTTGCACAAATCGATTGGAAGCCAAAAACTTGACATAAAAAATTCTCCAAAAAAGTATAGCAAAAAGTACCGTGAAGTAAAAAGTTAAAATTTCAAATCTATTAACTGGCAATTCAGCTGAGAAAACTGGAGTTAGTAAATAAAACAAAACAACTGTTGATACCGTTAAGATCGTGCTTCGTAATACCTGAAACTGATTGCTGGCCACTTGAAGATTATACATTTCGAATACCTTTCCGATACTGTTAATGTAAACTGCCAAGGCGATAAGGTAATAATAATGAACTGTAGAAGATTTGAGGTATTGTAAATTCAACAAATGTCCTACGGAATACAATCCTATTATAACAAAGAAAACATCAAAGAATTTAAGCAAGACTTTTCGCTCTGAGACTTCAAAATGAATTTTCTTGTTCTTGGTCATTATATTTGTTTTGAATGTGTTTCTCGTACAAATTTACATAAACATCCAGTTAAAGCAATAAAAAAACGATAAACGACAAGAATAAGTCAGTAAACAGATTTGAAGTAATGAATTACTTATCAATTATTCATTTTTACAAACTGTTTTTGAAAGTATTCGACTTTAGATGGAAACAATTTACGCTATTTGGTTATGCTGAAAAAAATTTTCAAACATTGTTTTTAATATTTTTTTTGGGTTCATCCCTAAAATAAATATTAATTAAAGATAAGGAATAGACAAATGCTGGTGCTGCAGTTCGCATCGCAGCATGATTTATCGTAAAAAACCAAAATGCAACAAAACACAACAAATACATATTAAACTTATTTTCAATATATAAAAATAAAGGTGTGAAAAACAGAATTAATAATCCTGCGATTCCTAAGGATCCATGCTCAGCGAGCATTCGAGTAATTTCGTCGTGCGACAAAGTGCCATCGCCAGTTTTGGCATATCGAACCTCAACTCCTTTGCCGACACCAACTCCAAAAATTGGATTATCTAAAAAAACATCGATTTCTCCTTGCGCAACTTCTTCTCTTCCAGTAAACTTACTTTCTTTTGTTCTACCTGCCGCATCTTGATTCGCATAACGCTTATCAATAAGACCTCCCGTTTGAAAAGAAGTGTAGCCCCAAGTTGTAACCATCGCGACGGTGACCAAAATAATTAAATAATTCAGTTTGACTCTACCCGTAAAATTAGATTTTGAATACAGAAAAAACAACAACAAGATTATCATCAAAAACCCTGTAATCATACCACCTCTCGAAAAGGTAACGATACCACGATAACTAATATTGAGCGCTACTATCAAATTGATAATAAGCATATATTTTGTTCTCGATTCAAGAATAATTCTCGAAAAAAAGATAAACATTCCCAATCCTAATACTGTGGCTACCTGATTGGGACCAAAACCACCCGAAGTTTCAAAACTCGATTGTGTACTTGTAATTACATCGCGAATATTTGGTGTATAAAACGTTAAATAAGTCATACAAGTCACGATTGGCAAACCCATACAAAGAAGAATCGTGTTCATTTGGTCTATTGGAATCTTTCGCCTAAAAGTATAGAGCGAAGCCACAGCCAAACAAACTGGACCCGAAATATTAAAAGCAATCGCATTCTTAATATCGGTTTCAAAATCCAATACAAAAGTGGACAAAACTACACTTGGAATCAATAATAAAATAAAAATCCAGTATGGCGTGGCTCCCTTTGAAAAACCACTATAGTACATCCCTATGAAAATAAAAACCATTACTCCATATTTGGAAATTTCATATAACGGATTTCCGCCTGTCATCCTCAAGAAAACCTCACTTCCCACTACATAAGCGGCAGCCATTAGGGCCTCGTTATTCTTATTTTGCTTTTTTATGACATAGATAATTCCTACTATAAAAATAGCATAACCATATATTTTTGAAACAAAAGGAAATAAGTACACCAAAAATCCAAGTCCTACATGGAAAAGGATTAAATTAAGATATAAAGCTTCGTCTTTAGTCATTTTATATTGTTTCTAGCCACTTCAAATACTGCTGTATGACGACTTTTTCGGAATAATTATCACTAATTGTATTTTGAAGTGCCTTTCCAAAATGCTCACGCACCGTATTGTTTTCTATCAATTTAATTAAGGAATTACAAAATAATTGCGCTTCACCAGCTTCTACCAAAAACCCATTAATTCCATCTTGAATTACTAACGGGATTTCACCTACATTTGTCACAACGACTGGTTTTTGATGCAATCCATATTCAAGCAAAGCCACAGGTAAACCTTCCGATTTTGAAGTTAATATTCCAATATTTGACTGCTCTAATATATTTTTTACATCTTGCTTAGACCCATAAATAAAGACAGTTTCCTCTAAATTAAAATCTACTATTAAAGTGCTAATCTTTTTTGAATAGTCATCATTGAAATCTTTTCCGATCAAATGAAATGTCCATTCAGGTTGCAAAATCTTAACTTCCTTAGCTACTTCCAGCAGTAAAAAATGATCTTTTTGAACTCTCAAATTCGCCAAAGATACTATTCGTTTTCCTTCTATTCCAAGTAATTTCGTTTGTTCTGAAACATTGTTATCCTCAGATGGAAAATTAGGCAAATAAATAACATTCTGAAAATGCAATTTTTCTTGAGCCCAACGTTTAAGTTGTTGGTTTACGGCGATAATTCCGTTAAAAAAGGGAAGAATAAATCTTAAACTGATTGAAGGTCTTTTGGACAAAAACTCACTGTCACCGTAATGATCGTGCCAAATTAATTTTATTTTAGGATAAGTGATTTTTAAAAGAAAAGCGAAAAAAAAAGAAGTGCTGTGGGCATGAACTACTTCAACTTTGTTCTCAATCACAAATGTCCTCAATTCAAAAAGTGCTTTTAAATCAATAACTCCTTTTTTATTCAAAAAAAGATACGAAACCTTCTCATTAATTTGATTCTGGAGAGGACCTTCTTTTCGAGTTGTCACTAAACCTGAAAACTCAATTTCGTTGGCAAGTGCATTGGCATAATTCACCGCCATTCGTTCCGCTCCTCCAGCTTCAAGAGAATCTATAATTTGAAGTATTCTCATTCGACCAACATTTTTTTTATTTCCTGTTCAAAAACATCCAATGTATATTTTCTGGACCAATCACTCGCCTTTTTACTCATTAAATTAAATTCTGTTTCGTCTTTGATTAGTTTTTCCAATTGCTTTAGATCTTCATCCAAATTTAATTCCAATAAAATTCCTCGATTTCCACAATCCAACATAAAGGGAACACAAGAAACGGTCGTTGCCACAGGAATACAACCCCAAAACATCCCTTCTGCAACTGCTTTTGGCCAACCTTCGCTTTCGGATGGTAAAAGTACAAAATGACTTTGTTTATAAGCTTTTTCAACAATTTCCAAATTTTGATTTCCTTTCAATGAAACGAAGTCGCCTAAATTATTTTGACGAATGTAGTCTTCTAAATTATTCCTCTCAGCACCTTCTCCAAATAAAGATAGAGAAACATCATATCCTTTTTTACACAAGCTTTCAACCAACTGAATTGCATACAACGGTTTTTTGCCCGAAACTAATGCTCCAACAAAAACAAAATTAATCTGATTTTTTAAATCTCTTGGAAAAATTGTCGTTTTATCTACTTCATTGTAAGTAGCAGTAAAAAAAGATTTTATGTTTTTTGAACTATCGTCCCATTCGCCATAAACTAAAACTTGCATATTTCGAGTGAGAAAAGTATTTGATAAAATCCATTTTTGCAATTTATAAGTCCATGGCTGTTTTGATTTTGGATCCCAATTTCCAGCATATTTAGCCGTTTTTAGTTTATTTGGAAATAAAACCTGAATCAAACATCCTAACAAACCAATATTTCCAGGACATCGCAAATGAATGTGATCCGCTTTTTGCATTACCAAATAAATCTGCCAGCCAATTTTAGGAAATTTCAAAAGAGCATCAAAAGCAGACTTCAAACTCAAAAAATCAAAACTTTTGATTGCAACAAATTCAACGTTTTCGTGGTCATACTCGCAATCAATTAACGTTTTTTTAGATTCCGATTTTGGGGCTACAATAATTAATTTATCAACATGTTTGGTCCAAATATTCATTTCGCGAACATACGGACCATAAGCAAAATAATGATTTTGCTCAAGAATATGAGGAACGTGAGTAATGATTGCAAAAGTCATTCTAAAGTATTGGATTGCAAATTAAATTTATGACGGTAAATGTATTGCTAAATCTATTCAATATCAATATCAGAATTTAAATTTTATAGCAAACACAAGTATTGGAATAATAAGCAGGAAATTATGGAAAAACGACGAACTATATTCCAAAAATCTACTGCTAATCAAACCTTAACAAATGTTAACAAAATAGATTTTCAGAAACCATAATTAATTGTATTTTTACCGTTCAAAATTTAGAAAAATAAATGGGCAAAATCATTGCAATTGCTAATCAAAAAGGTGGTGTTGGAAAGACAACAACATCCGTAAATTTGGCAGCATCACTAGGTGTTTTAGAAAAAAAAGTTTTACTTATAGACGCTGACCCTCAAGCAAATGCAAGTTCTGGACTTGGAATTGATGTAAATTCTGTAGAGATTGGAACGTATCAAATTATAGAACACAGCCACACTCCAAAAGAAGCAATCGTAACTTGTTCTGCGCCAAATGTGGATGTAATTCCATCTCACATTGACCTTGTTGCTATCGAAATTGAATTGGTGGATAAAGTGGATCGTGAATATATGCTCAAAAAAGCTCTGGAAACCATCAAAGAGGATTATGACTATATCATTATTGATTGCGCACCATCGTTAGGATTGCTTACTTTGAATGCATTGACGGCAGCCGATTCGGTAATTATTCCGATTCAATGTGAATACTTTGCACTCGAAGGTTTGGGAAAATTATTGAATACGATAAAAAGTATCCAAAAAATCCACAATCCAGAGCTAGACATCGAAGGTTTGCTATTGACTATGTTTGACTCGAGATTGCGTTTGTCCAATCAAGTGGTCGAAGAAGTTCAAAAACATTTTAACGATATGGTTTTTGAAACGATTATTCAAAGAAACGTAAAATTGAGTGAAGCACCAAGTTTTGGCGAAAGCATTATAAACTATGACGCAACGAGCAAAGGAGCCAACAATTACCTGCAATTAGCTCACGAAATTATAAAGAAAAACAGCAACTAACTTTATGGCACAAGCACTAAAAAAACAAGCTTTAGGAAGAGGATTGTCGGCGTTGTTGAAAGATCCTGAGAACGACATAAAATCAGTCAATGATAAAAATGCAGATAAAGTTGTAGGAAATATTATTGAACTCGAAATCAATGCTATCGAAATCAATCCGTTTCAACCTAGAAGCAATTTCAACGAAGATTCGCTAAGAGAATTAGCGACTTCTATCAAGGAATTAGGAGTTATTCAACCGATTACTGTTCGAAAATTAGACTTTAATAGATACCAACTGATTTCGGGAGAACGACGTCTTCGCGCTTCAACTTTAGTCGGATTGACAACGGTTCCTGCTTATATTCGAATTGCAAATGACAATGAATCTTTGATTATGGCTTTGGTTGAAAATATTCAACGCCACGATTTAGATCCTATAGAAATCGCACTCTCTTATCAAAGATTGATTGACGAAATTCAACTCACACAGGAGCAAATGAGCGAGCGTGTTGGAAAAAAACGTTCGACAATTGCAAATTATTTAAGACTTTTAAAGTTAGATCCAATTATTCAAACTGGAATTCGGGACGGATTTATTAGTATGGGACATGGTCGTGCCATAATTAATATCGAAAACCAAGATATTCAAGCCGATATTTACCAAAAAATCGTGAGCCAAAATCTTTCGGTTCGAGATACGGAAGCTTTGGTCAAAAATTATCAAGAAAGCTTGAAACCAAAGCCTGAAGGAAAACAAAAATCAGTTGCTTTTGAAATTGCTGACGACCAGAAAAATACTTTCAATTCCTACTTTGGAACGAAAGTAGAGGTAAAAATTGCAGGAAATGGCAAAGGAAAAATAACGATTCCGTTCCATTCAGAAGAAGACTTCAACAGGATTATTAAACTAATAAAAGAGTAGTGAATAAATCTTTTTTCATAGTTCTATTCCTATTTGCATTAGGAAATACTTCTGTTTTTTCACAAAAGAAAACAGATGCTGTGCTGAAAGCAAAAGACACTTTGAAATCAAAAGATATTGATCCTTTGACTCCTGCGAAAGCGGCTTTTTATTCGGCTATATTACCAGGTTTAGGACAAGCTTACAACAAAAAATATTGGAAAATTCCCATTGTTTATGGAGCAATAGGTGTCAGTTTGTACAACTATATTAACAGTAGCAAAAAATACCATCAATATAGAGATGCCTACAAACGTCGTTTAGAAGGATATAATGACGATGAGTTTGCGCAAGTGTATCCAGATAATGAGCGTCTGATTTCAGCTCAGAAATTTTATCAAAGAAATAAAGATTTTTCAGCTTTATTTGTGGTCGGTTTTTATGTTTTAAATATTATCGACGCTAATGTTGACGCGGCTTTAATACAATTTAATGTCAATGAAAACTTATCCATTAGACCTGACATTTATAGGAATGAAGTAACAAATCGCTCGAATGTTGGACTAACATTTAATTATAATTTTTAACAAAATGAAAATTGCACTTTTAGGATACGGAAAAATGGGACAGACAATCGAAAGAATTGCGCTGGAGAGAGGACACGAAATTGTCTTGAAAAAAGATGAATTCAATACTTATGAAGGACTTTCGAATGCCGATGTTGCTATCGATTTTAGCATTCCTGCTGTTGCTGTAGAAAATATTTCCAATTGTTTTTATGCTAATGTTCCTGTAATTTCTGGAACAACAGGATGGTTAGATCATTACGATGAAATGGTTGCCCTTTGCAAAGACAAAAAAGGCGCTTTTATTTCGAGTTCTAATTTTAGTTTAGGTGTTAATCTTTTCTTCGGACTCAATGAATATTTGGCAAAAATGATGTCGAAATTTGATTCTTATAAAGTTGATATGGAAGAAATTCATCATACTCAAAAACTTGATGCTCCTAGTGGAACCGCAATTTCATTGGCCACAGGAGTAATTGAAAATAGTGATTATAATAATTGGACATTGGGAAAGCCAGATTCTAAACAAATTCACATCGAGTCAATCCGCACTGGAAATGTTCCGGGAACGCATACCGTAACCTACAATTCTATTGTTGATGCAATCGAAATAAAACACACTGCTCACAATCGTGATGGTTTTGCCCTTGGTGCTGTCATTGCAGCCGAATGGATTGTAGGGAAACAGGGTATATTTACAATGAAAGATGTATTAGCAACAGAATAAAAAAATTCCAAATTCAACAAAATAATAAATTTTTAAATTTTTTATTTCAACTAAAATCTAAAATCAATCTCGATAGCTATCGGGACTAAAATCTATACATTATGACACTATATCAATTGTTTGTTTTTTTCCTAATTATACAAGTAATACACTTTTTAGGAACTTGGAAATTATATGAAGCAGCCGGAAGAAAACGCTGGGAAGCTGCTATTCCAGTTTATAATGCAATTGTTTTGATGAAAATTATTGGTCGTCCAACTTGGTGGACACTTCTGCTTTTCATTCCTATAATTAACCTGATAATGTTTCCTGTTATTTGGATAGAAACCTTGAGAAGCTTCGGGAAACGATCTTCTTTAGACACTTTTTTAGGAATTATAACTTTGGGTTTTTATATATTTTATGTTAATTATACCACACCATTAAATTACATTTCTGACAGAAGTTTAAATCCTGAAAATAAAACTGCCGATACTGTTAGTTCCTTACTTTTTGCCATTATTGTTGCAACATTTGTGCATACTTATTTTATTCAACCGTTTACAATCCCGACATCATCGTTAGAAAAGTCATTGTTGATTGGCGATTTTTTATTCGTAAGCAAAATGAATTATGGAGCAAGAGTACCTATGACTGCCGTTGCTTTGCCAATGGTGCACGATTCTATTCCATTGACCAAAAGCAAATCGTATTTGAGTTTTCCACAATTGCCCTATTTCAGATTACCCGCTTTTCAAAAAATTGCAAAAAATGACATTGTTGTTTTCAACTGGCCCGCAGATACTGTTTATCAATTTTTTGATCGATCAGGTAGAAAAGCAGTTTTAAAACCAATTGACAAAAAATCGAATTACGTAAAAAGATGCCAAGGAACTCCAGGCGATGTTTTAGAAATAAAAGATGGTTTTGTATTTATAGACGGAAAACCTTTGGCACTTCCTGAAAGAGCAAAACCACAATTTGAGCACACAGTTTATGCAGCAAAAGGAGTATCAAACGAGGTATTATTAACAACTGGTTCAACAGAATTTAATCGAACTTTCATTTTAAAACCCACTAGCGAAGCACAAATAAATGCTGTTCAACCCTATATTTTAAATGCCAATCAGAATCAAGATAAATCATTTACGGTTATCACTGGATTTAAGGGAATACCTTCAAAAGTAATTGAAAGTTCGGGAATTTATGCCCAAGAAGTGTATGACGCCAAAAATGATGTAAATCTTACTTTGAAAGCGGCGGCCGAATTGCGAAAAAACGCTTCTATTGACTCTGTTATTAGACATGTTGCAAAAAAAACAGCAGCTTTCGATACCAGTATTTTTCCACATAATACAAATTGGACAGTAGATAATTTCGGGCCTATAACGATACCCGAAGAAGGCAAAACTGTCGAGTTAACGCAACAAAATTTGCCGCTTTACAAAAGAATAATTGAAAATTACGAAGGCAATACGCTCGAAAATAATGGTGCGGAAATTAAAATAAATGGTGAAATTGCCAAATCATACACATTCAAAGAAAATTATTATTGGATGATGGGAGACAACCGCCATCGTTCTGAAGATAGTCGGTATTGGGGTTTTGTTCCAGAAGACCACATCGTTGGAAAACCCGTATTCATTTGGATGAGTTGGGATACAAATGGCAAAGGATTGGGTAAAATTCGTTGGGAACGCTTATTCACGACCGTTGGTGGTGATGGGCAACCACAATCTTACTTTCAAATTTTCTTGATTGCTTTAGCTGCGTATTTTGTTGGCGAGTACCTTTGGAGAAAAAGAAAAGAGAAAAAAAATATTTAGTTTGAAGTTTCAGGTTTAAGGTTTCAAGTTCCACTAAGCTTGAAACTTTAAACCTGCAATGAAAATAAAAAACATGAACACTTTATTACTTCCTTCTTATTTTCCTTCGATTAGTAACTTTGCGGCTATAGTTCAATCCGAAAAGATAGTCTTTGAAATGGAAGATAATTTCCAGAAGCAAACGAACAGAAATCGAACTTATATCTACAGTCCTAATGGGATTCAGCTACTAAATATTCCTGTAAAACATTCTAAAGAAATACACCAAAAAACAAAAGAAGTCAAAATTGAAAACGATTTCAATTGGCAAAAACAGCATTTCAAATCATTGGAAGCGGCTTACAGATCTTCGCCTTTCTTTGAATTTTTTGAAGATGAAATTCAACCCATTTTCGAAAAAAAACATCATTTCTTGGTAGACTTAAATTTTGAAACTATCGAATTTATTTCTAAATGTTTGCGGATGAAATTGGATTATGGAACAACAACCGAATATTTTCAGAAAGTAGATACAAATTCAATTATAGATTTAAGAACATTGATTGACGGAAAAAAAGATACGTCACAATTTGAAAGTTATACCCAAGTTTTTAATGACAAACAAGGATTCTTAAACAATTTGAGTGTTCTAGACTTGCTGTTCAACGAAGGCAAATATGCTTTAGATTATCTAAAAAATCAGAAATTATTATGATTAAAAATTCCTCTTTTCGAGTAGTTTTTTGGGCTGCAACAAAATAGAAATGCACCTAAAATCCTTCTATTCCATCGAAAGTTTTGCCATAATTGGATAATGGTCGGAGTTTTCGAAATCAGAAAAACTTTCGAATTTTTTGACTTTCATTTTATCATCCGCAAAAATGTAGTCGATTCTAGCAGGATAATATCGGAACTTATAGGTCGCTCCAAAACCTACACCAGCTTCTTCAAAACTATCTTTTAAAGATCCTTTAATAATTCGATAAATATAGGAATACGCACTGTTGTTTAAATCTCCACAAATAATTATCGGATAGGGACAATTCCTTTTGTGAGCTTTTATGAGCTCTGCTTGTTGCTGTTGCTGCGTAAATCCTTTGCTAATTCTACTCAATAATTTTTGAGACTTTCCTTGATCAATCGCCTCTATATTATTTTCGTCAATATCCGAAACATCCGGTGATATTTTTATAGACTGTAGATGCATATTATAAACCCGAATAATGTCTATACCTCTTTTGATATCGACAAAAACAACATTATTATTTGAATTTGGAAATGCAATATTTCCTTGATTGATAATGGGAAATTTAGAAAAAATTGCCTGAGCCGTTTTAATTTTATTGCCTTCCACTAAAATATATTTATGACGGTAGATTTTCAAATCGATATTCGCAGAATTGGAATATTCCTGAATACAAAGTATATCCGGATTTTCCTCATTGATAAAATTTAAAATGTTTTGCGGAACATCATCTCTGTCTAGCCATTTAAAGACATTCAACAACCTCACATTATAACTCATTACTGTAAAATCTTTATCGCTCTGAGGATAGTCTTTAGCAGAAAATTTATAGAATTTATTAAAAAACGTAATACCCATCAAAAGTACCAAGCCAGAAATAATCATTCTCTTTTTGAGTTGAAAACCCCAATACAAAAAAAACAAGCCATTCAGTATAAAGAATAAAGGCATGAATAAAGTAAAAACGGATAAGATTGGAAAAAGTTTTGGAGCCAAAAAAGGCAAAACATAAGCCACAAACGTCGATACCGTAAGTACTATATTCAAAAAAAACATTAGCTTATTAAACCACGAAAGGTTTTTCATATTCTTTTAATTTCATTATTGCAATCGGTACTGAACAATAAAAACTGAGCACTGATTACTTACTTTCCTGCTTTAAACAAAAATTCTTTTTCTTCTTTGGTCAAACAATCATATCCTGAACTGCTTATTTTATCCAAAATCTCATCTATTTGTTGTTGATTTTTGTCTTTGGTTACAATCTTAGAAGCAGGTTTTTCGACAGGTTTTTTATAATTTCTATGCACTTTCTTGAAAGGCGTGGACGATGATTTCTTAAACAAATTAACGAAAAAATCAAATAAGTTGGACACAATTTTAGTCAAATCGGTTCCGTTTTGCAGTAATTTAATAAAAACAAAACCAAAAAATGCACCTGCCAAATGCGCAATATGTCCACCAGAATTTTCTAATTGAAGTTGCATTAAATCAATTAGAAGTATAACAAGTGTGATATGCCAAAGTTTTACATTACCAATAATCAACAAGCGCAAATCCATCAAAGGTTGGTAAACGGTTGTAGCTACCAAAACAGCCATTATTGCTCCTGATGCACCCACAATTGGAGCATCAATATTCATCAGATAAAAAGAAACAATAAAAACTGCTCCTGAAAATATACCTGACAAGATATACAATCCCAATAATTGTTTTTGATTAAAGAAAGTTAGAAACAATTGACTAGAAAAATTAAGAACAATTAAATTGAAAAAAATGTGAAAAAAGTCGGAATGAAAAAAAGAATAGCTAATTATGGACCAAGGTTTCCATAGCAAATTAGCTGGATTTGAGGATAAACTAACATAATTCAGAAAGTCAATATTAATATTTACGTATCGCAATAATCCGAAAATCACATAGGAAACAAGGAAACAAGCAATATTCCAATAGACTAACTTTTGAGTTATTCCACCAAATTTGTATTGTCTTTTTAAATCGTCAAGTATACTGTTCATTTTGATTTTAGATTTGAGAACTTAGATTTCAACCGGTAACTGGATACTAAAAAACGGAATACTGAATACTTTTTTTTTAATTCCAACGATTTTTATCAAACTGATTTTTCTTCCAAAACCACATCATCAGGAAACCGGTTAAAGCACCACCAATGTGCGCAAAATGTGCAATTCCTGTACTTCCAGCGCCAAAAATAGATTGTCCTTTGAACCCTAAAAACAAATCTATGGCTAAAATTCCGGGTACAAAATATTTCGCTTTTATTGGAACAGGAATAAATAGCAAAGCCAATTCTGCATTTGGAAACATAAAAGCAAATGCTGCCAATAAACCATAAATGGCTCCCGAAGCTCCGATAACTGTTCCTTTAGAAATCTGAGATGCTTGTAAAATACTGTTAAATTGTTCTTGACTGCAATGCACTCTTTCAAGAATTGCATTAATATCTCCAGCCATCATGTGCCCTTTTTCATCAAACAACGAACTATAATCTGCATTCAATAATAAATGTGTTTCAGAAGAAGTTAAATTCAAACTAGCCACATTGGACAACAAGGAATGAATTTCTAAATAATTGACTCCAGTATGCAACATAGCAGCTCCCAAACCGCAAGAAACATAGAAAAATAAGAATTTTTTTCCGCCCCAAAAGTGTTCCAATGCACTTCCGAACGAATATAGCGCAAACATATTGAATAAAATGTGCATTAAATTAGGAAATGGCGCATGCATAAACATATGCGTAATCAATTGCCACCCTTTGAAATTATCATTTCCTGGATAATAAAGTGCAAAAAAATCATAGGCTACCGGCACAAAATAGGAACCTATAAAAAAGAGTACATTAATTATTAAAAGTTGTTTAACAACTGGTGTGATATTCATCATAATGCAAATTTTTTGTCTAAATCTTCCACACGCATCGTGATGAAAGTTGGTTTTTGAAATGGAGAAACGTTGGGATCTTTGCAGGCAAAAAGTCCGTTTACTAAATTTTCTTGTTCTTTTTCGGTTAAATACGTTCCTGTTTTTACTGCCAAACTTCGAGCCATAGATTTGGCAATCGTATCATTCTGACTAAAACTAGTTTCTGGAATTCCGTTGTGTAAATCGCTTAAAAGTTGTTCAAAAACAATCGAAACTTCACTTTCTGACACATTTACAGGCAAACCAGAAATCACAACGCTGTCCTCGTTCGTTTCTTCGAAAACAAAACCAGTGTTAGTCAAAGAGGGTTTTAATTCGGATAGTAATTGTATTTCATCTTTCGAAAAATACAAATGCAAAGGAAACAACAATTGCTGGCTTGACGCCAATTGAACCGTGATATTGGTTAGAAATTGTTCGTACAAAACCCGTTGATGCGCACGTTGTTGATCTACAATTAGCATTCCCGATTTAATTGGATTTACGATATATTTTTTATGAATTTGGTAGGTTTTTTGAACCACTTGCTCCACTTCATCCAAATTAAATAACGAAGAAGTTACGGTTTCATTCTCGAAAGTCAAGGTGTCAATTTCGTCCGAATCTTGCTTTAAACCAACATACAGACTTTCCCAATTTGCTGTAGCTTCTGGTTTTCTATAACTAGAATTAGCATTTGCAAAATGTTTATTGGGTTTGTCTTCTTCCGAAAATGGATTAAAACTGCCATCGACTTGAACCGTAGGAACTGCGCCTTCCAAATCTTTGTAATAATAAGGAGTATCTAAATTGGCATCGCGCTCAAAATCCAAAACGGGTGCTACATTAAACTGTCCTAAACTGTGCTTTATCGAAGCTCGTAAAATAGCATACAAAGCCGATTCGTCATCAAATTTTATTTCCGTTTTTGTGGGATGAATATTGATGTCTATAGTATTTGGCGGCACTTGCAGATAAATAAAATAACTGGGCTGTGCACCATCTCTCAAAAGACCATCGTAAGCAGCCATAACAGCGTGGTGTAAATAACCACTTTTTATGAAGCGATCATTGACGAAGAAAAATTGTTCTCCACGATTTTTTTTGGCAAATTCAGGTTTACAAACAAAACCTTGAATGTTAAGAATTTCGGTTTCTTCGCTCACAGGAACCAGTTTCTCGTTGGTTTTACCGGAAAAAACTCCAACAATTCTTTGTCTCAAAGAAGATGGCGGCAAGTTGAACATTTCGCTTCCATTGTGATAAAACGTAAAATGAATTTTTGGGTGTGCCAATGCTACGCGCTGAAACTCATCAACAATATGACGGTATTCTACAATGTCTGACTTCAAGAAATTGCGACGTGCAGGAATATTAAAAAACAAATTTTTGACACCAAATGAAGTGCCCTTTGGCAAAACAGCTACATCTTGTGACACAAATTTACTACCTTCAATTATAATATGCGTTCCTAATTCCTCCTGATCTTGCTTGGTTTTCATTTCGACGTGAGCAATTGCAGCTATTGACGCCAATGCTTCACCTCTAAAACCTTTGGTATGCAATGAAAATAAATCTTCAGCTTGACGAATTTTGGAAGTAGCATGACGTTCAAAACACAAACGCGAATCAGTCACACTCATTCCTTTTCCGTTATCAATAACTTGAACTAATGATTTTCCGGCATCTTTCAAAATTAATTTAATATCATTCGCGCCAGCATCGACGGCATTTTCCAACAATTCTTTAACTACCGAAGCCGGTCGCTGAACCACTTCGCCAGCGGCAATTTGATTGGCAACATGATCAGGAAGTAATTGAATTATGCTCGACATTTTGTTTGTGTTCAGTTTTAGAAATTAAGTACTCAGGTTTATCCCTAAGGCAGCAAATTTAAGGAATTTCTATCAGGTATTCATACTAACCTTTTCATAAAAAAACCAAAAGCATAATTCTAGGACTTCTTAAAATAGAAGATTGGAATTTTATAAAATTTCTATTTCAAGTAATTAAAAAAAAATAATTAAGAAGTTACAAATACTATTAAATTTTTGAATTGTAGGGACGAAAAATTTTTTCCGTTCTTACTAATTAGAAGCAAAAAATAACAGCAGTCTGCGAAAAGCAGTATCGAAAAGAATAGCAGTATTTTTTTATAGGAGCTATAGAATTGAATTTTTCATCAACGAAATCTCGGAATTAGATAATTAGTTTTACTTGCTTCCTTATTTTATCTTCGAATTTTCCATATAAATTTTTTGGGCATATGATTTCCCATAAGATATCCCCAGGGTTCCAAAGAATCAATTCTGTCAAAAATAATTTTTACAATAGCTAAAAGCGGAATAGCGAGGAACATGCCCGAAATCCCGGCTACTATTCCTCCAACAATAATTCCAATAATAGAAACAAAGGCATTAATTTCGACCTTAGAATTAATAAATAAGGGTACCAATACATTATTATCAATTATTTGAACGATAATATTTACAGTTAAAATTCCCAATATCATAGAAATTTCTGCTGAACCTGTAAGTGAAGCTAAAACAGTTAAAATTCCCGCTATTAAAATTCCGATGTACGGTATAAGATTTAAGATACCCGTAATAAGTCCTAGTAAAATAAAATATTTTACACCAATAATCCAAAGTCCTATGCTTGTTAAGGCTGAAACCGCGATCAATTCAAAAATTAAACTTATAATGTATTTATTGATGGAAACCTTAATTTGAGACAAAATATCCTTTAAAATATAATGGTGTTCTTTGTTAACCAATTTTGCTAAAAAAACGGAGAAATGATCTTTATACAATAAAAACAAAAACGTATAAATGGGAATAAGAGTGCTGTCTAATAAAAAATCAGTTATTGACATTATTGCAGATCCTATTGTGCTTGTGCCGTTTCTCACGGAATCCTTTTTTACGTTATCTAAATACTTTCTCTGTTCACCAATACTGATATTAAAATTTTCTTTAATAAGTTTTTGCAGATCAAGTAAAAATGAATTAGCATTCATTTTAATAACATCAAAATCTTTAGCCATTCCTGAAAGTTGATACGATATAAAAAAAAGCACGCCAATAATTACTGCTATAAAAATCACTACACATACTGTTGCAGCAAGAATTCTAGAGAATTTAAATTTTGTAATTAAAAATGTAAATACGGGTACTAATAAAATTGAAAATAAAAAAGCCATTAAAATCGGGCTAATAATGTCACTTCCTATATAAGAAATATACGTTACACCAATTAACAGTAAAACTATGCTAGTTAATTTATGATAGAAAGGTAATTTTATAGTATCCATAAAATATATTTTAAGAAGAAACAAATATTAATAAAATTTGATTCTCACTTGTTGCATTATTATTATAATATTTTATATAATTCCACTTTAAAAGTGAATCTATAAATTTGATATATTATATATTCCAATGTCTCGCGCAGAATAAACGTGTATCCAAGGATAGTAATTTTATCTTGTAAATTAGATCCGAATAGGAAATCACGACTGAAATATAGTTTAAATTAGCCCTACAAAAAAACCTATAAAATTAAGTGAATTGTATAGGTTTTTAGTACCGATAGCTATCGGAAGTAAAAATTGTTTTTATTCTTCTATCATCTTCAAACCTTCAATTTGCAATGGTCCAGTTGATAGTTGTTGTTGATTTTTAAACTGGTGATTAAATGAAGCTTGATGTTTCAAATAAGCCATTTTAATAGCTGCAATAGCGGCTTCTGTTCCTTTATTTCCGTGTTTTCCTCCACTTCTATCAATAGATTGCTGCATCGTATTATCCGTTAGAACGCAAAAGATAACAGGAATATCAGTTTCTACATTCAAATCTTTTATTCCTTGGGAAACGGCTTCGCAAACAAAATCAAAATGTTTGGTTTCGCCTTGAATAACACATCCAATGGCAATTACAGCATCTACATTTTGAGTTTGCAACATTTTTTTGGCTCCATAAACAAGTTCAAAACTCCCTGGAACATTCCAACGAATAATGTGATCTGAGGGGACTTCGTTTTCTAAAAGTCCGGTAACTGCACCATAACAAAGTCCCTCGGTTATGGTATCATTCCATTCTGAAACAACAATCCCAAACCGAAAATTTTTCGCGTCTGGGATTGTGTTTTTATCGTATTCGGATAAGTTTTTATTTATTGTTGCCATCTTTACAATTTAAGATTTTCAAGTTTAGACTTCAGATTGCTAATTTACGAATCTAATATCTATCCCGATAACTATCGGGACTATTTTCTTAAATTATTTTTATTGTGCCAATCCAATCAATACATCAATTGTTGCAGCTTCTGGCGAGGCTTCAAAATTTTCTTTGATATCGGTAAAATATTTTAGTGCATCTTCTTTGTTACCTAAAGTCAAGGCTGTCTTTCCAGCTTTCAACAAGAAACGTGGCGTTGTAAAGTCATTTTTATTAGATTCTGCCGCTTTTATGTAATATTCTAATGCTTCTTTTGGTTGATTTTTTTGTGAATAAGCATCCCCAATTGCACCTTTTGCCATAGCGCTTAAAATTAAATCATCGGATTTGAATTTTCCTAAAGACTCAATTGCTTCTGCATATTTTCCTGTGTTCAAATAAGCAACACCTGCATAATAATTAGCTAAATTTCCAGCATCAGTTCCTGAATATTCATCAGCGATTTTTACAAAACCCCATTTTCCTTCAGAGCCATTCAATGCTAATTTATATAAAGAGTCACTCGCCACTCCATTAGTTGCTTTTTCGAAGTTTTGTTGCGCAACAAACATTTGACTAGCCGCATCTTCTTCTTTAGGAGCAGTAACAAATTTTTGATAGGCCAAATATCCAACTGTGATTAAAGCTATTGCAGCAACAACTCCAATAATTATTTTTTGATTTCTGGCTACAAAATCTTCGGTTTTTGATGCAGTTGCATCCAAAGTTGAGAAAACTTCAGCAGTTTTACTATTTTTCTCTAATACAGAAATATCTTCGGTAACTTCTTTACCTTCTTTTTCTTTTGCTGGTTTATATCCTCTTTTATTGTAAGTAGCCATTTATTTTTATTTAGTGAGCCGCAAAAATAAAATTTTTATTCGTATAGTCATAAAAAAAATGTCTTTATCTTTAAATAAAATGCATTATTCCTTATTTAAACACTTCATTGTTTCGATTTGAAAAATAATTCCCATTTGAAAATGCCTAAAAGCAAATTTTATCAATATTTTTCGATAATTTGCACCCTCTTAAAAAACAGTCTGAATCGCTTAAATTTTCTATCCCAGAAAGACATAAAATGTATTTAAAAAAAATTTCATTATTCAATTACAAGAATTTTTCTGAAGTAAATTTCGAATTTGTAGGCAAAATAAATTGTTTTGTAGGCAAAAACGGGATTGGAAAAACGAATGTTTTAGATGCCATTTATCATTTGTCTTACGGAAAAAGCTATTTCAATCCGCTGGCAGTTCAAAATATCAAACACGGCGAAGATTTTTTTGTTATTGATGGCGAATTTGAAATTAAGGATCGAAATGAGCAAATTGTTTGTAGCCTGAAAAAAGGACAGAAAAAAATATTGAAACGCAACGGCAAAGTCTATGATAAATTTTCGGAACATCTTGGATTTATTCCTTTGGTCATTATTTCGCCAGCAGACACCGATTTGATTGTGGAAGGAAGTGAAACTCGACGAAAATTTATGGATAGCGTCATCTCTCAATTGGACTCACATTATTTAAAAAACCTCATTCAGTATCAAAAAGTGATGAGTCAGCGCAATGCTTTGTTGAAATATTTTGCCTTAAATTATGTTTTCGACAACGACACGCTATCCATATACAATGAACAACTCGACTCCTTTGCGAAATATATATTCGAAAAACGCAAGGAATTTATCGGACAATTTATTCCTATTTTCAACAGGCATCATCAGTCGATATCAGGTTCAGAGGAAACGGTTCAATTGGTTTATGAAAGTCACTTATTCGAGAATAATTTATTAACACTTTTGCAAGAAAACATCAATAAAGACAAAGCTTTACAGTACACCAGCGTAGGAATTCACAAAGACGATTTATCGTTTGAAATAGATCATTTTCCGATAAAGAAATTTGGCTCTCAAGGGCAGCAAAAATCATTTTTAATTGCTTTAAAACTAGCACAATTTGAGTTTCTAAAAACACAAAGCGGCTTAAAACCAATTTTACTTTTTGACGATATATTTGATAAATTAGACGAAAGTCGCGTAGCCAAAATAGTCGAAATGGTTAATAGCGACACTTTTGGACAATTATTCATCTCTGACACACATCCTGAAAGAACAGAAAACATAGTAAAATCAACCCATCAAACCTATAAGATTTTTAATCTTTGATGTTTTTGATTAAAATAAATAATTGTTGAAATTATTACGAAAGTTACATTTTACCTTTATCGGTTTCAGTATATTTGTTCGTTTTTATAAACCGCGATAATTTTAAAAAATATCCAATGCTTATTACTCAGAAAAAAAGAAAAATAATTCATACTCTTTTATTTTTTGCCATTCTAATCATTCAAATAATGATGTTCAAGATTTGGTATGATCAAAAAAAAGAACAGAATAATCTCTCTTCTTCCATAGATAAAATTACCAATCCAAATCAATCTTTGACGTATACAAATCAGGCAACAAAATCCTTTTTTGAAGCAGAAAATTATTTTAATACTTATTTGAGGACTCGCAATAAAATTGCGTTGGATAATTATAAAGCTTCATTAGTGACTATGACTCAATATTTAGATAGTTTAAGCACTGCTGCAAAAAAACAATCTTATTTTTCGCCACTATTAAAATCAAAACAAAAAACAGAATTTGAAGTAATACACTTGCGTAGACAATTAGATTCATTGATGAGTTTGACAATTAAAACTTATAGCGATAGTAAATCTTTAAATCCTAATTTGAAGAAATACGATTACAATTCGGTTTTAAATTCAATCACGTACGACACCACAAAAACAGCAGTTGTTACTAAGAAAAAAGGGCTTTTTGGAAGACTTGGAAACGCAATAAAAGGAAAATCCGAAACTGATACAAAAGAAGTCAAAACCGTTATCACAATGGTTTTTAAAGATCAGAAAACGGAAGGAACTTTTGAAGAGCAATTGAAAAATATCTTTCAATACACCGACAAATTTTATACTGACGAATCTTTTAAGTTAAGAAGTGCTTATTTTAGCTTGCAGAAAAAAGATGATTTTTTATTGAAAATAAACCATGAAATTTTAACGAAAAGCCAAGACATTTTAATGTTGTATTCAGAATCCAATCAGGAATTAGCAAAATTAAAATACAATAATGATGTAAAGGCTTATAATTTAATTAACGAAAAGCAAAAAACTGATTTTCTATACTTGCTGATCGCTATGGTTATTATCACTTTACTTTTACTTTCCTACACCATTTATGCTTATTCCTATGAGAATAATTTGGCAAAAGCAAAAAAAGAAGCAGAAAACAATTTACAATTCAAAAACCGTATTATTGGAATGTTAAGTCACGAGATGCGCGCTCCTCTCAGTATTATTTCGTCTTTAACACACAAATTGAAAAATGAATACGCAAATACGGCCTTATCCACTTCGCTAAATTCGCTTCACTTTACATCAAATTCGCTTCAAATTACAGTAAATCAAATATTAGATTTTTTCAAATATGAGACTGTTACATTAAAAATATACAATTCGAAAGTTAATCTAAAAAAAGAAATAACGACTATTACTGAATCCTTAAAAACATTGACCGACGGTAAAAATATTGCTCTTATAACAGACATTGACGATAGTTTGGATAACGAAATTTCAATCGACAATGGAAAAATGCACCAATTATTCTATAACATCATTGGCAATGCTATAAAATTTACAGATACTGGTTCTATAACGGTATATACTAAACTTATTCCAGTTGAAAATAAGTTTAAATTTGAAGTTAAAATAAAAGATACTGGAGTAGGCATTCCAAAAGAAGATTTAAAAAAAGTTTTTGACAAATATTATCAAAGTAAAAACCACACAGAACAAATAAGCTTTGGTGCAGGATTGGGTCTAAATTTATGCAAGGAAATAGTAGAATTATACAACGGGAAAATTTCTGTTAGCAGCGAATTAAATAAAGGAACAGAAGTTTCCTTTTACCTCTTTTTAGAAAAAGCAACTGATTCACCTGACAGTGATCAAAATAAACTAATAGAAAAACTAAAAGACCAAAAAATTAAAATTGCCTTAGTAGATGATGAATCAATTATTCTTGCTGTTCTAAAAAAAATAGCTACAGATGTTGGTTTTACAATCACCACTTTCAATAAAAGAGAAGATATTATAGCCTATTTACAAACTGAAATGGTGGATATTGTTATTACTGATATACAAATTGGAAATACTTCTGGAATTGAACTAATTAAGGAAATAAAAAAATTAAACAATACCAATAAATTAGCCAAGATTATTGCGATTACTGGAGACGTCAATATGATCGAAAATGGCAAAGCCATTCAAGCAGATGAAATTTTAATAAAACCCATAAACAAAGAAGAGTTTTATCATAAAATATTAAAAGTACTAAAATAAAATTAGGAATAACTATTTTTTGTAACGGTTCAAAAATCAAAACTATACGAGTTTCAGACAGCATAAAATTTACTTTTCGAATCTATGAAAACAGTTATCGGATAAACTGTAAATATTTTAACTTTTAGATTAAAAATGAGAGAAAGAATTTACCTATTTTAGCGTTTTAAACATCAAATTAAAACGACGATGAAACTTTTTTCAAAATTCTTAATTTTATTTCTATTCCTAGCGCTACTATCTTGCAATGGACAAAGTTCCAAAAACATAAAAAGTATTGAACCGAAGGCTTTTTCAGAACAAATCGCTACAACACCAAATGCTCAAATTATAGATGTTAGAACGCCTCAAGAATTTGCTGGTGGACATCTTGACAATGCCATAAATATAGACTGGCTGGGAGATAGTTTTGAAATCAATGCTCAAAAATTAGACAAAACCAAGCCTGTTTTTGTGTATTGTAAAACTAGCAATCGAAGTCCAAAAGCTGCTGCAAAACTAGAAGAATTAGGATTTAAAACCATTTACAATCTACAAGGAGGCCTTTTGAAATGGGATGCCGATGGATTTTCTAAACCAACTGACAAAATCGTTGGCGTTTGTCCTCAGGAATTTGCAGAGCTATTAAACACGGACAAAAAAGTTTTAATCGATTTTTATGCCGAATGGTGTGCGCCTTGCAAAAAAATGACGCCTTACCTATTGCAAATGCAAAAAGATATGGTCGACAAAGTGGTTATCATTCGATTGAATGCCGATGAAAATCCTACGTTAATTAAAGAAATGAAAATTTTAGAACTTCCCACTCTTATCTTGTATGAAAATAAGGTCGAAAAATGGAAAAATTCTGGTTATATCAGCGAGGAAGATTTAAAAAAACAACTACAATAATCATCCGTTTATGCTTTCAAAAGACAGTTTGCAATTTCTTGACGATTTAAAAGCCAACAACAATCGAGATTGGTTTTTAGAAAATAAAAAACGGTACGACGTTTTCAAAAAAGATTATCATCAATTAGTAGGTGATTTTCTAGATGCGATGAAACCACTCGACCCTTCATTAGAAATGCTTGAAATAAAAAATTGTACTTTCAGAATCAATCGTGACATCCGATTCTCGAAAGACAAATCGCCCTACAAAGACCATTTGGGCGTTTGGCTTTCTAGTGGCGAAAAAGGCAAAAATCGTTCGGGATATTATGTTCACATTGCAAGAACTGCTAGCTTTATTGCTGGTGGTTTGTATTGTCCTGAAGCCGAAGATTTAAAAAAAGTGCGCAAAGAAATCGCCTATTTCTACGAAGATTTAGAAGAAATTCTGAAAGAAAAAAAATTTAAAAAAGAATTTACTGATTTTGATAGAAATGAATCAAATGTTTTAAAAAATCCCCCGAGAGGCTACGAAAAAGACCATCCTGCATTAGAATTTCTAAAATTAAAAAGTTTTGAAACGTCTCAAAAATTCGATATAGAGGACATTACCAAAGCAGATTTTGTTACCAAAATGAGTCAGAAGCTAATTGCTTTGAAACCACTTAATGATTTTATCAATCGTGCTTTAACATCAGAAGACTAAGTATAGAAATGGAAAAACGGAAGATACTTTTTCTGGGAGAATCCTATCGCGCTGATGCCATAACTTGGATGAATGGGCTGAAAGAATTTGGCGATTTCGAAATTATTACTTGGGAGCTCAAAACGCCTAATACTACTTTTTTGAGTCGATTATTGCGAATTTGCGAATTCGTTACAGCTCCTTTCCAGATTAAAAAAATTATCAAAAAGGGACAACCTGATATGATTATTGCCGAAAGAACCACGAGTTATGGCTTTCTTGCTGCTTTATCCGGAGTAAAACCTGTGGCAATTGCGCAACAAGGAAGAACCGATTTGTGGCCCGAAAATTCCGTTTTGTTGCCATTCAAAAAAATCATTCAAAATTACGCTTTCAAAAAAGCCGACTTGATTCACGCTTGGGGACCAGTAATGACCGTTTCGATGCGAAAAGCCAAGGTCGATATAAAAAAAGTTATGATTTTGGCTAAAGGAATCGATTTAACTCAATTTGGAAACAAAGAAAAAATACCTTCTCAAAAAATCACAGCTATTGTAACTCGATCGTTAATGCCCGAATACCGCCATAATAGTATACTAAAAGCCTTTGGAATTTTGAATAAAAAAGGAATTGATTTTAAATTAACCATTGTTGGCGACGGAAAATTATTGCCCTCTTTAAAAGAATTGGCAACAAGGTTAAAGATAAATAACAAGGTTGTTTTTACTGGAAGAATTCCAAACACTCAATTACCCGAATTACTACAACAATCGGATTTTTATATCAGTATGCCAATAACCGAAGGTGTTTCGGCTTCTTTATTTGAGGCGATGGCTACCAATTGTTATCCTGTAGTTTCTGATATTCCAGGTAATCAAAGTTGGGTTAAGCATCGTGAAAACGGTCAATTAATTGCTATTGACGATACAGAAATGCTTGCCAACGAACTACTCTGGGCTTTCGAAAACAAAAAATATCGCAATGCAGCTGTCCAAAAAAACAGAAAATTTGTTGAGGAAAATGCAGATTACAAAATCAATATGAAAATCATTGCAGACAAATACCACCAATTAATTAACGCATCTAAATCAAATCACTATGTGCGGAATTAATGGCATCTTGCATTTGCAGCCAACGAAAAAAGTTGACGAACGCCTCTTAATAAAAATGCGTGATTCTTTGGAACATCGTGGCCCTGATGACAAAGGATTGTTTATCGAAAAAAATATTGGTTTAGGTCATCGAAGACTTTCTGTTTTAGATATTTCCGAAGCTGGACACCAACCTTTTCTGTCGGAAGACGGACGCTATGTTATGGTTTATAATGGTGAAATCTACAACTTTAAGGACTTTTATTCCGAACTTCGAAGCCACGGTTTTGACATCAAAACCAGTTCGGATACGGAAGTCTTGATGAAATTATTTCAATTGCATGGATTGAAAATACTCCACCGACTCAACGGAATGTTTGCCTTTGTAATTTGGGATAAAAAAGAACGAAAACTAATAGCTGTTCGAGATAGAATGGGAGTTAAACCCTTGTATTACTCATTTTACAACGCAACTTTTTATTTTGCATCAGAACAAAAAGCACTATTCACAGCAGGAGTTCCTCTAAAAATGGCTCAAGATGGAATGGAAGAATACATCTTCAACCGCTTTGTAGCTGGCGAAAACACTTTGTATGAAAACATCAAAAAAGTACTTCCAGGACACATTTTGACTATTCACGAAAGCGGAAAAATCACTAATGAAAAATGGTGGGATTTGAAATCAGAAATTCAAAACCAACCCAAAATTGAAAATCCTGTTGAATGGTTTCGAGAAACATTTGACGATTCGATAAAATTGCGAATGGTGAGCGATGTTCCTGTGGGCGTATTACTCAGTGGCGGACTCGACTCCTCTTCTATTTTGGCATCATTAAATCAACAAAAATTTAGAGATATCCAAACCTTTAATATTGGTTTCAAAGAAAAAGAACACAATGAATCGCATTTGGCAAAAAGAATATCCGAAAAATTTGATTACGGATTTCATACTATGCAATTGGAAGACGGAAATCTTTTTGAAAAATTAATTCAATCAACTTATTTTCAGGATGAACCCATAATGCACTTGAGCGAACCCCATATTTTGGCACTCGCACAATTGGCAAAACCATCTGTAAAAGTTTTACTTTCTGGCGAAGGCGCCGATGAATTGATGGGTGGCTACGTCAGATACAAAGCACTAAAATATCCGTCTTTATTGAAAACAATTGCCACGGTTGGTCATATGGATTATTTCACAACCAAACCAAGATTCGAAAAATTAGCCCGTTATTCTCAAATAAAAGAAAATGATGATTTAATACTTTATAATGGTTCTAATATTTATCCCAAAGATATCGCAAAGACTTTTGGAATCATAAATCCACCCAAAAACGACTACCGAAATCAGATTCTGGAAGATGCAAAATCTTTGTATCCCAATAATTTGAGACGGCAAGCACTTTATTTCGATCAACATACTTATTTATGCTCACTACTCGACAGAAATGACCGTTGCACGATGGGAGCTTCCATAGAATGCAGAGAACCCTTTTTGGATCAAAGACTTGTTGCTGGATTAGGATCATTAGACGACAAATGGCTGTTTACTGGGAAAAAATGGAAATACATCTTAAAATCAGCAATGAAATCGAGATTGCCAGATGAAATTCTGAATTTCAAAAAAGTAGGATTGAGTGTTCCTTGGGGCGATTATTTAATAAAAAGTCCAGGATTCATTGACGAATTAGATTCCTTTTCGAAAAGTGATTTGTTTAAAATGCCTTATTTCGAACATATTGATGCTCAAAAAATGATTTCAAATTTAAGAAAAGGCGACATCAAAATGATTCCATATATTATGCCGATGTTTATGATGCATATTTGGTTGAAATCTTATGTAAATAAATTTTAATCCTTACTTTTGGTACAGATTCAAACGCTCATTCTTTATGGAAATTCAAAATCATTTTTCTCTAAAAAACTACAATACATTTGGCATTGAAGCCAGCGCCAAACAATTCGTAGCAGTTGAGAATACTACTGAATTAAAAACAATATTAGAGGAAAATAAATCCAAGGAAAAATTCATTTTAGGTGGCGGAAGTAATATGCTTTTGACCAAAGACATCGATGCTTTGGTGATTTACATCGATTTGAAAGGCAAAAAAATCATCAAAGAAGATGACGATTTCGTTTGGGTTGAAGGTAAAGCTGGCGAAAACTGGCACGAATTTGTGCTGTGGACAATTGATCAAAACTTTGGTGGATTAGAAAATATGTCATTGATTCCTGGAAATGTGGGTACAACTCCAGTGCAAAATATTGGCGCTTACGGCACTGAAATTAAAGATACTTTCTATTCTTGCGAAGCGATGAACATTGCAAATCAGGAAATGAAAACATTTAATAAAGAGGAATGCCATTTTGGATATCGAGAAAGTGTTTTTAAAAATGAGCTCAAAGACCAATACATTATTACTTCTGTAGTTTTTAAACTAACTAAGCGGAATCATAAAATTAATATTTCCTATGGTGATATTGCGGCACAACTTTCGGAAAAAAACATCCAGGATCCAACTTTAACCCAGATTTCTGAAGCAGTTATTGCTATTAGATCAAGTAAATTACCCGATCCGAAAGAATTAGGAAACAGCGGAAGTTTCTTTAAAAATCCGATTCTTTTGAAAACTGATTTTGAGAAAATACACCAGCAATTTCCAGAAATGAAATTCTATGAAGTCTCTCCAACCGAAGTCAAAGTTCCCGCAGGATGGCTTATCGAACAAGTTGGTTTCAAAGGAAAACGTTTTGGCGATGCAGGAATTCACAAGAACCAAGCTTTGGTTTTGGTCAATTATGGAAACGCAACGGGACAAGAAATTCTTGATGTTTCAAAAACGATTCAAGAAACTATTTTCAAGACTTTTGGTATTCAAATCGAAGCCGAAGTAAATGTGATATAGAGGATAGTGATTAGTCCTTAGTGATTAGCGATTAGTGCTTAGCAATTTGATAATAGATTTTATTTTTGCTTTTTACTTTTTCACTTTCGACTTTTGCCTTTTCACTATTCACTAAGTACTAATTACTGAGGACTGTTCACTTTTTACTTTTGCCTTTTGACTTTTGAAATAATTGTCGTTTATCGATGGTTAATTGACATTTGATAAGTACCTTTGCACCGATTTTAAAAGAAGCCAAAACAATATGTTACTCTTTACTTTATACTTTTTTATTGTTATCGTTGCCATCCAACTTTTGTATTATGTTGTTGTTTTTGCGAAATTTGCTTTTGCCAAAGCACAAAAATCAACACCAAAAAAAATCTCCATTTCAGTAATTGTTTGCGCTAAAAACGAAGAAGAAAATGCAATTCGATATATTCCTTTGCTTGCGGAACAAGATTACCATGACTTTGAAATCATTTTGATAGACGATGCTTCTAGCGACAACACCTTAGAAGTTTTTGAAGCATTCGAAAAGCAATATTCCAATATTAGGCTGGTAAAAGTAAAAAACAATGAAGCTTTTTGGGGAAACAAAAAATATGCCTTAACATTAGGAATAAAATCTGCCAAAAAAGAGTATTTATTATTTATTGATGCTGATTGCTATCCATCGACGAAAGATTGGATTACAACGATGAGTTCCCAATTCACGATGCAAAAAACCATCGTTTTAGGTTATGGAGCTTACGAAAAAGTGGCTAATTCTTTCTTGAACAAAATCATCCGTTTTGAAACTTTGTTAACTGCAGTTCAATATTTTTCTTGGGCAAAAATAGGAAAACCGTATATGGGAATTGGTCGTAATTTGGCTTATAAAAGAGAAGAATTTTTCAATGTAAACGGTTTCATTAGTCACATACAAGTACGTTCTGGCGACGACGATTTATTTATCAATCAAGTGGCAACGAGCAAGAATACTGCGCTTTGTTATGCTCCTGAAGGGTTTACTTATTCGAAACCCAAAACAACATTCAAAGGGTGGTTTAACCAAAAAAGGCGACACGTTTCTACTGCCAGTTTATACAAACCTTTTGACAAAATTCAACTAGTAGTTTTTTATATTTCGCAATTGTTATTTTTTGTTTTGGCCACACTTCTATTAGCGTTCCAATTCCAATGGATTATCGTTCTAAGCATCGTTGGATTTCGTTATTTATTTACTTGGATTGTTCTGGGATTTTCGGCTGGAAAGTTAAAAGAAAAAGATGTGATGTATTGGTTTCCTATTATTGAAATTGTTCTTATCTTCACACAATTGAATATTTTCATTACGAATATATTCTCAAAACCCGTCCATTGGAAATAAAGCTACAGATAGAAAAAGCAAAAAAAGGCGATCAAGCGGCCTTCACTTTTCTATTGGATTATTACTGGAATGAAGTCTATGGTTTTATGCTCAAACGCATCGAAAACGAAACCAATGCCGAAGATATTACTATCGAAACCTTCTCTAAAGCATTTGACAAAATTGCTAGTTATAATCCTGAATTTCAATTTAATACGTGGCTGATTGCCATTGCCAAAAATGTACATATCGATTTGATGCGTAAAAAAAAATCCTCGATTTTTATTGAAATTACCGACGACGAAGACCAGCAAGCCTACAACATTGCCGACACCACACCATCGGCCGAAGATGAATTGATAACTGAGCAAAATCTTTCGCAATTATTACAATTCATTAAAGAACTTAAACCCCATTATCAGGAAGTGATTCAGTTGCGTTATTTTCAGGAAATGAGCTATCAAGAAATTGCTAACAAAATTGACGAACCACTAAGCAACGTCAAAATAAAACTCCTTCGCGCCAAGAAATTATTGGCAGAGATTATTCAAGAGAGACGATAATGATTTGGGCGTGCCACGCACAATGTCATTAAGTAAAGAGTCTCTCCAATTTTGTCAATTCCGACGTAGGAGGAATCTTCGCTTGTTGCTCGTGTTTGTTGAGATTCTTCCTTTGTCAGACACGAGGCTTTAGCTGAACTGGCGAAGCAATGACAAAAAAACTCAAAATTTATCGAGAATTTCTCTAGCTTAATGACATTACCCTCACGCAAACCAACGAAAACAAACATTTCTTTCTTCTTGTTAAAATAATTATAAAAAAATCAACATTTTATATATTAAACTCAACATCTTTTACGTTATGTGTTAAAAGACACTGCTTATGACTTGATAAATACCTAACCTTAAAACCATAAATTATGTCTAGATTAAGTATTTACGAAACCCGCTGGATTGACCTTATTTTTGAAAATAGAAACCAAGAATACGGTGCCTATCAATTGCGACGAGACAGTGTCAAAAGTTCCTTGACTGCCCTTTTTATGGGGTTGTTATTTGTGGCTTCTATTGGGGTAATTTCAACTATTGTTAGCCATTTTAGTGCTACAATTGAACCCAAAACTTTAATTCCTGAATTTTCTGACCCAGTTGTTGTAACAAATGTCGTGCTTCCAGAAATTGAAAAAACAGTGATTCCCAGAGTGCATCGTCAAGCAACCGAAGCCACAATTGTAAAAGACCAACTCACAAATCCGGTTATTGTTCATCCGGATGAAGCCATTTCTATTATTGCCACAAATACAGAAAACAGAAATGCTTCTACGATCATTTCGGACGGAACTGGAATAGCTGGAGTAAATCCGACCTCAACAGGAACTGGAGCTGAAATCCCAGCTGCAGTTGATTCCGGAACAACCGTTGTAAATACTTCTGTTTTAGACAAAATGCCTGAATTTCCGGGCGGAATCAATAAATTTTATACCTATGTGGGAAATAATTTCGAAAAACCAGAAATTGATGCTGTAAATACTTTTAGAGTTTATGTGGCATTTGTAATCGAAAGAGATGGAACTATGACCGATATCAAAGTATTGAGAGATCCAGGTTTTGGATTGGGAAGAGAAGCCATTCGTGTTTTGAAATCCTTAAAAACCAAATGGACTCCGGGAATGATTGGTTCCAAACCTGTTCGCACTGCTTATAACTTACCGATAGTTGTAGATATGCAATAAAAAATAATTAACAAAAAAGCAGAACCGAAAAGTTCTGCTTTTTGTGTTAAAACTACAATTGAGATTCAATTATTTCTTTGTTGTTGTTTTCTTGGTAGTTGTTTTCGACGTTTTTTTAGAAGTCGTTTTTGATTTTACTGTAACCGGCATTTTATGAATATAAGGTTTGTATAATCCCTCGTTCACAGCTCTAGCCTTCGCATTTTCTGCTCTTTGTTGTGGATCTGGATGCGAACTCATCATTTGAGTTAGAAAATCACTTTGGGTTCCTTCACTCATTTTTGCTAGAATTGAAAAAGCAGACTCCACAGCATTTACATTATAACCATTTGATTTCATGAAATCATAAGCAAAAGTATCTGCTTCAGATTCTTGTTTACGACTGTGCTTGCTATCAATCATCGCACTTCCAATCTTTCCTAATTCACTGTCAGTTATAGCTGCTAACTTTCCCGATTGTGAAGCGACACCATCAATAAGCGCTTCTTTTTGGTAAGCTGCTTTGATGGCATCTCTAGAATCATGGTTCACCACGTGACCGATCTCGTGACCTATAACTACTAGTAATTCGTTATCATCCATAACATCCATCAATCCGCTAAAAACGCGAACACTACCGTCGGCTGTTGCAAAAGCATTCACTTCTTTGAGTACATAAACTTTATAATTTAGTGATAAACCAAAAGCATTCTTATATTTTCCAAAAATTCTATTCAATCGAATAGCATAAGGATCAGTTGGAACAGCAATTACGTGTTCTGCATCCATTTTTACCACTGCATCTTTTGACAATTGAGCGGCTTGTTCATCGCTAAAAGTGAGTCCAGCTAATCCTTTTTGAACTGCTCCCAAGGCTCTTTCTCCAAATTTTATTTGCGCATTGGCAGACGAAAAACCAAACAAAGCCAATAAAACAACTAAACATACTGATTCTCTTTTCATTTTTATACTATTAATTTATGAGGTGCAAATATAAAAAAGTTTAGATTCGCTAAAAGTATTTCTTTATTTTACTCGAAAAATAAAGTAAAATGCCTTGTATGCAGAGTAAAGCTAGATTAAACGACAGTTAAATAAAAGTTAAACAAAAATTAAACACCTGTTTAATTTAAACAACTGTTTAATTTTGCGCATTCAAAATTGAAAAAAAATTGAAACCTGATTTAAACGATAAACAAATCCAAATTCTTGAAGTCGCTGAAACACTATTTGCCGAGAAGGGTTTTGACGGCACTTCGATTAGGGATATATCTAAATATGCGAAGATTAATGTCGCTATGGTTTCGTATTATTTTGGAAGCAAAGAAAAACTCCTCGAATCATTAGTATTATTCAAAACTTTAGGGCTCAAAGAACAATTAATCAATTTGATTGATGAAAAACTTGAACCTATCGAAAAAATAAACAAACTGATTGCGCTATATATCAATCGACTCAATTGTAACAAAGGAATTTATAGAATTCTACATTTTGAATTGGCTTCCAAAAAAAGAGTTTTAGAATTAGAATCCTTTGCAGAAATAAAAAAATCAAATTTAAAATCATTAGAATTGATTATTAAAGAAGGACAAGCAAAGGGTATTTTTAGAAAAGACATTATTATCCCTTTATTAACACCGACCATTTTAGGAACTTATTTTCATTTCCAGATGAATAAACCTTTTTTTGAGGAGATTTTGGATTTAAAGACAGATGAATCCTATAATAATTACGTGAAAACCGATTTAACAAAACACATTCAACAAACCATTAAAGCCCTTTTGATATATGAAAATTAATCATTTAGTACTTTTGGGAATTTACTTCATTGGAATAACAACCCTTGAGGCTCAGGAAAGAACTAGCTTAACGCTTGACGAAGCCATACATTTGGCTTGGACAAAAAGCAACGAAGTGAGCTTGTCCAATTCTAAAGTAAATTCATCCAAATACGAATTACAGTCCAAAAAAAACTATCAATATCCAGACTTGAAGCTTTCGGGACAATATCAAAACTTTGTCGAACCCAAAGTAGATCTTAAATTTGGTGATGGCGGAACAGCATTTCCAGCAGGAAATAAATTATTTCTGGGACAATTGAGTGCCAGCCTTCCTGTTTTTGCTGGTTTCAAAATTCAAAATAACATCAAGATTTCGGAAAATTTGTATCAAGCCGAAGCAGCAACTGCCATGCAAACTAAAGAAGAAATTGCAATGCGAGTAGTAAATTATTATGCCAGTTTGTACAAAGCACAAAAAACTTTGGAATTATTGCAAGACAATCAAAATCAAGCCGCACAACGTGTAACCGATTTTACCGAACTGGAAAAAAATGGAATTATTCCTAGAAATGATTTGTTGAAATCACAATTACAGGTTTCGAAAATCGAATTGTCTATTGACGAAATAAACAACAATTTGAATGTGGTCAACTATTATTTGGTTTCGCTTTTAAAATTGCCAGAGAACACAAAACTAAAAATCAACGAAAGTGATTTTAGCAATTTCCAAATCAATTCTATTCCTACTAATGACAAACCAGCATTGGAAAACAGAAAAGATCTCGAAGCTATAAATTATAAGGAAAAAGCAAGTGAAGCGGGAGTAAAATTAGCTAAAGGGTCTTATTATCCAACTGTTTCCTTAATTGGAGGTTATGCCTCTTTAGATTTTCAAAATGTGATTACAGTTCAAAATGCAATTAATTTTGGAGTGGGTTTATCTTATGATTTGGGCGGAATTCTAAAAAATAACGCTTCGATAAAAATGGCCGAAAGCAAATCGAATGAAGTTCAAAATTACAAAGCCATTCTTACTGATAAAATCAAGATTGAAGTAATGAAAGCAATTGAAGATTATAATTTAGCGCTACAACAGAAGGAAGTTTATTTGCAAGCGGCAACTCAATCATCTGAAAATTATAGAATTGTAAAGGACAAATATGATAATGGACTTTCGAATACCAATGATTTGCTGGAAGCTGATGTGGAGCAACTGAGTTCTAAAATCAATAATGCTTTGGCAAGAGCCAATATTATTCAAAAATATTACGAATTACTTTCGACAACTGGACAATTAGCACAAACTTTCAATCTTTCTAAAATATAATCGACACCACTCATGGAAAAGAAAAAAACAAACACCAAATTCATATTCATATTAACCGCTTTGGTAGTAATAGGTGGCTCTTATGGCATTTATAAATACATTCATTCTTTGGCTCACGAAGGAACAGATGATGCTCAAATCGAGAAAAAAATGAACCCAATAATTCCGAGAGTTCCTGGATATATTAGCAAAGTTTATGTGAAAGATAATGATTTTGTAAAAAAAGGAGATACTTTATTCACCATCGATAAAAGAGATTATCAGTTAAAAATTGATGAAGCAAATGCTGCTTTATTAGGTGCTGAAAGTCAATTTGAAGCTGCAAAAGCAGATATTGGAAGTGCAAATGCTAGTATTTCGGTTTCGGATGCGAATATGAAATCGGCAGGAGGTTCTATAGAAACTGCTAAAATCAGGTTGCGACAAATAACCAGCGACTACAACCGTTACAATAATTTGTATAAAACACATACTATTACTAAACAACAATACGAACAATCTCTGGCTGCCAAAGACGAAGCCGAAAGTCAGGTTCGTGTTTTAGAACAGCAACAAAGAGCAAGTTCTTATCAAAAGTCCGTTATTGAATCGAAATCGAAAGCATCCAATAAACAAACCGAAGTGGCTGCAGCGAATATCAAAAGAGCCAATACTTTATTGGACGTTGCCAAATTAAATCTGACATATACTGTGGTTACCGCAGCAATTGACGGACAGGTTTCTAAAGTGGATATTCAACCAGGACAATTGGTTCAAGCGGGACAATCTTTATTTTACATCATCAATAACAATGAAGCTTGGGTGGTTGCTAATTTCAAAGAAACGCAATTGGACAAGATGATTGTTGGACAAAAAGTGAGTTTAAAAGTAGATGCGTATCCTGATTATGAATTCAAAGGAGTTGTAACATCCTTTTCTCCAGCGACAGGCTCTCGTTTCTCTTTGTTACCACCTGATAATGCGACTGGTAATTTCGTAAAAACCATTCAAAGATTGCCGGTAAAAATTAGTTTAGACAATACCAATGACCCTGAGAAAGTAAAATTATTACGACCAGGAATGAATGTTGACGTAGATGTACATTTGAAGTAAGAATGCATATTTTAGATTAGTGTTCCTAATAATCTATGTTCGTCTCTTCGAGTATTTTTATGGAGAGAAACGGAATAAAAATGTATCGAGAAGTATTTGTTGCTAGATTTCAAGAATTCTCGATACACTTTTCACTCCATTGCATTACGCAAAAAGCACTCGAACAGACGAAAAATATATTAATTAAACTTAGATTAATATATGTTCACAGATTTTAAGAAACATATATTTTTTAGAAAACAAGCTTTATAATTGATTTTATATGACAAAAGTACAAGCAGCAGACGACGATTTAGTAGAATACGGCTTCAGACGTGTCATCATTACGATTACAGCGGTACTTTGTGCACTACTCGAAATCGTTGATACAACCATTGTAAATGTAGCACTTACCGATATGCGAGGTAGTCTTGGCGCAACCTTAACCGATGTTGCTTGGGTAATTACAGCTTATGCGATTGCCAATGTGATTGTTATTCCAATGACCAGTTGGTTGTCTCAACAATTTGGTAGACGAAATTACTTTGTAGCCTCAATTATTCTTTTTACAGTCTGTTCTTTCCTATGCGGAAATGCCACAAATATTTGGGAATTAGTCGCCTTTCGATTTGTTCAAGGTCTTGGTGGTGGTGCATTATTAGTAACGGCTCAAACCATTATTACCGAAAGCTATCCTGCGGCCAAACGCGGAATGGCTCAAGCAATTTATGGAATGGGAGTAATTGTTGGGCCAACATTAGGTCCGCCGTTGGGAGGATACTTGGTCGATCATTTTTCTTGGCCTTATATTTTCTACATCAATATCCCACTAGGAATTATTGCCACTATTTTGGCTATTTCCTTCGTAAGAAGTCCTAAATATGGGGAAAAATTAAAAGCCAATCAAGTCGATTGGTATGGAATAATATTACTGGCTTCGTTCATTGGGTCTTTGCAGTTTGTTTTAGAACACGGTCAACAAGATGATTGGTTCAATGATAATTTAATAGCTGGTTTGAGCGTAGTTTCTGTATTTGGTCTAATTCTTTTTATTTGGAGGCAACTCACTTACAAATATCCTATCGTGAATCTGAGTGTTCTTAATGACGGAAATCTCCGAATAGGAACCATAATGAGCTTCATTCTTGGTTTTGGCTTGTATGGTTCCACGCTGATTATCCCAATTTACACCCAAGCTATCTTGGGTTGGACAGCCACAGATGCGGGATTATTACTAATTCCAGGTTCGATAACCACCGCTTTTATGATGCCGATTGTAGGGAATATGATTCAAAAAGGGGTGCCGCAACAATATATGGTCGCCGTTGGGTTTTTAGTCTTTTTCTTCTTTACTTTTATGATGTACAGTAATATGACGCCAGATACGGGAACAGAGCATTTGTATTGGCCATTAATTTTAAGAGGAATTGGATTGGGATTACTTTTCGTACCCATAACAACGCTTTCGCTTTCTACTTTAAAAGGAAAAAACATTGGCGAAGGTGCAGCTTTTACTGGAATGATGCGACAATTAGGAGGTTCGTTCGGTATTGCCATTATCACTACTTGTATCACTCGTTGGACTCAAGAACATCGAGTGAATTTACTTTCTAATTTAGATCCTACTAAGTTCGAAGTGCAACAACGTATTTCCGCTTTGCAAAGAGGTTTTATGTCGAAAGGTTTTAGCAGTAACGAAGCCGTCAAAAAAGCTTATCAAGTTTTGGATTATTCGGTACTAAAACAAAGTACCGTTCTATCTTATATGGATATTTTCCTCTATCTAGGAATCCTGTTTTTATTGTGTATTCCTATTATTCTATTTATAAAAAGAGGGAAAAATAAAGTTGATTTATCCGAGGCAATGCATTAGATTTTAGATCTTAGATTAACGATTTCTGATTGCAGATGTGAATTATGAAAAATGTACGTGTTTATATTTATCAACACAAAATCTGAAATCAAAAATCGTTAATTGACAATCTGCGATCAATTTCATCTTGTAAAAACCAGTTGATTCCCATTGGATAGATTTCCATCAAATGCATAACCGTCATAATCGAAACCTTTGAGATCATCAATAGTTTCCGCATTCGTATCAATGATGTAACGCACCATTAAACCTCTCGCTTTTTTGGCAAAAAAGCTAATTATTTTTAGTTTTCCGTTTTTATAATCTTTAAATTCTGGCGTTATTACAGGAACTTTCAATGCTTTAATATCCACAGCCGAGAAATACTCATTGCTAGCCAAATTCACAAATAATTCCCCCTTTTTAAGTTCTTTGTTTAGTGCTTTAGTAATACTTGGTTTCCAAAATTCGTATAAGTTTTTGCTTTCGCCAATGTGTAATTTAGTTCCCATTTCCAAACGATAAGCTTGTATTAAATCTAACGGTTTCAAAAGACCATACAAACCCGACAAAATTCTCAAACGATCTTGCAAATTTTCTAATTTTATAATTGGAATCGAATAAGCATCTAATCCTGTATAGACATCCCCATCAAAAGCAAAAACTGCTGGACGCGCATTTTCTGGATTGAAGGGCGTTTTCCAATCTTGATTGCGTTGCCAATTTAACTCAGCCAATTTTTCCGAAATATCCATTAATTCCGTCAAATCTTTAGGCGATTTTTGTTTTAAAACTTTATGTATTTGACGTGATTCTTTTAAAAATAAAGATTCCGAAAAATTTGTAGTTGGCAAGACTTTTTCGAAATTTAGTGATTTAGCTGGCGATAGAACTATTTTCATTTTTGAGTTTGATTTAATCGATTTCAAAAATACAACTTGAAAATCTGAAAACGAAAATTAAGCTAAATTTTATTAACTTTTGATTTCAAATTTCAGGAATTAGCAACAATTATTTTTTAAATTTACAAAATCCAACTGCTTTAAATTTCTACAATGAACAATAAAACTCATTGGAATATCCTTTTAACTGATTTTGTCAATAAAAATCAATTTATCAAAACCATCCTTTCGGGAAACAGTATTGGCGAATTATCGATCTTTAACAATTTAAAAGGAATCCTTTTTTCAGATATAACCATTCAACGTTTTATCGAAAAAGAAGAGCAATACGATACTTGCGAAGCGACTTCAAAAGAATTAAATAGAAAACTACGCACCTTTTCGGCAGGCGAACAAAAAAAAGAATTCTTACAATATTGCATTCATCAAAAACCAGATTACATCATTTTAGACAATCCTTTCGATCATTTAGACCAAGTTTCTCGAAAAACTTTAGCTGACTTTTTAGAAGAATTATCAAAAACTTTGGGTTTCATTCAATTGGTTAATCGCAACGAAGATCTGCTTTCTTTCATCGAAAACCAAGCGCAAATCACTGATGATTCTTTTGTTTTAAAACCTATAGAAACTTCGACAATCCACACTAAAAAAACACATACAACCGGTATTCCAAAACCTTTACATTCGTTTGAAGTTAAAGACAACATCCTCGTAGAAATGGACGGAGTATCGGTAAGTTACAACGAAAGACCCATAGTAAATTCTATTTTTTGGATCATCAAACAAAGCGAATTTTGGCAACTTATTGGTCCGAATGGCTCTGGAAAAAGCACTATTTTATCCATGATTACAGGTGAAAACCCAAAAGGATATGGACAAGAATTGTATCTTTTTGGAAAGAAAAAAGGAAGCGGTGAAAGCATTTGGGACATCAAAAAAAACATCGGAATTTTCTCTACTTCGATGACCCAATTATTCAAAAGAAACCATACTGTAGAGCAAATGATTCTATCAGGATTTTTCGATTCTATTGGATTGTATACCCAACCAACAATTTTACAAAAACAAATCGCAGCACAATGGCTGGACGTTATTGGAATGTGTTCGCTAAAAAACAAGTCGTTTCTTCAGCTTTCTTTAGGGCAACAAAGAGTCGTTTTGATTGTTCGTGCTGTTATCAAACATCCGCCATTAATTATTTTGGACGAACCTCTCGATGGTTTGGACGATCAGAATTCTAGTTTGGTTACAGATCTTATTAATCTCTTGATTCAAGAAACTAAGATGACGCTAATTTATGTTTCGCATCGAATCGAACCAGCGCTAAAACCGACTTCCGTTTTTAAGTTAATTCCGATGAAAACGGGTTCGATAGGCAAAATAAACTGACTTCAAAATCAATCCCAATAACACGAATTTTGTATTTTTGACAAATGAACAAAATACCCAATTCAGAAATCAAAGGATATAACAATTACGGCTCACACTTGCGTGAAAAATACAACGGACAACGCGTTTACAAAGTGATTGTCGATGGCGGATTTTCCTGTCCTAATCGAGACGGAAACAAAGGGTATGGCGGTTGTACCTATTGCAATGTCGATTCGTTTACACCCGAAATTTCAAGAACTTCATTGACAATGCAATCGCAGTTGAAGGACGGAATGGAGCGTGCCAAAAACCACTACAAAGCCGATAAATTCATTGTTTATTTTCAGCCGAATTCCAATACTTACGCACCAGTTTCAATTTTGAAAACGATGTACGACCAGGCATTGTCTGTTAATACCGAAAATGTTGTAGGTTTTTCTATTGGTACACGACCGGATTGTATTGATGCCGAAAAAGTGGCTTTGTTAGAAAGTTATTGCGACAAATTTGATGTTGATTTAGAGATGGGAATGGAATCGATTTACGACGAAACCTTGGAGCAAATTAATCGAGGTTGCAGCCATGCTGAATTTGTTGCTGCAGTTGAATTGCTAAAAGATAGTAAAATCGATTTGTGTGTGCATACTATTTTTGGTTTTCCTTGGGAAACTCGGGAAATGATGCTGAATTACATTCATGAAATCAACCGTTTCTCACAAATAAAATTTATAAAATTCCACCATTTGCACATCGTCGAAGGCTCGATTATGGGTGTGAAATACAAGAAAAACCCTTTTAAACTATTCACTTTAGAAGAATATACCGATTTACTTTGCGAATTAATTCCGCTGTTGCGTCCAGATATTGTTATCCAACGCTTGTTTGGAATCTCCGATTGGGATTTACTTATTGCACCCAATTGGGGTTTGAAAAAAACTCAAATTCAAAGTTATATTGAGAATGCAATAGAACGTAGAGAAATTGTCCAAGGCTCTCTTTATATTTCAAACTAATTGCATTTTGAATAACATCTTTTGAATTGAAAAGACCGCAAATTCACAAATGAATAAAGATTTTCATTCTGCGAATTTGTGGTCTTATTTATGTGTTTTTTAGAACTTAATCGCCAAAACCAATTCCAACACCTTTAGCAGTTTTTACCAAATCGCAATCCGGATCAACTAGTTTAGGTTTATCAATAGCTTCACTAAATGGAACCGAGATAATATCGGGATGACGATAGGCAGCCATTCTACCAAACTCTCCTTCTAGAACCATTTCAAAGGCTTTTACACCGAATTGCGTTGCCAATATTCTATCATAAGCAATTGGGGTACCACCCCTTTGCAAATGTCCTAAAACGGTTTCACGCATATCAGGTTCAAAACCAATTGATTTTAAATCATTGACCAATTTACGAGCAACTCCGCCTAAACGCAAGTTTTCATAACCAATTTCTGCACTTTTTTCGGATAACAAAGTTCCACCTTTGGGCATTGCTCCTTCGGCGATTACAACAATAGCATTTCCTCTTCCACGGCTATTGTATCGGCTTTGCAATTTTTTGGCAACAGACTCCAAATCATATGGAATTTCAGGAATCAAACAAACTTCTGCACCACCAGCAATGGCAGCATTTAGGGCAATCCAACCCGCATTTCTTCCCATAACTTCCAAAACTAGAACACGATTATGACTAGCTGCTGTAGTTACTAATTTATCAACAGCTTCGGTTGCTGTGTGAACAGCAGTTTGAAATCCAAAAGTAAAATCGGTTGCTGATAAGTCATTATCGATTGTTTTTGGAACACCAATAATGTTCAACCCTTTTTCAAAAAGTAGCTGCGAGATTCTTTGAGAGCCGTCTCCACCAATACTGATTACCGCATCGACTCCCATAAACTGCAACTTACGAATCATTTCATCCGAGCGATCAACATAATCCCACGTTCCGTCATGATTCTTTACAGGCCAAGCAAAGGGTCCTCCTTTATTAGTTGTTCCAATGATTGTTCCACCATCAACGTGGATGCCAGCTACAGCTTGATTGTCTAAAATCATTATTTCGGTTGGTTCTCGCAGAATTCCGTCAAACGATTGAATACTTCCTATAACTTCCCAATCTTTTTCTTGTGCGGCTCTTTTTACGATGGCTCTAATTACGGCATTTAATCCGGGGCAATCTCCACCACCTGTTACTACTAAAACTCTTCTCATTATATGTCTTTATTGTGATTATTTTTTTTCAAATTGTGAAAGTAAAAGTACTAAAAAATATAGTGCAAGCCTTTGTGACGATTTACAAAAAAATCATAAATTTAATATTTACCTTACGATGTCGATTGAAATTTGGAGCAATAATGTACTGTTTAAGTGTTATTTTATAAATCAAGGTTGTTCTGCATTATAGGAAAGAAATCAAAAAAAGCTACAACTATAAAAAGAAGTAGCTTTTTTTATTATTTTAAAAACAATAATTACAACACTAAAAATCCGTTCAAATCCGTGTTATCTGTGGCTAAGAAATTAATCTTCCTCGCTAATATGCGTTTTAGAATACCCTCTCCACTTCTCAATACAATCTTGAAAATCTTGAGGTAATTCCGTGTCAAAACGCATCATTTCTCCCGTTGTCGGATGGACAAAACCAAGCGTTTTAGCGTGCAAAGCCTGGCGTGGTAATGCCTTGAAGCAGTTTTCTATAAATTGCTTGTATTTGGTAAAAGTAGTTCCTTTCAAAATCAAATGACCACCATAACGTTCATCGTTAAAAATCGGATGGCCAATGTGTTTCATATGAACCCGAATTTGGTGTGTTCGTCCTGTTTCCAAAATGCAAGAAACCAAAGTTACATAGCCAAAACGCTCCAAAACTTTATAATGAGTTACAGCAGGTTTCCCTATTTCGGGATCAGCAAAAACCGCCATTTGCATTCGGTCTTTTACGTGTCGAGCAATGTTGCCTTCAATCGTTCCTTCGTCTTGAATTACATTTCCCCAAACTAGCGCAATATATTCTCTTTCAGATGTTTTAGCTTCAAATTGTTTGGCAAGATGTGTCATTGCAGCTTCGGTTTTAGCAATCACCAAAAGTCCCGAAGTGTCTTTGTCAATTCGATGTACCAATCCGGGACGCTCGCTACTGTTCATTGGCAAATTCTCAAAATGAAACGCCAAAGCATTCACTAAAGTTCCGGTATAATTTCCGTGACCGGGATGAACCACAAAATCTGGTGGTTTGTTGACGAGCAAAAGCGCATCATCTTCATAGACAATATTCAAGGGAATATCTTCTGGATCCACTCTATTTTCAAAAGGCGGATGCGACAACATAATTCGAATCACGTCCAAAGGTTTTACCTTATAATTCGATTTGACAGGAATATCATTTACATAAATATCGCCTCCAGTTGCGGCATTCTGAATTTTATTTCGAGTCGCATTCGGAATCATATTCATCAAATATTTGTCAATTCTCAAAAATAATTGCCCTTTGGGAACATCAAATCGATAATGTTCAAATAATTCGTCTTCTAAATCTTCGGTTGTAAGAATATTATTGTCCATTTGTAGGTGGTACTTCTATTTGCGTGGCAGTACTATCCACTTCTTCTACATAACTTTCTTTTCCGTCGCCCAACACCAAATCAATTTTGGAGGCTTTCAAAACACGATCGCCTGGTTTCACATTTCTTCCTTTGCAACGCATTTCCAAAACCATATCTTTTCCAAGATTCGGAATATACGTAATCGTCCCTTCTTCAAGACCTAAAGCTTTTAAAGTTGGTACTGCTTCCCGATAGGTTTTATCAATCAAATCAGGAATTTTTACGGACGAAAATCCCGAAGCATTAATTTTTATGTATACTTTTCTACCTTCTTTCACTTTGGCTCCCGGCAAAGGATCTTGCTCGACCACGCTGTATTTTGGATAATCACTGTTGTAATCCACGCTATCCAAAAGCACATATTCCAAGTCTAGTCCGTCTAGTTTGTCTTCAACTTCTTGTTCCGTAAGCTTTGCCAAATTGGGCACAGTGATTTCGTGACCGTGATCGGTAGTAAAAGTTAACCAGTGCATAAATAAATAACCCAAAACGGCGACAATGACAAGAGCCGCTATCGCTTGTCCAAAAAATACGCGGCTGGTAAGATATTTACGTAAGCTCATAAATTTATTTTTATAAGTCGCAAAGATAAAGCTATTTCGTTCCAAAAAAAATTCTAATTTTGTTTAATCCTTTTTTAAGGAGCTATTTCCCGCTATCCGTTGCAATCTTGTTGCCCGAACTCCGGGCAACAAGGATTTACACTACTATCGGGGCTAGAAAATCCGGTTAAAATGAATAATTAATTTAAAAAAAAACACTTATTTCAATTGATATTTGCGATTTTAAAAATTCGTGAAATTCGTGAAATTCGTGGCAAAAAAAAATCTATGAAAAACATTGCCATCATAATGGGCGGATATTCAAGCGAATATAAAATCTCATTAATCAGCGGAAACGTTGTGTATCAATTTCTTGACAAAACCAAATTCAATAGATTTCGAATCCATATTTTCAAAGAAAAATGGGTTTATGTTGACGACAATGAGGACGAATTTCCAATAGACAAAAACGATTTTTCAACGACAGTAAACGGAAATAAAATTACTTTCGACTGTGTTTTCAATGCCATTCACGGAACTCCGGGCGAAGATGGTTTGATGCAAGCCTATTTCGAACTCATTGGAATGCCACAATCGTCCTGCGATTATTATCAAGCCGCATTAACATTCAACAAACGCGATTTACTTTCGGTTTTAAAACCATACGGAATCAAAACTGCGACCTCTTATTATTTGAACAAAGGCGAACACATTGATACTGCCGAAATCATAAAAACCGTTGGCTTGCCTTGTTTCGTAAAGCCAAACAAATCGGGTTCTAGTTTTGGAATTTCGAAAGTAAAAACGGCTAACGAATTGCCAATTGCCATTGAAATTGCCTACAAAGAAGACAACGAAATCATCATCGAAAGTTTCTTGGATGGAATTGAAGTTTCTGTTGGAGTTATCAATTACCAGGGAGAAATAATCGTTTTACCCATCACAGAAATTGTTTCGGAAAATGATTTCTTCGATTATGAAGCAAAATACCAAGGGAAATCACAAGAAATTACACCCGCTAGAATTTCAGAAGAAATGACTCAAAAAGTGAGCGAAGTAGCTAAACGTGCTTATGAAGTCTTGAAAATGAAAGGCTTCTCCAGAAGTGAATTTATATTTGTTGATGGCGAACCATATATGCTTGAAATGAATACCATTCCTGGATTAACAACCGAAAGTTTGATTCCGCAACAAGCCAAAGTTGCTGGAATTTCATTAACAGATTTGTTTAGCAATGCGATTGAATTGGCTTTAAATTAAAAAATTAAACATGAATAAAAACAGAATCGAAGCCTTTAGCGATGGTGTATTAGCCATCATCATTACCATAATGATTTTAGAAATCAAAGCTCCTGAAGACGATAGTTTTGAATCCTTGAAACCATTGATTCCCGTTTTTCTGAGTTATGTTTTGAGCTTTATTTATGTGGGCATTTATTGGAACAACCACCACCATCTTTTTCAAGCAACAAAAATTATTAATGGAGCCGTATTATGGGCTAATATTCATTTGTTGTTTTGGCTGTCTTTAATTCCTTTTGCTACAAGTTGGATTGGAGGAGCAAATTTCGCCACTGTTCCAATGAGTATTTACAGCTGTATTTTACTAATGTGTGCTATTGCTTACACTATTCTGCTCCAAATATTAATTCGTTTACACGGAAAAGATTCGGTTTTAAGCAAAGCTGTCAAAGATGATAAAAAGGGAAAAATATCCGTGCTGTTTTATGTTTTAGCCATTTTGCTAGCATTCGTTTCACCTTGGATTTCTGGAATTCTATATATTGCCGTGGCGCTAATTTGGGTTATTCCTGACAAGAGAATTGAGAATCAAATAAATATAAATTAAAATGAGAAAAGCCATATTTCCAGGGTCGTTTGACCCTATCACTTTGGGTCACGAAGATATTATTAGAAGAGGAATTACCTTATTCGACGAAATTGTAATTGCAATTGGAGTCAATTCCGAAAAAAAATATATGTTTTCGCTCGAGGAACGAAAAAAATTTTTAGAAGAAACTTTTAAAGATCTACCGAAAATTTCCATTATAACTTATGAAGGATTGACGATTGATTTATGTAAAAAAATCAACGCTAATTTCATTCTCCGTGGACTAAGAAATCCAGCTGATTTTGAGTTCGAAAAAGCCATTGCCCACACCAATAGAAGAATGTCAAAGATTGAAACCGTGTTTTTATTAACCGCTTCAAAAACGTCTTATATCAGTTCTAGCATCGTGAGAGATGTTATCCGAAATGGTGGCGAGTATGAATTATTAGTTCCTAATGCTGTTCGAATTAAAAAATAGTATTCCCAGTAAATTTGTAAAAAGGGCTATTTAGCAGTACTTTCGCAGAAAAATTGACTTTAATAGAAATGGAAAGAACATTAAATAAACGCAGCGGTTCTCAATGTGAACTTTGTGCAGCAACTGAAAACTTAAAAGTATATACCGTTTTACCAACAAAAAAAGGCGGAATTGACGAAAGCATTTTGGCTTGCACTACGTGCATCGACCAAATTGAAAATCCTGGTAATGAAGACTTAAACCACTGGAGATGTCTAAATGATAGTATGTGGAGCGAACATACCGCCGTGCAAGTTGTTGCTTGGAGAATGTTAAGCAGAATGCGTGCATCAGGTTGGCCACAAGAATTATTAGAACAAATGTACCTTGACGAAGACACTTTAGCTTGGGCTCAAGCCACTGGTGAAGGGGAAGATGACGAAAACAAAGTAATTCATAGAGACAGCAACGGAGTAATTTTAGCTACAGGAGATTCCGTTGTTTTAATAAAAGATTTGAAAGTAAAAGGTTCGAGTATGGTAGCCAAACAAGGAACTGCCGTTAGAAACATTCGATTAGACCACGAAAACGCTGAATATATTGAAGGTCGTGTTGACGGGCAAACGATTGTGATTATTACGCAATATGTGAAGAAAATATAATTCAGTGATCAGTGGTCAGTTCTTTAGTGGTCAGTGAGAATAGCAAAAAATCGTTAATGGTAAATCTACTATTAACGATTTTTTTGATTTATAGAAATCACTGAACATACTTTTCACAACACGCGACTGAACACTAAAAACTGAACACTGAATACTACTCCTCTTCTTTCTTAATCACTTTTCTGGCTACCTCGATTTTAAATTTCTTGCCTTTCATTTTTTCGTCTTTGATATTGTGAAGTAAATCTTTGACTTTATTGAATTTTACGGCGGCAAACGAAATAAAATCCTTCACTTCGATTAATCCTAAATCGCCTTTTTCGAGTTTTCCTTTTTGAGAAAAGAAACCGACAACATCAATTTTATTTAATTTATTTTTCTTTCCACCACTGATGTAAATAGTTTGAAATTCTGGTGGTTTTGGTAAAGTCGTACTGTTTTCGACTTTTAAAACCTCCATACCATAATCAACATAATCGAGTTTTTTCTCGCTATCGTTTACAATAAGATAAGCCGTACCAGAAGCTTGCATACGCGCTGTTCGACCATTTCGGTGCGTGAATTCGTCTTCTTTCAAAGGCAAATGATAATGAATAACGTGTTTCATTTCTGGAATGTCCAATCCACGAGCTGCCAAATCGGTAGTGATTAAATAGCTCATACTACCATTTCTGAATTGAATTAGGGCTCTTTCCCGTTCGTCTTGATCCATTCCACCGTGATAATACGTGGCATAAATTCCTTTTTCGTTCAGAGTATCGCTTATTCTTTCGGCAGCGTCTCTGTGATTGCAAAACACGATGGCCGATTGCGATTTCAAGGAACAAATCAAATTAAAAAGACTTCCCATTTTGTCTTTTTCTTTTGAAATTATCATTCTAGTGGCAAGATTACTGGTTTGTTCTTCATTTGGAATAAAATCCAAAATCGTAGGATTAACCACTCGAGTATATTTTGGAATTTCGATATCAGAGGTTGCCGAAACTAAAATACGTTTGTTCAATTTGGGCAATTTCCCTATGATGAAAGACATTTGCTCGTGAAAACCTAGTTGCAAAGACTTGTCAAATTCATCCAGAATCAAGGTTTCTATTTTATCCAAACGAAAAGTTCCTCTATCAATATGATCGGCAATTCGTCCTGGAGTTCCAATTAAAACTGCTGGTGGATTGCTTAAATTCTTAATTTCTGTATCAATGGAATGACCGCCGTAACAAACATTGACTTTATAATCCGTTCCCATTTTTTTCCAAACTTGCTCAATTTGCAATCCTAACTCACGCGAAGGAACTAGTATTAAACATTGAACAGAAAGAATTTCGGGTTTTAACATTTCAAGAATTGGAAGTAAGAATGCCAATGTTTTTCCAGAACCGGTTGGTGAAAGTAAAAGGACATTGTTGTCGCTCAAAATAGTTTCTTCAGCGGCAACTTGCATTTCATTTAGGTTTTCAATTCCTAAATTGAAAAGTATATTGTTGGAATGGTGTTTTTTATTCATTTTTATAATTTAGGCAAAGGTAGATAAAATTATTGGCAGAAGTTGTGTGGCAATTGCAATCCGAGCAACAAGGCATAATCAAAATATTGAAAATTCTTTAGTAAAAGTTTTATTTTAAATATATTTGAAAAAAAGAAATGAAACCACTTCAATTAGGATTAGGTACTGCAGCTATAGGACGTCCGTTATACATCAATATTCAAAATAAAGAAAGAGCCCCTTTTGACTTGGACACCTTCAAAGCGGAAGGTATTGAAGTTTTGGAAATCGCTTATAAAAAAGGAATTCGTTATTATGATACCGCTCCAGGCTATGGATTAGCGCAACAATTGCTTATCGATTGGGTGAATACTAAAAATGACCCAACAATAGAAATAGCAACCAAATGGGGTTATGTTTATACCGCTAATTTTGACCCAAATGCCAGCATTCACGAAGTAAAAGATCATAGCCTAGAACAATTAATTAAACAGTGGGAGGTTTCTAAGGAGTTACTACCGAACCTCAGTACTTTACAAATCCACTCTGCTACTTTTGACACAGGTATTTTAGAAAACGAAGCTGTTTTACAAAAACTGGCTGAAATTAAAACAAAATATAATCTTAGAATAGGAATTACTACTTCGGGTGATAATCAAGTTGATGTTTTGAAAAAATCTTTAGAAATCAATGTTGATAATCAACCGCTTTTTGAAGTTTTTCAAGTTACCTATAACATCTTAGAGCAAAGTTTATCAAGTATTACGCATTTGCTAAAAAAGAATCAAAACCGAATTGTTATTAAAGAAGGATTAGCAAACGGAAGACTTTTACCCAATTCTAATTATCCATTTTACCAACAATTATATGCAACATTGAACCAAATTGCAACAAAATATAAAGTTGAAGCAGATGCTGTTGCTTTGCGTTTTTGTATACAAACCATTGAGCCTTTTATGGTTTTAAGTGGCGCATCTAATGCCAGTCAAGTAAATAAAAATTGGATGACAAATAATTTTGAATTGACCGATAATGAATTAAAGCAACTACAATCTTTTAGGATTAATCCCAAAGAGTATTGGTTTGAAAGAAAACAATTGAAATGGAATTAAAGTTGTCAAATTACTATTGCTCTTCTTCAAACAGTAATTTAATATTCTCGTAGGATTTTTTTAAGATTTCTGGAATCTCTTTTGGATTAATCCAAACAGCTTTTTCTATTCCCTCTTCAATTTGTCCCACTGGAATTCCGTCAAAATCGGACTGCATTTCGAACCATTGGGTTATTTTTAGCTTATAAACGCCATTTCTTTTGAAAACATGATAGGTTTTTTGGAGTTTTTTGGTAATTGTCAATTTATTAACGCCTGTTTCTTCTTCAACTTCTCGCATTGCGGTTTCTTCAATATCTTCGCCTTTCTCAGTTCCACCTTTGGGTAAATCCCATTTTCCACCTCTAAAAATAAATAAAACTTCCCCTTTTTTATTATAAACTAATCCTCCACCAGCCTTAGAAACTGGAATTTTGGACTTCAAAGTTTTCATAATTTCCTTTTCATCAGGATAATAAAGATACGCTTTTTGAATTTTATTTTGAAATATCTTGACAATAAGCTGCTCAATGTCAACACTTTCTAACAAAAACAACTGAAAATTTGTCTCTTTAGAGATTTGATTTGTCAAAAAAAGTGGTTTGTCGTTCACAAAAACTTTATACATTTGTACTATGATATTTAATAAAGATACTGCCGAAAAAACTGCCGAATTACTTTTGCAAATTAATGCAATTAAATTGAATCCAGGAAATCCTTTTACATGGGCTTCCGGATGGCAATCCCCCATTTATTGTGACAATCGAATAATCTTGTCATTTCCAGCAATTAGAAACTACATTCGAGACGAATTTTCAAAAAACATTGAAAATCAATTTGGAAAACCAGATGTGATTGCAGGTGTTGCCACAGGAGCCATTGGAATTGGAATTCTAGTTGCCGAATGTTTAGGATTACCGTTTGTTTATGTTCGTCCAGAACCCAAAAAACACGGTCGTCAAAATCAAGTGGAAGGCTTCTTGCAAAGTGGTCAAAATGTGGTCATTGTAGAGGATTTAATTAGTACAGGAAACAGTAGTTTGCTTGCTGTAGAAGCCTTGCGAGCTGCTGGCGCCAATATAAAAGGGATGGCTGCCATTTTTACTTATGGTTTTGATGTTGCCCAAGAAAACTTTAAAAACGCCAATGTCGATTTGTATACTTTGAGTAATTATCAAAATTTATTGAATTTGGCTGTTGCTAAAAGATACATCAGTGAAAACGAAGAAGAAACTTTGCGAGAATGGAATTTAAGTCCATCGACTTGGGGCGTTGAAAACAACTCTATTTAATTTAAAATATTGCTCATCATTCCAAAACTTTGGAATAAAAAAATTATAAAAATGAACTTAGAAAGTCCAAAAGTTACAGTAGAAAAATCAGCTCAAGAATTATTTGATTTATTATGTGATGTTCGAAATTTCGAAAAATTAATGCCCGAAAACATTGCTAAATTCGAAGTTATTGGTGAGGATGCTTTTATTTTTGGTCTGAAAGGAATGCCAGAAATAAAACTAAAAATGAAAGAAAAAATAGCACCAAACAAAGTTGTTTTGGGAGCAGCAAGTGATAAATTGCCGTTTACTTTGGTAGCCAATATAAATCCAATTTCAGAAAATTCGAGCGATGTGAAACTAGATTTTGAAGGCGAATTCAATGCGATGATGGCCATGATGATCAAAGGACCAATTGGAAAATTTATCGACACTTTGGCTGGAAATATGTCGAAATTATAAAACTGTTTCGACGTTATTATTCATAACCTTTTTGTGCAAACTGAAAGGTTTTTTTGTGTAAAGTAGATTCTATTTGATCAATACAACATCTGAATTTCTTTGATGTCAAAATCCCGAACAGAATCATCTTCCAAAAGGATTTCTAGCTTTCCAATTTCAGAAACTCCTTGAATAATTCCCATAAAATTTTGTTGGTTTTGGTCTTCAAATGGCATTGGAATTCCTTTTTTGAAAAGCTTATTAGAATATTCCGACCATAGTAAATCCGAATTTTCATTCCAAATTTGGATGTTTTGTTCTAGCTTTTTGATGATTTCCAAAAGAATTGTTTCTTTATCAAAAGCCATTTTGCAAATCACAGCCAAAGAAGAAGCTTTAGGCAAATTGTCAAAATTAATTTGGTTAACATTTAGACCCAAACCTATAATTGAGTGAATGCTTCCGTCACTTTTTATACTGTTTTCAATTAGAATCCCTCCTATTTTCTTGTTGTATGACATAATGTCGTTTGGCCACTTGATACTTAATTCGGGAATACTGAAATCTTCTAAAACCTGAATTATAGTAACTGATACTGCAATATTAATATCAAATATTTGAGTAATATTTGCAATAAAATCTTTAACCAAAACACTCATTATTAAGTTTTTACTAGGCTCAGAGTCCCAAACAGAACCCATTTGTCCTTTTCCTTTGGTTTGATTTTCGGCAGTAACAACTGTAAAGTTTTCAAGTCCTTGATTACTCGATAATCCTTTTAGGAACTCATTTGTTGAATCTATGGCATCGAGTTTGATTAGTTTCATTGCAAGTTATTTGTGGAACAGAATTTAATATTATGTTAAGGTTCAAAAATAATCACAAAAAATGGTAACTTTACCAACTTATTTAAAAATAATTCATGGCAAAAAAGACAGTAAATAATGATGTTCTATTGGCAAACATCATCAAAGGAATAGAAGAAGTTAAAGGAAATGATATTGATATTTTAGATTTAAGAGAAATAGACACCGCCGTTTGTGACTATTTTGTAATCTGCAACGGAAATTCAAACACCCAGGTAAACGCAATAGTTAGCTCCATTCAAAAAGTAGTTTCGAAAGAATTAAAAGACAAACCTTGGCACGTAGAAGGATCTGACAATGCCGAGTGGGTTCTTATGGACTATGTGAACATTGTGGTCCATGTTTTCCAAAAACACATTCGAGAATATTACAACATCGAAAGTCTCTGGGGTGATGCTAAAATCACTAAAATAGAAAATAAATATTAAAGAAATATACCTGTAATGGCTAAAGATAATAATCCAAATACGAATAAATTTAAAGTAAGTCCCTGGTTAGTTTACGCTGCAATTTTATTGGTTTTCTTGACAATAAGTTTTTTTACAAACGGGTCAAGTTTTCAAGAAACTGCACAGTTAAAATCATCAGATATTGATATGATGTTGGCTAATGGCCAAATCAAAAATGTTATCATTTTCAACAATAAAGATGCTGAAATATATCTTTCGGATGCTGCATTAAAAGATGCTAAGTATGAAAAAGTAGCGAAAAACGCTTTAAATCAAGCTAATAAAGGGCCGCATTTTACTACAAAATTCGGGGATCTTAAATCATTCCAAGAAAAATTAGACAAAGCCAAAGCTGAAAAAAAATTAGTTAATTATGATTTTAAAGATTCCAGTAATTGGAGCGATATTTTTATAAGTCTATTGCCAATTATCATCATCATTGGAGTTTGGATATTCATTATGAGAAGAATGGGCGGCGGCGCTGGTGGTGGAGGTGGACAGATTTTTAATATTGGAAAATCGAAAGCGAAACTTTTTGACGAAAAAACAGATATTAAAACCTCATTTAAAGATGTGGCTGGATTAGAAGGTGCGAAAGAAGAAATTCAAGAAATAGTTGAATTCCTTAAAAACCCTGAAAAATATACTAGCTTAGGAGGAAAAATTCCAAAAGGCGCCTTGCTCGTTGGACCTCCAGGAACAGGAAAAACCTTATTGGCAAAAGCTGTAGCTGGAGAAGCTCAAGTGCCTTTTTTCTCTTTATCAGGTTCTGATTTTGTGGAAATGTTTGTGGGTGTTGGTGCTTCAAGAGTTCGTGATTTATTTAAACAAGCCAAAGAAAAATCTCCTGCAATTATTTTTATTGACGAAATTGACGCTGTTGGTAGAGCCAGAGGAAAAAATAATATGTCAGGTGGAAACGACGAACGTGAAAATACATTAAACCAATTACTGACCGAAATGGATGGTTTTGGAACTAATTCGAATGTGATTGTTTTGGCTGCAACAAATAGAGCAGATGTATTAGACAAAGCTTTGATGCGTGCTGGTCGTTTTGACAGACAAATTTTTGTGGACTTACCGGACATTCGTGAGCGTGAAGAAATTTTCAAAGTACACCTTGCGCCATTAAAAAAAGTGGAGAATCTTGATACCGACTTTTTAGCCAAACAAACCCCTGGTTTTTCAGGAGCTGATATTGCTAATGTTTGTAATGAAGCTGCTTTAATTGCTGCTAGAAACAATAAAACTGCCGTTGACAAACAAGATTTTCTTGATGCTGTCGATCGAATTATTGGCGGTTTAGAAAAGAAAAATAAAATAATTACTCCAGAAGAAAAGAAAGCTATCGCTATTCACGAAGCAGGTCACGCAACGGTAAGCTGGATGCTAGAACACGCTGCGCCTTTAATTAAAGTTACTATTGTTCCTCGTGGACAAAGTTTAGGAGCTGCTTGGTATCTTCCAGAAGAAAGACAAATCGTGAGAACAGATCAAATGTTGGACGAAATGTGTGCCACAATGGGTGGAAGAGCTGCTGAAAAAGTAACTTTCGATAGGATTTCAACAGGCGCATTAAGTGATTTAGAAAAAGTAACGCGTCAAGCGAGAGCAATGGTAACCATTTATGGGTTGAATGATAAAATAGGAAATGTAACCTATTACGATTCATCAGGACAAAGCGAATACAGCTTTTCTAAACCGTATTCTGAAGAAACTGCCAAAACAATTGACAAGGAGATTTCTACCTTAATTGAAGGGCAGTACGAAAGAGCGATCAAGATATTAGAAGATAATAAGGATAAATTAAATCAACTTGCCGATATCTTAATCGAAAAAGAAGTGATTTTTAAAGATGACTTAGAAACCATATTTGGAAAAAGAACATTCGATGATAATCTTGAACCAGTAGTGTCGTAAAAGATAAAACAGATATTATTTTAAAATCTTAATTCAAAAGTGCCTTTTGAATTAAGATTTTTTTATCTTTGGACGTTTTCAAATAATTTATCAAGTAGCTTCGAAAAACATGAGTCTTTTTAGCAAATTTTTTGGTTCTAATAACCCAGCTTCTGAGGAAGAAAAAGATAAGGAAAATGGTCTGTTTTCACTAGAAAATGATGCGCCTTTAGAAGAGCAATTTATCTACAATTTCAGAAAGAATGGTGGAAAATTTTTGTACTGCGAAAATCAAACTGAAGTAAAAGAACATTTCGAAAACATTCTTCAAGAAAATGATTGGTTTGAAACCGAAGCGATGTGCTACGAGACTAATCTTTTTGGCCTTCTTGATGAGAATAAAATCACACATCATCATACAAATAACGCTTCGTTTTTATTTGCAAATTGCGAAAATCTAATAGCCGATGAAGGTTCAATATTATTTTCTTCGAAACAAATCAAACAAAATAAACCAAACGAACTTCCAGTAAATATTGTAATAATTGCCAGAACCAGTCAGCTAATTGAAACGAAAAGTGATGGTTTAAGTTTCATCAAAAAGAAATACATTAAAGATTATCCCACCAATATTACAACGATTAAATATTTCAAAAAAGTGGTTGAGGAAGATTTTACACAATACGGTAGCGCAGCAAAAAATCTGTACTTATTGCTTTTAGAAGATTTGTAAGATGAATGAAACAGTCAAGAGAGCTATATCTGGTGCCATTTATGTAATATTATTACTATATTCGATACTCTATTCGACTGAAAGTTTTTTTATTTTGTTTGGAATATTTTTGATAGTAACGATTTATGAATTTTGCAATTTAATTCAAATCCATAAAGCACTCCCAATTATTTTTGGAACGCTGCTTTATATATTGGTAACATTAGTAAGTTTTTACAATAAAATAACTACTGATGCCATTAACACTTATTTCAACACTGATTTTAATTTTGCAATAAATGTAAAACAACTCGACATCATTTTATTAGTGATTGCATTAGTTGTTTCTATAAAATGCATCTTGTTTTTGTTCTATGATAAATTGCAAAGCACCAGTATTTCATCAAAATATTTGTATTTATTAGGTTATATTATTCTCCCTTTTATCTTTATAACAAAAATTTCTTTTGGAATCAACGACTATAATCCTAAAATTATTATTGGACTGTTTATTTTAGTTTGGACAAACGACACCTTTGCTTTTATCGTTGGAAAATCAATAGGGAAAAACAAACTGTACGAAAAAATTTCACCCAAAAAAACAATAGAAGGATTCATTGGTGGAATTATTTTTGCCATTTTTGCAGGTTATTTGATATCAAAATTTTATATAAAAGCCAGTCCTCAATTTAGTGACAAATCCATATTAATTTGGACTTCGATTGCATTGATTGTTGGTGTAGTTGGCACTATTGGCGATTTAATAGAATCCAAATTTAAACGCATCGCTGGAGTAAAAGACAGTGGAAAAATCATGCCAGGACACGGAGGCATACTAGATCGACTAGATAGTGTTATATTTGTAGCACCAATTATATTTTTATTTTACCAAATCTTAAACTATGTTTCATAAAGAAGGCGCGCAATCAATACTAATAGGAACAGTTGTTACGGCAATCGTACTTTTATTAACAGATAAATTTATTGACACTTATTGGATTCAAAAAACAATTCAAATAACCACATTTTTACTGTTGCTAATCATTTTACAATTTTTTAGAAATCCAAAACGTAACTTTATTCTTAATGAAAATGAGATTCTTTCTCCAGTAGACGGAAAAGTAGTGGTTATTGAAGAAGTATTTGAAGGTGAATACTTTAAAGAAAAACGCATTCAGGTTTCTATATTTATGTCACCAATAAATGTTCATGTAACTCGTTACGCTCTTAGCGGATTAGTGAAATTTAGCAAATATCATCCTGGAAAATTCTTGGTTGCTTGGCATCCAAAAGCAAGCGAAGAAAACGAAAGAACTACAATTGTTGTGGAAAATAAAACTTTTGGAGAGGTTCTTTACCGTCAAATAGCGGGTGCTTTGGCAAGAAGAATTGTCAATTATGCAAAAGAAGGAATGCAAGTTGTTCAAGGAGATGACGCTGGTTTCATAAAATTTGGCTCTAGAGTTGATTTGTTTTTACCACTAGGAACTCCTATTAATGTGGTTTTAAACCAAAAAGCCATTGGCGGAAAAACGATAATTGCAACAAAAACAAATGCATAATAAAGAATTAGATATTCAATTTCGGGAGGCTGTTGAAGCTGCTTCAAAAATGACTCAGGCATCGCTACCGCAAGATGTCCAGTTACGACTTTATGCTTTTTACAAACAAGCAACATTTGGCTCATTAAGTTTCAATCATTCCGACAGCGCAGATCTTAGAAATGCTTTCAAAACCAATGCTTGGATACAAATAAGTCACCTATCTATTGATCAAGCAAAAGAAAAATATATTGAAATAATCAATTCTATCCTTCAAAAATAGTACTGAATATGAAAAAAATTAGCTTACTTCTAACAAATTTATTGCTTCTTGTGCTCCTAATTTCTTGTAATAATAAAAAATATACTGAAGTAGTAGAAGTGCCTTTACCAACTCCAGAAGAAAAGGTAATTATGGGGATGCCCGACGATGTCAAAGCAGAAGAAGGATCCTTTCAATTAGAAAAACTACCTTTCTCTTATGATGCTTTGGCCCCAAATATCTCGGTTTTTACTATGGAAAACCATTATTCCAAACATTATTTAACCTACACCAATAATTTGAATAAAGCTATTGTTGGAACTCCTTTAGAAAATCTCACCATCGAAGAAGTTTTAGCAAAATTAGATACAAGCATACCTGATATTAAAAATAATGCTGGAGGATATTACAATCACTCCTTATATTTTAAATGTTTGGCGCCAAAAGCTGGTGGTCAGCCCAAAGATACTTTGGCTGCAGCCATTAGCAAAAAATTTGGTTCTTATGAAAACTTTACTTCTGCATTTAAAGACGAAGCTACGAAACAATTTGGTTCAGGCTGGATTTGGCTCATTGTTGATCGAGCGGGAAGCCTACAAATTACAAGTACTCAAAATCAAGACAATCCTTTGATGAGAAATGCTACAATTCCAGGCAAACCAATTCTGGCTTTAGACCTTTGGGAACACGCCTATTATTTGGATTACCAGTACAAAAGAAAAAATTATGTAGATGCTTTTTTCAACGTAATTAATTGGAAAAAAGTAGGCGAAAATTATGAAGAAGCTTTACTAAAAAAGTAATATCTAACAAACGTAAAACGGGTAAAATGCGACAAACATTTAACCCGTTTTCGTTTTTATCTACTTACAGTTGAAAAATAAATGATTCCGACGGCGCAATACTAATTTGGGCTTTTCCTTCTCCGTTTTCTATTCGCAATTGCGCAGTTTTTTGATGATACAATTGATCGGTGATGGCATAAATTCCATCTTTCAATTTCCACTTTTGTATCAGATCTCCAGGAATCTTAAGTTCAAAATTGCTTGATTTCTCAGAAGAAAAATTAACCACAACAATCAGTTTTTGCGTTTCAGACCAGCGTGCAAAGGAGTAGATCCCAATATCATATCCGTTTATTGCTCCACGATTGATGCTTTGTGTCTCTTGAAATTCTCCCATTAAGGCAGAACTATTGACCGTGAAATTCAATAATCTTTTATAAAAATCCCGCAACTCTTTTTCGTCTTGCGAAAGTTGTCCACCATCAAATTTTCCTCCATTCATCCATCGCTGATGATTGGGTACTCCAATATAATCAAAAATCGAAGTTCTCGAATGTGAGCCGAAACCTGCATTTTCGCTTGCTGCTTCACCTACTTCCTGACCAAAATAAATCATTGTTGGCGCAGAACTTATTGTTGCTGACACTACCATCAAAGGTTTTCCTCTTTGTGGCGTTCCTGCAAATTCTGGACTTGCTAAACGTTGTTCGTCGTGATTGTCCAAAAATTTCAACATATGATGTTCAATATCCGCCATTCGATGCTGAATATCTGTCAATCCATCTGGCCAAGTTTTTCCTTGAATTACCGCTTTCAAATGATCGTAAGTTTCTACTTTATCATATAAATAATCCATCTTCCCGAGGCGAATATAATTTCGATATTCATTAGGATTGTAAACTTCTGCCATCAAAAAAGCATCAGGATTTTTAACTTTAATCGCTGAATTCATATAACTCCAAAATTCATACGGCACCATTTCGGCCATATCATAACGGAAACCATCAACACCTTTGGCAGTCCAATACAAAGCAATATCACGGAATTTTATCCACGAATTTGGGACACTTTTATCCTTCCAAAAATCGAAATGTTCTTGGTTGGATTTGGTATCAAAACCTGCAGGAAGTTCTGGAAAATCTTTTGAACCATCTGGGCGAATTCCATAATTTACTTTTACGGTTTCGTACCAATCATTTTTATCTGGCTTAGCTTTTCTAGAACCATTACCTGTCCATTTTGCTGGAAATTCAGCAAACTTCCCATCAATTAGTGGATTACTTTCTCCGTTCAAAGGGGTATCTCCATCAGGTATTTGAAAAGGAGTGTTAGGAATATAATAAAAATTATTGTCTCGTTTGTATTCCAGCGATACATCATCATCGGCACCAAAGTCTCTAACTCCTTTCGGATTGCTTTTTCCTTCATATTTTCGAGCAATGTGATTGGGAACAATATCAATAATCACTTTCATTCCTGCTTTGTGCGTTCGCGCAATCAAGTCTTCAAATTCTTGCAAACGATTGGCAGGATTTACTGCCAAATCTGGGTTTACATTATAATAATCTTTTACAGCATATGGCGAGCCGGCACGACCTTTTACCACTTCGGGATCATCGTTTGAAATGCCAATCGAAGTATAATCGCGAACTAAAGCATGATGTGGAACTCCTGTGTACCAAATATAAGTTACTCCCAAATCCTTAATTTCCTTTAATGCTTTGGCAGTAAAATCATTGAACTTTCCAACTCCGTTTTCTTCGATGGTTCCCCACGGTTTATTTGTCGAATTCTTGTTTCCAAATAATCTAGTAAACACCTGATAAACAACTTCTTTCTTCTCAGGCGCGGTTTCTTTGTTTTCTATATCCATTTTTATTGCTGAAGTTTTACAAGCTGTTGCCAGAAGCACAGCACTTATACTTGCAACAATAGTTATTTTTTTTATCATAGTAAATTAATTTTTAAGTTTTTATTTGTCTTTTAGCAAAATCAACCGCTTCGAGACCAATTAACCTTTAAATTTAATATTTTTTTTGCTTCCAAAGAATAAATTAATATGAATTCAACTAGACATCTTTCCAATTATCAAAACTACAACGAAACACTATCCCTTTTTGTTGATAAGTTTTTAACGCAAGCAACTCCAACCCATTTTTTGCGAGTTATAATTAAATCATAATATGGATTCAGGTTGATTCCTTTTTCTTAAATTTGGCGAAAAATAAATCCATTGAAGAAATTATTCTTTTTCATAAGTTGTTACTTGGTAGTATTAAGTTTCCAATCTCTTTTGGCGCAAGCTCCCAAAAAAATACTTATCGAACATTCCGATTATTTTGATGTAAACCAAATAGATGCTCCTGATGCGGCTTTGCTTACTGGAAATGTCCGTGTCAATCACGACGGCATTATTATGACCTGTAATAAAGCCTATTATTTTCAAAAAGAAAACTACATCAAAGCTTTTGGAGACGTTCAAATAGTTCAAGGAGATACTTTATTTTTAAACAGCAAATATGCCGAATATAATGGCAATATGAAGCAAGCTTTTGCTACAGGAAATGCCAAAATGCGTTCGCCAGAAAATACGCTCGTTACGGATACCATCAACTTTGACCGGAATACTCAAGAAGTCTTTTACAACACAAATGGAACCATTACCAACAGAGACAATACACTGAAAAGCAAATCAGGGAAATATTATGTTGCCGAAAAAAAATTTCAATTCCTTACGGCTGTTACTATTACAAATCCTAAATATGTAATCAAGTCCAATCATTTGGATTACTACAGTAATTCTGGTCATTCCTACCTTTTTGGGCCTTCAACAATTACCAGTAAAGCCAATTATATTTATACTGAAAATGGATTTTATGACACCAAAAAAAATCTTGCCCATTTTCTTCGAAAGTCCTACATTAAATATGACGACAGGGTTATTACTGGCGACAGTTTATATTATGATCGAAATCGGGAATTTGCCTCTGCAACACGAAATGTAAAAATTACCGACTCCGTTAATCGGGGCATTGTAAAAGGTCATTATGCCGAAATTTTCAAAAATCAAGACTCGATGTTCGTGACAAAAAGAGCCGTTGCCGTTAATTTTGTCGAAAACGATTCGGTTTATATTCACGGAAAAAAACTAATGGTAACAGGACCTGAAGGCAATCGGATTATTCGAGCTTTTAAAAATGTTCGTTTCTATAAAACCGATATGAGTGGTAAATGCGACTCCATACATTCCAGCGCCAAAACAGCTTTGACAAAAATGATAGGAAATCCAATCCTATGGAACGGAGAAAGCCAAATTACAGGCGATATAATGCATCTCATAGGCAACAACAATACTCGAAAACTGGATTCCCTCAAAGTTTTGAACAATACTTTTATTATCTCGAAAGATACATTGGGAACTGGTTTTAATCAAGTCAAAGGACAAAATCTCTTCGGGAAATTATTGGATGGAAAACTGCACGACGTAGATATTATCAAAAATGCGGAAGTCGTTTATTATATGCGAAATGATGCCCAAGAACTCATTGGAATCAATAAAAATGTGAGCAGTAAAATCAACATTATTTTTGACCAAAAAGAAATAGAAACAATCACATTTTTCAAGCAAGTAGATGGGACTATTTATCCTGAAAAAGATTTGCCCGAACCGGATCGAAAGCTACGTGGATTCGTTTGGCGTGGCGATGAAAGGATCAAATCTAAAGAGGACATTTTTCCACCCGAAGAAAATGTAGAAAATGAAAAACTAATCCAACAAGGAAAAGACGAAGAGGCCAAGGAAAATGTTCCTATGAAAATTAGGAAGGAAACTTTGAATTACGATAAGAAGAAAAAGAAGTAATCAGTGGTCAGTTTGTTTAGTGTTCAGTTGCAATAGACCGAAATACATAGAGTTTTATAAAAATGCTAAAAAACATTGCCAACGGTTTCAACCGTTGGAATATAATATACAAAACGTGAATAACGATTTCATAAAATATCAAGCACAAACTTCTCCCTATCCTTTAGGAATGGAGGTTTCTCACGCCAAGGGTTCTTATATTTACGATACCAATAATAAAAAATATTTAGATTTTGTGGCTGGAGTTTCTGCTTGCACGCTTGGTCATCAACCTCCGAGAGTCAATCAAGCGATTAAAGACCAGTTAGACAAATATTCGCACGTGATGGTTTATGGAGAGTATTCGCAAAGTCCCGCTGTAGAATATTGTAAGTTACTGGCCTCGCTCCTTCCAGCTCCTTTAGAAACTACGTATTTAGTTAATTCTGGAACAGAAGCTATTGAAGGGGCTTTAAAACTCGCTCGAAGAACTACTGGAAGGAGCCAATTGATTTCCTGTCACAATGCTTATCACGGTAACACAATGGGTTCGATGAGCGTAATGGGATTTGAAGAACGCAAAAGAGTTTTTCGCCCTTTGATTCCCGATGTTGATTTTATAACTTTCAATAACGAAGAAGATTTAGAAAAAATAACAATCAAAACAGCTGGAATTATTCTCGAAACCATTCAAGGTGGTGCTGGATTTGTTCAACCGGAAAATAATTTCTTAAAGAAAGTTCGCGAACGTTGCACCGAAGTTGGTGCGATTATGATTCTTGATGAAATTCAACCAGGTTTTGGACGAACAGGAAAACTTTTTGGATTCCAAAATTATGATGTCGTTCCCGACATTGTCGTGATGGGAAAAGGAATGGGTGGAGGAATGCCAGTTGGCGCTTTTACGACCTCGTCAGAAATGATGAAATTGTTAAGTCACAATCCAAAACTGGGTCATATCACCACTTTTGGAGGACATCCTGTCATTGCGGCAGCATGTTTGGCAACTTTGCAAGAAATTACCGAGACAAATTTAATGGCGGAAGCTTTGGAGAAAGAAAAAATCTTTAGAACTCTTTTGGTACATCCTTTGATAAAAGAAATTAGAGGAAAAGGATTGATGTTGGCCGCAATGACCGATAACGCCGAGATTACTAATGAAGTAATTCTGAAATGCCAAGACAGAGGGTTAATTCTATTTTGGCTTTTATTCGAAGGATGCGCCATTAGAATCACGCCTCCACTGACCATTTCAGAAGATGAAATTAAAGAAGGTTGTGCGATAATGATGGAGGTGATGGATGAAATATGGATTTAAGATTAAAGATTAACGATTTTTGATTTCAGATTTAAAAATTGAAATCCAAATTGATTTTTTGATTTTTCAGGAAATCAGAAATCGTTAATCTACATTCTGCAATCAAAGTTGTTAATTAAATTGTTTACAACAATTCCAAATTTTTCTCACAATAACATTTAGGATGCCTACTTTTATTTTGGGCAAACTCAAAAAAACAAACTATGCAATTAAGCGAAGAAGAAGAGGAATATAACTTGTCCTTGTCTAAATTTGAGTCAATGTTGAAAACCAACAAAGTGCTCTTTTTTGACTCCGAGGAATTTGAAGACATCATTCTTCATTATCTCGATATGGGAAAAGCTAATTTAGCAAAGAAAGCTCTAAAATTAGCTCTTGAACAACATCCGAAATCAACTGGATTAAAATTGGTTCAGGTTGAAATGTTGGTGTATGACGACAAACTCGAACAAGCCGAAAAGCTATTGAACGAATTGTATGCCATCGAACCAACTAATGAGGAAATTTATATTCAGCACGCCAATATTTTTTCTAAAAGAGACAACCATCAAAAAGCGGTTGAATTATTAAATACTGCGTTGGAATATACCGATGATTTTGCCGATGTCTATAATTTGATCGGGATGGAATACCTGTTTATGGACAATCTCGAAATGGCAAAAGAAAGTTTTATCAAATGCTTAGAAGTCGATCTCGAAGATCAATCTGCTTTGTACAACGTGGTGTATTGCTTCGAATTTCTAGATCAAAATCAGGAAGCCATTGACTATTTGACACAATACATTGACAAAAATCCGTATAGCGAAATTGCTTGGCATCAAGTAGGACGCTTGCATTATGGATTAAAAGAATATGAGAGTGCGATTCGTGCTTTTGATTATGCAACCTTAATCGATGACGAATTTTTAGGTGCTTTTATGGAAAGAGCCAAAGCTTTGGAACGATTAAAAAAATACGAAGAAGCCATTGAAAGCTACAACAGAACTATCGAATTAGACGATGCTACTTCCTATGCTTTGCTTCGAATTGGAAAATGTTACGAAAAATTGGGAAACAAAGTTCAGGCTTTGAAATATTTCAACAAAACAGTTCACGAAGACCCACTTTTAGACAAAGGTTGGATTGCCATTACCGATTTTTATGTTCGCCAAAAAAACTTCCAAAAAGCATTATTTTTTGTCAACAAAGCCTTGGCTATCGACAATCAGAATCGGATGTATTGGAAACGTTACGCTACAATAAACAAACAAATGAACTTCTTTGAAGAAGCGGAATTTGGCTATCGAAAAGCAGTTGAATTTGGCGATTATGCTTTAGACACTTGGTTGTTTTGGGTTGATATTCTTCAATATTTGGGCGAATTTGAAACTTGTATTCAAACGTTATTGCAAGCCTCGGAATATTTTCCAGAAGAAAACGAAGTCGAATACCGTTTGGCGGGATTGTATTTTATGATTCAAGATACAACGAAAGCAAAATTCCATTTGAGTAACGCTTTGCGTTTAAATTTTGATAATTACACCATTTTAGAGGATTTATTTCCTGTGGTTTGGACACGGAAAATGGTACAAAACTACATTGGCAAACACAAAAAATAATTTTTACATTAAAAAAAAACAGACACAAATTTCACGAATTCACACGAATAAAATTAGTGTAAATTCGTGACACGAGCGATCGCGAACTGGCGTAGCAAATTTGCATTTAATACTAAATAAAGATGCTTGACACAATCAGAAAACGTTTTGGTTTACTAGGACGCAATATTAGTTATTCTTTTTCCAGAGGTTATTTTACCGATAAATTTACTAATGACCCAGTATTTGAAGGCTGCAGTTATGAGAATTTTGATATTCCAGAAATAACTGCATTCCCAGAAATTATTAAAAATACTCCTGACTTAAAAGGGATGAATGTAACGATTCCGTACAAAGAAGTGGTGATTCCATATTTAGATAAATTATCTAAAATAGCAACCGAAATTGGAGCAGTAAACACCATAAAATTCACCAAAAAAGGAAAATTGAAAGGCTACAATACGGATTATTATGGTTTTATGAAATCATTAGAACCGTTATTACAACCGCATCATAAAAAAGCATTGATTTTGGGAACTGGTGGCGCATCCAAAGGCGTTGCTTATGCATTGAAGGAATTAGGAATTCTATATACTTTTGTTTCCAGAGAAGCTAAAGAAGGCATTATTGACTACGATAGAATCAATGCTACTACGTTTGACAATTACCAAATTATCATTAATTCTTCACCAGTTGGAACAAGTCCAAATATTGAGGCTTTCCCATTAATTCCTTACGAATATTTCACTGACAAGCACATTGCATACGACTTAATTTACAATCCTACAGAAACCCAATTCTTGAAAAAAGCGGCTGCGAAAGGAGCACAAACCAAAAACGGACAGGATATGCTTATTTTTCAAGCGGAGAAATCTTGGAGGATTTGGAATAAGTAAAATTGCAATGTCAATTGCAACTTCAAAATTCAATCAGGAAAAATAAATTCATCCATTGCAAAATCCAATACTTCGGATTTTGCAGTGGTGCGAATGATTTCGTCGATACCTTTTTCGAGTAATAATGGTGTGGTGTATTTTCGGCTGGTGGCAATAACTTCTTCACTAAGCATCATTTTGAAAAAATATTTTCCGTTCGCTGCTCTGGATTTTACATAGGTGTAATTGTCGATATTAGCTTTTATCTCCTCAATTCTATCTTCGCATTCCATTTTGAGTTCTAAAGAGGAACTGGTGAAAATAGTTTTCCCTTTCTTGGACGTGAATACAAATTTGTAGCGGTCGTCAAATCTTTTACTGATAACGAATGTTCCCATAATTTAGTTGTGAATTTTTGGTTTAATTGGCCTCAGATGACACGTATTAAACAGAGATTTACACGGATTTTTTTAATGATTGTAATAATAAAAACTTACTCATTAAATTCATCATAACGCACTGGAACTTGTGGATCGTAGAGTGGACATTTGAATTCTTCTAAGGTATCAGCAAGAAGATTCATTGTTTTGCCTTCGGTTCCGTAGCAATCGATTTGGATGCTTTGTGGTGTTATTTTGACATGAAAAGCGCCGTTCCCATTTGGATTTTTCCAACTATTTTCATCTACTTTTTCCCAAGTTGAAAAAACGGAATTAAGTCGATTTAAGATTACTTGAACGGGAAGTATTTCTAGACCTTCTACTTCTTGTTGTTCGACCAAGGCTTCGTAAACCAAATGATGATTGAGATAAATTCCGTCTTTATATTGCCAAAAAAGTAGTTCATACATAGTGTGTGTTTTTAGCCCCGATAGAAGGGAAAATCCTTTTCTTTTTTTGTTAAAAAAAGAAAAGATTGGAATGATAGCGGGATTAGCTCCTGAAAAAATTAATATTCGAAAGTACCGTATTCGCTAGTAATCGTAAGTTTTTTAGTGTCGGAAGATTCTACTCGACCTACGACTTTTGCGTCGACATTAAACGATTTTGAAATCGCAATAATGTCTTGAGCAATAACTTCTGGAACATAAATTTCCATACGATGTCCGCAATTGAAGACTTGATACATTTCCTTCCAATCGGTTTTGGATTGCTCTTGAATTAATTGGAACAAAGGTGGAACGGGAAATAAATTGTCTTTTATAATGTGTAAGTTTTGCACGAAATGAAGAATTTTAGTTTGAGCACCCCCACTGCAATGTACCATTCCGTGAATATCTTTGGAATCGTATTGGTCTAAAATTTTCTTGATAATTGGAGCATAAGTTCTGGTTGGCGAAAGCACTAATTTTCCGGCGTCGATAGGAGAATTTTCGACTGCATCGGTCAATTTTACTTGACCAGAATAAATCAATTCTTCGGGAACTGCCGCATCGTAACTTTCTGGGTATTTAGTGGCCAAATATTTCTCGAAAACATCGTGACGAGCTGATGTCAGACCGTTGCTTCCCATTCCGCCATTATAACTTTTCTCGTAAGTCGCTTGACCAAAAGACTCCAATCCTACAATTACATCGCCTGCTTTTATATTAGCATTATCAATTACTTTCGAGCGTTTCATTCGAGCCGTAACCGTTGAGTCTACAATAATTGTTCTTACAATATCTCCAACATCGGCCGTTTCTCCACCTGTGGAATGAATCGTTACACCAAAAGTTTCAAGCTCTTTGATTAATTCTTCAGTTCCGTTGATAATTGCTGAAATTACCTCAGCAGTTATTAGGTTTTTGTTTCTTCCAATGGTGGATGAAAGTAGGATATTATCGGTTGCACCCACACACAATAAATCGTCAATATTCATAATCAAAGCATCTTGCGCAATGCCTTTCCAAACTGAAATATCTCCAGTTTCTTTCCAATACATATAAGCCAAAGACGATTTTGTTCCTGCTCCGTCAGCGTGCATAATGAGGCAGTAGTCTTCATCATTGGTTAAATAATCGGGAACTATTTTGCAAAAAGCTTGAGGAAATAATCCTTTATCAATATTTTTTATGGCGTTGTGCACATCTTCTTTGGATGCTGAAACTCCTCTTTGTGCATAACGTTTGCTAGAATCTGAACTCATTTTATGGGTGTGTTGTTGTGGCGCAAATATAAATCTTTTTTTCGGGTTTTGACAATAGGGTTTAGCTGTAAAAAATCATTAGCCACAGATGACACGGATTAAACAGATTATCATGGATTTTCGGTTTTGATTTAAAATTAAAAAAAATGCCTATCGGAATTGATAGGCATTTATATTAAACAAAACTTAGAATTATTTTGTAAACAACAATTCTCTGTATTTAGTCAATGTCCAAGTTTCATCGTCAACCAATAGTTCAAGTTTGTCACAGTGGTTTCTAATGTCTTCAAAATAGGGTTTTACTTTATTGCAATAAGCTTCAGCCATTTCATGTGCATCGGTTAAATGGTTTGCTTTCTTTCTTTCGTTGGTCATCGCTTCCACCTTAGAATTGATTCCTTCGATGTGACCAGAAATTTCTTTGATCAGAATAATTTGCTCTTTGGCAAGTGATTTAAAATCATCTCCAAAAATATCCTTCAATCCTTTAACATTTTCAATCAAAGTATTTTGATACCGAATCGCTGTTGGAATAACGTGATTTAAAGAAAGATCTCCTAAAACTCGACCTTCGATTTGGATTTTTTTGGTGTATTCTTCCAATTCAATTTCGTATCGGGCTTCCATTTCTACATGATTTAGGATTCCCATTTCTGAAAATAAATCCAGTGCTTGTTTAGAAACTCTAGCTTTCAAAGCTTCTGGAGTAGTTTTAAAATTACTCAAACCTCTTTTAGCCGCTTCTTTTTCCCAAGCTTCGCTGTAGCCATCTCCTTCGAAAAGTATTTTTTTAGAAACTTTGATATATTCTCTTAAAACATTAAAAATAGCATCGTCTTTTTTCATGTCTTTCGAATCAATCAAGGCGTCAACCTCAACTTTGAAATCTTTCAGTTGTTTGGCAACTATCGTATTTAAGGTGGTCATTGCGTTTGAACAATTGGCAGAAGATCCAACAGCTCTAAATTCGAATTTATTCCCTGTAAATGCAAAAGGCGAAGTTCTATTTCGATCGGTATTATCCAAGATTACTTCTGGAATTTTACCAACGACATTCAACTTTAAATCCGTTTTTTCCTCTGGGGATAATTTTCCTTTGGTCACTCCTTCTAATTCTTCTAAAACTTTTATTAACTGTCCGCCAATAAAAACAGAAATTATAGCTGGTGGTGCTTCATTGGCTCCCAATCTGTGGTCATTACTAGCCGTTGCAATCGCTCCTCTTAACAGAGATTCATAATCATTGACCGCTTTGATGGTATTGATAAAGAAGGTCAAAAATTGCAAATTACTCATTGGCGTTTTACTCGGACTCAGCAAATTGACACCAGTATCTGTTGCCAATGACCAGTTATTGTGTTTTCCAGAACCATTTACTCCTTTGAATGGTTTTTCGTGGAATAATACTTTAAAATCATGACGTTCGGCTACTTTTTGCATGACATCCATCAACAAACAGTTGTGATCTACCGCTAGATTTGTTTCTTCAAAAATAGGAGCCAATTCAAATTGATTGGGTGCTACTTCATTATGACGCGTTTTTACTGGAATTCCAAGCAACATGCATTCTTGCTCTAAATCTCTCATATAAGTCAAAGCACGTGTAGGAATGGATCCAAAATAATGATCGTCTAACTGTTGTCCTTTGGCAGATGTATGTCCTAATAACGTTCTTCCTGTCATCATTAAATCTGGTCGGCTTTGCGCCAAAGAGCGATCGATCAAGAAATATTCTTGCTCCCAACCCAAAGTAGCAGTAACTTTTTTGACATTTTTGTCAAAATATTTACATACTTCAGTTGCCGCATCATCAATAGCTGATAAAGCTCTTAATAATGGAATTTTATTGTCTAATGCTTCGCCAGTATAGGAAATAAAAACGGTTGGAATACACAACGTAGTTCCATATATAAAAGCTGGAGATGTGGGATCCCAAGCGGTATATCCTCTGGCTTCGAAAGTATTTCTGATTCCTCCGTTTGGAAAACTGGAAGCATCTGGCTCTTGTTGTACTAATTGTCCGCCACCAAATTTTTCTACTGGATCACTACCATCATAGGAAGTTTCGAAGAAAGCATCGTGTTTTTCGGCAGTAGTTCCTGTAAGTGGCTGAAACCAGTGGGTGTAATGAGTAACTCCTTTGGCCACAGCCCATTCTTTCATCCCCATTGCAATATAATCGGCTAATTTTCTCTCTATTTTAGTTCCGTTCAGGACGGCACTTTGTACTGCTTTTAGAGCATCCGAAGTTAAATATTGCTTCATTGCTTTTTCATTAAAAACATTTGAACCAAAAATAGTTGATTTCCTATCAGTCTCCTCAAAGTGAACTGGTTTTCTGCTTGAAGCCTCGTTTAAAGCTTGAAAACGTAATGTTGCCATAATTTAGATGATTTTTGACAAAGGTAATTATTAATTTTTGCATATAAAAAATTTAATATTTATAATATTACCCATACAATAATAGGGTATTCATAAAAATAACAGTATCCAAATTAATTTATACCCCATTATTTTTTACTAATAATACTTTTCTTTTATATTTGCACAATCAAATAAAAACACTTAATATAATTATATTGTTATGGCAAAAATTAAATTAGAATACCTTTGGTTAGATGGTTACGAACCTACTCAAAATCTTAGAAGTAAAACTAAAGTTGAAGAGCACGAAAATTTTAAAGGAACTTTAACAGAAATAGGAAACTGGTCATTTGATGGTTCATCAACAAGGCAAGCAGAAGGTGGTTCCTCTGACTGTTTATTAGTTCCTGTTGCGATTTACCCTGATCCAACTCGTATTAATGGTTGGTTAGTTATGTCTGAAGTTATGTTTGCTGATGGAAAACCACACCCATCTAACGGAAGAGCTACAATTGACGATAATAATGATGATTTCTGGTTTGGTTTTGAACAAGAATATTTCATTATGGATACTAAAACTCTTTTACCTTTAGGTTTCCCAATTGGAGGTTACCCAGCACCACAGGGTATGTACTATTGTTCAGTTGGTGGAAAAAACACACACGGAAGAAAATTAGTCGAAGAACATGCTGATTTATGTATCGCTGCTGGACTTAACTTTGAAGGAATTAATCAAGAAGTTGCCTGCGGACAATGGGAATTCCAATTATTTGCAAAAGGAGCTAAAAAAGCAGGAGACGAAATCTGGGTTGCTCGTTACCTTTTAGATCGTTTGACTGAAAAATATGGTTATTATATTGAATACCACCCAAAACCATTAGGTGATACTGACTGGAATGGTTCTGGAATGCACGCTAACTTCTCTAACGAAGTGTTAAGAACTTGTGGAGATAAAGCAACCTATGACAAAATATGTGAAGCTTTCCGTCCAGTTGTTGAAGAGCACATTGCAGTTTACGGAGCATATAATGAGCAACGTTTAACTGGTAAACACGAAACTGCATCAATTCATGATTTCTCTTATGGAGTATCTGATAGAGGAGCTTCAATCAGAATTCCTTTATATACGGTACAACACGGATGGAAAGGATATCTTGAAGACAGAAGACCAGCTTCTAATGGTGATCCCTACAAAATTGCAGCAAGAATTATCAAAACTGTGAAATCAGCTTTATAAATTTCTTTGCACAGCAATTAAAAAGCTTTCATAAATATACTGCCCCCAAAAAGTTAGACACTATTTGGGGGTTTTTTATGGAAATAAAAGTCAAATAATATGGTACTTTTAATAACAAAAATTGGTATCCGTTTCTTTCAAGAATCAAATTTTATATATTTACTGAAAATTGCTCAAGTTACCAAGTTAAACGCCTCCTAAAACCTAATATTGATGAAAAAAAGAATCAATTCGTTCCTCTTTTTATTTTTGATTATTACTTTATCGAACACATCGATTTTTGCTAAAACTAGCATTTATAGCACAAAACACAAGATTCTTGCAACTGTTCCACCTGCCGTTACTTCTCCGATATACTTGTGTCAAAATAGCGCTGCCACACCATTGAATGCTTTACCTTCCGGTGGAGGAACTTTGAATTGGTATCTCACAAATGTTCCAACTGAAGTCGGTTCTCCTTTAGCTCCAACTCCCATTACAACAACAGTCGGAGCAACAACTTATTATGTTACTGAAACAATTGGCGGTATAGAGAGTACTCCTCGAACTCCCATAGTTGTAACTACTGTTGCTGATAATGGAGCAACTATTGTAACTTTTAGATGCGATCCTTCCCAGATTTTAGCAGCTGATCAAAATTCTTCCGTGTTTTTTGATTGGTCAAATAATCCATTAATTTCTGACAATTCTTATAATTATTCCTATACCACGACAGGAGGTGCTTCTGGCTCAGGAACTACAACAGTTTCACATTATCAGGTTTTCGGAATGCTGCCTGGACAATCGGCTACTTTGACACTATCAGCAACAAGATTCCCTTGTGTGCCTGCAAGAGCGATAACGTGTAGTTTGCCTTGCATCACTACTACAACTCCAAATTTCTCAGCTATTCCTTCTTTATGTATAAATGATACTCCACCCATTTTACCTTTAACATCATTAAATGGAATTACAGGAACATGGAGTCCTTTTGTAGTAGATACATCAACAATGGGTACAATAATTTATACATTCACCCCAGATGCAATATTATTTCCTTGTGCATTGAAAACAACTTTAAATATTTCTATAGAACCAATTGAATCAAACTTTACTGATTTCTCTATTTGTTCAGGAGACATACCACCTATTTTGAGTTCAATTTCGCCAAACGGAATTTCTGGAACTTGGTTTCCTACTAATGTGGATAACTTGAATAGTGGTCCTTATGTTTTTACCCCTGATATAGGACAGCCTTGTTCACCAACAAATAAAACTTTAACTGTAACGGTTAATCCATCAAACACCATTCTATCATTAAATTGGACTGTTACAGATGCTTTTACAAAAAACCAAATAGTTACAATTACAGACCCAGTGGGTCAAAGTTATCTATATCAATTAGATTTCGGTCCTTTGCAAACTAGTCCCATTTTTGAGAATGTAGCTATAGGATTGCATTCCGTTTCTGTAAAAGATGTAAACGGTTGCAGTGCGTTAACTGACAATAATGTTTTAGTTATTGGTTATCCCAAATATTTTACACCAAATGGTGATTCCTATAATGACACTTGGAATATCACAGCTTTAAGTAATCAATTGAATACTAGGATATACATTTTTGACCGTTATGGAAAATTGTTGAAAGATATTAGTCCGAAAGGCTCTGGATGGGACGGAACTTATAATGGAAAACCTATGCCATCCGATGATTACTGGTTTACAGTTGAATATTTAGAACAAAGTAATGTAAATAAATTCAAATCTCATTTTTCTTTAAAACGATAAAACACAAAAGCCTCACAAATTATGAGGCTAATATGTTTAAATTATTTTTTTTATTTTAAATATGCACCGGTTTATCAGCAGTAAAAACCAAATACAAGCCAATTAATATAAAAGGAATGCTTAACCATTGTCCCGTAGAAAACATACCCAAAGCACTTTCAAAACCGCCTTGGCTCTCTTTTACATATTCTACAATAAAACGAACAGACCAAATCAACACAAGATAAAGTCCAAATAAATATCCTGATTTTTCTCTAGCATCTGTTTTCCAATACAAGAAATATAAGACAGCAAAAACAAAAATATAGCAAAAGGCTTCGTATAATTGAGCAGGATGTTTGGCCGGAACTTGCAGTAGTAAATCCGAAAATTGTGGGTTGGTCGCAATAGCATGGTACGCTTCATTTGGCGAGGGTAAGTGAGTTGCATTTACCGCTTCTCTCGCACTAAATTGATCCCTTACAAATTGAACTCCCAAAGGAGAAGTGGTAACCTTACCAACTATTTCTGAATTGAAAAAATTTCCTAATCTAACAAAAATTCCACCACATGCAGCAGCGATTGAAATTCGGTCTAAAATCCACATTTGAGATTTTTTCAATATGTTTTTACTATAAAAGTACATTGTGGTTATAATAGCTATTGCCGCTCCGTGGCTTGCTAATCCTTGATAACCTGTAAATTCCCATCCGCTTATAAAGTGAAAAAGATTGCCTTCTGGATTTTCCCTGATTGGAAGTAATATTTCAGTTAAATGATTGCGATAATATTCCCAATCATAAAAAAACACGTGACCCAAACGAGCTCCTACTAATGTCGCTAAAACTGTCCAAATAAATAATGTATCTAATTTTTCTATGGATTCGTTTTCACGCTCGAATATCTTTTTCATAATATACCAGCCTAATCCAAAGGCAATTACAAACATTAAACTGTAAAAACGAATCACAAAAAAACCTAAATCAATACCTTCTGAAGGATTCCAAACTATGTTTAAAGCGTGTGCCATAAAGTAAAAATATTTTTAATTGTTGTAAAAATAACTATTTAACGTATTGTATGACTTTATAAAAAGTTAATGTTTGTGTGAACATTTCTTTTCAGGAACTGGATCATATCCTATTTTGCCCCAAGGATGACAGCTTAAAATTCTCTTTATTCCTAAAAACCCACCATAAAACAAACCGTGTCTTTGCAAGGCTTCAATCATATAACTCGAACAAGTGGGCTCAAATCGGCAAGCCGATGGCGTAAAAGGAGAAATCGCACCTTGATAAAATCGCACCAGTAATACAAATGGATAAATGAGGAGCTTCATGATTTAAGATTTTAGGAATAATGATTGACTATTTTAGATTTGGTTTAAGATAATAAACAATATGTGAATTTAAATTCCTAAGTTCTGCAATCAAAAATCGTTAATCAAAAATCTGCAATCGATTCTCTACTGAATACTAAAAGTTGTGCCTTCTTTACCATCTTTCAACTGAATTCCTAAAGCAATCAACTGATTGCGAATTTGGTCTGACATTGCAAAGTCTTTATTGGCTCTAGCTTCATTTCGCATTCCGATTAGCATATTGACTACTCCTTCCAACTTTCCGTTATTGTTTTCAACTGCTTTTTCGTCTTTTAGCCCTAAAACATCAAAGATAAATTCACGGATCGAATGGGTGAATAATTTTAAATCTTCGGCAGAAAGTGCAGCAGTAGTATCATTTAGTAAATTGACAAAACGAACTCCTTCAAAGATATTGGCAATTAAAATCGGTGTATTAAAGTCATCATTCATAGCGTCGTAACAACTCTGAATCCAATCATTCACTGAAAAAGAGGAAGTTGCACTTGGTTGAATGTTTTTAACCAACTTTACACCTTCAAGTAATCGATTCAATCCTTTTTCGCTAGCTAACATTGCCTCATTCGAAATATCTAAAACACTTCGATAATGAGCTTGTAAAAAACAAAAACGAACCACATTCGGTTGAAATTTCTTTTCGAAAAAAGTATTTTCTCCCGAGAGTAATTCCATTGGTAAAATATAATTTCCAGTCGATTTACTCATTCGCAAACCATTCATAGTAAGCATATTAGTATGCATCCAAATATTTACTGGAGTTACTCCATTGCAAGCTTTTCCTTGAGCAACTTCGCATTCGTGATGCGGAAACTTCAAATCCATGCCACCTCCGTGAATGTCAAAATGTTCTCCTAAATATTTGGTACTCATAGCCGTACATTCTAAATGCCAACCAGGAAAACCTTCGCCCCAAGGGGAATTCCAACGCATAATATGTGCTGGAGAAGCATTTTTCCATAAGGCAAAATCCTGTGGATTTTTCTTCTCGTTTTGACCGTCTAAATCGCGGGTGTTAGCAAACAATTCATCAATATTTCGGTTACTTAATTCACCATAATTCAATCCTTTTTTGTTGTATTCGTATACATCAAAATAAACTGAACCCTGAGTTTCGTATGCAAAACCATCTTTAATCAATTTTTCAATGAGTTCTATTTGTTCAATAAGATGACCCGTTGCCGTTGGCTCAATTGTTGGGGGCAAAAAATTGAATTTTTCTAAAACCTGATGAAAATCGACAGTATATTTTTGAACCACTTCCATGGGTTCCAATTTTTCTAGTCGAGATTGTTTTACAAAACGGTCGTTTTCTACATTTCCATCATCGGTCAAATGTCCGGCGTCGGTAATATTTCTAACATATCGTGTTTTGTATCCCAAATGTAAAAAATACCTAAATATTACATCAAAAGACATAAAAGTCCTTACGTTGCCAAGATGAACATTGCTATAAACGGTTGGTCCACAAACATACATGCCAACATTTCCTTCGTGAATGGGTTCAAAAATTTCTTTTTCTCCTGAAAGGGTATTGTATATTTTTAAGGTTTGGGATTTGTATAACGGCATGTTTTTTACTGTTTTTTGGTTGGTATTTCGAATGAATTAAAAGCTACTAACCAATTAGAATTTTGTTTCTAACTTAATGTATTCCAATAATTCTCTGCGGGTTTGTTCATTTTTGAATTTCCCTCCAAATTCTGAGGTTACCGTGCTGCTTTCGATGTCTTTTATTCCTCTTGAATTAACACAAAGATGTTTGGCATCAATGATGCAAGCCACGTCTTCGGTGCCCAATGCGCTTTGTAGTTCTTGTACAATTTGCATGGTTAAACGCTCTTGAACCTGCGGTCTTTTCGCATAAAATTCAACAATTCTATTGATTTTAGATAGTCCAACCACCCGACCATTTGAGATGTAAGCAACGTGAGCTCTTCCTATAATTGGCAACAAATGATGTTCGCAAGTTGAATAAACAGTGATGTTTTTTTCGACTAGCATTTCGCCATATTTGTAATTGTTTTCGAAAGTAGAGGCGCTTGGTTTTTTGTTCGGATTTAGTCCACCAAAAAGTTCTTTCACAAACATTTTTGCCACTCGATTGGGAGTTCCTTTCAAGCTATCGTCTGTCAAATCCATTCCAAGTGTGAGCAGAATATTTTCGACGTCTTTTTTTATACTTTCGATTTTTTCATCGTCTGAAATATCAAAAGCATCTTCTCTTACAGGATTTTTTGCTGATGAACTAATATGATTGTTTCCTATTTCGTCCTGAAATTCTTCGTTATTTATCATTAAAAAGTATAATTATATGTGAAATAAATTAGGGCGTAAAGATAATTAATTAAAGCTAAAGAATTTCTAAAGCTTTAATAATAAATTTAGATTGGCGGCAGCCTTTTTTTAAGAAAAATTGGGTGATTTTCTTATTTTGAATTGTAAACTTGAATGGCTTCTTTTAAGATTTGTACAGCTCGAATTAAATCTTCTTTCTTCAAAACGTATGCAATTCGAACTTGGTTTAAACCTACTCCTGGAGTAGAATAAAATCCTGCAGCGGGAGCTACCATTACAGTTTCACCATCTAAATTATAGCTTTCGAGTAACCATTGAGCGAAATTGTCAGTATTGTCAACAGGAAGTTGAGCAATGCAATAAAACGCCGCTTTTGGAGTGGTTACAATTACACCTTCAATTTTATTTAATTCAGAAATAAGTGCATCTCGTCGCTCTTTGTATTCGACAATCACTTCGTCAAAATAACTTTGAGGCGTATCAATGGCAGCTTCGCAAGCAATTTGTTCAATCGTTGGTGGACACAAACGAGCCTGTGCAAACTTCATCGAAGCCGAAATAACTTCTCTATTTTTGGTAATCATACAGCCAATTCGAGCGCCACACATACTGTATCTTTTGGAAACAGAATCAATCATAATGACATTTTGTTCAATGCCTTTTAGATTCATAACCGAATAATGTTTGTCTCTATCATCATATATAAATTCGCGATACACTTCGTCTGCAATTAGAAATAAATCGTGCTTTTTCACTAATTCACCTAATTGATTAATTTCAGATTCCGAATACAAATAACCTGTTGGATTATTCGGATTACAAATTAAAATCGCTTTTGATTTTGGCGTAATTGCTTTTTCAAATTCTTCAATGGTAGGAAGTGTAAAACCACTTTCGATATTAGAAATAACAGGAACAACTCTAGCACTTGATTCGGCTGCAAAAGCACTATAATTGGCATAAAAAGGCTCAGGAATAATCACTTCGTCCTCAGGATCCATAATACTTCCAAGGGCAAACAATAGCGCTTCAGAACCTCCAGTTGTAATCATAATATCTTCAAAAGACACTTTTACATCTTGTTTGGTATAAAATGAGGCTAGTTTTTTTCGGTAACTTTCATAACCTGCCGATGGGCCATATTCTATGATGTCTAAATCGATGTTTTTTATAGCTTCGATTGCAATTTCGGGGCTTTTTATATCGGGTTGACCAATGTTTAAATGGTACACTTTAAGTCCATTTGATTTAGCCACATCTGCATAAGGAGCTAACTTTCGAATGGGTGATTCGGGCATTTTTTTACCTCTGATTGAAATACTTGGCATCTTTAAAAAATTTGGTGCAAATTTCCGATTTTATTTTCGAAAAAAATCACGTCAAACGTTTTTATTTGTTAATTAAGACGCAATATTATGCTATATTTAAGTAACTTTAGAAAAAAAATTAGAATGAAGCGACTAATCATTTTATGCTTTTTTATAATTAACGCTGCACCTGTTTTTGCACAGGACGATTTTCAATTTCAAAAAGGAGTTGACAAAGTTGTTATCCCTTTCAAAATCATCAATAACTTAATTTTTATTCCCATAAATGTTAACGGAGTTGAGCTGCACTTTCTTTTAGATTCTGGTGTAGAAGAGACCATTTTGTTTAGCATGGACGATAAGAAAGAGGTCAATTTTTATAATGTAGAGAAAATTTCATTGAGAGGTTTGGGAAGCGAAACTCCTATCGAAGGGTTAAAATCTACAAATAATATATTGGAAATAAATGGTTTAAAATCTTCGAATCATTTGTTATACATCGTTTTAGATCAAAATTTCAATCTTTCTTCTCACGTTGGAATTCCAGTAAATGGTATTATTGGTTATAGTTTTTTACAATCAAACCTTGTCGAAATCAACTATGCCAGAAACCGAATTACGGTATTTAAGGATAATGATAAAAATAGAAAACGAACTCTTAAAAAGTTTGAAACAATTCCCATAACGGTCGAAAAATCCAAGCCATATCTTTCTGGAAAAGTGGTTATAAATGCAGTCGAAATTCCAACAAAATTATTAATTGATATTGGCAACAGCGATGCTATTTGGCTTTTCGAGAATAAAGAAAAGTTAATCAATATTCCTCAAAAAAGCTTTGAAGATTATTTAGGTCAAGGTTTTAGTGGTGATGTGGAGGGGAAAAGAGCTCAAATTCAGAAATTTTCTTTTTCGAAATTTGAATTCAAAAAGCCAATAGTTGCCTTTCCAGATTATACTTCATTAAAAAATGTGAGAATGGTTCAAGATCGTACGGGTTCAATTGGGGCTGAAATTTTAAAAAGATTCAATCTAGTTTTTGATTATCCCAATCAATTGCTCTATCTAAAAAAGAATAGTAATTACAATGATCCTTTTGGTTATAACAAAAGCGGGATTGAGGTACAACATTATGGTTTGCAATGGGTTCAGGAAACAGTGAGTTTGCAGACGGTTCCGTTTGCAGGAAGCGAAACGAGCGCAAAAAGTACTGCTGTTTACAGTAATTTTAAATATAAAACCGTTTTAAAACCCATTTATAGCATAGCAAATGTTCGTAAAAATTCTCCTGCTGCACTAGCTGGACTCCAAAAAGGAGATATAATCGTGAGTATCAATAAAAAGAAAGGATATGATTTTACACTAGAAAAAATTAATTCCTTGTTGAAATCGGAAGAAGAAAACTGGATACACTTTGAAATGGAACGTGACGGTAAAATTCTAAATTTTAAATTTCAATTGTTAAATGTTTTGTAAAAAATAAAAGCGAATTGAATTTTTTCTAAAAATAAGTTTCGCTGTCAATTTAATTTACATAAAAGACTAATCTGCAATCACTTCTCCCTTAATTTTCAAAGCAATTCTTCCGCTGTCATAATTCACGGCATTGGATTCGACAGTAATTGTTTTTCTAATTGGACCAGGAATCATACTATATTTCACATCAATTTTACCTTTTTTTCCAGGCATAATTGGCTCGGTAGGTTTAATTGGCACCGTACAATTACAAGTCGAAAGTACATTCGTTATCAATAATGGAGCATCGCCAGTGTTTGTAAATTCAAATGTACGCAAACCATTGTCACTTTTTTTGGACACCGTTCCATAATCTATGGTGTTGTCTTTAGCTTTGAACTCAATTTTAGGTCCGTTTTGGGCAAAACCTAAGCTGCTAAATAACATTATTGCTAATAAGGAGGCTATATTTTTCATTTTCATTTGTTTTAAATTCTGTTTAGTAAAAATACTTTTTTTTAATTAAGAGTACAATTTTTTAATTCATTTTTTATACTGTACTTAATTATTTACTTTTGTTCCCAAATACAATTACAAATACCAGACCAAAGTTTAATTTTGGTCTTAACAGTTGCTTTTTATGACAATTCCTGCACAATTTGACGCCAAAACCATTGAAAATAAGTGGTATGACTACTGGATGAAAAACAATTATTTCCATTCGGAACCAGACCATCGAACTCCATACACCATCGTAATTCCTCCACCAAATGTTACTGGAGTTTTACACATGGGACATATGTTGAACAATACTATTCAAGATGTTTTGATTCGTCGTGCACGTCTCAAAGGTTTTAATGCGTGTTGGGTTCCGGGAACAGATCACGCCTCTATTGCTACTGAAGCTAAGGTAGTTGCCAAATTAAAATCCGAAGGAATCAACAAATCAGATCTAAGCAGAGAAGAGTTTTTGAAACATGCTTATGATTGGACGGATAAATACGGAGGAACAATTTTGGAGCAATTAAAACAATTGGGTTGCTCCTGTGATTGGGACAGAACTAAATTTACAATGGATCCTGATATGTCGGCTTCTGTAATTAAATCTTTTGTGGATTTATACAACAAAGGCTTGATTTACCGTGGCTACCGAATGGTAAACTGGGATCCCGAAGCGAAAACTACTTTGTCTGACGAAGAAGTTATTTATGAAGAACAACAAGGGAAATTATATTTCCTAAAATATAAAATCGAAGGTTCTGAAGATTTCTTGACCGTAGCAACGACACGTCCTGAAACTATTTTTGGAGATACTGCAATTTGTATCAATCCTAATGATGAGCGTTTTGCTCATTTGAAAGGAAAAAAAGCGATTGTACCAATTTGCGGTCGTGTGATTCCAATTATCGAAGATGAATATGTTGAGATCGAATTCGGAACAGGTTGTTTGAAAGTAACGCCCGCTCACGATGTAAATGATAAAGCTTTAGGAGAAAAACACAATTTGGAAATTATCGACATTTTTAATGAAGATGCTACTCTAAATAGTTTCGGATTGCATTATCAAGGAAAAGATCGATTTGTAGTTCGTGAAGAAATTGCAAAAGAATTAGAAGAAATTGGAGCTTTGGCAAAAACGGAAATTCATTTAAATAAAGTAGGAACATCGGAAAGAACGAAAGCCGTAATCGAACCTAGATTATCCGATCAATGGTTCCTGAAAATGGAAGATTTGGTAAAACCAGCGATTCAATCCGTTTTGGTTGATGGCGATATTAAATTGCATCCAGCACGTTTTAATAATACATACGCTCATTGGTTAAACAATATTCGCGACTGGAATATTTCCCGTCAATTGTGGTGGGGACAACAAATTCCGGCTTATTTCTATGGAGACGGAAAAGAAGATTTCGTAGTTGCTGAAAATATAGAAGATGCTTTGGTTTTAGCCAAAGAAAAAACTAAGAACTTTGGACTAAGTACTAAGGACTTAAAACAAGATGTTGACGCTCTCGACACCTGGTTTTCTTCTTGGTTGTGGCCAATGTCTGTTTTTGGTGGAATTATGGATCCTGAAAACGAAGATTTTAAATACTATTATCCAACCAATGATTTAGTAACGGGTCCAGATATTTTGTTTTTCTGGGTGGCGAGAATGATTATTGCAGGATATGAATATGCGGGAGACAAACCTTTTTCGAATGTGTATTTGACTGGTTTGGTTCGTGATAAACAAAGACGTAAAATGTCTAAATCGTTGGGGAATTCGCCAGAACCTTTAGAATTGATTGAGAAATTTGGTGCCGATGGAGTTCGTGTAGGTTTGCTTTTGAGCGCTTCTGCAGGAAACGACATTATGTTTGATGAAGAATTGTGTAACCAAGGAAAAGGATTTACCAATAAAATTTGGAATGCTTTCAAACTAATTAAGGGTTGGGAAGTTTCCGATTCGATTCCACAACCCGAATCTTCGAAAGTTGCGATTGAATGGTATGAAGCCAAATTGCAACAAACACTTTTGGAAATCGAAGATAATTTCGAAAAATATAGAATTTCCGATGCTTTGATGGGAATTTACAAATTGGTTTGGGATGATTTCTGTTCTTGGTTCTTGGAAATGATTAAGCCAGCATACCAACAACCAATTGACAGCGTAACTTTTGCGAAAGCAATTGAAATGTTGGAAAACAATATGAAATTATTGCATCCTTTTATGCCGTTTTTGACAGAGGAAATCTGGCAATTGTTGGCAGAAAGAACACCAGAAGAAGCCTTAATCGTTTCGACTTGGCCAGAAATAAAACCATTTGATGCGCAATTAATTGCAGACTTCGAAAACACAATCGAAGTGATTTCTGGAATTAGAACCATTCGAAAAGACAAGAATATTCCGTTTAAGGATACGATTGAATTGAAGGTTGTGAATAACGATAAAGTGTCAACGTATTTTGATTCGGTTGTGACCAAATTAGGCAATATTACATCTTTAGAATATGTTTCGGATAAAGTAGATGGAGCCTTATCTTTCCGTGTGAAATCGAATGAATATTTTATTCCAATTACTGGAAATATTGATGTAGAAGCTGAAATTTCAAAACTAACTGCCGAATTGGTTTACACACAAGGATTTTTGAAATCGGTTCAAAATAAATTGTCGAACGAAAAATTTGTTGCAGGTGCGCCAGAAAAAGTTCTAGCAAACGAAAGACAAAAAGAAGCCGATGCTTTGGCTAAAATTGCTACAATAGAGCAAAGTTTGGCTGGGTTGCAGTAAATTTAGTCTTGTTTTAAGATGTAAAATCCCAATGCTGAAAATTTTTCAAGATTGGGATTTTTAATTTTGTAATTGATTTCTATCCAAACAAAATCAAAAACAATAACGGAAATACAACTCCAGCTATAGTCAGTTTCCAACCTCTATTTTTCCAACTAAATTTCCCGGCTTTAATCATAATAGTTCCTGAAATGGCGATGATAATTAAACTCAAAGCAAAAATATCGGAATAATAAATCCAGAAATTAGAAGTGTTTTTGTGCAAACTCATCGCTTGACTGATAATAGGTGTTTTTATGAAAGTGGTGATTTCTCCTTTGCCCGTTTTCATATCGATTTCGACATCATTGTTTTCAAAAGAAATTTTGAAGTTGCCTTTTTTTACCATTTGGCGTCTCATTTTGTCATCAATGCCTAGTTTTTTTCCTAATTCTTTGGCAAAGTCATCATCAATTTCACTTTTAGCAGGTAGCTTTACTTCGATAGCTGTCGTTTGGGTCGTATATTTATCAGGATGCCAAGATTCTCTATGGTTCATCATTAGTCCCGAAAATGCAAAGGACACTATAAGTCCAATATAGAAATAACCTAAATCACGGTGTAAATTTCTAAACGTTTGTTTGTTCATTTTTATAAATATTTTTTTAAGTAGTTTCTTTTTACAATTTATATTTCAAACTTACCATTATTTGGCGAGGTGCAATTGGGTTCACACTATAATTTTCGTGAACGGTATAATTCAACTCATTTGTAAGGTTCGATAATTTACACAAGACGGATATTTTTTTCCAATCATAACCTACTGAAGCATCCAAAGTTGTGTATCCTTCTAATGGAATATCTCGGTCTCTAATAGTTACAACATAAGTAGCCGGTGTCGTCGACGGTTTTATTTCTGTATAAAAATAGTCGTCATTCCAGCCTCCTGTTCGGTCTCCAATATAACTACCAATGGCTCCCAAAGTTAGTCCTTCGAGTAAACCATTTGATATTTTATAGAAAAAACTCAAATTAGCGGTATGTTTTGGTGTTCGTGCCAGAATATCGCCCACGACCAAGCTTCCATTTGTGCCCGAAGATTTTGAAACTTTAGTTTCGTTAAAACTGTATCCAGCAATAATATTTAAACATTTAATAGGTTTTGCAGTGATGTCCATTTCAATTCCTTTTCCTTTGGTTGCTCCAACTAACTCTTTTAAATTATTATTTACGTTTCCAGTTATTCCATCAGCTAAAAACTGCGCAGTTTGAGCTAAATTAGTATTTGATATTTGATAAACAGTCACATTGGCAGTAAACAGTCCTTTCCAAAAATCATTTTTAATACCCAGTTCGAATTGATCAATAATAGATGGATCTAATGTTTTAAAATTGACCGTTGTACCTGTATTTGGAGTAAAAGAATTCGAGTAACTCGCAAATAATGACAAGGTTTTATTGGGTTGAATAACCAATCCTATTTTTGGCGAAAAAGCGCTGTTTATAGATTTAGCACCTGTTGTTGCAGCTGCATTATCAAGAGTTGTGGTTATCACTTTATTTACATTATCTTGCTCTTCTTTGGCGGTTGTAACAGCATTTTCTTGCCACGACCAACGCAATCCAGCCAAAACTTTAATATAATTGGTAATCGAAATTAAATCTTGAGCAAAGACCCCAAAACGTTGCGTGTTAGTAGTAGCAACTTGGTTGGCTCTACTAAAATAAGGCGCAATAAGACTTTGACTGCTGTAATTGTAATCAAATAGATTTATGGAAGTGTTTTCGGTTGTAAAAGCAGTAGTACTTGTTGGCGTGGCATAAAAACCAAAAGTATAGTTTGGTGCCATTGAATCTTCATAATCCACTCCGGTGAAAATTTGGTGTTTGATGCTTCCTGTGTCGAAAGTTCCTTGCAAACTCAATTGCTCGCCAACTATTTTTTCGGCCGTGTCCGCTTGAGTCAAGCCACGTTTCCAGTTTCCATTGGCTTCAATTGTATTTAATTGTGCAGTAGACTTTTGCGTTCTGTGGTAGGATTGAAAAGAGGAATTAAAAGCTAATTTCCAATTGTCGTTAAAATCATGATTAAACAAAATTGAAGCACTTGCTGATTTGGTATTTCCGGTTGACCATAATGCTCCGAAATAAGTATTACGGGGAATATCTAAAATAGTTTTACCAATGATTCCTGTTCCAAAATCCGGAGTCCAATCGGCATCTAAATAGTCGCCTTGTGCGGTAATTTGCGTTTTATCTGAAATTTTAAATAATAACGAAGGGTTAAAATAGATGCGCTCATTTTTTACATAATCTCTAAAACTTTCTGAATTTTCATAGGAGGCATTTATTCGATAAGCGATAAATTTATTTATTGGACCGTAAAAATCTATAGTTGGTTTGTAAAAAGCATAACTTCCAGCTTGCATCGAAACTTGCGCACCTTGAGTGAATTTGGGTGTTTTAGTAACTAAATTCAGGATTCCGCCTGGAGTTACATTTCCAAATAACAAGGCGGAACCTCCTTTTAAAAACTCTACTTTTTCTAAAGAAGCTACATCGGGAATCGACCCTGCATTGTAGCGAAAACCGTTTTTAAACATATTGTTGGCGCCCATATCATATCCTCTCGACCAGAATGATTCTTGGGCACCACCACGAGCGGAACCCACATAAACACCGTTGGTATTTTTTGTTATCTCACTCAAACGAATGGCTTGTTGTTGCTCTATAATTTCGGCGTCAATTACTTGCACACTTTGCGGAACATCCATTGGCTTTAAACCGGAACGTAGAGCAGTTACTGGTTTTTGTTGTTTATTAGTTGTAATAATAACTTCTTTGAGTAGTTTTCCTTTTTTGTCTTTTATAGTATCAGAATCGGAATAATAGCTGTCGAAAAAATCTGGATTTTTGGAAATGCTTGCTGTTTCTTGAGCAAAGGAAGAAAAGCAGAATAAGAAGAGTAAAGAAGGCAGTAAAATATTTTTCATTGTGTTTATTTAGATTGAATAAAAATAATAATGCAAATATAAATAGCATATTCGAATACACAAAGTTTATTTAGACTAAATATGAATAATATTTATTAACATTTTATTAGTAGCTCTTTATCAGCGTTTTAAAACAAAAAATCTCGCTTTTTTGGAGCAAGATTTTTGATTAAATTGAGAAAAATTACTTTTTTATTCGCTTTTCTTCATACTATATCTAGTTGAACTTGGTTCGTCATGTTGGATTCCTGAGATTTCAATTAGTAAATGATCTTTGGGAAAAGGTTGGTAAACAATTTTTCTGGGATATTCGTTTTTATGGTTTTCAAAAACCAATTTCTTTTCAATTTCGATGTTGTGTTTGAAAGTAATTGGTTTATCATTATTTTCACCTTGAATGGTAGAAATATAAAAAAGCTCCTCTCCTTTTTGTTTCAACTGCATTTTTTCAGAATGTAAAGTATCTTTTCCTTTTATAAAGTAGCTTTTGCCATCAAAAAGGCTATCGTTTATTTTCTCCCAAGTTTCCAATAGATATCCATCATCCGATTTGTTTTCCCATTTTCCAATGAGCCAATCAGCACCTACTATTTTGGAAACGTTTTTTGATTGTTGACAGGAAGAGAATGTTACAGTTATAACAAGAAAGAGAATTATTTTTTTCATTAGACGCGTAATTGAATTGGTTTGTATAACTTTTCAAAATTAGCAAAAAGATTACAATTAATTCCAGAAAGAAAAAGTAATCCTGAGGGTTTAGTTTAACTTTTTACTTTCTTTTTAAGGACAAATTATTTTTTTTACCACAAATTTCGCAAATTTTCACAAATCAGCACTAAATTTTAGAGTATTGAATATGTTTTCATTGGATTAAATTTGCGAAAATTTGTGTAATTTGTGGTGAGATAAAATTAATAATATTGCTTTCAAATACTTTCTTTCAAAATGCTATAAACCAATTCTTTGGAAGGTTTTTGATCTTTTAGTTTAGCTCGGACCACATCAAAAGGCACTTTGAAATCGCAACCCGTTTTGTATTCCGAGCAACCATAAGCTGAATTTCCTTTGAGAATAGTTCCTTTTTTGCATTTGGGACAAACCAAAGCATCTGATATTGTTTTGACGGCGGATTTCTTTTGTTCTAATTTGAGTTCGAAATTTTCATCAAAACGAAGCAAACCCTCCACCAAGACTGAATCGGTTTTGAAATCTTTTAAATTGACAGTCGATCCTTTTTTGAGTAATCGCAAATATTGGTTTTGGGATATTTTTTTCTCTGCAAATGTGTAGGGCAAAACAAAACGACAACCTGCTTTATAACCGCCGCAACCATAAGCGGATTTTCCTTTTATGAGTGTGGCTTTTTTACATTTCGGGCAGATTTCTGACAAAATCCCTGCTGCTTCCTTTTTATCAACAACATCTTCTTGTTTTTGAGTAGTTCCAATGTGCGAAATGTTGGCGCGTCTGGTTTCCGATCGTACTTCATAGACTAAAGTTTCGACCATTTGTTTCATATTCTTGATAAATGCTCCGGCGGTAAACGTGCCTTTTTCAATATCTTTTAACTGTTTTTCCCAAGAACCCGTCAATTCTGCCGACTTGACCAAATCATTTTGAATGGTATCTATCAATTGAATTCCTGTTGGTGTTGGCAAAACTTGTTTTTTGTTTCGAACGATGTATTGTCGCCTAAACAGTGTTTCAATAATATTGGCTCGTGTGGATGGACGACCAATACCGTTTTCTTTCATCAATTCTCTCAAATCTTCATCATCGATTTGTTTTCCTGCGGTTTCCATAGCACGCAACAAAGTAGCTTCGGTAAATTGATTGGGCGGTTTGGTTTCTTTTTCTAAAAATGAAGGTTCGTGTGGCCCTTTTTCGCCAACCGCAAAACTAGGTAAAATATCTGCTTCTTTTTCTTTAATATTTGGATCTTCAAAAACAACACGAAATCCCTTTTTTAAGATTTCTTTTCCCGTGGTTTTGAATAGCACATCGGCTGCTTTTCCCATTACTGTGGTATTGGCGACCAAACAATCGTCATAAAACACGGCAATAAAACGTTTTGTAATAATATCGTAAACCTGTTGTTGATTGTATTGCAAATTGTTTTGCACTCCAGTCGGAATAATAGCGTGGTGATCGGTTACCTTTTTATCGTTGAAAACTTTGGGTGATTTTTTAATTTTTTTGCCCAAAAGAGGTTGTGTCAACGCAGCATAATTGGTTAAATTTTGTAGAATCCCCTGCACTTTTGGATAAATATCGTTGGGTAAAAAAGTCGTATCGACTCTAGGATAAGTGACTACTTTTTGTTCGTATAATGTTTGAACAATTTTAAGGGTTTCATCTGCTGTGAATCCAAATTTGGTATTGCAATAGACTTGCAAGCCTGTTAAATCAAATAGTTTTGGTGCAAATTCATTACCGTTCTTTTTTTCAAGCGAGACAATTTCGAACTCACTCTCTTTGACTTTATTGGCTAAAAGTTCGCCATCTTCTTTTTTCAAAAAGCGTCCTTCTTCGTAGCTGAAAAGCGTTTCTCGATACAACGTTTGCAACTCCCAATAGGGTTGAGGTTTGAAGTTTTCAATTTCTTTGAATCGATCCACCACCATTGCTAAAGTTGGCGTTTGCACCCGTCCGATGGATAAAACTTGTTTGTAACCGCCGTGTTTTACGGTGTACAAACGGGTGGCATTCATACCCAATAACCAGTCGCCAATAGCTCTGGAAAATCCAGCGTAGTACAAATTATCGTAGTTGGCAGAGGGTTTCAAGTTTTCGAAACCTTCTTTGATGGCTTCGGTGGTTAGGGACGAAATCCACAAGCGTTTTACCTCGCCTTTATATTGGGCTTCGTTCATTACCCAACGCTGAATGAGTTCTCCTTCTTGTCCAGCATCCCCGCAGTTGATGACCAAAGCAGCTTTGTCGAACAAGCTTTTTATGATTTTAAACTGCTTTTGAATACCTGGATTTTCCACCACTTTGGTTTCGAATTTTTCTGGGAGCATCGGCAAGTTGTTCAAATCCCAGCTTTTCCAATGCGGTTTGTAATCGTTGGGTTCTTTCAAGGTGCATAAATGCCCAAAAGTGTAGGTTACCTGATAACCATTGCCTTCGTAATAGCCATCGTGTTTGGTATTGGCGCCCAAAACGGATGCGATTTCTCGTGCTACACTTGGTTTTTCGGCAATACAGACTTTCATTTTATAATACTAATTTTGAAGGTGCAAATTAGGGATTTCCAAATTGGTATGGAAAAGAAATTTTAAAAGCATTTAAATAGAGCTAGACACGAAATTCACGAATAACCATAAAAGACTTTTATTTAACGAAAACGATCTAGCCCTGATAGAAGTGGTATCCTTTTTAGCCGCTTTTTAGCCGAAAAAAAGATACAGCGGACAGCTGGAAACATCTCCTCAAAAAATCTAAAATCTAATCCCGAAATTTCGGGACTGAAATCTCCATTCTTTTTTGTAAATTTGCACTCCAATAAAAGGAACAAGAATATGTTAGATAGACTTCAAATAGTAAAACAACGTTTCGACGAGATTTCGGATTTGATTATCCAGCCGGATGTGATTTCGGATCAGAAGCGTTATGTACAATTGAATCAAGAATATAAAGGCTTGAAAGCTTTGGCCGAAAAACGTGATGAATACGTGCTTTTGATGGCAAATATTGATGAAGCCAACGAAATAATTTCCGATGGAAGTGATCCTGATATGACCGAAATGGCCAAAATGCAACTCGATGAAGCTAAAGAGCGTTTGCCAGAACTAGAGGAAGAAATCAAATTTATGTTGATTCCAAAGGACGAGGAAGATGCTAAAAACGTGATGGTCGAGATTCGTGCAGGAACAGGAGGCGATGAAGCCAGTATTTTTGCAGGAGATTTGTTCCGTATGTACACCAAATATTGCGAAAATCGTGGTTGGAGAACTTCAGTTGTGGATATGAACGAAGGAACTTCGGGCGGATTCAAAGAGGTGATTTTTGAAGTTACGGGCGAAGATGTTTACGGAACTTTGAAGTTTGAAGCAGGTGTTCACCGTGTGCAACGGGTACCACAAACGGAAACTCAGGGTCGTGTTCACACCTCGGCAGCAACGGTTATGGTGCTTCCAGAAGCCGAAGAATTTGATGTGCAAATTGATATGAACGATGTTCGTGTGGATTTTTTCTGTTCGTCAGGTCCTGGTGGACAATCGGTAAATACGACTAAATCGGCGGTTCGTTTGACGCACATTCCAACAGGATTGGTGGCGCAATGTCAGGATCAAAAATCGCAACACAAGAATAAAGACAAAGCTTTAACGGTTTTGCGTTCTCGTTTATACGAACAAGAATTGGCCAAAAAACAAGAACAAGATGCTACAAAACGCACATCGCAAGTGAGTTCTGGTGACCGTTCTGCCAAGATTAGAACCTATAATTATGCTCAAGGTCGTGTAACGGATCATAGAGTGGGATTGACTTTATACGATTTAGGAAACATAATGAATGGTGATATTCAGAAAATTGTTGACGAATTACAATTGGTCAATAACATGGAAAAATTGAAAGAAGCTAGCGAAGTTTTTTAAAAAATTATCAAGATTTTAGTATCAAGTATTAAGATTTAGGAATTTAGAATAAAGACAAAAGATGCCATACGAAAATGTTTGGCATTTTTTTTAACACTTTGTAAACTTTGCAAAAAACTTTGCGAACTTTGCGGTTAAAGACACAACAATGACAACCAAACAATTAATAGACCAAATCAAAATCAAGAAATCCTTCCTTTGTGTAGGATTGGATGTAGATTTGAATAAAATTCCTAAACATCTTTTAGAACTGGAAGATCCTATTTTCGAATTCAACAAAGCCATCATTGACGCCACACACGATTTGGCGGTTTCTTATAAACCCAACACCGCTTTTTATGAAGCTTATGGAATAAAAGGCTGGCAATCTTTAGAAAAAACCATTAATTACATCAACGAAAACCATCCCGATATTTTCACGATTGCTGATGCAAAACGAGGTGATATTGGCAATACTTCGTCAATGTATGCCAAAGCTTTTTTCGAAGATTTGAATTTTGATAGTGTTACCGTTGCACCTTATATGGGAAAAGATTCCGTGGAGCCGTTTTTGGCTTTCGAAAACAAACACACCATTATGTTGGCTTTGACTTCCAATGAAGGCGCTTTTGATTTCCAAACCTTGAATGTTGGAGGAACCGAATTGTACAAACAAGTTTTGGAAACTTCAAAAACCTGGAAAAATTCCGGAAACCTGATGTATGTTGTGGGAGCAACTAAAGCGGAATATTTTACGGAGATTCGGAAAATTGTTCCCGATAGTTTCTTACTAGTTCCAGGAGTTGGAGCACAAGGAGGAAGCCTTTCCGAAGTTTGTAAATACGGATTGAACGCTAATGTTGGACTATTAATAAACTCTTCAAGAGCTATTATTTACGCATCAAACGGACTCGATTTTGCCAAAAAGGCTAGAGAAGAAGCCTTGAAAGCACAACAGGAAATGGAAGAAATTTTGAAATAAAACTAGCTACAAATTACACGAATTTCCACAAATTAATTTGTGATAATTGGTGAAATTCGTGGCTGAAATTTTTCTACATTGCAACGAATTAAATTTATTGAAAAAATCCGTTTTATTCCGTGTTTTCGCTTTTGCGAATACGTTTAATCTATGTTCCATTTAAAAAAATGATAAACTACATCACATACACAAACGAAAACAGTGATCAGTGGGTGACTTTTGTCCACGGAGCTGGTGGTAGTTCGTCTATATGGTTCAAGCAAATTCGGGATTTTAAGAGCCAATATAATGTGTTGTTGCTAGATTTAAGAGGTCACGGAAATTCTAATTCTCAAATCAAAAAAGCGTTTAAACAAAAATATACTTTCGAATCCATCGCGAATGATGTATTGGAGGTTATCGATCATTTAAAAATTGAAAAATCACATTTCGTTGGTATTTCATTAGGTACAATTTTGATTCGACAATTGGCTGAAATGCATCCCGAACGAGTTCAAAGTATGATTCTTGGTGGAGCCATTTTAAAAATGAATTTCCGCTCGCAAATCTTAATGAAATTAGGAAATACGTTCAAGTATGTTTTGCCTTATTTGGTCTTGTACAAGTTTTTTGCTTTTGTGATTATGCCTAAAAAAAGTCACAAACAATCTCGAATTCTTTTTATAAATGAAGCTAAAAAATTATACCAAAAAGAGTTCATAAAATGGTTTAAACTCACTGCCGAAATCAATCCAATTCTTAAATGGTTCCGACAAGTCGAATTGAATATTCCAACACTTTATGTAATGGGAGACGAAGATTATATGTTCTTACCATCTGTTCGGTTAGTGGTCGAAAAACATTATAAATCATCAAAATTATTTGTAGTAGAACAATGCGGACACGTGGTTAATGTAGAACAACCTATGGTTTTTAACAATGAAGTCTTGTTGTTTTTAAGTTCATTAAATAAAAAAATGCCGACATCCTAAGACCTCGACATTTTTTTACTAACTAACCAAAACCAAAATAATAAATAACCAGTTTATTACTCTACAAAGATGAGACACTTTTCGATTTATTGCTGTTAATGATATGTTATTAGTTTGTTGTAGATAAGTTAACTTTTTTGGATAATCTAGTCTATATTTTGGACAAAATGTTTTATATAAAAAAATGCCGACATCCTAAAACGTCGACATTTTTTTTAACTAACCTAACCAAAATAATAAATAACCAGTTTATTACTCTGCAAAGATCAGACACTTTTCGATTTAATGTTGTTAATGATATGTTATTACTTTGTTGTCGTTAAGTTAACTTTTTTAGTAAAAAACCACTGTTTTATTTTCATACACCATTGTTTTTCGCTCTGCGTGCAGTTTTATTGCCCTTGCTAAAACAATCCGCTCTAAATCTCGCCCTTTCATAATAAAATCATCAATAGAATTGATGTGAGAAACACGCGTAATGTCTTGCTCAATAATTGGCCCTTCATCTAATGCCGCTGTGACATAATGACTTGTGGCTCCAATGATTTTCACTCCTCTTTTAAACGCCGAATGATAGGGTTTTGCTCCGGGAAAAGCAGGCAAAAAGGAATGGTGAATATTGATAATTTTATTTTCGAATAACGCTATTAAATTGGGTGTGATGATTTGCATATATCTTGCCAAAACAATAAAATCTATATTGTGTTTTTGTAGCAATTCTATTTGTTGTTTTTCGCCTTCTTCCTTGGTTTCTTTTGTAAATGGAATGCAAAAAAAGGGAATATCAAAACGATTGGCAACCGACCTTAAATCTTCGTGATTGCTGATAATTAATGGGATTTCTACATTAAATTCTCCCGCACTGTATCGACCTAAAATATCAAACAAGCAGTGATCATATTTCGATACAAACAAAGCCATTTTGGGTTTCAAGTCTTTAGGATGAATTTCCCATGACATCTTAAAATCAGCTGCTATGGTCCGTTCAAAAACATTTTTTATAGCCGTTAAATTGCTGTTTTTGTTGGTCAGTTCACATTCTAAACGCATAAAAAACACATTCTGTTCCACATCAACATGTTGATCGATATAAGTGATATTTCCTTCCACTCGAACAATAAAATCAGTCACTGCGGCAATTATTCCTTTCTGGTCTTTGCAATGAATGAGTATGATAATTTTTTGCATAATAGGGTAATTTGAAACAATTTAGTAAAGCAGAAACTTCATTTTTTTTGAAATAAATTGAAAATCGAAATCCTTAATTTTTATTATCTTGAAGAGCAAAAACACTTCGCAATAATCCAGAAGTTCTGGCACTCAAATTAGTTCGGATGTTTTTTTCTTCGACTGCAATCATTTTAAAAACGCCATTCATCGCTTGATTCGTAACATAATCGGTCAAATTAGGATTCACTTTATTAACAAAAGGAATGCTATTGTATTTGGTAATAATATTTGCCCAAACCTTGTCTGCGCCTACTTTGTTAAAAGAATTTTGAATCACTGGATTGAATTTTGCATACAAAGCTGTGGATGTGCTGTTTTGTAAATACTGAGTTGCCGAATTTTGATTGCCCATCAAAATTGTTTTGGCATCTGCAAAAGACATATTTCTAACTGCATCAACAAATATGGGAGTGGATTGCTTTACAGCATCTTCGGCAGCACGATTCAACACTTTTAAACCTTCATCTGCTAAGGAACTCAAGCCTATTTTCCGCAAACCAGAATCTACCTTTCTTAATTCTTCAGGCAACAGTATTTTCACCAATTCATTTCTGTAAAACCCGTCGACAGCAGTCAATTTGGTTACTTGATTGGAAATTCCGTTATTCAGCGCTTCTTTCAAACCGCCTGAAATGTCCAAACCTAATCCTTGGCTTTGCGGCAACTGATTCATAACTTGTTGCATCTCGGCACAACCCGAAAGAGATAATACGAACACGAACATCAAAAATTTTTTCATAACAAAAGGGTTTTATATTTTCCAAAAATACTACTTATAAAAAAATAAAACTATTTTTTAGGAGCATAAACAACAGGTTTTATTCAGGAACACTGCTCCCGCTGTTCACTGTATCTTTTCCTGCTCAAAGAAAGCAGAAAAAGGATGCCGTTTCCATCGGGGCTAAATTTAAAATCTGTTGCTATTTCATCAACCACTCCAATGAAAATTAAATAATTTCTAAAATATTATGTAAATTGCATTCAATAATTATCATATTCATAAAATGGAATTAGCAAAACCCTACATCCCTATCAACAAAGTTAGAATAGTTACCGCGGCCTCACTTTTTGACGGTCACGACGCGGCCATTAATATCATGCGCAGAATCATTCAAGCAACTGGAGTGGAGGTTATTCATTTGGGTCACGATAGAAGCGTTGAAGAAGTTGTAAATACTGCCATTCAAGAAGATGCAAATGCTATTGCAATGACATCCTATCAAGGCGGTCACAATGAATATTTCAAATACATGTATGATTTACTCCAAGAAAAAGGCGCAGCTCATATCAAGATTTTTGGCGGTGGTGGAGGAGTAATCTTGCCTACTGAAATAGAAGAATTACAGCGGTATGGAATCAGCAAAATTTATTCGCCTGACGACGGTCGTAAAATGGGCTTGCAAGGAATGATTAACGATTTGGTGCAACAAGCTGATTATCCTATTGGAGATAAATTGAATGATGAAATCAATCAGCTGGAAGTAAAAAATCCAACCGCAATTGCTCGTATTATTTCTTCTACCGAAAATTTTCCTGAAATTGCCGCTTCAACATTGGATCAAATTCATATTAAAAATAAAAACTGTAAAACACCCGTTCTCGGAATTACTGGAACTGGTGGTTCTGGAAAATCATCTTTGGTAGATGAATTAGTGCGTCGGTTTTTAATCGATTTTCCAGAGAAAACTATTGGAATCATTTCTGTTGATCCATCAAAACGAAAAACAGGTGGCGCTTTACTTGGCGATAGAATTCGAATGAATGCTATCAATAATTCCAGGGTTTATATGCGTTCATTGGCTACACGACAATCTAATTTGGCTCTATCCAAATATGTGGCTGAAGCGATCCAAGTCATAAAAGCAGCAAAATATGATTTAATTATTCTGGAAACTTCTGGAATTGGACAATCAGATACTGAAATTACAGAGCATTCCGATGTTTCTTTATATGTAATGACTCCTGAATTTGGAGCAGCCACACAATTAGAGAAAATCGATATGCTCGATTTTGCCGATTTAGTAGCGGTAAATAAATTTGACAAACGGGGTTCACTAGATGCCTTGCGTGACGTGAAAAAACAATACCAACGCAATCATAATCTTTGGGAGGTTGATTTAGATATATTGCCCGTTTATGGAACAATTGCATCGCAGTTCAATGACCCGGGAATGAATACGCTGTACAAAGCGGTGATGGATAAAATTTGCGAGAAAACAAATTCTGATTTGAAATCAACTTTCACTATTAGTAATGAGATGAGTGAAAAAATCTTTGTGATTCCGCCTCACAGAACCCGATATTTATCTGAAATCGCTGAAAACAATCGAAAATATGATGCTACAGCTTTAAGCCAAGAACAAGTGGCACAAAAATTATATGGAATTTTTAAGACTTTAGAATCTGTTTCTGGGAAAATTCCTTTACTAAATAAAATTGGGATTGAAAACAATTTTGTCATTCCGACAAAGGAGGAATCTCAATTCGTAGCATTGTTACTTAATCAATTCGACAAAGTAAAAATGGATTTGGATTCGTATAATTGGGAAATTATTTTGAATTGGACTGAAAAATTAAGCAAATACAAAGAACCTTTTTATACGTTCAAAGTTCGAAATAAAGAAATTAAAATTGAAACCCATACTGAATCGCTTTCACATACTCAAATTCCAAAAATTGCTTTGCCAAAATATCAAGCTTGGGGAGATATTTTGCGTTGGAATTTACAGGAAAATGTGCCTGGAGGTGCGGCCCTGTTGAGATAGTTCTCCTTGCCCGCCAAACGCAGGAGCGACACAAATCGTGTCGTCCGTTGAGAG
>JBBQSZ010000001.1:0-205395 GCA_038234745.1 Flavobacteriales bacterium | reverse complement strand
GTCCGTATCAGGACAACCATTGAATTGTTTTAAACCAGCAACATCTGGACAAGCATCATCTTTGTCATAAATTCCATCTCCATCAGTATCTTTACCTCCAAATTGGAAAGTGATACCAACTGTATGTTGGAAATGAGAAGGAGAATCAGGAGTGCTTACATTCCCTGGCTTATTACGGTCTTGTCCAATAAGTTGAGACGCTTTATAAGTAGTCTCTATAGCTAAACCTACATTTTCAGTAAACCAAAAAGTTAAACCAGCACCTGGATTAACAGTTCCATAACTATTATCCCCTAACCAAGTATAACCACCACCAATACGAATAGATGGATCAATTGTTTTAGATCCAATTAAAGACATTAAGCTATACTTTACATTAGCATCTACAGCATAATACATTAAATCACCAGGATTTGTAACTACATATCCAAGAGAATTATGTCCTGGTGCAGTTGGATTAAAAGCAACAAATTTGTCGATTTTGTTCACAGACCCCTGAACTCCAATAGAAAGGTTATGTCCTATTGATCTCGCAACGCTAAGATAAGATACTGAAGGCAGAATATTCCAGTTTTCTTTAACATTGAATGCTTGCGACACATGGTAGTCTAACCAGTTATGTCCACCACCAGCACTAGCACGTGTATCTACGGCATTAACGCCAAAAGAAAGCGCCCAAGGATTGTTACTGTTTTGTGCGTGAGAGCTCATAGCTAACACCATAATTACAGCAAGTAAAATTTTGTTAAGATGTTTCATACCTAATTTAATTTAATTACAATTTAGTTAATTTTAATACAAAAGTAATACGTAATTTTTTAACTACAAAAGAAAAAGCTATAAAAAACACGATAAAGTTCACAAAAACAGCAATTAAACAACATTTAGACTCATTCCAACTTCCACAAAAGCCTTAATTGCCCTATCTATATTTTTTCTTGTGTGGGATGCCGATAATTGTACTCTAATTCTAGCTTTGTCTTTTGGCACCACAGGAAAGAAAAATCCTATTACATAAATTCCTTTTTTAAGCAATTCATTTGCCATAGTTTGCGCCAACTTCGCATCATAAAGCATTACTGGAACAATCGCTGAGTCTCCGTCTATAATATCAAAGCCAGCTTTTTTCATTCCTGCCTTGAAATAATTGGTATTCCATTCAAGTTTATCCCGGAGCGTCGTGTCTTTTTCTAATATTTCAAAAACCTTGATAGATGCTCCAACAATTGCTGGAGCAAGCGAATTAGAAAATAAATAAGGTCTAGAACGTTGACGCAATAATTCAATAATTTCTTTTTTGGCGGTAGTATATCCTCCCATTGCTCCGCCTAGCGCCTTTCCTAATGTTCCTGTAATGATATCAACTCTTCCCATTACTCCTTTGGCTTCAAGAGTTCCTTTTCCAGTTTCACCTATAAATCCAGCAGCATGACATTCATCCACCATAACCATTGCATCATATTTATCGGCCAAATCGCAAATTTTATCCAAAGGAGCAACAACTCCATCCATAGAAAAAACACCATCGGTAACAATTAGTTTGAAACGTGCTCCTGTTTCATTTGCTTTTATTAATTGTTGTTCTAAATCTTCCATATTGCTGTTTTCATAACGATAACGAGCCGCTTTACACAAACGAACTCCATCAATAATCGAGGCATGATTCAAACTATCCGAAATTACGGCATCATTTTCACTCAATAAGGGTTCGAAAACTCCTCCGTTGGCATCAAAAGCGGCTGCATATAAAATCGTATCTTCTGTTCCGTAAAAATCCGCAATCTTTTTTTCCAAGATTTTGTGAATATCTTGTGTGCCACAAATAAATCGAACCGACGACATTCCAAATCCATGCGTATCCATAGCATCTTTGGCCGCTTGAATTACTTCGGGATGCGAGGATAATCCAAGATAATTGTTGGCGCAAAAATTCAAAACCGTTTCTCCATTAACCGTAATTTCTGCTCCTTGTGGAGATGTAATGATTCTTTCCCTTTTGAAAATACCGTTTTCTTCAATAGTTTGAAGTTCGGATTGCAAGTGTTGTTGTATTTTTCCGTACATAATAAAATTTTATAGATTGCTATTTTTAGACACTCAAAACATTGCTTTTTTACAAATTTACCACATTGATTTGTTCTCCTATATATATAAGCGATTTTTTTACCACTTTATAACCCATTTTTTCTATGGCATTTTGATAATTTTCTAACTGCAATCCGTGTTTAGGATTGTGCGTTCCTGTCTTATAATCCAATAAAAAAACTTCTTTATTACTGTTTAAAACCATTCGGTCGGGTCTAACGATTTTGCCTTCTTTTTGAATAATGGTTTGTTCATTCAACACTTGATTTCCTTCTTCAAAACAAATCGAAAGTTCTGGGTGATTTACAATTTCCTGAATAGTATCGAAAACCAACTCTTTTTGATTAATTGTAATCAAACCGCTTTCTATAGATTTTGTAATGGCCAAATCGATGTCAGATTTAATTTTCACGAAAGATAAAATTTCGTGAACCACATTTCCATATTCTATCGCTTCCTGCTGATGCGTTCCCCACATGAGCGATTCTCGTTGAGAAATTTTGATGTTTTTAGGATTGAGAACCTCACCTACGGATTGAATTAGTTGCACATCATCCGTTTTGTCACTTTTAGAAGATAATTTAGTAGGATTTCCAAATTCATATTCCAATTTATCTTCATTAAAATCTCCTTTATTAATCAAATAATCAACAAAAAAAGTGGACATATTATTCTTTCTTGCAACACCCTTAGAATCTAAATTCATATTCGAAATCACAAACAATTGCTCTTCAGCACGAGTTAAAGCGACATACAAAACATTAATATTGTCTAACAACTCTTCCTGTGATTTTTGAACATATACTGTTTTTGCTGCTGCTCCAAAACCTTCAACGGCTTTACTATTGTCCACCAAAACTTTAGGTAGACCAAAATCATCCACCTCGGTATCAATCCATAATTTATTTTTGGGACTGCGACTGTAATCTTCATCGGCAAAAGGCATTATTACAACTGGAAATTCCAATCCTTTCGACTTGTGAATAGTCATAATTCGAACTGCATTTTTGCCTTCGGGAGATGGAATACTGAATTTATCAGCGTTTTTATCCCAGTAATTCAAAAAATCCGAAATTCCTGCTTGGTTTCGAATATCTCGCTCGAGAACAATATCTAAAAAATATTGAATATAAGCATTTCCGTTTTGCGTCTGGAGGAATTTTGACACAATAAGTTCTACCGCTTCATACAGCGATTTCTTTCGAATGTCTTGAAACGATAGCGAAATATCAAAACTAGTAAGCCAATTTTCAAATTCGGATTCCTTTTTTAGGGAAATTCCTTTAGCGATAAAATCGTGTACTGGCAATTTGTGCTGAAGTTTTTCGGCGACATAGAGAAGAAAATGCGCTTTGGCCTCTAAATCAGAATTATTTTTTAAATATTTGAGTAAATGAATGATGAATCGAACCTCGGTAGCATTTTGAATCATCAAGGTTTCAGACGATAAAAGAGGAATGGATTGTTCTGTCAAATAATTGGCAACTGCAATGCCATGACTTCGTTTTCGCGTCAAAACAACAATTTCTTTATAGTCAAAACCTTCTTGTTTTACTTTTTGAATGGTATTTAATGTTGCCAATAAATACAATTCGGTTTTATCCAAAGTTTCGTCGTCGTCTTCAGTTTCCTCAATTTTTGGGATGAAAGAAATATTTACATAACCGCCTGTTTTAGCATTGCTTTTTTGATGGCTGTGATTTTGGTACAAATCTTTGTAATCTTCGTGTTCAAATTCGCCAGACAACAATTGAAAAAATTCGTTGTTGAATTCGATTATTTGCGAATACGAACGGTAATTTTCATCTAAATGTTCTAAAACTTTTTCGGGATTATTGAATGGATTATGGTCTTTACTCAATTGGATAAACTGCTCGGCTTTTCCACCTCTCCAACGATAAATGGATTGTTTTGGATCGCCCACAATCATCAAAGTTCCTTTTTCTCCGTCAATTTCACTTGATGTGGCGTTGTCAATCAGCGGAATCAAATTTTGCCATTGCATTTCGGAAGTATCTTGAAATTCATCAATAAAAAAATGACGGTAGCGTTCGCCCAATCTTTCGTATATAAAAGGTGCCGGCTGATTTTGAATTTCACGATGAATAATGGCGTTGAATTCCGAAATGGAAAGCACATTTTGTTCTTCCTGAATTTTAGCTAATTCATTGCTGACGGTATTTAACAATGATAATGGTGTAATGTTTTTTAAGAATGCTTTGTAGAAATCACGTTTTTCAAAGTTCTTATATGTTTTATCTAAAATTTTCAATAATTCAGGAATGATGTTCTCAATAATGGCGCTGTCTTTTGCTGTTTTATTGATTTTTACATCTCCAAATTCGTGATAGGTTTTGTTTTTGGGATTAAATTTCCCTTCTTGAATACTTATCAAATGTTTTGGAAAATACCCGCCAGAAAATGATTTTTCATCAATTCCGTTTTTTTCAATTAATAACAATGCATTTTCGGCTAATGCTGTATTTTCTTTTTCTAAAACTTTGTAGGCTTCGGCGAGTTTCTTTTTTATTTCGACAAATTCAGCAATAGATTTATTTTGAAAATGTGTAATTTCATTTCGATTGTTTTCATTGAGAACCAAACGTCCTGTTTCGAGAATTTCTCGTGAAATATCCCAAGATTTGTCATCATCGGTTTTTTCCATTGTGAAATCAATGAGCAATTTGGTTAAAGTTTCATCTTCTCCTGCTTGCGAAATAATGGCATCAACCGCTTCTACCAATAAATTTTCGGTATCTAAAGTCACTTCAAAAGTCATTGGCAAGCCCAAATCGTGGGCAAAAGCACGAATGACTTTGTGTGTGAATTTATCGATAGTCGAAATATCAAAAGCGGCATAATTATGAATAATATGCTTGATGATTTGCTGTGATTTGGTTTTGATTTGAATGATGGAAAGTTCCGTTTCTTTAGCCAAATCCTGCATTAAATCCTGAGATTTTTGACTTGGAATGTCTTTGGCAAATTCGGATAAATTGCCCACGATCCGGCTTTTCATTTCATGAACCGCTTTGTTGGTAAACGTTATGGCAAGAATATTACGATACGCATCATTTTTGGGAGCAACAAGAATAATTTTCAGGTATTCTTTGACCAGAGCATAGGTTTTTCCAGAACCTGCCGATGCGTCGTATATGGAGAAGGAGGGTCTTTGCATTTTGATTTTTAATTAACCAACACTAAAAGTAGTATAAAGATTTCTAACTTTCTATTGTTTTTAAATCTTAATCTTAAAATCTCAACAACTCGAAAAACAGTTGTTTATTCTTTTTGGCTAAAGCCAATAAATTAAACATAAAAAAAACCTTTGGCTAAAGCCAAAGGCAATTCAAATTAAAAAACTAAAAAAAGGTTTTTACTTTTCGTATATTTCAATAGTCTTCAACAGCTCTGATGAAAATTTAAAAATATCGTCCAAAGTTTCTATTTCGTTTTTTGTTTCTTTTTTATTTTCATCAAATAATCCAATAAATTTCTTTCCATCGTTTAAATACAAACGGCAAACTACTTTTCGATTATTATCGTCCAGAAAAATGGCAAAATAAGATTGTGCATCACGATATGTTACTCTTGTTGCTGGAATATTTTGTCTTAAAATTGTTTTTACAATCAAAAATCCTTCTAGTTCTTCTTCTGTTGTATTTACTTTGCTAATATCTTCCAGATTTTGTTCGGTTGAAATTTCAGCAGGATTTTCAATTTTATTTTTTTCATCCTCTTTAGATAAAGCATTTTTCAATCTCTCCGTGATTAAGTCACTTATATATTGTTGAATAGATTTTTTGGTTAATTCTGTAAATTGTTCCAAAACTCTTGCCGTTACAACGCTTGGATAAACTTGTTTGGCAAAATGCTTTACAAATTCTGGAGTTGGTTCTGTAAGTTCTTTATTCAACAAATGTTTGAGTTCATTCATAAATTTCATTTCACTAGCAGTATTCACAATGCTTTCAGCATCAAAATTGGCTTTGTGAAACTTTTTCAGTTCCTCAATTTGGTTGTCTTTAATTTCGGTAATGTTAAATTCTAAAAATGGTTTTTCGTCCATTTTATTGGGCATCACTAAATCGGAATAAAATCGATAAACAATTCCGTTAGTCAGCAATCCAAATTTTGCTTTTGAAACGTGAAAATATCTCAAAAGCTGTCCGTCATGAACGTTCAAATTTTGTCGCCAATCCTTACACTCAACTAAAATTGTCGGATTACCATCTTTGAAAATGGCGTAATCAATTTTCTCTCCTTTTTTTATTCCAATGTCTGCAACAAATTCTGGAACAACTTCTAATGGATTAAAAACATCGTACCCTAGACTTTGCAAAAAAGGCATAATGAATGCGTTTTTTGTAGCTTCTTCGGTTTGAATACTGTCTTTGTGTTTTGTACGGTCAGCAATTAATTTAAGTTGGTCTTTTAAATCCATAATTTTTTCTTTTAGTGTAATGTTATTATCTCAAGCTGTTTGTTTCCATTATAATCTTCTTCAAAATTTATTGATGAGAAAACACAATACTTTATGGTTTTCAACATTTTGAAAAAATAAATCCATGGTTATCATTTACGATAACCATATTGAACAAATATAAAACAAATTTTGACTTGTCGTAAATGATAATTAAAATTTGGAAGAATCAATACAAATACAAGTTGGCAAACGTATCCAGAAGATCCGTATTGAGAAAAATATATCTCAACAGGATTTGGCTGCCAAATGTAATTTTGAGAAAAGTAATATGTCCAGATTAGAAGCTGGTAGAGCAAATGCAACTCTTTCTACATTGGATATTGTATCAAAAGCTTTGCAAATAAATATAATTGAATTATTTAAGTTTAAAGACTAATACTGAATTCAAAAATCAAACATTATACATCCCGAATTCCCTAGCCCTGATTGAAACGGCATCCTTTTCTTGCTTTCTTTAAGCAAGAAAAGATACAGTGGAAAGCAGGAAATAGCTCCTGAAAATACCACTATCAATTTATTTAATAAAACTATAACGAAATAGAATTTCCTTTTCAAAGTTAATTGTTTATTTTTGAATAAAATATTTATAAATCATTAAACAATTATATCATGGCTTTTGAATTACCACAATTACCTTATGCGTATGACGCACTTGAACCACATATTGATGCTCGCACGATGGAAATCCACCACACAAAGCACCATAATGCTTACATTACCAATGTAAATGCTGCTATTGCAGGAACTGATTTAGAAGGTAAAAGCATCGAAGATATTTTGAAAAATTTGGATATGGAAAACAAGGCTGTTCGCAACAACGGCGGTGGACATTTCAATCACAGTTTGTTTTGGACTGTAATGTCTCCAAACGGTGGCGGATTGCCAACAGGAGAATTAGCTACTGCTATTGATAGCGATTTTGGTTCTTTTGATGCTTTTAAAGGGGCGTTCGCTAAAGCTGGAGCTACACAATTTGGTTCAGGATGGGCTTGGTTGTGTGTGAAAGACGGAAAACTAGAAGTTTGCGGAACACCAAATCAAGACAATTCATTGATGCCTGGTGTAGGTTGTGGTGGAACGCCAATCTTAGGAATGGATGTTTGGGAACACGCTTACTATTTGAATTATCAAAACAGAAGACCTGATTATATTGAAGCTTTCTTTAATGTAATTAACTGGGCTGAAGTTGCTAAAAGATACGCTGCAGCGAAATAGTCTTCATAATAAAATAGAATAAAGAACATAGAAATTAGACGGATGACTGAAAAGTTGTTCGTCTATTTTTTTTACAATAGGATTCTAATGTTCGTGATGAAATGCTTTTTTATTAAAAATAACTCCTAAACATATTGTCAAATCCTATTTTTACAAAACAAGATTGTGCAAAATATAAGCAAACAAATCGATTTAATAACTTGTTCTTCTACCTTTAAAATTAAAATACACGTGTTTCCCTTTTAGTACAAGATGAATAAGTTTTTTTTCACCTTGATAAAAAACGTAATCATCATAGATGGGTGGAATTATTTCTTCCCCAGCGCTATTGAGGAAACCAGTTTTCCCGTTTACTTTCGTTGTATAGAGATCTCCTTCTGTATATGGAAATATCCAATCATATATAAAGGGTGTTTTTACAGCACCACTTTTATCCAGCATTCCCCATTTGTCACCTTTTTGTACTGTAAATAGTCCGTTTCGAAAGCATTCGGCGGTTTCATATATTGGAGCGAGTATTTCTGTTCCTTTATTATCAACCCAACCAAATTTATTATTCAATCTAATCTTGAAAGTTTGTGAATTCATATCACAAAGATTTAGGGATATATCGTCATAAGTAAAAGGGATTATAAGCTTGCCATTCGATTCAAAAAGACCCACTTTCCCATCTAAATGTGCAAGAATTGAGTTAGTATTAAATTCTTCGAGTTTATCGTAAATAGGAGGAATTACTTCCTCTCCTAGTAGATTAATATATCCTTGTTTGTCCTTTACGGTTACCATTGCCATTCCGTCGTTTTTGGGAAAAAGAATATTATCATATTTAACAGCAGAAATCAATTTGTTGTTTGCATCTAGTAATCCCCATTTTCCTTTTAACTTAACCGCAGTTATACTTGAAAAAAAAGGAGAGGAAATCCTGTCTTCATAAACAATAGCACCTGAATTTTTTTCAGTATTCAATCCGTTTTCGTTTATTTCTCTTCCTGTTTTGTCAAGAAACAATGTTTTGCCATTGAAGGAAACTTGGGTTTTACCATTTTTAAAATCGTCTTCCTTTTCATAAATCATAGGAATTATTAAATCCCCTTTCGTATTGATAAATCCCCAAAAAGAATCTTTGCTTTGTACTGCACAAAGTCCTTCTTTAAATACTCGAGATTGATTATAAATTATATTTGTAGCGGTCAACTTTCCTGTCTTATCAACTATTTCTATGAAACCTTCTTTTGAAAGTACTGCTAGACCTTCTGAAAACCTGGATGCTTTCCTATAAATAGGAGGAGCTATTTCATTGCCAATATTGTTAACAAATCCATATCTTAGAATTTTAGTAGCAACTTCGTAAGTTCCTTGTACACCGTAACCAGCACTTATATCTTTCGAAGCAATTGAAATGCCATCAACAAATTCTAATGGTTCGGCATATTTTAAGGGTACGATTACTTTCTGAGATTGATCGATACAGCCCCATTTTGATCCAGAAGAATCCGTTGCATTAGCTAAACCATTAACATAATTGCCAATATAACTGTACGTTTTTCTGACTATTGGTCGAGATGTTGCAGAGGAACTAGCTGGAGATGATGTGCTTGTTGTCCTTTCTGCAGAGTACCCATTATTTTTAGGTGCATACGATGCGTTATTGTAATTAGTAGCGGGATAATGCGAATTTTGATAATCATATTTCGCTCCTTCTGATGATTTTCTGGGCGGTACATACTGTGAAAATGCTGTACTAAGGGTTGAAGTAGCTAAAAAAAGAAAAACCAAGCAGTTTATTTTTTTCATAATAGTAGTATTATTGGTTGTGAAATATTTAAAAACTCAAAATTATTATTTTGTAGAAAAGAATACTAAAATTAAAAAAATTAGTTGACCTGAAACTTAATCCAGCTTTTAAATTCAGCAATGTTTATTGAAAAAGGATTCCTTGAAATTCAAACTAAACTTAAATTATGTTTTTGTAAAATCCTTAATTTCAATGTTTAAATGCGTCCTTACGATAATGTAAAACTTATCAAATATATAAAAACCATTAGTTCTCCAGGTAAATTTTTTTGATTTTTAATTTTTTTAGTTGGAAATCTGAAAAGGTTTAAATCCCCTTTCAGTAGTAAATGAAGAATTTTATTTTGTTTCGATATTAATGAACGCAAATTTATACCTTAAAAAAAACATTTTTTTAGAATGAAATTAACCTCTTTGTTCTAGACACAAAATGGTTTTGTACCTTAATAGGCAGATGGTTTTGTATAAGTAAGAAGGGAGCAATTAAATTAATTTGAAAATTCAAAAGCAAGAAAAAGCTTTTAACTATGATGAAAAGCCTTTTTATTGAAAACTAGTAAAATCCCAACACCTGTAGAAATGGCAGCATCGGCAACGTTGAAAATAGCGTTGAAGAATTTGAAATGTTGTCCGCCTAAAACCGGCATCCATTCAGGCCAATTGCCTTCGAATAATGGAAAATACAACATATCGACCACTTTACCGTGAAACCAAGTTCCATAGGGTTTGTCTGTGAATAAAGTTGCCAAATGACCATAACTGTCATCGAAAATCACGCCGTAAAAAACAGAATCGATGATATTGCCAAAAGCACCCGCAAGAATGAGAGCAATAGCCACAATCAAATAGTTGGAACTGTGCTTTTTTTCAACCGAATCCCAAAGCCAGTAACCAATTCCTGTAACGGCAACCAAACGAAAAACGGTTAAAAATAATTTTCCGTAAGTACCAGGAATTACAGTTCCCCAAGCCATTCCTTCGTTTTCTATCAATAAAATTTTGAACCAATTCGCAACGTCAATTTGTCCACTTTCGCCATAGACGAAATTGGTTTTGATATATATTTTAGAAAGTTGATCCACCAATAAGATGATAAAAACGATCAGATAAGCTTTTCGTAAAGACATTTTGTAAATTTTAATGGCGCAAAAATAGGTAAATTCTAAAAATTAAATTCCAAATCAAAAAGAAATTCCAAATTTCAAAACCCAAATTCCAAAAAGTTAGGATTGGAATTTGGGTTTTGAAAATTGGAATTTGGAATAATTATCGTTGCATGTTTTTTGCTTCGATACTCATTGTTGCGTGAGGAACAATCATCAATCGCTCTTTGCTGATTAATTTTCCTGTTACTTTACACGTTCCATAGGTTTTATTTTCTACACGGAAAAGTGCGTTTTTCAAGTCACGGATAAATTTTTCTTGACGAATGGCCAACTGCGAGTTCGCTTCTTTAGACATGGTTTCACTTCCTTCTTCAAATGCTTTGAAAGTAGGCGAAGTATCGTCAGTTCCGTTATTCAAATCGTTCATATAAGCACTTTTAATTAAATCTAAATCTGCTTGTGCTTTATTTATTTTTTTAATTATAAGTTCTTTAAACTCAGCTAAATCTGTGTCTGAGTATCTTGCAATTTCATCTATCATTTTCTAGTTATTTTGTAATTGATATTCTTGTTTTTATCTCGTCAAATTCTATTTCTATTCCTTCCTTTATAACCTCTTCAAAAACCAACAATTCTGTTAATGTTTCTGATTTTATATAGGATTCATTTGCTTTTACAGCATTTTCCAATTCTCTATTTTTTTGCAAATGTACTTTAATTTTGTCAGTAACCTCAAAACCAGAATCTTTTCTGATGTTTTGAATTCTATTGACCAATTCTCTAGCAATTCCTTCTTCTTTCAATTCTGGAGAAATGGTGATGTCGAGTGCTACCGTTATTCCATTCGAATTGGCAACCAACCAACCCTCTATATCTTGAGAAGAAATCTCTACTTCATCAAGTGTTAAATATATACTATTTCCAGCAATAACAATATCTATGCCACCTTTCTTGTCTAATTGATTGATTTGCTCTGCCGAAAAACCTTGTATCTCTTTGGCAATCAATCCCATGTCTTTTCCAAATCGAGGCCCAAGTGCCTTGAAATTTGGCTTAATTTGCTTCACCAAAATTCCCGAAGCATCGTCCAAAAGCACGATTTCTTTCACGTTAACTTCGGCTTTTATTAGGTCGGAAACAGCTTCAATTTCAGCCCTAAATTTCTTGTCAAGTACTGGAATCATTACCTTTTGCAAGGGTTGACGCACCTTTATCATTTCCTTTTTTCGAAGTGATAAAACCAATGATGAAATGGTCTGCGCTTTCTGCATTTTGCTCTCCAACGATTTATCAACAAAGTTTTCAACGAATTTTGGAAATTCCGCCAAATGTACAGATTCAAATTTCTCTGTATTTGTAGTCAATGTTAAGTCTCTGTAAAGCTTTTCCATAAAGAACGGAGCGATTGGTGCACCCAATTTACTGATGGTTAACAAACAAGTATATAATGTTTGATATGCTGCAATTTTATCTTGTTCGTAATCGCCTTTCCAAAAACGACGGCGACACAAACGAACATACCAATTACTCAAGTTTTCCGATACAAATTCCGAAATGGCACGAGCTGCTTTTGTAGGTTCATAATCTGCATACGCTTCGTCAACTACTTTCACTAAAGTGTTCAATTCCGAAATAATCCAACGATCAATTTCTGGTCTTTCGTTTAATGGAACTTCAGCTTCAGCATAATTAAAATTATCAAGATTCGCATACAAGGCAAAGAAAGAATAAGTGTTGTACAACGTTCCGAAGAATTTACGGCGCACCTCAGCAATTCCCTCCAAGTCAAATTTCAAATTGTCCCAAGGATTTGCATTCGAAATCATATACCAACGAGTGGCATCAGGTCCGTATTCATTAATTGTATCAAAAGGATCAGTTGCATTCCCAAGACGTTTGGACATTTTTTGTCCGTTTTTATCCAAAACTAAACCGTTTGAAACTACATTTTTATAGGCCACTTTATCAAATACCAAAGTAGCAATGGCGTGCAATGTATAAAACCAACCACGTGTTTGATCGACTCCTTCGGCAATAAAATCAGCTGGAAAATCTTTATTTCCATCAATTTTGTCTTTGTTTTCAAAAGGATAATGCCACTGTGCATAAGGCATTGAACCCGAATCAAACCAAACATCAATCAAATCGGATTCGCGTTTCATTGGTTTTCCAGAATTTGAAACTAACGTAATTTCATCGACCACATTTTTGTGTAAATCCACTAAATCATAGTTGGCTTCGTCCATATTTCCAATTTTAAAACCTTTGAAAGGATTCTCTTTGTGGAAACCTGCTGCGATTGATTTTTCGATTTCGTTGTATAATTCTTCTACAGAACCGATTAATATCTCTTCTGTTCCTTCTTCGTTTCTCCAAATTGGCAATGGAATTCCCCAAAAACGAGAACGTGATAAATTCCAGTCGTTGGCGTTTTTCAACCAATTTCCGAAACGACCTTCTCCTGTTGATTTTGGCTTCCAATTGATGGTTTCATTCAATTCGAACATTCTGTCTCTAACTTCAGTGATTTTTATAAACCAAGAATCGAGTGGATAATATAAAATTGGTGTGTCGGTTCTCCAGCAATGTGGGTAACTGTGCACGTATTTTTCTACTTTGAAGGCTTTGTTTTCTTCTTTTAATTGAATTGCTATTTCCACATCGATTGAACGTTCTGGAGCTTCGCCTTCGTTGTAATATTCGTTTTTAACGTATTTTCCAGAATAATTTCCCAAACCTGAAATGAATTTTCCTTGAAGATTCACCAAGGGAACTGGGTTTCCGTTTTCGTCTAAAACCAACATTGGCGGCACTTCTGGAATAGCTTCTTTGGCCACTTTGGCATCATCAGCACCAAAAGTTGGGGCTGTGTGTACAATTCCTGTTCCATCTTCGGTAGTGACAAAATCACCTGAAATTACTCGGAAAGCATTTTCTGTATTTTGGTATGGCAAAGCCAATTTCATTAATTGTTGGTAACGAATTCCGACTAAATCAGCTCCTTTACATTCGGTCAGTATTTGATACGGAATCTTCTTGTCTCCTTCTTTGAAATTTTCAAAATCTGAAGCTTCAGTACTAGCGAAAAATCCTTTCGCAAATTGTTTTCCAACTAAATTTTTAGCCAAAATTACTTTGACAGGTCGAAATGTGTACTGATTGAAAGTTTCAACCAACACGTAGTCGATTTTTGGACCAACAGTCAAAGCTGTGTTTGATGGTAAAGTCCAAGGCGTTGTGGTCCAAGCCAAGATATGAACATCGCCAAAACCTTGAAGAAAACTTGGTAACGATTCATTTAATGCTTTGAATTGAGCAACAATTGTAGTATCAGTTACATCGCGATATGATCCGGGTTGATTGACTTCGTGAGAAGACAATCCTGTTCCTGCTTTTGGAGAATAGGGTTGAATAGTGTAGCCTTTGTACATCAAATCCTTGTTGTAGATTTGTTTCAAAATCCACCAAACGGTTTCCATATACTTGGATTTGTAGGTTACATACGGATCTTCCATATCAACCCAATAGCCCATTTTTTCGGTTAAGTCATTCCACACATCGGTGTAACGCATTACGGTTTTTTTACAAGCTTCGTTGTATTCGGCTACCGAAATAGTCTTTCCTATGTCTTCTTTAGTAATCCCCAAAGCAGCTTCAGTACCTAATTCTACAGGCAATCCGTGTGTATCCCAACCTGCTTTTCGTTTTACTTGAAAGCCTTTTTGAGTTTTATAACGGCAAAAAATATCTTTGATCGCACGCGCCATCACGTGGTGAATTCCTGGTAGGCCATTTGCGGAAGGCGGCCCTTCGAAAAATACGAATGGTGGGTTGCCTTCACGAGTGGTTACACTCTTCTCGAATATGTTTTCTTTTTTCCAAAAATCGAGTACTTCAGAAGCAACTGTGGGTAAGTTAAGTCCTTTGTATTCAGTAAATTTTATGCTCATTTTATGCTTTTCTTAAATCGTGGTGCGAAAGTAATAAATAGTTATGAATTATGAGTGATGAGTTGTGATTTTTGATTGTCGATTTTTGATTTCAGATTTGGTGTTGATAAATAGCAAACCCACTTTTTATGGTCATCTTCTGTCTAAAAACGTTAATCAAGGATATTAAATTACAATTTGCGTGAGGGATGGAAGAGGAAATCCTTTTATGGAGTTTACGGAATAAAAGATTGCATCGAACAGCCCGACCCGAAGTTTTTACGAAGGGTCACGCCCAAAATATTTAAGAAAAAACATCCTTCAAAACCTCCAAAGATTTTGGTTTTCTAAATCCATCAAGATGAAAGGAATAATAATCTATCAGGATTTTCAAGAGAATTTGTCTTTCGATGACGTGGAAGATTTTTTGATCGTTTTCGAATTTTAAAGAAATAAGTTTTTTGAAGAGATTGGTTTCGTGTTCGGTCAAAGTTCCAAGGCCGAGAAACGGCGTGAAAATACCTTCGCTTGTGTTGAAAAAAGTAAAGTTAATTTCGGAAATATCGGGATAAAAACCTAAATATTTGGTTGTTTCAAGCAGTAAAATAAGATGGAAATTAGCAATTTGGTCGTTATTATCTAGCCAAAACAATGCGGTTTCCAAGAAGGCAAAAAGGTGTTCGTTTTTTTCTTCTTCGTGGATGGAATGGTGCAGAATTTCGGAGATAAAAATTACAATTGTGCTCTTGAAAATATCGGAATGTATGGTTTGAAATGGCGTTGCAATTTTAATTTCTTTGAAGTTTTCTAAAGTTCCTTTGTTTTTGTGAACGGCCTCGATTTCGAGAATGGTCAAAGGCTGGAAATAGGCGATTTTTTGGTTTGATTTTCGCGAGGAAAAGGCATCGCGAACAAAGTAGGTTTTCAATCCATTGGATTCTGTAAAACATTTAACAATCAAGCTTTTCTCTTGGTATTTGAGTGATGAAATGACGATTGCTTTGGTTTTGACTAACAATTTTTAGGTTTTTAGATTCTTAGATTTAGAAAGCATTCCTAAAACAGCAAAAACAATCACTATTCCTTGAAAAGGCATCATATAACGGGAGCAATTAACCGGTCCAGAAACTAATATATAATAGCCCAATAATACCATTACATAATAGATATTTACCGTTAATTTATTAAAAAATAAATAGTTGAAAAAGTAATACCATTTGATACAGTTTGCCAAAAAAATCGGAATTAATAACAAATAAACATACGCAAATTTATTTTGAAAAAGTGACAAAATAGATTTATTTGTGTTTAACACTTCCAAAAATCCTCGATTGCCATTTTCTTTTTCAAAAAAGGTCATTAAATCAAATCTTCCTGGGTCAAAAACACCTCTGATTGCTGTGTAAAAATGGTAAAAAGAATATTGAAATAGGTTTTTCTTTATTTCATTTATTGCCATTTGTTTTAGGTAGATGTTTTGTTCTGCAAAGTTTTTCCCTATATATTTTTGATTTTCATAAACAGAATTCAACCATTTGTCAGCCAGTTCTTTAGACTGATTTGAAGATTTGAAATAATACAAATTGTAATTTACTAAATTTACATTTTCAATGGACGAAAAATGTTTATAACCCGTTTGGTTTTTGTTGTAATTGAGATATAATTGCAAACATATAATTGGTAAAAAGAGCCAAAAGCTAAAGGTTCTTTTTTTTATCATATAAACTAAAAAGAATATAAAGTTTATATAAATAAAAGGATAAAATATGGGTTTTGTAAAGGCTAATAAAACGGTAATTATTTGAATATAAGCAAAATTAGTATTGGTCCATTTTTGCAAAAGCAACCAAAATAATAAGGTTAGAAACAACATCACTAACCATTCTGACATTATAAGTTGTGTATAGATGAAAATAGACGGCGTTAATAAAAACAAAACTAATAGATTATTAGTTATTTGAACTTTATAATGCTTCACTATTTTGAACACAATAAAGACGTTAAAAAGGCTCAAAATTGTTTGAAGAACAGCTATAAAAAGAGGGTTGAAATTGACGAAAAAAGACAAGAATAAAGGATAAACAAATGGCCTTCTTGTTAATAATTCGGGATGGCTTGAGTGCTCAAAATAAGTAAAATTTCTAATGGCTTTTGCTACTTCAAAATATTCGTAGGAATCCACCAAAAAATATAAATTAGAAATTATTCTTGCCATCAAAAAAACAAAATACAGAACAGAAATTATTACGAATAATTTTTTTTCTGGTTTAGTAAAATCTTTTATTTCAAACAGCATTGTTTTTATTTTTGTTCGTGATATTCTTCTTCGGTGTTTATAGACCAAATATTAGATTTATCAAGATTATTGTTGATTATATTTTGAACGGCCTGTATTGCAGTAAGCATAGAATGGTCTTGATTATTGTATTTATGCATTCCGTTTCTGCCAACCAAGAAAAGATTTTCGATTGAATCTGTAAAGTTTTTTATTTCATTAAATTCCGAATAACTGCCAAAATAGGCTGGATAGGTCTTTGGAACTTTAATCACTTTTGAATCCAACACATTTTCGGCTGAATTTATGAAGCCTAATTGTATCATTTCATTTGTTGCTAATTGTATCATTTCGCTTTCAGAAAAATTCCAAATAGCATCGGTGTCATTGCAAAAATATTCTAAACCAACCCAAGTTTTAGTAGCATCATTAACCATAAATGGACTCCAATTGTTAAATACTTGAAGGCGTCCTACTTTTACATAGGATTCCTGAATGTAAATCCAATTGTCTTCTAATTTAAAATTGATATTGTCTAAAAGCAACCCTACGGTAACGAAATCTCGATACAACAATCCGTTTGATACTTCTTTTACTTTTGCAGGAACATCGCAACTAAAGCCTTTTATTAATTCTTTTATGGGCATAGTAGAAAAGCAATAATCACAGGCTATTGTTTCTTTTTGTTTCGACAAACTGTTTTCTACGACAATACTTATTACTTTGTTATTGTCAATATTTATGGCAATTACTTTGCTGTTTTGTTTTAAAATTGCGCCCTCTGCTTTTACCTTTTCGGCAACAGTTTCCCACATTTGACCGGGTCCCAATTTAGGATACAAAAAATATTCAATTAAAGAAGTTTCGGTGTTTTTTTGACTAATGTCTTTTTTGGCGCTAGTAAAAATATTTTTTATTGCATTTGTCAAAGTTTTAGTTACAGACAGCCCTTTTATTCTTTGTGCTCCCCATTCTGAACTAATTTCAGAACAAGAAACTCCCCAAACTTTTTCGGTATAATCCTTGAAAAACGTTTTATATAATCTGCTACCAAACCTGTTAATAAAAAAATGTTCTAGTGTTATTTCTTTTTTAATTGGAAATGCAACGGCTTGAGCATAACTGATTCCTATTAGAAAAGTATTAAAAAATCCAAGGTTTAAAATAGTTTGAAAGGATAAACAAATGGGATAATCAAAAAATTTCTTGTTGAAAAAAATTCTGGATTTTCTTTTTCTAACTAATAAAACTTTGTCGTCTTTGTCGGATGGGTTTTCATTTCCTAATTCGATATTTTTGGTGCTATTTTGATATGAAATGTTTATGGAACTGTCCTCAGAATATATGGGTAGAATTTCTTGCCACCAGTTCATAACAATTTCTGATTTTGAAAAAAAACGATGTCCTCCAATATCTATTCTGTTGCCGTTATGATTTTCTGTTCTAGAAATTCCTCCCCAAAACTCGCTCATTTCAATAACTATTGGCAAGATTTCGGAATGTTTTATAAATTCATAGGCAGCGGTTAATCCAGCTGGTCCACCTCCAATTATTACAGCTGTTTGTTGTATTCTATTTGACATTTATCATCTTATAATCATTACTTTTTTGACTTTAGTTTCAACACCATCTTGAGCCGAAATAAAAATCATATACACTCCCGAAGCTACTTTGTGTTTTCCAAAAGCTGTGGTATCCCATTCTATTGTTCCGCCTTCGGAGGTAGTTTCATAAACTAAATTTCCTTCAATATCGGTGATTTTTATAGTTGCTTTATTTAATAATCCTGAAATTTTTACTGTTCCTTCATAATCTGGCCGAACAGGATTTGGGTAAACAAAGACATTGTTTAAATCTTCATTTGCTGCGGTTGCTGTCCCTTTGAAAGAAACCATTCCTTTGTCTGTTGCGATGAATACTTCTCCTGTGCTGGCATTTATATCAATGTCATTTATTACATTACTGGGCAATGGAGAATTAGTTGTCGTAAAATGATATTTGGTTTGTTGTCCGTCTGGCGAAACTAGAAAAACTCCTGAATCTATCGTTCCGATCCATTTATTATTGGCTCCATCGACAACAATATCGGTAATAAATTGTTCGTACATTAATTCTTGTGCTAGACCATCTTCAAGAATAATTATAGGTCTTGTTGTTAATTGATCCTCAGTTGAAAAACTGCCAATATTAGACAAAACTCTTAATCCTTTTGTGGTTCCAATCCACAGTTGGTTGTTGTTGTCTGAAGCAGCAACTCTTACATCAGTTGTTGGCAAATTTCCAGTATCAGTTCCTGAAGTAATTTTTTTAAAAACATTATTTTTTTCGTTAAACCCTACAAGTCCATCTTTATCTGTTGTAATCCATTTTGTTCCATTTTTATCAATAGACAATCTGCAAAAATTAGAATTACTGCTGTTTATTAAAATTTTATCTAAAGAATAACTTTGCCATTGTCCAGTGGGACTCAATGTTTTTAATCCGTTTTTTATTAAACTATTTGTTACCCAAAGAATTCCGTTTTTATCAAACGCAGCCCCATTTATTCTAATGTCAATATAATTCGGATTGGGTGGTGATAATATTAGCGATTCAAGTCCGCTATTGGATTGATTGTATAAAATTTTTGGAACATCATCTACAATTTTGAGTAATCCTGAGAAAAAGGAACTAGCATACACTTCTTTTTCATTAGTAGGATTTACGGTAACCCTAACCATAGATTTTGCGCCAAACACTTTTTCGTAAGGAATATTTAGCCATCCTGTTTCGCTATACTTACTGATTCCATAGCTATCCAAGGCATACGGATTATAAAACAAATTATAATCGCCATAAACTGCCCAAAGCGAAGTTGTGGTTGCTTGAATGGCAAAAATATTGTTACGACTTGGCCCCGAAGGTTTAGTATTTTCTAATGCGGAAGAAACTGAAATTGTAGTGATGTACATTCCGTTTTCATTGGTTCCAATATAAAGGGTATCGCCAATATTTGTTGCACAACTAAAACTTACTATGGTTCCTGTTATTTGACTGGTATTAATTTGACGAACAACAGTCAGTTGCTTGTTATAAACGTAAACACTTGTTGGAGTTGTAATCATTAAATAATTATCAGATGCTCTCATATCAACTGCTGCCTGAGGAAGTTGTAAAAATGCTGAAAAAGAATTCGTGCCTGAATTGTATTTTTGAATATTTCCTGAAGTATTGATTGCCAGAAGTTGAGTATCAAAAGCTTCAACACTAGACCAACTACCGGAGGCAATTGATGTCCATTGGTTAAAATCGACTAAGTTTTTATTAGCACTATCGGCTTTTCTAATCCCATCGATTGTGGCTGCGTAAATAAATCCATTAAAAACCGTGGTTTGTTTCACACTTATTTCGGCTCCATTGTTACCAATAAAATAGGTGTCGCCAAATAACATTGTTGCTAAATTGAATTGAACTATTCCAAAATCGCAGGAAACATAAACAATTCCATTATATTCCATAAAATGATTGATTCTTTTCAGGTTCGCTGGAAGTTGTTTATTGATAATATCAACAACATTTACCATACTCCCATCTGCTTCGTTGATTACAATCATCAGTCCATTTTCATATCCTATAAGAGTTTTGTTGGACATATTACTGTATAATAAAGACGTTATTGTTTGACCCGAAAGCCCATCGATAGAGTTGGTTGTCTTGATAGTATTGTTGACTGTGTTTTTTGAAAACAAGGCGTTTTCAGAAGCAGCTAAAATGGTTGTTGGAGATTGAGACACATCTTTAATAGCATTATACGAAAAATAACCTTGCCATAACATATTGTTTTGGGCAAAACCTGTTTGCAAAAAAAGAAGAAGTATAAAATATAGAAACCCGTTTTTCATCATAAGAAGAATATTTCGTTCACAAATATAATACAAACGAAAGTAATAGGATTTTGTTACGCACAAAAAAACCTTCTTTCAAATCCTGAATATTCAAGTTGAAAGAAGGCTTTAAAAAAATCTACCAAAAAAGTTTAAACGACCCCTTGAGCAAGCATAGCATCGGCAACTTTTACAAATCCTGCAATATTTGCTCCTGTTACATAATCTACATATCCTGATTCATCTGTTCCGTATTTTTTGCACTGATTGTGAATTCCAATCATAATATCCTTTAATCTATGATCCACTTCTTCGCTTGTCCAGTTTAAACGAATCGAGTTTTGAGTCATTTCTAACCCAGAAGCTGCAACTCCTCCTGCATTTGCAGCTTTTCCTGGCGCAAAAAGAATTTTTTTGCCTAACAAATATTTAATTGCGTCTAAAGTACAAGGCATATTAGCAGCTTCGGTAACACAAATCACTCCATTTTCAACTAGTTTTATGGCGTCGGCTTCGTGCAATTCGTTTTGTGTAGCACAAGGAATTGCAATATCAGCTTTCACTTCCCAAACTCTTTTCCCTTTGTGAAAAACAGCAGAAGGATATTTCTCTACATACATTTCGGCTCTATTGGTTCCGCTATCTCTCATTTCAAGCATATACTCAATTTTTTCGCCCGAAATTCCATCCGCATCATAAATATAGCCGTCTGGTCCAGAAATGGTAAGCAGTTTCCCACCTAATTCACTTATTTTTAAAGCTACTCCCCAAGCTACATTTCCAAATCCAGAAATAACAAAAGTTTTTCCAGCAATACTTTGCCCAATTGTTTTTAGCATTTGTTCGGTGAAATAAACAACGCCATAACCTGTTGCTTCTGGTCTTATCAATGATCCGCCATAAGCGATTCCTTTTCCGGTTAAAACTCCAGTGAATTCGTTTCTAATTCGTTTGTATTGACCAAATAAATAACCAATTTCTCTTGCACCAACCCCAATATCTCCCGCAGGAACATCAATTTGTGGTCCAATATGGCGACACAATTCGGTCATAAAAGATTGACAAAAACGCATTACTTCTCCGTCTGATTTTCCTTGTGGGTCAAAATCCGATCCTCCTTTTCCGCCTCCCATTGGAAGTGTGGTTAAACTATTTTTGAATACTTGTTCGAAAGCAAGAAATTTAAGTACCGATAAATTAACCGAATTATGAAAACGAATTCCGCCTTTATAGGGTCCAATGGCCGAATTCATTTGGATTCTAAATCCTCTATTGACTTTGATTTCTCCTGAATCATCGACCCACACCACTCGAAAAGTGATCGTTCTTTCGGGTTCAGTAATTCTTAAAAGGATATGTTTTCCGTCATATTTTCGTTTCGAAGCGATAAAAGGAATTACCGTTTCGGCAAATTCTCTAACCGCTTGAATAAATTCAGGCTCATTTGGATTTTTGGCTTCAACTTGAGCCATAAAATTATTAATTTTTTCTTCCATATTAAAATATAATTTGTTCATTAAAGTTAGCATTAATACGTCACTTAACCAAAAATTCCCAATCTAAGAAAACGTTTTCGTAAGTAAGACAAATATACATGTTATACCCATATTTATGTATTAATTTACTAATTCTTACCAAACTTAAAATGATTTTTATATTTGTTGGAATGATTCCATTTAAAACCAAAACTATTCCTTACAAATTACAAAAAAGTATGTCGTTTATTGATACAATATTCCTAATTATTACCGTTTTATTATATTTACTGAGATAATATAAGGATTGATTGATGTTTTTATATATTTGTAAAAAAGTAATTTGTTAAAATGATTCCAAAATTCATTACATTTTTCTATCTATTTCTCCTTGGATTTTCGAATCTAGCCAATGCTCAATTTGGTTTTTCTCATGAAATTGGAGTAATCGCTGGACCAGTAGCCTTTCAATCTGACTATGGCGAAAGACACGATTTGTCTACAAATGCGGGCAATACTGGTTTTGGAATTGGTATCATTCACTATATGAATTTTTCCTATACTGCTGAATGTAATTGCTATACTCCCGAAACTTACTTTAACGACCATTTCAAATTAAGAAGTGAATTGTCCTATAATAAAACCAAATTAGATCATTTTGGACAATGGGTTGAAGGCAAACCTTCTTTGGGAAAACAACAATTAAAAGCAATGAGCGGAAGTTCTGCTGTCACCAACATTGGGATCCAATTGGAATTTTTTCCTCTAAGCATTCGCGACTTTACTGAAACCATTGGAAGTTTTGGTCCTTTTATTAGCCTTGGAGGCCAATTTAGTTTTTATAATGCTAAAGCTTCGTCAACAATGGGTCCTTTGGGCACGCCTTTGACTACTTTTCCTAAATATTTAACGCCTACTGATGATCGCGCTTATGGCTTTTCTACTGAATCAGGGTCGGTTTGGTCCGTGGTTTCAAGTGTGGGAACTCGTTACAAACTCTCGCCATTATCCGATTTAATGGTCGATTTAAGATTACAGTATTATTTTTCTGATTGGGTTGATGGATTAAAACCCAATCCTGATCTTTACAAAGAAAACAAAGCGAATGACTGGTTAGTTTGGTTCAATGTGGGATATATTTATTACTTACAATAACCAAATCAAAAACCTAAAAAAACCCCAATTCTGATAAATTATTTTCAGAATTGGGATTTTTTATACTGAAAAAGTAATTAAACAAACTTTCTAAGTCCCATTATAACGCCAATGTGAAGACCTTCGTGAAAATAATTGAAAGCCATTGCGTCTTCGGCACTTTTTATAACATAACCTGTTGAGGTCGGATATTCACTATAGCTTTTGAAAATTTTAGTGTCAAAATCTGCTTTGGTTTGGTTAATAGTTTCAAAAAGTAAATTCTTGATTTCGTCCACTTCTGCTTGGGTAACATTGTGTTCTGGTTTGCTTCCTTTTTTATATTTTTCGACCATTTCATCAGAAATCATCATGGGCAAACCTGACAGTTTGTAAACCAGCATTTGTTGAACTACAATGATGTGGGCAATATTCCAAATAAGATTGTTGCTAAATCCTTCTGGAATCTTGTTGAGTTTTTCTAGAGAATTATTTTCTAAAATTTGAGAAATTATTTTTCTGCTTGCTCCGGTAATTTCGAATATTTGTTGCATTTTATAAATTTTTGATAAAAATAATCATTTTTCCCTGTCAAATGGATTTTCTTTGCATAAAGAAAATATCTTCATAAAATGAATAAAATATATTATCTCGCTTCCTGCGATACCTGTCGAAAAATCATTAAATCATTACCAAAAGATCATAATTTGGTATTTCATGACATCAAACAAGACCCAATTACAGTTGAAGAATTGGAACAAATGCAGCAACTTTCTGGAAGCTATGAAGCTCTTTTTAGTAAAAAAGCACAACTCTATAAATCGATGGATTTGAAAAATAACTCCTTGACCGAAGCCGATTTCAAAAAATATATCTTAGAACATTACACTTTTTTGAGTCGACCTGTTTTTATTATTGACGACAAAATCTATATTGGCAACAGCCAACAAAATATGCTTCAAGTTATGAAAGCCTTGTCAAATGTCTAAAAGAACTCTTGCTCTCATTGCCGCAACAATCGTTTCTGTAATATATGGAATGACTTTTACACTTGCCAAAGATGTGATGCCAAATTATGTTCAGGCTTATGGTTTTATCATAATGCGAGTTGGGGGAACCACTATTTTATTTTGGTTAGTCTGGCTTTTCAGCAGAAAATCTAAAGAAATTCGTCAAGAAAAAATGGATCCAAAAGATTATCCACGAATTATTGCTGCTGCATTTTTTGGCGTAGCTTTAAATATGCTGGCCTTCTTCAAAGGATTAAGCTTAACTTCTCCTATTTCTGCATCTGTCTTAATGGTTTCAACACCAATAATTGTGCTTGTTCTTTCGGCGATTATTCTAAAAGAACGAATGCGCAAAAGAATGGTTTTTGGAATTGTGTTAGGTTTAATTGGCACCGCTTTTTTAATACTTTACGGAAAATCTGCTGGAAATGCTAGCAATGCCATACTAGGAAATTTTTTAGTTTTTGTCAATGCTACATCTTATGGTTTATACTTGGTAATTGTCAAAAAACTGATGGACAAATACAATGCTTTTACTTTTGTTAAATGGGTTTATTTGATTGGTTTTATAATGGTTTTGCCTTTTGGGTGGAATGAATTTCAAGTCGTAAATTGGATTTCCATGCCAATGGATATTTATTGGAAAATAGGGTTTGTAGTGGTTTTTTCAACTTTTCTAACTTACTTACTGAATTTGCTTTCGATGAAGGAATTAAAACCTACAACCGTGGCTGTTTTTGTTTATTTACAACCGTTTTTCGCAACCGTATTTGCGATTGGTTTAGGAAAAGACGAACTGAATTTAGTAAAAATTATTTCGGCTATTTTGATATTTACCGGAGTATATTTGGTTACACAGAAAAAGTAGGCAGTATTCAGTTTTTTAGTGTTCAGTATTAAACTACAAACTGACCACTTGAACTCTGTACACTGCAAACTTTTAATTATCTTTGAACTCTTTTATAAAAATATATGATACAATCAATGACTGGATTTGGCAAAGCGAGCTTGCAATTGCCAACCAAAAAAATAACAGTAGAAGTAAAATCCTTGAACAGTAAAGGGTTGGATTTAAGCGTTCGAATGCCCTCGTCTTACCGTGAAATGGAATTGGGTTTGCGCAATCAAATTGCCTTAAAACTCGAAAGAGGAAAAATAGATTTCTCGATTTTTATCGAAAGTACCGCTGAACAAACTTCCACTAAAGTGAATGTTCCGATTGTAAAAGCCTACATCAATCAATTGCGCGAAGTGTATGCTGCTGCCGATGAAACGGAATTAATGAAAATGGCAGTGAGAATGCCGGACGCTCTAAAAACCGAAAGAGACGAAATCGACGAAAATGATTGGTCTGAAATTCAAAAAGTAATTTTGGAGGCCTTGGATTATATTGGAAATTTCCGCAAAGATGAAGGGGCTTCTTTAGAAAAAGAATTTAATTTACGAATTGATAACATTCGTCAATATATGAACGAGGCATTGGCACTTGATCCAGAGCGTGTTCAAGCAATAAAAGATCGTTTACAAACCGCCATTTCTGAATTAAAAGTCAATGTGGATGAAAATCGTTTTGAACAAGAATTGATTTATTACTTAGAAAAATTAGATATCACCGAAGAAAAAGTGCGTTTGACCAATCACTTAGATTATTTCTTAGAAACCATAAACGGAACAGAAGCCAACGGTAGAAAACTAGGTTTCATTACCCAAGAAATGGGACGCGAAATCAACACCATGGGTTCCAAATCAAATCATGCTCAAATGCAAAAACTAGTTGTGATGATGAAGGATGAATTGGAGAAAATTAAGGAACAGGTTTTGAATGTTTTGTAGAGTAATTTAGTCTTTAGTGGTTAGTCCCTAGAGGCTAAGGACTAACCACTAAGGACTAAGGACTAAATACTTAAAGAAGAATGAAAGGAAAATTAATAGTATTCTCAGCACCATCAGGTTCAGGAAAAACAACCATCGTTAGGCATTTATTAAAGCAGGAAGACTTGAATTTGGAGTTTTCGATTTCGGCAGCAACGCGTGAAGCTCGTAGCGAAGAAGTAAGTGGGAAAGATTACTACTTTATGTCGCTAAAAGATTTCAAAACCCATATCAAAAACGAAGATTTTGTAGAATGGGAAGAAGTCTATCGTGATAATTTCTACGGAACATTAAAGAGTGAAGTCGAACGCATTTGGGCTCAAGGAAAAAACGTGATTTTCGACATTGATGTTGCTGGAGGTTTGCGAATCAAACATAAATTTCCTGAGGAAACTTTAGCTGTTTTTGTAAAACCACCCAGTGTTGACGAGCTCAAAAGAAGGCTCAAAGAACGCTCTACTGAAACGGATGAAAAAATCAATATGCGCATCGCAAAAGCCCATGTCGAGTTAGCGACAGCTCCGCAATTTGACGTTGTAATCAAAAACTATGATTTGGAAATTGCTTTAGAAGAAGCGCATCAATTGGTAAAGGATTTTGTAAGTAAATAAGTCATTAGTTACTAAGACAATGAAAATCGGACTCTATTTCGGAACTTTCAACCCCATACATATTGGGCATTTGATTATTGCTAATCATGTGGCAGAATATTCAGGTTTAGACCAAATTTGGATGGTTGTTACCCCTCACAATCCGTTAAAAAATAAACAGACTTTATTGGACGATTACCAACGTTTGGAATTGGTTTTTTTGGCTACTGAAGACTATCCAAAAATCAAACCCTCGGATATTGAATTCAAGTTAGCTCAGCCCAATTATACTGTGAATACTTTGGCGCATTTGCAGGAAAAATTTTCGCAATACCAATTTTCGCTCATTATGGGAGAAGACAATCTAAAGTCATTGCATAAATGGAAAAACCACGAGGTAATTTTGCAAAATCACGAAATCTATGTGTATCCTCGCATTTCATCGGAAGTAGAAAATCCGATTTATAAAAACCATCCGAAAATTCATTATATTGATGCTCCAATTGTAGAAATTTCATCAACATTTATTCGTGAAAACATCAAAAACAAGAAGAATGTTCGCCCATTATTACCTGAAAAAGTTTGGGAATATATCGACCACAATAATTTGTATAAGAAGTAACACTGTATTTTAAAAATTTAGTCTAAAAGAACGTAGAATTTCCTTGACTTTATTCCAATAAAAAAGGTGAAATTGCTTTCACCCTTTTTGCCCCAAATCTACCATAAACTTAACCTACTAAAATTATGGTCTTCAAATATACTTTCATTAAATTTTTTTGCCAAATATTTTAGATGAACTACTAAAATATTCGACGAAATGCCAAAAATTAGGTTTTTTAATACGCTCTGGCATTTTTACCTTCATAAAAATTCATAAATGCCTTATTAACAACACGATTCCCTCCAGGAGTTGGATAATCGCCTGTAAAATACCAATCGCCTAAATTTTTAGGACATGCAATATGTAAATTTTCGACCGTTTGGAAAATAATTTTCACTTCGGCATTAATTTCTGGCGAACTTAAGAGTTGTGCAATTTTATCTGAAATTTCTTGTGGTTGGAATGGCGCATAAATTTCGGTAACGAAATTCACCACTTTGGTATCGTGTAAATCCTCTTGCTCTTTGCATTTAGTATAAACCTCATCCACAATATGATATAAATTTCGGTCTTTCAGCAACTCTAATGCGGCTTGAAAGGCAACCAATCCTTCTAATTTTGCCATATCAATTCCATAACAATCGGGATAGCGAATTTGTGGTGCCGATGAAACTACTACAATACTTTTGGGTTTTAAACGATCCATCATTTTGATGATACTCATTTTGAGGGTCGTTCCTCTTACAATACTATCGTCAATAATTACCAAATTATCAGTAGGTTTTATTACGCCATAAGTCACATCATAAACGTGAGCTACTAAATCATCGCGGCTACTATCCTCGGTGATAAAAGTCCTAAGTTTTGCGTCTTTGATGGCTACTTTTTCAGTACGGATTTTTACCGAAAGTATTTCCTCGAGCTTTTCTTTGGTTAATTTTTTTCTATTTTCAAGAATATAATTATTTTTCCTTTGATTTAAAAAATCCTGAGCTGCTTCGACCATTCCGTAGAAAGAAGTTTCGGCAGTATTAGGAATATAAGAAAAAACCGTGTTGTCAGTATCGTCGTCAATGGCTTCAAGAACGGCTGGAAGAATTAATTTTCCTAAGTTTTTTCGTTCCTGATATATTTCGGCATCACTTCCTCGAGAAAAATAAATTCTTTCGAATGAGCACGCTTTTTTAACGGTTGGTGTCAGAATTTCCTCTTCGGTTACCGTTCCGTTTTTCTTGATAATTAAGGCATTTCCAGGTTGTAGTTCCTGTACTTTTTCAAAATCCACATTAAAAACCGTTTGTATAACCGGACGTTCCGATGCTACAACTACAATTTCGTCATCTTCATAAAAATAAGCAGGACGAATTCCTGCTGGGTCTCTAAAAACAAAAGCGTCTCCGTGACCTAAAAGTCCTGCCATTGCATAACCACCGTCTAAATTTTTGGAAGCTCTTTTCAATATTTTAGCAATATCTAATTTTTCGGCTATTATTGGCGATGCTTCTCTTTTATTCAATCCATTATTCTTGCATTCTTGATACAAATCAGTCACGGCATCATCTAAAAAATGTCCTATTTTTTCCATTACAGTGACTGTATCCGCCATTTCTTTTGGATGCTGACCTAACTCAATTAAACTTTGAAAAAGCTCTGTCACATTGGTCATATTGAAATTTCCAGCCAAAATTAAATTTCGGTGCATCCAGTTATTTTGACGCAAAAAAGGGTGAACACTTTCTATGCTATTTTTTCCAAAAGTTCCATAACGGACGTGTCCTAAAAACAATTCGCCCAGGTAAGGAATTTTCCTTTTTTGTAAGGCTACATCATCAGCGTATTCCGGATGTGAAGCCAATTCTTCATTAATTCTGTCGTTTATTTGCTTGAATACATCTTGAATAGGTTGCGCATCATTCGACCGAACTCTGCTTATGTATCTTTCTCCAGGCTCAACATCCAGTTTGATGCTTGCAAAACCTGCTCCATCTTGTCCCCGATTGTGCTGCTTTTCCATCAAGAGATACATTTTTTTTATCCCGTAAAAAGCAGTTCCGTATTTTTCTTTGTAGAATTCTAACGGTTTTTTTAATCTTAAAAGGGCAATGCCACATTCGTGTTTAATTGCGTCGCTCATTGTGTTGTTGTTTGCGGTTTAGTTGTATGTTTATTCTAATTTAATATTCTTAAATTCGTTTTCAAATTGCTCCAAAGTAGGCAAACCTTGTTTGATGTTTTCGGGCAATTGAGTGTAATTGAATTCGCTTACGCCAATTGGTTTATTGATGTCTTTTAAAGCAAATTCTACTTCAAAATTATCTTTGGTTTTGCATAGTAAAATTCCAATAGTTGGACAATCGGTCTCGTCTTTTACTAATTCGTTTACGGCTGAAATATAAAAATTGAGTTTGCCGATAAATTCGGGTTCAAATTCTTTCAATTTCAATTCAATTATAATATAACATTTTAGTTTTGTATGATAAAAAAGCAAATCGGTTCTGTAGTCTTTCGTGCCTACTTTTAACTGAAATTGCCTTCCTAAATAAGCAAAACCTTTTCCTAATTCTAATAAAAATTTAGAAATCTGCTGGATTAATTCTTGTTCTAAATCTTTTTCTTTGGCTTGCGCCGAGAGCGTTAGAAATTCAAAATTATAAGGATCTTTTAATAATTCCTTTGCCAAATCTCCCTGAATTTCTGGAAGGGTATTCTTGAAATTAGTTATTGCATTCCCTTGTCTCGAATATAAATTACTCTCTATTTGATATTCTAAAACTGACCGACTCCAGTTGTTTTCGATGGTTTGGTTGATGTAGAATTGAATTTCTTTTATGTTTTTTGTTTTTTCAATTATGGTTAAATTATGCTTCCATGGAATTTCCACACACTTCAACATTATTTGAGGAATTTCTCCCCCAACTTGGGGGATTATTTCAATTCCTAATTGTCCCCCAATTTGGGGGACAATTAGGAATTCCCTGTAAAACAAATAAAATTTCTTTATCGCAAAAAGATTCGTTCTAGAAAACCCACCCATTTCCGGAAATTCCGATTTCAAATCCTTACTTAATTGATCTATAAAACCACTTCCCCACTTGGCATTTTCTTGTTTTTCGACAATCTCTTTTCCCAAATCCCAATACATCAAAATCAAGTTAGAGTTTACCGCAATCGCCGCTTTAATCTGCCTGTTTTTAATAGTAGATTTTAAAGTAACAATCCAGTTGGTATAATCTTGATTTTGAATACTATTCATTTATCTAAGTAATTTCTGTCTCAAACAAAATGCAATTGAAAACACATTGTAATTTTTGAATAAAAAAAGCCTCGTTTCCGAGGCTTCTTTATAAAAGCTATATTTCTATATCAAATTGTGTCAAGGATTTAAATTGCTGCAACCTAGCAACAACTTCGTCCTTCTCAAGATTTACCATTCTTTCGGTTCCAAATTTTTCTACGCAAAAGGAAGCTAAATTAGACCCATAAATAATGGCGTTTTTCATATTTTCGAATGATATGTTTTCGCTTTGAGTAAGATATCCAGAAAATCCTCCTGCAAAAGTATCTCCTGCTCCCGTTGGATCAAAAACTTCTTCTAAAGGCAAAGCGGGTGCAAAGAAAATTTGCTGATTATGAAACAACAAAGCACCATGTTCTCCTTTTTTGATTACTACATATTCCGGTCCCATAGCGTGGATTTTTGCCGCTGCTTTTACCAATGAATATTCCCCTGAAAGTTGTCTTGCTTCTTCATCGTTAATGGTAATAACATCAACTCGTTTTATCACAGCCATTAATTCTGGTAAAGCACAATCCATCCAAAAATTCATGGTGTCAAGAACAACTAATTTTGGTTTAACATCCATTTGGTCTAAAACACTGCTTTGTACTAATGGGTGTAAATTTCCCAACATAACTACATCGGCAGTTTTAAATTTTTGAGGAACTTTTGGCTGAAAATCAGCCAAAACATTTAACTCGGTTGCCAATGTATCTCTGGAATTCAAATCGTTGTGATACAAACCACTCCAAAAGAAAGTTTTTCCTCCTTTAACTACCTCAAGACCTGAAATATCAATATTTCTATCGGACAATAAATCTAAATATTTTTGTGGAAAATCATCGCCAACTACGGAAACAATAGCAGATTCTAGGTTAAAATTTGAAGCCGAAAGACCAATATAAGTTCCTGCTCCACCCAAAATTTTATCAGTTTTACCAAAAGGCGTTTCAATGGCGTCGAAAGCTACAGTTCCAACAATCAATAGTTTATTCATTTGAAGTAATTCGAATTAAGCGGCAAAGATAGTTTATAAGTTTTAGAGTTGCAAAGGGTGAAGCTCTCAAAATTTTCACAAAAGTTTCTCGTCTTCTTTCTCATAAAAAACATCTACAGAAAGTGCCTTTTGATTCGAGGCGAAAACAGCTAATTCATCGCAACGCTCATTTTGAGGATGGTGATTATGTCCCTTTATCCATTTAAAATCGACTTGATGTTTTCGGTAAATAACTAGAAATCGTTTCCACAAATCAGGGTTTTTCTTGCCAGCAAAGCCTTTTTTCTCCCAGCCAAAAACCCATTGCTTCATTACAGAATCGACCACATATTTTGAATCCGAAATGACTAAAACTTTCATGTTTGGCGTTTTCAGCTTTTCGAGACCCACAATTACGGCCAATAATTCCATTCTATTATTAGTTGTATGACGAAAACCTTCGTAGAATTCTTTTTTGTGAGGAGTTCCTACTAATTCCATCACAACGCCATATCCACCACGACCAGGATTTCCCTTGGCGGCTCCGTCTGTATAAATATGAACTTCGTGTTGCACGATTTAGAAGGTTTTTGAATTTTTTGTTTTAAGATAGAAGATTTTCAATCACCGATGGAAAATATCTTTGTTCCAATTCGTGAATTTTTTCGGCAACAACTTCGGCTGTGTCAGTGCCTAAAACGGTTACTTTTTTTTGAAAAATAATATTCCCTTCGTCATAATTTTCGTTGACGTAATGAATCGTAATTCCTGTCTCTTTTTCTTTATTGTCGACAATGGCTTGGTGAACATTCATTCCATACATTCCCTTTCCACCATATTTAGGTAATAATGCGGGATGAATATTAATTATACTATCAGGAAAAGCTTCGATAATGCTTTTGGGCAATTTTAATAAAAATCCGGCAAGTACAATCCAATTTGGAGCATAATCATTTATCATTTGTAGGACTTTGCCTTGAATTAATTCTTCTTTTGAGAAAATTTGGGTAGAAATTTGAAGTTTTTTGGCTCTTTCAATCACTTTAGCATTTGGATTATTAGTAAAAACACCAACAACTTTCGCAAGTCCTTTATTTTCGAAATATTTTATAATATTTTCGGCATTAGAGCCCGAACCAGAAGCGAATATTAGGATTTTATTCATAATTACATTGATTTCATTTGTGCAAAAAAAAGAATAAAAAGTGATATTAAATAACATTATGAAGTCTTTGTTAAATTTATTTTATAAATTAGCTGACACATTTATTAACTAAATAGTTGTTTTAAAATAAAGTTTTTTATTTTTGCCAACAAATTAAAATTTAAAATTAAAAATTATGTCAGACATTGCATCAAGAGTAAAAGCGATTATCGTAGACAAATTAGGTGTTGACGAAAACGAAGTTGTAACAGAAGCTAGCTTCACTAATGATTTAGGAGCTGATTCATTAGACACAGTAGAACTTATCATGGAATTCGAAAAAGAATTTGATATTCAAATTCCAGACGACCAAGCTGAAAATATTGCTACTGTAGGACAAGCAATTTCTTATATCGAAGAAGCAAAAAAATAATAAAAAAGACACCCGATTTCTAAATATAGTATTTCAGAAATCGGGTGTTATTATTTTTAAAACTAAATTTCGATTGGATTTCAATCAAAACAATATTTAACATTAAAATACCCATGTCTCTTTTGTAGTTCTAATACAGATAAGATAGCGTGGGTTTTATTTGTTGAAAATATATAAAAACCGTTATTATGGTATTAAAGAGAGTTGTAGTAACAGGATTAGGAGCACTTACTCCTATCGGCAATACTGTTCAAGAGTATTGGAATGGCCTTATTACTGGAGTTAGTGGCGCAGCAACAATAACTCATTATGATGCTTCAAAACACAAAACTCAATTTGCTTGTGAGGTAAAAAACTTCATTGCTGAAGATTTTATTGATAGAAAAGAAGCTCGCAAAATGGATCGATATGCACAATATGCTATTGTTACTGCCGAAGAAGCTGTTAATGATGCTGGTTTCAATCTTGAAAAACTAGATAAAGACAGAATTGGTGTTATTTGGGGATCGGGAATTGGCGGATTAGAAACTTTTCAAAATGAAATGTTGAATTATGCTGCTGGTGACGGAACTCCAAAATTTAATCCTTTCTTTATACCAAAAATGATTGCCGATATTGCGGGTGGTCATATCTCCATAAAATATGGATTTAGAGGCCCTAATTTCACGACTGTTTCTGCTTGTGCTTCTTCGACCAATGCAATTATTGATGCTTTCAATTACATTCGATTGGGTCACGCAGATGCGATGGTAACCGGCGGTTCTGAAGCTGCTGTAACTATTGCAGGAATGGGTGGATTTAATGCAATGCACGCTCTTTCGACTAGAAATGATGATCCAAAAACGGCTTCAAGACCAATGGATAAAGACCGTGATGGTTTTGTTCTTGGCGAAGGTGCTGGAGCTTTAATTCTTGAAGAATACGAACATGCAGTAGCTCGTGGTGCGAAAATCTACTGCGAAATTGGCGGCGGCGGAATGTCGGCAGATGCTCATCACATTACAGCTCCTCATCCAGAAGGATTGGGCGCAAAAAATGTTATGCTCAACTGCTTGAGAGATGCTGGATTAAATCCTACCGATGTTGATGGTGTCAATATGCACGGAACATCAACGCCGCTTGGAGATCTTGCCGAATCTAAAGCAATTTTGCACGTTTTTGGCGAACATGCTTATTCGATGAATTTGAATTCTACAAAATCTATGACAGGTCACTTGCTTGGGGCTGCTGGCGCTATAGAAACCATTTCGTCAATTCTTTCGATAAAACATGGAATTATACCTCCTACCATTAATCATTTCACAGATGATGAGAATATAGATCCGAAATTAAACTTTACCTTTAATGTGGCTCAAAAAAGAGATGTGAATATCTTAATGAGTAATACGTTTGGTTTTGGCGGGCACAATGCTTGTGTATTGGTTAAAAAATTAGACATCTAATTTATAAATGAAACTAATTAGAAAAATATTTTCCAAATCCCGTTCTCTTGAAGACGGGATTTTTTTTGATTCTATTAGCGAAATATTAGGATTTGTTCCCTTAAATTTAGAGCATTTCAAGAAAGCATTCACGCATCGTTCTTCTAATAAACACGATTCAAGCGGAAATGCAATGAATTATGAACGTTTAGAATTTCTGGGTGATGCAATGCTAAGCTCCGTAATTGCAGCTCATTTATTTGGCAAAGTTCCCACTGGTGACGAAGGTTATTTAACAAAAATGCGTTCTAAGATTGTAAGTAGAGAACATCTAAATGAGCTTGGCAAGGATTTGAATCTTGTTCGATTTATCGAAAGTAAAGTTCCGGTGCAACACTTTGGCGATAATATTCACGGTAATATTTTCGAATCATTGGTTGGTGCCATCTACCTCGACCGAGGATATGAATATTGCGAAAAATTTATCCAAAAAAGAGTCGTCGCTCCTTATGTAGATATTGCCCGACTCGAAGGAAAAGTAATTAGCTACAAAAGCTTATTGATTGAATGGTGTCAAAAAGAAAAAAAACAATTTCACTATGATATATTTGAAGATAATGGAATTGATGGACAACGTTTTTTTGGTGTAAAATTAACCATCGATGACAAAGTAATTGCAAAAGCTAGAGCCACTTCAAAAAAGAAAGCCGAAGAAAAAGCATCTCAACGAGCCTATTTTGCCTTTCAAAAAAAAATTGATGGGAAATAGCTGAAATTTCTTGAATTTACAACGTTTTCGTAGCTAAAATAGAAAAAACATAGATTTTGTCCAACTAATGCTACGATAGAAATGCTATCTTTACACCTTATTTTTTTATTAAAATGGCAGTTCACAAATTAGATTTTGATGATTTTGATGAAATTGATTATCATTTAGTTGCTATTCATACTGCACTAGAAGACTATAGATTAGCCTATTTTATCAATCAAAAGCTGACCATAAATTTAAGCATAAGCAAGGATGAAATTCATGTGAATATAAAAGAAGGAGAGGCCAATTTCTCAAGATTTTATTATTTCGAAAAGGAAAATGAAATTTCTTGGAATTTGATTCAAAATAAAAATAAAGTAATTCAACATAAAAACGAAGATAGTCAAAATCTATTTTTGGATGTCAAGATGGAAGTGGCAACAAAAGTGTATTTGATTCCAGAATTTAAAAAAGTGGATTATTTTCTAAAAATAGAAAATTTAGAAGAAAATATGTCGTTAAACGCGATACAACAACTATTAAACACAATTGAAAATATTTCGACAGCCTATAGCGTCGAACCTAATAAAATAAAATCAAAGAATAATTTAATTTTTTAATATCAATGTCAACAAACAAAAAAACAAAAATTGTAGCCACACTAGGACCTGCATGTAGTACGAGAGAAATCATAAAAGATATGATTGATGCAGGTGTAAACGTGTTTAGAATCAATTTTTCGCATGCTGATTATAATGATGTAAGAGAACGAGTTGCAATAATTAGAGAACTAAACGAAGAGTTTGGTTATACGACCGCAATTTTAGGAGATTTACAAGGGCCAAAACTTAGAGTTGGCGTAATGGAAGATGGCGTAATCGTAAATGATGGCGATTTAATAACCTTTACAACTGCCGAAGATATCATAGGAACTTCCAAAAAAGTTTTTATGAAATACCAAAATTTTCCAAATGATGTTAATCCTGGAGAGCGTATTCTGCTTGATGATGGTAAACTTATTTTCGAAATAATTGAAACCGATAAAAAATCTGAGGTTTTAGCAAAAGTAATTCAAGGTGGTGAATTGAAATCTAAAAAAGGTGTAAACCTTCCAAACACAAAAATATCACTTCCAGCGCTTACTGAAAAAGATATCGCAGATGCCATTTTTGCAATTGAACAAAAAGTAGATTGGATTGCACTTTCTTTTGTAAAAACTCCAAGAGATCTTCAAGATTTACAGGAATTAATTGCAAAACATTCTGAATATAAAATTCCGATTGTTGCCAAAATAGAAATGCCAGAAGCATTAGAAAATATTGATAAAATTGTAGCGTATTGCGATGCTTTGATGGTGGCTCGTGGCGATTTAGGTGTTGAAATACCTGCTCAAGAAGTGCCGTTAATCCAAAAAGAATTAATTCTTAGAGCAAAAACGGCTCGAATTCCAGTAATTGTTGCCACACAAATGATGGAAACCATGATTACTAGCTTGACACCTACGCGTGCCGAAGTGAATGATGTTGCCAACTCAGTTATGGATGGAGCTGACGCAGTGATGCTATCTGGAGAAACTGCTGCTGGACTTTATCCAGTTCAGGTTATCGAAAAAATGACCCAAATTATCGAAGCTGTTGAAGATTCTCCGCTAATTAAAGTGCCACAAAATACACCACAAGTGAGAACGAACCGTTTTATTACAAAAACCATTTGTCATCACGCGGCACTTACCGCCAATATTATAGAAGCAAAAGCAATTTGTACTTTGACAAACAGTGGTTATACTGCTTTCCAAATTTCGGCTTGGAGACCATCTGCTCATATTCTTGTTTTTACATCTAATAAAAGAATCCTTACGCAACTGAACTTGTTGTGGGGTGTAAAATCTTATTTTTATGATAAAATGAAAAGTACTGATGATACAATCGCCGACGTAAATGAAATTGCAAGAGTAAAAGGATATGTTGCCAAAGGAGATTTCCTAATCAATTTAGCAGCTATGCCACTAAAAGATAAAGGAATGGTTAACACCTTGAGAGTTTCTGAAGTAGAATAGAAACAAAATCAATACACCAACTAATCCGTCTGTTTAGAAAATAAAGCAGGCGGATTTTTTTTGACTTAAATTATATTTTAATCTATCTTTGATAAAAAATTCAGATAATATGGCATTTCAATCAAAAAACCCGTTTTTAAACAATAAAGCATTTACAGCTACATCAGCTTCATCTGATAATAAAGTGCATAACGCAACTCTTATTGATTACAATCAAGACATGACTTTGTCTGGAACAATCAATAAAACTTTGATCCTGTTTTTATTACTTACTGCCGCCGCTGTAGTAACGTGGTGGATGACTTTTAATGGAATGAATGCAATAGTTCCAACAATTGGCGGAGCGATTATAGGTTTAATTTTAGTTTTAATTGCTGCTTTCAAACCGCAATATTCACCAATTTTAGCTCCCGGTTACGCTTTATTCGAAGGGCTATTCATAGGAGGTGTTTCTGCAATTTTTGAAGCCAAATATCCTGGGATTGTAATTCAAGCGGTTGGAGCTACGTTTGTCACATTTGCAGTTTGCTTAGGATTGTATAAGTTTAAAATTGTAAAAGTTACGGAGCAATTCAAATCGGTTGTGGTTGCGGCAACCCTCGCCATTGCTACTTATTATGTAATTTCGTGGTTACTTTCTATGTTCACTAGCTTTGTACCCGTTCATTATGGAAATTCTTTGATGAGCATTGGCATCAGTATTTTTGTAATTGTAATTGCAGCTTTAAATTTGTTCTTAGATTTTGATAGAATGGAAAAAGGAGTGGAACAAAAAATGCCAAAATTCATGGAATGGTTCGCCGCAATGGGCTTAATAATTACCTTGGTATGGTTGTATGTCGAATTTTTGAGATTGCTGTCTAAACTTTCGAGTAGAAATTAAATCCAGTTTTATAATACTTTTAAAACCATGCTTTCGAGCGTGGTTTTTTTGTTAAAAAGCAAATTTCAACTGTACTACCACCGTCTTTTTTTCTTCGGTGTTGAGATTGCTTAACGAAATTCCAAGTAATCGAACAGAGTCTTTCATCCGTTCTTGATACAAAAGCTCTTTCACTGTTTCCAGAATCAGTCCTTTATCAGAAACAAAATAGGGCAAAGTTTTGCTTCGCGTTTGCTGGGTAAAATCGCTATATTTAATTTTTAACGTGATGGTTTTTCCAGCAATGCTATGTTTTTTTACTCTTTTTTCTAAAACGGTGGCAATATTTTCTAATTGTTCCATCATAAAAATTTCCGAAGATAGATTCACATCAAAAGTATGTTCGGCAGCTACTGATTTTGTAATTCGATCTGATTTCACTTCACTATTGTGAATGCCACGAACGACATTATAATAGAAATTACCTGACTTTCCGAAATGTTTTTCTAAAAATTCCAAAGATTTACTTTTAAGTTCCAATCCAGTAAAAACACCTAGTTGATACATTTTTTCGGTGGTCACTTTTCCCACTCCATAAAATTTTCGAATAGGCAACACTTCCAAAAAAGAAACGACTTCATCGGGATTGACCGTTTTTTGACCATTGGGTTTGTTGTAATCACTAGCGATTTTTGCAACAAACTTATTAACCGAAATTCCTGCTGATGCCGTTAAACCAACCTCATTAAGAATACGCAATCTAATTTCTTGTGCTAATAAACTCGCGCTGGGATTTCCTTTTTTATTGATGGTAACATCAAGATAGGCTTCATCAAGCGAAAGAGGCTCGACCAAATCGGTGTATTCGTAGAAAATTTTCTGTATTTTATTGGATATTTCTTTATAACGCTCAAATCTTGGTCGAACAAAAATCAAATCGGGACAATTCTTTTTGGCTAAAACTCCGCTGATTGCACTTCGAACGCCAAATTTTCTCGCTTCATAACTAGCAGCTGCCACTACACCACGATTTTCAGAACCACCAACAGCAATAGGTTTTCCCCGCAAAGCAGGATTGTCCATTTGCTCTACAGATGCGAAAAAAGCATCCATATCGATGTGTATGATTTTTCTATTGGAAATTATTTCAGACATTTTGAACTACTTCTATAACCGTCTATTTTTAGAATATTTGGGTCTAATAATCCTATTTATTGCTGTTCCTTTTGCAAATAATTTTCAACTACAACTGATTTACTTTTATCTTCTGTTGGAAAAAAGAAACTTAGGGGCTTGGCTTTGAAATGATTCCAAATCGAACCTGCAACAAATGGCAATTCTGATAATGCGATGGCTCGAGATCGAAATGCTAATCCTAAGGACAAACTGAAACTGACCATAAAATTGACCAATCCAATAATTCCTATTCCAAATATTCCCCAAAATAACATCGAATTACTAACTTCATAATTGGCGCCATATAAAGCTAGGGCAAGGTTTCCGCTGGCAAAAGTAATGTGTCTAACATCTAAATTCAAACCCAAAAATATACCTAATGAAGCTGTACTTCCCATAAAAACACCAAACCAGAAATTAGAAATAATTCCCGCCCATCTTTTTTCATACCATTTCGACAATTTCAGCGTTCTAATTTTACCTAGGCTTTTCTTTAACAATGGATGCTCGGCGATTCGATAATATACTTGGTTGTGCTTATCTCTATTGGCAATACTTCCCGAAATAATTCCCGATAAAAATAAAAATACTCCAGCAATGGAAGCGTGAAATAAAGCTAAGGAATGTATGGGACTTAAATCTGTAATCAATGTTTTCCATTTCAATGCTGCAATATTGTAATCAAAAGCATAATCGATTAGCCAAATTCCGCATAGTGAAACGGGGAAAGCCATCAAAACATTTCCAACAAATGCAATAAATTGAGAGCGAAATACCCGTGCAAAAAGAATGGCAAATGCTTTGTACTTTTCGGACTTCTTACCTTGCTTTTGACCTCCTTCTTCCAAGGCTCTAATCAAAGCCGCAGCAGTCATCGCTGGTTGTTTTGTTGCCAAAGTAAAACTTAATATGTAGATGGCAATAAATCCAAAAGAGTAATTCATACTGTAAAGAAATGCATGACCCAGAATACTCGTGTCTACCTTAGAAAGCAATACCTTGATAATACATAATATCCCTACAATAAATCCGCCTCCTACCGCATTGCGAAACATTTTAAAATACTCAGTTCGCGTTTCGGTAATATATTTTTCGCCAGTTTTAGCAGTATGTTGGGTCACTTCATAAGAAATTAACTGTATGCTTTCCGTAATAAATTTTCTAACATTGTTTTTATAACAATTGAACTTAATTAATTGCAAAGCCAACACAATTCCGTTTTTCTTTTTGTCGTTTTCGTTAGCAACAATCAATAAGGAAATTAAAAACTTCAGGCGTTCTAATTGTTGCTTGATTTTTAATAAATTCTGATTCACTCGAAGTGAAATTCCGTATTTTGAACTATTGTTAAAAGCTTTCTCGACGAAATCTTCACATTGTTTGTGCAAAACCAATAGTTGAGCATAAGATAAATCATCTGGTTTGATATAATGGTGCTCGGAATTACGTACCACATCTTCGATAAGAAACAATTCTTTTTCAAAGGCAGAAAATGGACTCTCGCAGTTATCAAATTCGGGAACCATTTTAATAACTTCTGTTTCCATTGCTCGACCACTAATTCGTTGTGTAATTAAACGCATCGCTACCAACAATTCAGACAAAATTGAGTTAGTGGCTAAATTGCCATACATAGATTCAAACCCTAGAACATTGTACAGCTCGCTAAGTTGTTCTATTTGAATTTTTCTTAACCAAACGCCGTCATTCGCCAAATAAAAAACTTGATTAAGAACATATTCCAAGGTGTCCTTCTGCGGCTGATACGGTAAAAATTTAGCGAGAATTCTTTTTTTAACTTCAAAAATAAAATCAACATCTTGTAATATGGCTGCGTCAGTTAGGATTTTATTGAATTTTCTGTTATTTAAAACCCCTTTAAGATAAATAGAAAACTGCTCACGGCACGAATCATTTTCTTTTAAAAAAGTTATAATTCCCGTCAAATCCACCAATGCAAAATTTTTGTTTTTTTTTGGGCGAATCAATCTAATTAATTCAACAAGCAGCTCCAAATCATCCTCTTTTTTATGCCAGGATTGACTTTCTCCAAAAAATTCCGTTAGCAAGCCTGCAATTGTAGATTGGTGTTTTGATTTGAAAAATAATTTCATAAACGTAATTGATTTTTTGTAAAATTACAGATTGACACTCCAAATATCATTAACTTATGTCAAAATAAATATTTTGCGTTTAAATAATTTTTAAAAATTCCCTTTTGCTTTCTTTTGATTTGCTTTCTTTAGCAACTTATTAGCTAAAAAGCAAAAAAAATCTATCCGACTTGTAAAAAACGTTACCTATTTAAAAGTAAAAAAATTGGTATCTTTGAATTGTTGGTTAGTCAAAAAAATAGCTATTTGAAAAAATTCCTAGAAATTATTTCAAGCAACTAAACGAATGAAAATGTTAGAAATAGAAAGAAAATTTCTCGTGACTTCTTATGCTTTTAAACAAGTCTCCTTTGCCCAAAATCGAATTGCACAAGGTTATTTGAGCTCAATTCCCGAACGGACAGTTCGTGTGCGAATAAAAGGAGAAAAGGGATTCTTGACCATAAAAGGAGCCTCGAATGAGTCGGGCTTATCACGGTTTGAATGGGAAAAAGAAGTTTCTGTTGAGGAAGCTACAGCATTATTGAAATTATGCGAAAAAGGCATTATCGATAAAACCCGTTTTGAAGTAAAAATCGGAAATCACATCTTTGAAATAGATGAATTTTATGGCGAAAATGAAGGATTGATAGTAGCCGAAGTTGAACTACAATCTGAAACTGAAACGTTTGAAAAACCAAGCTGGCTGGGAAAAGAAGTCACTAATGACAAACGTTATTATAATTCTCACTTGAGTCTGAATCCTTATAAAAAATGGTGAAAATTATTTTTGAAGAACTTCCATTGTAACGTTCATACTTCCTGAGCCTTTGTTACCTACAATTTCCATAAAAGCTCGTCTCGACAAGTCGATTTCTCTTGATCTTACAAATGGTCCTCGATCAGTAACTTCTACAATTACTGATTTTCCGTTGGCCTCGTTTGTGACCTTTATAATTGTTCCGAAGGGCAGTTTTTTATGTGCTGCGGAATATTTATTTTTATCGTATTTTTTTCCACTTGCAGTTCTACGATTGTGGAATTTATCAGCATAATAAGAAGCGTGTGCCCCTTTTTTATAGAATTTAAATTTTCCGGTTCCAATAAACAAACTATCCGGTTCAACGGTTAGTTCCTCTATTAAAGTTTTCATTTTTTTGATCGTGTCAACCGCTACTAATTTGTCATTTTTAGCAACTTTAGCTTTGCTTTTTTCTATACTATCTCTGTTTTTTGCTGTCTTGCTTTTTTCTTTACTTGAAGTTTGTCCATTTGCTGTCGAAAACATAAAAACAGCAAAAATGATTGTGAGTATTTTTATACTTACAACTTTAAGTTTACTGTTTTGGTGCTTGATACTCTCCGATTTCATTTTAAACTTTTAGGTTAAACTCCTCTTTGCAAAAACCGTTCCTAGAATATAAAAGTCCTTTTCAGGACTTCTATATTTTAATTCTTAGAACCATAAATTCCAAGGAATTCTGCTCAAAATCAGCACTAATCCCAAACCATAATAAATGGAAATAGTCTTAAACTTTGCTTGGCTTGAAGCTAATTTTTTGTGTTTTACCCATCCAACAGTCATTAAAACAATTCCGATAATGTTAATTAATGGATGCTCCATAGAAGTTAATCTTAATGCGCTATCGCTCATAGAAAAACCTGAAATTCCTAGTGGCGAAACAAAATAAAGTATAATCCCGATTAGTGCTTGGGTGTGAATTGCTCCTAAAGCGTAAAGGCCTACTTTTTTGTCAGTTTCAGTATATTCTTTTTTGGATGTTAATCCAATTATGGCATTAACTACTGCAATTAAAAGTAATAGTAGTGCTAAGTAAGCGAACCACGAATGAGCCATTTTAATAATTTCGTACATAAATATGTTATTAGTTTAAACAAATATAAATAAAAAAAGCATAAAAAAAAACGGCATCTACATTGATGTGATGCCGTTTTTAAAATTATTGAATTTTTCTCCTAGAAATTGTAACGCAAAGTAAAGTTCCAAGTTCTTCCGAAACCAAAGTATACATTGTTTGCAGTGGCTACACCTTTGTAAAGTGCACCTTCTTGCTGATAAGTAGTAGCTGGAGTAGTTACTGTTCCAACAGTTTTCGCTGGAGTTTTAATATCATCAGCAAAAATGTTTGATTTTGATTCAGCGATATATGTTCTATCTAAAACATTATTTACATTTAATCTCAAGTTGAATGAATCACCTCTCTTTTTATCTACAAATATTTTGTAAGAGAAACCAGCATCCATTAAGCCATAAGCAGGTAGTTGCAAAGATCCTTTATTAGTTGGAGATGAAAAGTTATTAGGTACAATTCCAGCGTACAAATTATCGTTAAAATTATAGTTAGCATCAATACTAACCCTAGTAAGCACTTCATAAGAAGCTCCTAATGAGGCTGTCATTTGAGCAGCATCTCCAACTTTAACTTTGTCCAAATATAATGTTGTAGTTGTTCCACCAGCAACTGGGTTATTGGTAGCGTCATATCTATTGCTAACACTGTTTCCTTGGTATTCCCATTTACCAAAAGAAAACATTCCGTTTACTCTAAATCTATCGCTTACTTTAGCTCTCGCTTCAAGTTCTACCCCATTATGAGTCTCGTTAATTCCAGAGTAATCGTAGTAACCTCCAACATTATCAGTAGCATTATCAGTAGATCTCTGGTATCTGTCTTTCCATTGTGTGCTGTACACATTTACATTTACAGTAAATATACTAGAACGGAAACCGTATCCAGCTTCATATCCAATAATTGTTTCATTTACTAAATTTCCGTTTACCAATGATTTATTATTAGGATAAACGGCATTAAAGAAAGGTTGTTTTGAATAATATCCTGCATTTACAAATACATTATGTTGCTCATTAATATTATAATTAGCACCTCCTTTTACGTTTCCTCCTAAAATGTTTTTGAAATCTGTTTTAGATAACGGATTTGAACTCAAATAGACAAAATCATCTACTCTTTGAAAACCTTGTTGAGAAACAGCTCCTTGAAGAAATGCCGTTAAATTATCTTTAGAATACTCTAATTGTGTAAATGCGCCATACCAACGAACATTTCCTTTACTATAGAATGATATTTTGTCTTTTGTATCAGCATTCGAAAAAGGGTTTAATGATGGACTTGCAGAATAGGTTTCAGTTAAAATTCTATTAGGATTATTAATATCTGTATTGTCAAGAAATGCGCCTGCTCCTAACAGCGAATTTACATTTGTAAAATGATATCCTGTATACGTTCTTGCATCAATACCAAAATCTAACGTAAGTGTATTTGATAATTTTTTATTCAAACTAACAATTGCGCCATACCAGTTGTGAGAGTTAATTGAAGATGTTCTAGAAAAACCTGTAGTGGTAATTATTGGTCTAGTTGTAACACCAGCAGCATCTTTTTGTAAGCCACCTGTATCGGAAGAGTTGATAAAATTTCCTGTTGTTCCGTAAGTTGTTCTTGTTTTCATAACTCCATTAATGCTAACAGGTATTCCTGAATTCCAAGCTTGAATTTTATCATAATCAACTAAACCATTAGCGGTTTTAAAAGCTGCACTTAGATAATTATTGCCTAAAGCTCCACCTGCGCCAAAAGTTCCTCCACCTCGACCCCAAGAGCCATAAAGCACTGTCGAAAGTTTTGTAGTTTCATTTATTTTCCAATCCCAGTTTAAAGAGGCAACTGGTTTATGATAAAAGTTTCTTTTCATAGTAAATTCTTCACCTCCTAAAGTACCCCAATCTGCATTGTATTTTGTATTTGGTTTATCAACTGTACCATATTTTTGATAAGAAGATATCGGAATCCAAGTGCTTCTTTGGTTATGCCATTGTGGTGCACCTGTAAAAGAGAATTGAAAGTCATGATTTTTCTTTTTATATCCAAAGGCAATATAATAGTTTTGACCTTCGAATTTTGTACCATCAATATAGCCATCTCCGGATGTTGAGCTTAATAAAACAGAAGCTGACAAACCGTTTTTCATTAATCCTGTATTGTAGGATCCTTGAACTTTTAAATAATTTGCATTACCAAAACCAGATGAAAAATTACCACCTTGTTTCATATCAGATGATTTTGTGATCACATTTATGGTTCCACCAACTGAAGAAATTGCCAATTTTGAAGAACCTAATCCTCTTTGAACTTGCATTGCAGATGTTACGTCTGATAATCCAGCCCAGTTGCTCCAATATACAGAACTGTTTTCCATATCGTTAACAGGAACCCCATTTATCATCACCGCAATATTTTTTTGATCAAATCCACGAATATTGATTCTTGAATCTCCAAATCCACCACCTTGTTTAGTAACATATACAGAAGGTGTGTTTTTTAAAATTTCAGGGAATTCTTGCGTTCCTAATTTTTCTTGAATTTCTGCTGCTTTAATGGTAGAAACAGCAACAGGAGTTTTTCTGTCTTTTGCAATATCTATAACTCCAGATGTTACAACAACTTCGCTTAACTCGTTAGAAGAGGAAGCTAAAACGATTGTTCCTAAATTAGTAGTTCCTCCATTTGAAACCGTAAATTTAACGGTTTTAGAGTCATAACCTAGAAAAGAGATTACTAACTCACCTGAATTAGCAGTCGTATTTATTGTAAATTTCCCGTCAAAATCTGCCGATGTACCTACTTTTGTACCTTTTATAGCAACATTTGTTCCAGGTAATGAATTTTGACCATCAGTTATTGTTCCTGTGATTTTTCCTTGTGAAAATGCAGTAGAAACTAACATAAACAGTAATCCTGAGAGTAACCAGTTTTTAATTGTTTTCATTTTAAGTTTAGTTAAGTAATTTTTGGCAAAATTCTAACATTTTAGCGACATAAGTGTTAACGAAATGTTAATAAAATATTTTTTGGTAATGAATTATTAACAAACACAACCTTTTCTTGAGAATATGTTAGATTTAAAAATCTTAAAAAACTGATTGATAGGCAAATAGTTACTTTTAGATGCAAAGCTATTGTTGATAAATAATTACTACAAAATCATTCTGTTTAAACTAAAAATTGTTGTCCCATAACAACTTACATAAAAAAAACCTTGACTTTTTATAAAATCAAGGTTTCATTCAAGATATTAATCTTAAAAAAACGAAATTTCTATTTATTCTTCAAAAAGTGATTCAATAAAAACTCCGTTGAACTATCGTGCGAATTAACATTTTTTGAATTTATTTCATCAAGAATCGAATTGGCTAATTGTTTTCCAAGTTCAACTCCCCATTGGTCATAACTGAAAATATTCCAAATAATTCCCTGTACAAAAATCTTGTGTTCATACAAGGCTACCAGAGAACCTAAAGCTTTTGGTGTTAGTTTTTGAATTAAAATAGAATTGGTTGGTTTATTTCCAGCAAATACTTTAAAAGGCAATAGGAATTTTGCTTTTTCTGCTGATAGTCCCTGTTTATCAAATTCGGCTTGTACTTTCTCTTTTGATTTTCCATGCATCAACGCTTCGGTTTGCGCAAAATAGTTGGACATCAATTTGTCGTGATGGTCTTCGTTTCCATAAAGTGAATGCACAAATCCTATAAAATCAGTTGGAATCAGCTTAGTTCCTTGATGAATTAATTGAAAAAAGGCGTGTTGCGAATTAGTTCCTGGCTCGCCCCAAATAATAGTTCCCGTTTGGTAACCCACTGGTTTTCCGTCACGATCAACACTTTTTCCGTTGCTTTCCATAAATCCTTGTTGCAAATAAGGGGCTAGTTTTTGCAAATATTGCGTGTATGGAATTATAGCTTCGCTTTCGGCACCAAAGAAATTATTGTACCAAATGCTAAGCAAAGCTAAAATTACGGGTATATTTTTATCAAATTTCTCCGTTTTGAAATGTTCATCCATTTCGTTAGCACCTTTCAATAAATCATTATAATTATCAAAACCAACTGCCAAACTAATGGAAAGTCCGACCGCACTCCAAAGTGAAAATCGTCCGCCAACCCAATCCCACATTGGAAAAACATTGTCTGGATTTATTCCAAATTCTGTCACTCTTTCTAAATTAGTCGAAACCGCCACAAAATGTTTAGCAACATCTTCCTGCTTTGCCGATTTCAAAAACCATTCTTTTATCGTTTCGGAATTCGTTAAGGTTTCCTGCGTGGTAAACGTTTTAGAAACAATTACAAAAAGTGTCGTTTCTGGATTTAATTTTTTAATGATTTCATTTACATGATCGCCATCTACATTGGAAACAAAATGCACGTTTAAGTGATTTTTATAATATTGCAAAGCCTCAACAACCATTGCTGGACCAAGGTCTGAACCTCCAATTCCTATATTAACAATATCAGTAAAAGGTTTTCCGGTGTATCCTTTTCGGTCGCGATTTACGATCTCGTTTGTAAAGTTTTTGATTTTACTTTTTACTTCATACACTTCTGGAACAACATTTACGCTATCAACTTTGATGTTTGCAGATTCAGAAGCTCGCAAAGCGGTATGCAAAACGGCGCGATTTTCGGTTTGATTGATGATGTCTCCGTCAAAATATTTTGCGATTGCATCTTTTAATTGCGCTTCATTGGCAACTTCAAGCAATAAATCTACAGTTTCCTGATTGATAATATTCTTAGAATAATCGATCAAAAAATCATTCCATTGAATGTGAAATTGTGATGCTCTAGCAGTGTCTTTTTCGAACATTTTTGCCATAGAAACATTTTTCATTTCTTGAAAATGATTCTGAAGTTTTTGCCAAGCAGCTGTAGTGGTTGGATTTGTGTTATGTAATGCCATAGTTAATTTAATTTAGAAAATACAAATTTACATTTTTTGTTTGTAAACGAGCCATGCTTTCCTATCATTGAAAACTAAAAAAACTATTTTTTTTAATTACAAATTAGCTACATTATCCAATTCCCATTTTAGAACTTTTATTTCTTGTTTAAATCGGGGTAGATTTCTACTTTTCATGGGCTGTCCCAAATCCTCTAAAGTAACAGAAGAAATTAAAAAACATAAAAAAATTATGACGAACGTTAATGTCAAAAACTTCAATAGTCCAAAACGGCTGCACTATTGGAGTTTTTTTAATTTAAAAACACATCTACCGCTACTAATGATTAATATCTATCGTATGTAATGATTAATATTTATCGTTACTAATGACTAATGTTCTACATTTGCATTGTTAAAACCCAAACAATGATTACACAACAAACATTTTCGGCAGTTATAAAAGCTCAAAAAACAGGTTTTTACACTAAAAAACTAGGAGTTACTAGAGAAATATTAGATTCGATTCCTAATGCTAGCGGCTTTGCAAGTATCATTACTGGAATACGCCGTTGTGGAAAAAGCACCCTACAAGCACAACTAAAAAACAAATATTTTGCTAATGAGGGTTTGTTTCTAAATTTTGAAGAACCTCGTTTGGCAGGAATTGATATGTATGATTTTGAACGTTTACATGCCGAAATTGTTCAGCAAAACACCAAAGTGCTCTTTTTTGATGAAATACAAATTGTAAAAGGTTGGGAAATATTTGTTAACCAATTATTGAGAGAAGATTTTTTCGTAATAATAACAGGTTCAAATGCCTCTTTATTGAGTAAAGAATTAGGCACTCATTTAACAGGAAGGAATTTTTCTAGTGAATTATTTCCGTTTTCCTATTCCGAGTTTCTAACCTATCAAAAAAAGGAAAACAACAACGAATCATTTGAAGAATATCTGCAAAAAGGAGGTATGCCCGATTATTTGCGAACCGGAATTGATCGGTATTTGAACGATTTACTGGATGATATTTTAATACGGGATATCGCTATTCGATTTGGAGTTAGAGACGTAAATTCGTTGCGCCAATTAGCGGTTTATTTACTGTCAAATATAGGAACGTTAGTTTCGGCAAATTCATTGACGGGAATGTTTGGTGTTAAATCAAGTACCACTTTTTTGGATTATTTTTCCTATCTGAAAGATGCTTATTTGATCGAGTTTGTACCAAAGTTTGATTATTCGATAAAAAAACAAATCCGAAATCCACAAAAAATATATTGCTTGGATTTAGGTATTTACCATCAAAACAAAATAGTCTTCTCGCCCAACGATGGTCGCATTTTAGAAAATGCAGTGTATTTGCATTTGAGACGATTAAACAAAGAAATTTATTATTTTCAAGAAAAAGGAGAATGTGATTTTTTGGTTACAAAAAATGGACAACCTACTGAATTGTATCAGGTTTGTTTTGATTTGAATAGTCTAAATTTAGAACGTGAAACAAGTGGTTTATTTGAAGCAATGAAAAAATTTGAAATAAATACAGCCTATATCATTACGCAAAATCAAACGGATGTATTTAAAAAAGATCATTTAACAATAAATGCAATACCCGCTTGGAAATGGATGAGCTTATCATATTAGAAAAATTTCTAATCTTACAAATTAGCTACACTATCTAATTCCCATTTTAAAGGCTCAATTTGCAATTTAAATCGGGGTAGATTTTTACTGTCCATAGCTTGGGAGTTGGGCAATTTCAGTCTTAAAGCATCTACTTGCACGCCGTTTTTCCAAAAACGATAACAAACATGAGGTCCTGTTGCTAGTCCTGTGCTGCCCACAAGACCAATTGTACTACCTTGTGTTACTCGTTGTCCCCTTCGAACCAAAATTCGGGACATATGCAAATATTGTGTAGAATAGGTTTTGTCGTGCTTTACTTTTACAAAATTCCCGTTGCCAGCGGTGTAACCCGTTTGCTCAACAATTCCTGATGCTGTTGTCATAATTGGCGTTCCTGTTGGCGCAGCATAATCGGTTCCTTTGTGCGCTTTCCACATCATTTGCACGGGATGGAATCGGTGCATAGAAAAACGCGAAGTAATATTAGCGTATTTCAACGGAGATTTTAGAAAAAAATTCTTGAGCGCTTTTCCGTCTTCGTCATAATAATCTATTTTTCCTCCTACGTTTTGGGCAAATGGAAAAGCATAAACCATTTTGCCTTTGTATTCGAAAAAAGCGGCTTTCAAACTGTCAACGCCATCATAAATAGTGTCGTCAATGTATCTTTCGGTAAAAATGACGCCAAATTGATCGCCTTTTTTCAATTTGAAAAAATCAATGGACCAAGCATATACTTTTATTAATTTATTGGCTAATGCCGGATCGACTTTTTGTCTGCGTAATTCATCTGAAAACGAACCATTTAATTCGCCCGCAATGGTTCTGTTTTTAATACGAATGGGACGAGTTACTTTAGAAACGCTAATCGAATCTCTAAAGTCTATAATATAATAATTTGCCCTGTCAGGTTGATAAATGGCGTATTGAAGTTTTTTATAACGGTCTTTTGAGCGCAAAAAAGTAAATACTTTTCCTGTTCTAACGGATCTTACATCAAAACTATCTTTTATTTTTTGGATGATATCGTATACTTGTTTGTCACCAAGATTTTGATGTTGAATGATACTGCCAAAAGTATCTCCTTTTTTTATGGTGTCGTGAAGAACATTAAAATTATTAAAATTAAAACCAAATTGTTCTATTTTTAGCGGTGTCTCTAACTCGGTGGAGAGACTCTCGGGTTCTGTTTGTTTACAAGAAAAAATTGAAAACAAAACGATACTTATTAGAACTATTTTTTTTAAATTCACTTTATTATTCATTTATTTTTAACGCTGACAGCTTGGAATTGATTCCCCTTTTTTTAAGTCAAATAAATGGAGCCCCAACATTAATTTTACCTTTTCTTTTTAATTTTAAAAGGGTGTTTTAATCCATTATAACTGTCTAAATCTGCTTTGATAGAGCCTACAAGCAAACTTGCTTTTATTCGAATGGGCACTTTGTTTTCGTCGTCTGATATCCAAATAGTTAGGCTTTCTTCTTCATTAAAAACACGCCCTTTTTGTACTAACGGTCTAAAAATCATCGTTGAAACAAGTCCAAATTTAGTTTTAATATCTTCTCGTCCCATAAACTTTAACCTAAATTTTGTAATTTTATCATCAAGAAACATGTCGATTGCCGCAGATTCTCCGGGTTTCATTTTATCAATATTAGGATAATTTCGTAAATAATAAAAAGAGGATAAAATGTCTTGTACATTGTTTGTGGTTTGATAAGTAGTCTCGGTATTATGTTTGTAATCCTTTACTAAAACTTTGTTTTCACTATTATTGAAAAAACCTTCTTGATTTTTGGTATACCCACCTTCGTTTATTTTTCTAACAAATTGATACGGATTCCCTGTATCTTTATCAATATAACTTTCGTAGGTATCATTTACTTTAAAAAATAGACTAGACATACCAGTAGTATAGCCTTTACCAATTACTCTAAAAACACTTTTGTTATTTAGACTACCTTCTTTAATTTCTAAAGTGGCGTATCCTGCATTTATAATCTCATAATGTATTCTGAATACAAATTGTTCTCCAACATCAAAAGCCGATTCTTTTTGGGGTGCAAATCCTACTGTAGCACAAACTATTAATACTAGAATAAATTTTTTCATTTTCTTAGTTTACTATTGATGTATTGCATAACAAATTTTGTTCCAAAGGTATCAAAACAAAAAAACTCAGTCAAATAATGACTGAGAATTCGTGCTATTAACTAACCAAAAAAAATATAAACTATGAAAAATTTATATGAAAACCGAAAAGAAACCACCCTTTTCGTTTTTACAGTTGCAAAGGTACGATTGGTTTTAAATAAAATATACTAAAAATAAAGTTTAACAAAATGATTGCAAACACATAAAATGATTGTCGGTTATTTTTTTACATTATATAAAAAAAAAGTGCTTTTTCTATTTTCTCCATAATTTTTCTTCGCGTCGTCTGGGCATTAAAACCAAAATCCAATGCTAAACCAAGTAAATCCTTTGTTGGTTTCTGGCGACCAAGAATATTTTACCTCAACTGGACCTATAATTGTTTCTAGCCCATAACCTACTGCATATCCCGAGTATTTTGGTAGTGAAACCCACTCAAGCGAATCATATAAATTGTTTTCAATATTGGCATAATTAGCTGAAAAATTCAAATGGTTTTTCTTGAAAATCTCATAGTCAATTACTAAAGAAGTTTTTAAATAACTATCTCCCACAAGACTCATAAAATCATAACCGTAAAAAGGTTTAAAATTATTAAAAGGAACAAAACCAAATCCTCCTAAGACAAAATCAAAATAAGGCACGCTTTTTTCTCCAATAGTGAAACCTCCTTCTGTCTGAAATTTAAAAGTGGTTTTTTTTGAAATTTTAAAGGCAATGCCAACATCTGCTCTGGCTATTGCGAACGGATTAAATTTGCCTGCATAATCTGTTGATAGTAAGAAATTATGAATGTCGCTTGTAAAATACCATCCATTTGTTGGAAAGTATTGATTGTCAAAAGAATCATATTTCAGGTATGCAAACACACTACCATAATGACTTCTGTCAATGATGGGGTTTGCGACAGCGATTGTTTCAGAATTTACGCGTAAATATTTGTGCTCTAATCCGATACCTATGAGAAATTTTTGGGCAAATATGGATTGAAAATACAACTCATTTGATAAGTCTAGGAAATTTATATTTATAAAATTGACTAGTGGGTCAGCTGACAAGTTACTATATTGCTTAGTAATATTCTTGTTGAATTGATTCATTTGCGATTTAAATCCAACACTCAAATTGTATCCATTATCAATATAATAATCTAAATTGTAGCGCACATTATCACCAATAATTAAATCCAGAGATGCGACGTCGTTTTTAAAAAGGGTGTTTTTATTTGTAATATTTGCCAAAACTGCACTTTTAAAAAGACCATCGTAATGCAATCCAAATTTCAAATACGTTCTTACCGGATTTTCAATCAAATTAAGAAGTAAATCGTCTCCTGAGCCATTAGGATTTAAGGAATAGGTTACTGTTCCAAAATTATGAGTAGCATCAATATTATTAATTCCCGTTTCTAAATCGGTATATCTAATTTTTGCGCCAGGCTTAAACTTTAATTTTCCTTCAATATATGCCCTAGAATAATGACCCAAATTATTGTATTTTATCTTTACAATATTCAAACTATCGGATTCTATTGTTAGTTTAGGTTTTTGATAGGAATTGGGTTTTTCGGCTAACTTTTTGAAATCTTCATAAACCGTGAAAGCAGCTTCCTCGCCTCTAAGAATTATTTCTTTAGCCTTCTCAAAAGAGACTACTCCAATGTTTTTAATGTCTGGTTTAATATAAATATTTGTTCCTTTGACATTAGCTTCCATTTTTTCAATCATCTGAAGATTAGTAATCTGAAATAAAATTTTTGTGCCATCCTGCAATTCCTCTTTGCCTCTTAACCCACTTTGAACATCTACACCAATAATGATGTCAGCCCCCAGTTTTCTAATTTCGTCAATAGGATAATTGTTCGTTACACCGCCATCGACCAAAAGTTTTCCATCTAATATTACGGGAGAAAAAACAGACGGCAATGCGGAACTGGCAAATAAAGCTTGCGCCAAAACGCCTTTGTCCAATACCACTTGTTTTCCCATTTCAATATCAGTTGCCATGCACAAAAAAGGAATGGGCAATTTGTTGAAATCCCTCACATGTCTGGCATGCAAAGTAAGTCGATTGAATAAATTATAATTAAACATCCCCTTGGAAAGGGATTGAGGAACACCTATTTTGAACTTGTTAAAAGGAAGAATTAAAGCATATAACTCATCATTTCTTTTTTCATAAAAACTTTTAGACGAACGAGGAATATAATCAATTAATAAATTGTCGAAATTGGTTACGGTCACAATGGAGTCTAATTGAGCAGCATTATAACCCGATGCATAAAGTCCGCCAATTACGGCTCCCATACTGGTTCCACCAATGAAATCAATTTTTACGCCAGCTTGTTCCAATACTTTCAAGACTCCAACGTGTGCAAATCCTTTGGCACCACCACCACTCAAAACCAAACCGATTTTAGGTTTTTTAATCGTGTCTTGACAGAAAGACACTTGATATGCAATCAGAAGAAAAATGGATAGCGCAATATTTCTCATTGTGATTTACGAATTGGTTTTGTAAAAGTCGGTAATTTTTTTGGCTTTTGAAACACCTACAACGTCCGAAATTTCTTTTTCTGTTACCAATTTCAATCTTTTTACACTTTTGAAATGTTGAATCAGAGCCAACATTGTCTTTTCGCCAATTCCCGGAATGCTTTCTATTGACGAATTCAATGCCGCTTTGCTTCGTTTATCACGATGATGCGTGATTCCAAAACGGTGCGCTTCATTTCTTAATTGCTGAATTACTTTCAATGTTTCGGATTTTTTATCCAAATACAACGGAACAGAATCTCCAGGATAAAAAAGCTCTTCCAATCTTTTGGCAATGCCGATAATCGTTATTTTTCCGCGCAATCCCAATTCGTCAATACTTTTCAATGCCGAAGACAATTGTCCTTTTCCTCCGTCAATGATAATGAGTTGCGGCAAAGGCTCGTTTTCGTCCAACAATCGTTTGTATCTTCTATAAACTACTTCGGTCATCGAAGCAAAATCATCTGGACCTTCGACGGTTTTTATATTAAAATGTCGATAGTCTTTCTTACTTGGTTTTCCATCTTTGAAAACTACGCAAGCCGCCACTGGATTCGTTCCTTGAATATTCGAATTATCGAAACATTCGATGTGTCGTGGTTCAACAGGCAATCGCAAATCCTTTTGCATTTGTGCCATAATTCGGTTGGCGTGACGATCTGGATCCACGATTTGCAATTGTTTCAATTGTTCGATTCGGTAAAATTTAGCATTGCGAATGGACAAATCCAAAATATGTTTTTTATCGCCCATTTGCGGCACGGTCACTTTTAGGTTTTCGCCTAAATCGACTTCAAACGGAACAATTATTTCCTTAGATAATAACTGAAAACGCTCGCGAAGCTCGATTATCGCCAATTCTAATAATTCTGCATCCGATTCGTCCAATTTCTTTTTAATTTCCATTGTATGCGAACGAATAATCGAACCGTGGGAAATTTGCAGAAAGTTGACAAAGGCAGCACTTTCGTCAGAAACTATCGAAAAGACATCGATATTAGTAATTTTTGGATTGATAATAGTCGAACGCGATTGGTAATTCTCCAAAACTTCTATTTTCTCTTTTATTTTTTGGGCTTCTTCAAAGTGCATTTCTTGAGCCAAATCCATCATCAACTTCTTGAAATCTTTCATCGATTCCTTGAAGTTCCCCTTCAGAATTTCCCGAATGGCATCAACTTGTTTTTGATAGTCTTCCAAGGATTCATAGCCTTCGCAAGGCCCTTTGCAATTGCCAATGTGATACTCCAAACACACTTTGAATTTACCGTTTTCGATATTGGATTTACTCAGATCATAATTGCAAGTTCGCAACGGATACAATTCTTTTATTAAATCTAAAATAGTACTTACCGTCTTGAAACTAGTGTAAGGGCCGAAATACTCAGAACCATCCTTAATCACTCTTCGGGTAGAAAATATTCGGGAGAAAGGTTCTTTTTTGATGCAAATCCAAGGATAACTTTTATCATCTCGCAACAGCACATTGTATCGAGGTTGCAAGGTTTTTATGAGATTGTTTTCCAACAAAAGTGCATCGGTTTCGGTGGGAACAACGATGTGTTTTATGGTTACAATTTTCTTGACCAAGACATTAGTTTTGGCAGTATCGTGAATTTTATTAAAGTAAGAAGAAACCCTTTTTTTAAGATTTTTGGCTTTGCCAACATACAGAATCTTGCCTTCCTTATCATAATATTGATAGACTCCAGGACCGTCAGGCAAGGTTTGAATTTGAAGTTCGAGAGTGGGGATTGGCATTTTAGATTGCAGATTTTAGATTGCAGATTGCAATTGACATTGAAAAATTAGCCACAGATTAAACGGGCTATTATCTATCATTTCTTTCGAATTCATTTATTTTTTTTTCTATAAAATCCTTGTGTCGTTTAATTTGGGCTTTCATTATTTTTCCTATTTCCTTATCTGTTATACTTTTTTGATAAATAATTTGAACAATATCTTTATTGTTTATTTTTATATTCAAATAGTCATTTAGGAATTTTAATTCCATCTTAATGAAAAAATACGATTGATTTAGTTTTAAGTTCTTTAAATTTTTAAATGAATATTCAAAATTAATCTCTTTATTTTTAAATATTTCATCAAAATTATCTTTTAAAAATTCAAGGCAAGTTTCAGAATCTAAATAATGAATTTTATTGCCTAATTGGATATAAAAATTAATTTCTTCATACAACTTATCGAATTTCAAATTTGCTTTCAAGAATTTTTCTATCAATGAAAAAACAAAATATTCAATAAAATTTCTATCTATTACAGTATGTTTTTTAGGAATATTTTTTTTTTCAAAAGAGTTTAATCTCTGCTCCAACAAAGCAATTTCCTTATCCAAATCATCTTCTTCCTCAATATTCTCTCCTTTTGCGCCAGCAACCATTATTTCTAGAGAACGAACTAAATTTATGGCAATATAAGTAATGAAAGCTTCAATATTTCCAGCATCGGCGAGTTGTAAAGCAGCAAAATAATTAGCTTTGTCTTCGGTTTTTATAATTACTGGTGGAAAACCCAATTGCATCAAAATAAAATTCATCAAAATTCGTGCAGTTCTTCCATTTCCATCATCAAACGGATGAATTCGGATGAATTTATAATGAAATTCAGCTGCAAGAAATATTGGATTTACATCCCTTTCTTTGATTTTTTCATTGTACCAATTCAGTAAATCGTGCATTTTTGCTGGTGTTTCTTCTGGTGTTGCAAAATAGAAGATTTCTCCAGTTTTGGTTTTTACGTGATTTGCAGTTGTTTTGTAACTTCCAACTGTAATTCTTTTTTTGGTTGGTTTTCCATCAGATGTTATAGCATCAACTTCATACGATTCTTTTAATAATAGCGTGTGCAATTCTCGGATGAAGTTTTCAGTCAAAGGTCTTTCGCCTTTAATCATTTCCAAAACCCAGTTAATGGCTTCGTTATGTCCCGTGATTTCCAAAGTGTCTTTTAATGGCTTTCCTTGAGCCGTAATTCCAAATAAAATTAAAGCTTTGGTTTCACCATAAGTCAAAGAATTCCCCTCTAAATGGTTAGAATGATAGTTCCAATCCAAACGAAATTTTTGCATTATTCTATCCTCTTGCTCTTTGTCAATAGGACGGAGTGCGTCTAATTCAGATTTGATTGCTATTGCTAGTTTAATTTCTTCCATCTTAAAAGATTTATTCAAAACAAATTTAACTTTAAAATTGGCATAAAACAAATACACACTTTTTATTACTTTTACTCAATGAACAAAAAAGAATTACGACAAAAATACAAAACCCTGCGAAACCAGCTCTCCGAAGAAGATTTGGAGGAAATGAGTTTGGCTATTGCCAATAAAGTCTTGACACTTCCTATTTGGGAGAAAACCTATTTTCATATTTTTCTTCCAATTATAGAACATAAAGAAGTCAATACGGAATATATTTTGCATTTACTTTCTGGAAAAGATAAAGAAATCATTGTCTCAAAAAGTGATTTCAAAACTAGAGAAATGACACATTTCCTCTTGACCGACAATACTAAAATTAAGAAAAACCAATACAATATTCCCGAACCTGTTGATGGATTGGAAGTTCCAACCCGAAAAATAGAAGTGGTTTTTGTACCGCTTTTGGCTTTTGATCAATCAGGACAACGTGCAGGTTATGGTAAAGGGTTTTATGATAAATTCTTGGCGGAATGCAAGCCCGACACCATCAAAATTGGGCTTTCCTTCTTTGAAGCCGAAGAAAACATAAAAGATGTTTTTGAAAGCGATGTGAAATTGGATTATTGTGTAACTCCATCTCAAGTTTATTGGTTTTAATGTGCCTTAAAAAAAGTATGCCAAAATCCGCTTGGAAATAAAACAAAAAAAAGCGTTCTCAAACTACCTTTAAGAACGCCTTTTGCAAAATACAAAACTAACTAATTCAACCTAATTAATTTAAAAATAACCAATTTTTAAATAGTAATAACGTGTAAAATATTAAAATATTGTGCTGAAATAAAAAAAAACTAAAAATTGTTTTTTTGGATTTTAAAACCTTTTTCTATGCTTTAGTTTTGCATTATACGTATATTTATAAGTACTTTTGAATAAATACAATAAAAAAATGGTCGAAAATTTGAAATTTGCTGTAATTGGTGGAGGAAGTTGGGCAACTGCGATTGCTAAAATGCTGTGTGTAAACCAAAAAGAAATAACTTGGTATATGCGAAATGAAGATGCCATTGAACATATAAAAAAACACCATCACAATCTTAATTACCTGAGTTCTGTAGAGTTTGATGTAAAAAAATTAAAATTAACCAGCGACATCAATGAAGCTGTAGCTTATGCTGATTATATTATTTTTGCTATCCCTTCGGCTTTTTTGAATGGTGAACTGGCGAAACTTACTGAAAGTTTAGATGGTAAAATTATTTTTTCTGCCATAAAAGGAATTGTTCCCGAAACCAGTTTAATTGTAGGGGAACATTTTAATAAAATGTACAACATTCCATTGGAAAATATTGGCGTAATTACTGGTCCTTGCCACGCCGAAGAAGTTGCACTAGAACGTTTGTCCTATCTTACCATAGCTTGCGGAGATGCTAAAAAAGCTAAAATAGTTGCTAAAAACTTATCTGGAAATTACATCAAAACTAAAATCTCTGATGATATCATTGGTACAGAATATGCAGCAATGCTCAAAAACATTTATGCAATTGCAGCAGGAATGGCACATGGATTGGGATATGGCGATAATTTTCAATCGGTTTTGATGAGCAACGGTATTCGAGAAATGAAAAAATTCATCAAAAAAGTTCATAAAATGAAACGAAACATCAATGACTCGGCCTATTTGGGCGATTTATTGGTAACCGGATATTCCATTTTTTCGAGAAATAGAATGTTCGGAAATATGATTGGAAAAGGTTATACCGTAAAATCGGCAATGATGGAAATGAGTATGGTTGCCGAAGGTTATTATGCTGCAAAAAGCGCCTACAACCTCAACTTAGACTATGGCGCCGAAACCCCAATTATCGATGCTGTTTATAGTATTTTATACGAAGGAAAATCAGCAAAATCAGTATTTAAAAAATTAACGGAGAAGTTGGATTGATTGGTTTGCAATGACATTGTAAAATCACCAAACAACATTAACTTCATTATAAAGAGGTATGTTTTCATCTTTTGAAACACAAATCATTTGTTCCGAAATACATTGTGCAATTATCATTCTGTCGAATGGATCTCGATGAATAAAAGGCAGTGTAAGCAATTCATTTAAATGTCTTGTGGAAATTGTCAAAACGATGATTTCATTAGATGTTAAAAAGTCTTCCAATTCCTCGAAAGAAAAGGCAATTTCAAGCTTTTTCTAACTAACCTTAATTGCAATTTCCCACAATGAAACACTGCTTATATAACAATTGTTTTCTTTGTTTAACAAAATATTTTTCGCTAAAGAAGAGAGAGAATTATCGCCATTTATAAACCAAAGCAAGGTGTGTGTATCTATTAAATATTTCATTCAGAGTAACTCTTAAAATCTGAAATTGGTTCGTCAAAATCTTTTGATATTTTTACTTTTCCTTTAAAAATTCCAAATTCACGTTTTTTACTGTCCGAAACTTTCTTATTCCTATTTTTAAATAATAAAAAATCAACAAAATCTTCAACTTCTTTTTTTTCAATAAAAGGTAAAGTTTCAATTTTTTTAATGAGTTGAATAGTTTCCATACCAAAATGTTTTTAACAAAAATATAAAAAAATCAATTTAAGTTGTTATTAAAGAAATATTTAAAGCGGAAAATTATCTAACAATCACACCATCCACAAACAAAAGAGGAACTTCCTCGACATAATCTGGAGTAATAGAATTAGCTTTGAAAATAAATTTTCGGTCATATAACGTGTTACCAATAAAGAAAGTAACCATAAACTCGTTGTTGAGAACCAAAACACTTTTTTCGAGCATTTCTATTTTTACAAAAGTAACTGCTGGAACTTCGATAAAAGCGTGACGCAAAAGTGACGTTTTTTTCATTTCACCATCAATAGTTCCAAAAGCTTTTGAAACTACCATCACACTATCCAACTGAAAATCGCTGTCATTTATTAAATAAACATACCAAACTTTTTCCATAAAATCGTCGCTCCATTCTTGAATGGCAGCAAGGAAAACGTTTTCTACTTCGGGGATAACGATGTCAGATTTCATAAAAGAGTGATTAGTCCTTAGTGATTAATCCTTAGTCAAAATACCCTAAACTAGGGACTAAGTACTAAGGACTAACAGCTATAAAATTTATATACTAGCTTTAAACTGCTCCAAGAAACGAACGTCATTTTCATAGAACATTCTAATATCGCCAATTTGATACAATAGCATGGCAATTCTTTCGATTCCCATTCCAAAAGCAAAACCTGTATATTCTTCTGGATTGATGTTGCAATTTTTCAGAACATTAGGGTCAACCATTCCGCAACCACCAATTTCTAACCAACCGGTTCCTTTGGTAATTCTATAATCGGTTTCGGTTTTTAAACCCCAATAAATATCAATTTCAGCACTTGGTTCTGTAAAGGGAAAATAAGAGGGACGCAAACGAATCTTCGATTTTCCGAACATTTCTTTAGTGAAATACAAAAGCGTTTGTTTCAAATCGGCAAACGAAACGTCTTTGTCAATATACAATCCTTCTACTTGGTGAAAAATACAATGCGAACGTGACGAAACGGCTTCGTTACGAAAAACTCTACCTGGAGAAATCGTGCGAATTGGCGGTTTATTGTTTTCCATATAACGCACTTGAACGGATGAAGTATGCGTTCTAAGTAAAATATCAGGATTGGTCTGGATGAAAAACGTATCTTGCATATCACGTGCCGGATGGTATTCTGGCAGATTCAATGCTGTAAAATTATGCCAATCATCTTCTATTTCTGGACCTTCGGAGACATTAAATCCAACATTTGAAAAAATGTCGATAATTTGGTTTTTTACCAATGAAATAGGATGACGAGAACCGATTATTACTGGTTCGGCAGAACGTGTCAAATCACCATAAAAGCCTTTTATTTCCTCTTTGCTTTCTAAAGATTCTTGAATTGATTTTACTTTTTCTTCGGCAGAAGATTTTAGCAAATTAATTACTTGTCCAAATTCTTTTTTTTGATCGTTAGGCACATTTTTAAATTCGGCGAAAAAGTCTTTCAAAAGTCCTTTACTTCCCAGAAATTTAATTCTAAATGCTTCTAATTCTTCCGTGTTTTGTGTTGAAAAAGCTTGTGCTTCGCCAATATAATCTTTGATCTTGTCTATCATTTTCGTCCAATAATTGAAAGTGCAAATTTAAGGAATTTGTTTCAAGTTTAATGTTTAATGTTTCAAGTTTTTGAAGCAAATCTGAAATCTTCAATCACTATTCAACAATCATCAATCAATTAGTTCTCTTTCTATAAAATAATTCACGATTGCTTCCTTCATCAAAACCGATTGTTCGCCTGCTTTTAGTGCGGGTAATTCTTCTTTAACGTTGTAATGTGGCCATCCTTCTTCATCGAAAAATTCGAATTCATAAAACCCATAGGGTTCTAATAATCGGCAAATAGCGATGTGCATCAGATTGAGTTTTTCGTCTTTTTCGAAAGTTTTATGCACTTTCCCGAGTTCTTGTACACCAATTAAATAAATTATGGCATCCAGATCGAGGTCTTCACCTTGCGAAAACTGATCGGAAAGTATTGTAACCAGCTGTTCCCAGCGTTCTTTTAGTTGTATATCTCTTGACATTTGATTTTTGATTTCTGATTAACAATTTCTGATTTGGTACAAAAGATAAAGATGATGTATTTCAAATCTAAAATCTGCAGTCTGTTATCTAAAAAATTGTTTTGGCAAAGATAAGGACTGTCTTTTTGACTTCGGAATTTTATTTTCTCTTTATTCTTTTATCTTTGTTCTTTCATTACATTCTTCAACTATGAGCTTTTTAGATATTGTTTTGGGTATTATCCTTGTTATAGGATTGTTTAAAGGGATTAGAAACGGACTTTTTGTAGAACTTGCTTCTTTAATTTCCTTAATCTTGGGAATTTATCTGGCTATAAAATTTTCTTATTTAGCTAAAGTAATGCTTAGCGGAATTGTTCATTGGAATCCAAAAACCATTCAAATTGTTGCTTTTATCATTACTTTTCTACTCGTTGTAATTGGCATAACACTTTTGGCAAAAGTACTCACGGGAATTGCAAATTTTGCTTTTCTAGGTGTTATAAATAATCTTGGGGGTGGATTTTTTAGACTTTTAAAGACGATTTTAATTGTCAGTATTTTTTTGAACCTTTTCGAAAAAATAAATTTTAACAACACTTTTGCCAAGAAAGAAACTTTAGACAAATCTCTTTTTTATAGACCAATTCAGAGAATTGCAGGATACATTTATCCTTCAATTGAAAAATGGTATGGGGATTTGAAGAAATAGTGGTCAGTTTTCAGTTTTTTAGTGGTCAGTCTCCTGCCAACTATATACTTTTATTTCACTTCTCGAATAGCATTTTTATCAATCCAGCCTTCAGTTCCGTCTGTTAATTGAATTTTTTTCCAGCTTTCTAAAGTTTCTAAAACAAAAACTTTGGTTCCTTCGTGAAGGGTAAAAATGGTATTGCTTGCCTTTTGTGGTTCGCTTTTTACTAAAACCATTTCGGCAAAAACGATCGCTGGTTTTTCATTATCGAAATGATTTTTTTCTGAAACGGCAGATGAAACGCTTATCAATAACAAAAACAACAAAACAAACATTCCGAAGAAAAAGATCCTTTTTGACAAAGCCATTTGTGAGAAATAATAACCTACGAAAAAAAGCAGAAACAAAGTAGACAATCCAACCGAAATCCAAGCCCAAGTATTGTAATGAAAAACAGAAGTAAAATCATGAATCATTTTTGAAAAACCAACTTTTGGGACTTCTTTGACTTCGTCAATGGTGAGTTTTTGAGCAAATTTAAGATTATTTACAATTTCAGCATCGTCTGGATTTAGTACTAACGCTTTTTCATAATTGTAAATTGCAGGCGCTACTTTGTTGAGTTTGTAATAGCAATTTCCTAAATTAAAATACAAATCTGCCGATTGTTTTTTGCTTGCCAAAACACTTTCGTACTCGGTTATCGCTTGTTCGTATTTTCCTTTTTGATACAAGGCGTTACCTTTTTCGAAACCACTTTGGGCAAAGAAAAATTGGGTGGTTAAGACTGCAAATAATAAATATAAAATATTTTTCATGACAACAATTTAAAGACGGTTTAAGAAATTTGTTTTTCCAAATCCGAAATGATCACTACTGCTTTTTCAAAATCCTGTTGGATTATTGAACTCGAAGTCAACGCATAACGCGCCAATTCACAATTTTCGGTCAAGTTGATAAAATCGATAACCGTTTCTGAGCCAGCGTTTTTTGACAACAACAATTGTTGAATATTACTTTTGGTCATATCCGATGTTTCAATGTGCAACTTAGCCTTCAAGAAATTATGCATAGCTTTTTCTAAAGCTACATAAAATGCTTCTTTGTTGTTGATTTGTTTTTTGGCTTCCGATAAATATTTCTTAGCCAATCGGTTATTCATTTTAATCCTATTTCCAAAAACATCGCTATCAATGGCTTCTTTTTTCTTTTTGAATAAAACAATTAAGGGAAGAATTAAAAAAGGCAATAATAGTAAACCATAAAACATTTTTGAACCCAAGAAATCGGATTGGTTCATTGAAACTAAATCTGTTTTTGATCTAATATATTTGAATTGTTCGCTACCAGAAATTACGTTTTTCGATGATCCTGATGGAGTTGTAGCGACAGCATCATTTGCCGAAGGTCCGTCTAAAACATTGACCATAATTTCTGGTGAAGTTATTGTTTTATATTTTCCAGAGCCTAAATCAAAATAGGAAAACTGCATTGGTTTTATGGGGTAATTCCCTTTGAATTGTGGAATAATCGTATACTTATCCGATATTTTTCCAGCCATTCCTGATAAAGTAGTATTCACATTGTCTGTATGAACTGGATCATACATTTCCAATGAATTAGGCACCACAGGTTTTGGTAAATTAAACAATTTCATATTTCCGTTTCCGGTTACAGTAACCAATAAATCAAGGCTTTCTCCATTTTTCAAATTGGTTTTCGAAGGAGTAACATTAAAATCAAATTTACCCACTGCTCCTGAAAAATCTGCTGGTTTTCCTGCTTCAGGTAGTGCTTTTACGGCAATGGTTTTGGCTCCAGCCGAAACTCTTTTATTTCCACTGGTTACAATTACTCTACCAAACATATCACTTCTATTAGTAGGCAATTGCAAATCAATATCCAATGACAACGGTTCAATTACCAGTTTTCCTGATTTCTGCGGATATAAAACGGTTTTTCGCAAGACTACGAAACGATATTTTTCGCCTTTAAACATTCCTTCTTCGCCTACCAATTGTTTGATGTCGATGTTTTGACTCCAAAAATCATTGTACTTCGGTTTGTCTAATTCCCTCCAATTTGTGATTCCAATATTATAACTGAAATACAATTTGTAAACCACGGTGATGGGTTCGTTGATGTACGGATTCGTTTTAGAAATATCAGCAACCAAATAGAGATTATTATCGGCAGAAATTGGTGTTGGATCATTTGGATCTCTTGCTTCTTGAACGGCATTTGTGACACTTATTTTAATGGGCGTAGTTTTGTAAATTTGACCATTATATTCAATCGAAGCTTGCTTGATAACCAAGGTTCCTTTTTGCATTGGTACCAGATAATAGGAATATATTTTTTCGAATGAACTTCTACCATTGACCCACGACTGACTCACTTGCTGGCTTGGTCCTGCAAGAATTTTAAATCCCTCGAAATTTGGCTGTGTGAAATTATCGCCATCCATATTCATTACAAAATCGATGCGAAGTCTTTCGTTAAGACCCAAAGTAGTTTTACTAGCTTTTGCCTCAAATTGTACTTGAGCCAAAAGCGATTGGGTAATTAAAAACACTATTAATACAATTCTTTTCATTTCAATTTTAATCATTTATTTCAAGCTAATTCCTTTTTGAAAGCAAGGAATTTTTACCAATCTTTTTCGGTTTGTATTGGTTTTCCTTTTACTTTTTGTGCATTTACTTTATCTTGAATTTTCTTTTCTTCATTGTTTACAGCATCCAGAAGATTTTGTGTTCTTTGTTTAGAAATTCCACCAGGCATCGGTTTTGGTTGCCCATCATCTTTTGGTTTTTGATCTTTTTTATCTTTATCTCCTTTGTCGTCTTTCTTATCTTTGTCCTTGCCGTCTTTCTTATCGTCCTTTTTATCCTTGTCCTTTTTATCCTTGTCCTTCTTATCGTCTTTTTTGTCTTTGTCTTTATCCTTATTCTTGTCTTTGTTTTTATCTTTATTTTTATCGTCTTTTGGCGGATTTTCTTTTAACATCTTTTTGGCCAAAGCATAATTATATCGTGATTCCTCATCCGATGGTTTGTTCCTCAAAGCATTTTTATATGCTTCCACAGCATTAGAATAATCTTTTTCTTTCATAAAAACATTTCCCAAATTGTGATATATTTTATGTTTCTGAACTCTTGATTTGGTGTTGGTCAATGCAGTTGCATAAGCAAATTTGGCTTCTGCGGCTTGATTTTGTCTGTAAATTGCATTTCCTAAATTATAAGGCGCAACGGTTCTTTTAGGAAATTTTGAATGCGAAATTCGGTAATTGGCTTCAGCTTCAACAAACTGCTTTTGAGCAAATTCATCGTTTCCTTTTGGCAACGTTTTATCTTTCTCTTGAGCCGAAATCGCAAAAGAAAACAATAATAGTATGTATAAAATAGTATTCTTCATTATTCTTTTTCGTTAAATAAATTCAATTTTTGAACCCATTTCGTTTTTCTTTCTAACAAGAAAATATCTAAAAACAACAAGGCAAAAGCCAAGGCCAAAAACCACTGAAATTGCGATTGAAAATTAGCCATTTGTGTGGATTCAAATTCTGTTTTTTGAATATTATCGAGTGCATTTTTGACATAATCTAAGACTGCTTTTGTATTATTTCCATCAACATAACCTCCTTTAGTAGCTTTTGCTATGGTAGTCAAGCCTTCTTTATTCAATTTTGTAATCACCACTTCATTATTATTGTCTCTCTTATAACTTTCGATAACACCATTTACTCGGAGTGGAATGGTACCTCCTTTTTCGGTTCCAACTCCTATAGTAATGATTTTCATTCCTAGTTTGTTCGCTTCATCGGCGGCTTCTTCAGCTCCTTCTGAATGGTCTTCTCCATCCGAAATCAGAATCAACAATTTGCTGGTTTTGCTTTTATCGTCAAAATAAGTAGCCGACAATTTTATAGCTTCGTCTAAAGATGTTCCTTGGGAGGAAACAATGTCGGTATTCATACTTTGAAGAAACATTTTTGCCACACCATAATCAGATGTAATAGGCAAAACTGGAAAAGCACTTCCGGCATAAGCCACAATTCCTATTCGATCACTTCCTAATTGATTGATTATTTGAGAAACAATTTGTTTGCTTTTTTCCAATCGATTAGGTGCAACATCTTCGGCGAGCATACTTTTGGAAACGTCCATAGCAAAAACGATGTCGATTCCTTCTCGTTTTACAGTTTCCATCTTGGTTCCGATTTTTGGATTAACCAAACCAAAAATGAGTGCAACTAAAGCCAAAAGCATCACCACCAACTTTAGAATTGGTTTGAAAACTGATTTTTCTGGGCTTAATCTTTTTATCAAATCTAAATCACCAAATTCGCGCTGTTTCTTTCTTTTCCAATATTGATTATACAGAAAAAGTAGCACCAAAATTGGGACTATAAAAAGAAGGTATAAATATTTTGATTCGTCTAATTCCATTTTTTAGTATTCAGTGTTCAGTCTCAGTCTCAGTATTCAGTCTCGATTGAGAACTGTGACTGAAAACTGCGACTAAATCGCATTATATAAAACTCCTGTAAACCGTGTTTCTTAATCCTACTTCTAACAAAAGCAAAAGACCTGCAATCCAGACAAAAGGTCTGAATTTTTCGTCATAATCATAGAATCTTAATTCTTTGACTTCGCTTGTTTCTAATTTATTTATAGCTCCATAAATTTCGGCTAGTTTGCTATTGCTTGTTGCTCTAAAATATTGACCATCTGTTTTTCTCGCTATGCTTTTTAGTAGATTTTCGTCGATTTCTACTTTCATCATTTGGAATAAAATCTGTCCCTGTGGCGTCATTTGATACGGAAATTCCGCCATTCCGTTGGTTCCAATTCCTATTGTATATACTTTTATTCCGTATTGTTTTGCAATATCTGCCGCAGTTTCTGGTTCGATAAATCCGGCATTATTAACACCGTCTGTCATCAAAATAATAATTTTACTTTTGGCTTTACTATCTTTTAATCGGTTTACGGCTGTTGCCAATCCCATCCCTATTCCGGTTCCATCTTGCAAAGTAGTATCATATTTTATACTTTTTATAGCTTCCATAACCACAGCTTTGTCACTAGTTACGGGAGTTTTTGTATAAGCTTCAGATGCATAAAGTACTAATCCTATTCGGTCATTTGGTCTTTCATCAACAAAATCTGAAGCTACCCTTTTTAGCGCTTCCATTCTATTGGGCTTTAAATCTTTGGCCAACATACTTCCCGAAACGTCTATCGCCATAACGATATCTATTCCTTTTGTGGTCTTGGTTTGATTGCTAATATCAACTGTCCTAGGTCTTGCCATTGCAATGATCAAGGAACTTAAAGCCAGAATTCGCATAACATTCAATATCGGATGTAAGGTTACTAATAAAGATTTTGAACCTTTGAATCCTTGCGTTGAACTTATTTTTAAATTGGCTGTTTGTTGGTTTTTTTTCCAAAACAACCAAACTCCTGCTATTGGAATTAGAAGAAATAACCAAAAAAATTCTGGATTTAAAAAACTAATATTTCCCATTATTGTTTTGTATTTTGAAGTTCAACAGAGCTCAAAATTCGGTCAGAAATTTGATTGGCATAGGCATCGCCTTCCTCGTGAACGATAATAATTTGCTGCAATCCGCCTTCTTGACTGAAGATTAAAACTTCATAATATAATTTTGTACTGCTTTGACTATTACGGTCAATTTGGGAAAATGTTCCGTACCCTTTTATTCCCTTGATTCCAGCTTTGGTTTCAAAATCTTCTTTTTTCACAATCATATTTTGTCCTCCTTGAGCCTCCATAGATTGCAACGCTCCGTCTAATGATTTCTCTAAATCAATTTGCGTATCCTGCTTGAAATGTAAGGTAGAAACCATTATGTAAAATTTACCAACCAGGCTTCCATAAGCAAAAGATTGCATCTCCTTAATCAGAGCCATACCTTCTTTTGGTAATGTTTTTGTTAAATCGACTCTTTTAAGAACTTGCGGCGTTTCTATCTTTACAGTTGGATTTCCATAGGCGCTTTTTACCCATTCGCCTTCCAATAATTCTTTGGATGGATGACCAATAATATTGTCTTTTACATAATCAAAACCTCTCGTTACAATAAAATAAGTCATTGTAATAAAAAGCAATATAAATACGGAGGCAACTGTAATAACGATGCGTTTGGTTCGTTGTTTTTTCAATTCCCGCTTCAATTGTTCTTGTCGTTGCATTTCGTTGAGCAACATTTCTTCTTCATTGTTTTCAACAACTACTGGAATAGCTTTGTCCAAGGTTACAATGGCTCTTTCTATCTTTTTTCTATCGTCGGTGATTTCAAAATCTAAGGGTTTTACTTTGGCAAATTTCACTAAATCGGCTTGTTTCAGAACAACAAACAAACTGTCGATTGTTTCTTGCGAAAGCTTCATTTTCTTTTTCTTAGATGCCAATTTCAGACTTTCAATTAGTTCCGAAGTGGTACTTTCCATAGCCGGAATTTCAATAGCTTCTTCGATGTAATTTCGAACAATATCCGTCAATTCACTATAATAAGCTTTGACTTCGCCATGTTGCCAAAGTTCTTTTTTCTCCAAAGTATTCAGCAAACTAGTGGCTCTTTCTATAGGCGTTTTATAAATTTCTTCTTCAATTTTTGCCTTTTGATATTTTTTGATGTACCAATAAATGAAAGCTCCAATTCCGGCAATCAGTAAGAAAAACAAAAGATATTTCCACCAATTACTAGATTCATTAGACGGCGCTATATCTTTGATGTCGTACATTTTTTGCTTCAAGGTATCGACAACCACATTCGCAACTTCTACTTTGATGGAATCTGATAAAAATTCTTTTTTGTTAATTAAAATCTTTACACTCGGAATGGTGTATCGCCCCGAATCGAATTGAGTCAAACCATATTTTTTAATCAATTCATAGCGATCCTTTTTCTTGATGGTATCAATAGGATATGACTGAATCACTTCAAGTGGACCAAAGTTTTTTAAATTGGGGAAAACCACTTTTGACAACGTATCGACATTGGTTTTTAAAGTCAGTTTGAACTCCGCACCAATTTTATTTTTGGTAGTATCAATAGTGGTTGTCACTTGTTTTTGCTGTGCAAAAATAGTGGTAGAAAAAAGTAGTAATAAGAATATTTTTTTTAACATCGATTTTTTTGATTTTCGATTGAAGTTTTTTGATTTTTGATTGTCGATTAACGATTCTTATCTCGATTTAAAATACCCTAATAATTTCGTCACATAGCTTTCGTCAACTCTTGTATTGACAACTCCTGCACCCGATTTACTACAGGTTTCTTTGAAATATTTTAGCTTTTCCTGATAATATTTTTCGTAATTCATTCGAACCGATTTCGAGCCAGTATTAATCAATTGTGTTTCACCAGTTTCGGCATCTAGCATAGAAACCATTCCTAGATTTGGCATTTTTTCTTCGCGAATATCATACACTCGGATTCCTGTAATGTCATGTTTTTTGGATGCTATTTTCAAAGTATGCTCGTAATCGTCAGAAATAAAATCAGAAATCACAAACACAATGGCTTTCTTTTTTTGAGTACTCGACAAGAATTTCAGCGCTTGCGCAATATCCGTTTTATGACTTTTAGGCTGAAATTCGATTAATTCTCGAATGATTCTCAAAACGTGAGAGCGTCCTTTTTTTGGTGGAATGTACAATTCGATTTGGTCTGAAAACAAAATCAAACCAATCTTATCATTGTTTTGTGTCGCCGAAAAAGCCATTGTCGCTGCAATTTCGGTAACAATGTCTTTCTTAAACTGATTTTTGGAACCAAAACTTTCGGAGCCCGAAATATCAACCATTAACATCATTGTCAATTCACGTTCTTCCTCAAAAACTTTGACGTGTGCTTCGTTGTAACGTGCGGTCACATTCCAGTCAATCGCACGAATATCGTCGCCAAATTGGTACGGACGCACTTCGCTAAAAGTCATTCCACGCCCTTTGAACGATGTATGATATTCTCCCGAAAAGATATGATCGCTCAATCTTCGGGTTTTAATTTCTATTTTACGTACTTTTTTTAAGAGGTCTTTTGTTTCCATTATAGAAAGTGTTCAGTGTTCAGTTATTTAGTTTTCAGTGAATCACTGAAAACTTATAAACTGATTACTGCTTACTGATTTAAGGTACTTCAATCTCGTTTACAATTTTGTTGATAATATCAACTGAAGTAATGTTTTCGGCTTCGGCTTCATAAGTAATTCCAATTCTATGACGCAACACATCGTGAACAACGGCGCGAACATCTTCTGGAATTACATAACCACGACGTTTGATAAAAGCGTAACATTTTGCAGCATTTGCCAAATTGATACTTCCACGAGGTGAAGATCCAAAACTAATTAAAGGTTTCAGTTCAGCTAGTTTATATTGCTCTGGATAACGGGTGGCGAAAATAATATCTAGAATGTATTTTTCTATTTTTTCGTCCATATAAACCTCACGAACTGCTTCTTGTGCACGCAAAATTTGTGCTACAGAAACCACTGCATTTACTTTTTCAAAACTTCCTTTTAGATTTTGACGCACTACCATTCGCTCGTCTTCCATTTTTGGATAATCGATCACGGTTTTCAACATAAAACGATCGACTTGCGCTTCTGGTAAAGGATACGTACCTTCTTGTTCAATTGGATTTTGAGTAGCCAAAACCAAAAATGGCTTGTCTAATTTGAAAGTCGTATCGCCAATAGTCACTTGTTTTTCTTGCATCGCTTCCAATAATGCTGATTGCACTTTAGCAGGTGCACGGTTAATCTCATCTGCAAGAACAAAATTGGCAAAAATTGGTCCTTTTTTTATAGAAAATTCATTGGATTTGATGTTGTAAATCATTGTTCCTACAACATCAGCAGGCAATAAATCTGGAGTAAACTGAATTCGGCTAAACGAACCATCAATGGCTTGCGCCAAAGTATTTATGGCTAATGTTTTTGCCAATCCCGGAACACCTTCAAGTAATATGTGTCCTTGACCTAAAAGTCCAATTAATAATCTCTCGATCATATGTTTTTGACCCACGATTACTTTGTTCATCTCCATAGTTAGCAAATCGATGAAAGCGCTTTCTCTTTCTATTTTTTCATTGATTGCTCTAATGTCCATAGTAGCTGTATTTTGTTCCATTTTCTTAATTTAATTGCTGTAATTTGTCTACGTTCGTTTTGAAGGTGCAAATTGAATTTTTTTTTAGAAGTTCGATGTTAAAAATTGGTTAAAACTTCTGACAAACCCTCAATTTTAAGGATGTTTTGTGATAGTATTTTCATAATTTTAATGTTTCAAAAAAAAATGTTCCAAAATTCAGAAATCACAATTATTTTTATAGTTTTTAAACAGCAATAAAAACACTATTTTTAAAAAATATTTCAGAATAAAATTTAGAACATAACAGTTGAAATTTCATTCTATTTAAAACAAAAAACATGAATAAAACAGCCTTAGTGACTGGAGCAACAAGCGGAATTGGTAGAGCAACAGCCAGAATATTAGCAAAAAACAAATATAAAATTGTTCTTTGTGGACGAAGAGAAGAGCGACTAATTGCACTCCAAAAAGAGCTTTCAGAGTTTACCGAAATCCATACTTTATGCTTTGATGTTCGGGACAAAAAAGCCGTTTTTGAAAGCATTAATTCATTGCCTGCTGCCTTTTCAAAAATTGATGTTTTAATTAATAATGCTGGAAATGCTCATGGTTTATCTCCTATTCAAGATGGGAATTTAGACGATTGGGACGCTATGATCGACATCAACGTAAAAGGACTCTTATATGTTTCGAAAGCCATTATTCCAAGAATGATTGAGCAAAAATCGGGTCATATAATCAACATTGGATCCATTGCCGGAAAAGAAGTCTATCCGAACGGAAATGTTTATTGCGCCTCAAAATATGCGGTTGATGCGCTGAATAAAAGTATGCGAATCGACTTAAATCCTTTTGGCATTCGAGTGGGAGGCATTCATCCTGGAATGGTGGAAACCGAGTTTAGCGAAGTCCGTTTTAAGGGAGACACGACTAAAGCCGCCAATACTTATAAAGGTTTAAAACCCTTAACTCCAGAAGATATTGCTGATATTATTCATTTTGTAGTTTCCAGACCATATCATGTAAATATTGCCGATTTGATTGTGTTTCCAACGGCACAGGCATCGGCAACTATTGTAAATCGCGATACATCTATTTAATTTCATATTCTAAATCTAAAAAACTTCTTAGCTAAGTGATTAACAAACGGCTTTTAATTAAAAACCTTCTGGCTCACAATGATGAGAGCAGTTTTTACGACAAAAAACGCCAGTTAAATTTACATTCAAGAGAAGGAAAAGCAAAGTTTTTGAAACATATTTGTGCCTTGTCTAATTCCAATCCAGCCAACAACTCTTATATTGTTGTGGGAGTCGAAGATCACGATAACGAAATTGTTGGGGATGATTTTTTTGACGATAGTAGGATTCAGAATTTAGTCAATGCTTATCTCGAAAACCCGCCAAAAATTCAATATGAAAATGTGCCTTTCCCTAATTTACCTAAAGATAAAGTAGTGGGATTGGTAACAATAAAAGCCAAAAGCCAAACTTCGCATTTCAAAAAAGGGATTCATACCATTCCTGCTAACAGCGTTTTTATTCGTCGAGGCAGCAATACAGTTCCTATTGAAGAAGACGTCGAAAAAAATTATCAAAACACAGAAACCGTCATTGGAATTGAAAATAATTCCCGAAATAGCATTGGTTACACGCTAGACTCCGTGATTGATTTTATGAATTTTCGGCACAAAGATATGTCGCCAAAATACAAGGTTTTCAAGGAATTATTTGTCATTTGCTGGGCTGGTGTTCCCAAAAAAAACCGTGACACAACCTTTCTTTCTCGAGTTGATATTGAACTCATCAACGAGCAAATTAAATTGTTTTATTCGGACCAAGATGTAGTAACCATTACTTTTGACGACGATAGTTTTACCATTATCGAATATGTTCCTTTGGGTTTAAATGACAAAACGAGTTTTTATTCCTTAGAAAAGCAAACCATTCATTTTCAGGATAATGGATATTATAAAATTGATCGAGAAATACTTTTTCAACCTCCCGAATTCAACAAAAAAATGTTGTTTCACATTTATAATTGCAACATTTCATTGCTAAACAAACTTCAAAAAGGGCTATTATTATCTCATCGCGAACAAAAAGATTTAGAAAATTTGCCTTCCACTTTTATGATTTGTTACCTCAACGGATTTGAAGATGCAAAGCAAAAATTGATAGACGCAAAACCACTTTTGAAACCATTCAATTCTGTATATTTGTCATTTAAAGAAGCTTTGCGGATTTTGAGGAAAATGAAGTATGATGTTCAGTAATGCGAAATTTGCAAATTAAATATTCTGAATTAATAAAAAATTTGCGAATTTGCGGTAAATAAAAAAACAGCATGAGAACACTAGTTATAGGCGATATTCACGGAGGTTTGCGTGCCTTGCACCAAATTATGGAAAGAGCCGAAGTTACACCAGAAGATACCTTGATTTTTCTGGGTGATTATGTAGATGGTTGGAGCCAGTCGCCCGAAGTAATCGATTTTTTGATCCAATTGAAAACCACACATAACTGCATTTTTATAATTGGTAATCACGACCAATTGTTATTAAAATGGCTCGACGAAAGCACTGACAACCCGATGTGGTACAAACACGGAGGAGAAGCAACCGTTTTGGCCTATGCTAAGACTAGCAATGAAACCATCCAAAAACATATTAAATTTCTGAAATCTTTAGAAAATTATTATCTAGATGAACAAAATCGTTTGTTTGTTCACGCTGGTTTTACCAATATGAATGGCGTAGATTTCGAATTTTTTCCTGAACTTTTTTATTGGGATCGAACACTGTGGGAAACAGCATTGGCATTGGACAAAAAGATGAAAAAAACCGATTTATTTTATCCAAAACGATTGACATTATATAAAGAAATTTACATTGGTCACACTCCGGTTTCTAGAATTAACGAAATCTTCCCAGTACAAATGGCGAATGTTTGGAATATTGATACGGGAGCCGCCTTCAAAGGCCCACTGACTATTATGGATGTTGATACAAAAGAATTCTGGCAAAGTGAGCCACTGCCAAATTTATACCCAAGTGAAAAAGGACGAAATTAAAAACTATATTTGCAAAAAAATAAATTAAAAAACTATGAAAAAGATTTTTACAATTGTATTATTAAGTGCATTTTGTCTCGTGAATGCCCAAGCATTTAAAGGAAAAGGCGACGCAAAACTGAACATTGGGACAACTATTCAAAATGGAGGAACTGGAATTTTAGCTGCGGCTGATTTTGGTCTAGGAGAAAATTTTTCTGTTGGACTTCTAGGTTCTTACTTATTGGGCGGTAGCCATATTAAGGATGTTCCTGCTGAATATCGTTTTGATCTTAAAGCAAGATTTAATGCCAACTTAGGAAGTGTTTTAGACATTTCTCCAAAATTTGACGTTTATCCTGGTTTAAATTTAGGTATAAAAAACTTTGGTGGTCATCTTGGCGCACGCTATTTCTTCACGGAAGGATTTGGCGTTTTTTCTGAAATTTCTGCTCCTTTTGCAAAATATGACAAGGAAGCTGCTTCTAGATACAATAATGGAACTGCATTTAATCTTGGTGTATCTTTCAATTTGTAACAGTCAACTTTAACACATAAAAAAGCGGCTTGATGAAAATCTTGCCGCTTTTTTCATGAATTTTTTCGGATTATAAATCAAATTTTATTCCTTGTGCCAATGGCAATTGTGTTCCATAATTAATCGTGTTCGTTTGTCGTCGCATATAAGCTTTCCAAGCATCGGAACCGGATTCTCGTCCGCCTCCAGTTTCTTTTTCTCCACCAAAAGCACCTCCAATTTCAGCTCCTGATGTTCCAATATTGACATTGGCAATGCCACAATCAGACCCAGATTGCGAGAGAAATAATTCCATTTCACGCATATTATTTGTAAAAATAGAAGATGAAAGTCCTTGTGGAACGCCGTTTTGCATGGCAATGGCTTCTTCGATTGTGCTGTATTTCATCACATACAAAATAGGCGCAAAAGTTTCTGTTTGTACAATTTCGAAATGATTTTCAGCTTCAATTATACACGGTTTTACATAACATCCGCTTTCGAATCCTTTGCCTTCAACAACGCCGCCTTCTACAATAATAGTGGCGCCTTCTTTTTTAGCTTTTTCAATAGCGTCTAAATATTCCCGAACAGCACCTTTATCAATAAGTGGTCCAACGTGATTATTTTCGTCCAATGGATTTCCGATTTTCAATTGGCTGTAGGCATTTTTCAAAACGCTAATCGTTTTGTGATAAACACTTTCGTGAATAATTAAACGACGAGTCGAAGTACAGCGCTGTCCGGCGGTTCCAACTGCGCCAAAAACGGCTCCAACCAAAACCATACTAATGTCGGCATGTTCAGAAACAATGATGGCGTTATTTCCGCCTAATTCTAGAATCGTATTTCCGAAACGTTCGGCAACAGTTTTGGAAACGTGACGCCCAATTCTAGTGGAACCTGTAAACGAAACCAATGAAATTCTGTGGTCATTATTGATTAAATCTCCTGATTCGTTTCCAGTTACCAGACAACTTACACCTTCGGGAACATTATTTCTTTTCAGAACTGTTTTGATAATATTTTGACAAGCAATGCCACACAAAGGTACTTTTGAACTAGGTTTCCAAATCGCAACATCGCCACAAACAAAAGCTATCATTGCGTTCCAACTCCAAACGGCAACTGGAAAATTAAATGCCGAAATAATTCCGACCGTTCCAATGGGGTGGTATTGCTCATACATTCGATGCATTGGACGCTCAGAATGCATGGTTAATCCGTATAATTGGCGCGATAGTCCTACTGCAAAATCACAAATATCAATCATTTCCTGAACTTCGCCATAGCCTTCCTGAAGACTTTTTCCCATTTCATAAGAAACTAATTTTCCTAATGGTTCTTTAAATTTTCTTAATTCGTCACCCATTTGGCGAACAATTTCTCCTCTCCTTGGTGCTGGAATCATTCGCCATTCTAGGAACGCTTCGGATGCTTTTTGCATCGCTTTTTCGTAATCTTCTTTGGTCGAAGTTTTTACTTTTGCAATTAAAGCACCATCGGCAGGCGAATAGCTTTCAATAATTTTTCCGTTAGCAAAATTATTTGCTCCCGTCGAAGTTCCTTCGTTTAAGGCTTCGATGCCTAATTGTTTTAGGGCTAATTCTATTCCAAATTGATTCGCTATTGTTGTCATTGTAACTTTAGGGGTTATAATTGTTATATTTATGTAAAGATATAGTTTTGAGTTGTGAAAATCAAATAGCATTCGTAGCCGAGCAGGGCAAACGCAAACTTTTTTTTTCGCCACGAATTACACGAATTAACACAAATTTGAATCTGGCAACAAGCGGATTTAATGATTTTTTAAAATAAATTACACTAATTCTTACTCTTTTAGGAATTCGAGTAATTCAAAAATTTCAATTCGTTACAATTCGTGCAATTACTTCGCCTGTTCGCTTTCGCTCGGGTCGTGGCTGTTTTTTTAAAATTTGAGCAAAGTATGAGTTTGCCCTGCGTAGCCGAGTTGTTCACTTATTTTGGTGTTTTATTAGTGATTCGTTTTTTATTTTAGGAGTTTAAATATTATTACGGGAAACTTGCTTTGAAGTACAGCAAATTATTCTTTACTTTTAAAAAAAATAGTCCTTCATTTCAAAAGAAGACCGTATTTTTATATTCTATTACGAATCAAGAAGTAAATTAAATATTATTAGTCCGCAGTTAAACTTATGAGGTTTTAAAAACCTCATAGGTTTGGTTGTAAAAATCAAAATATCCTTTGAAAATGAAGTCCATCACTCACTATTTTATACTTTTATTTTTAATATCGTTACCGTCACTTGCACAAAAATCAGCTTTTGAAGTGATTCCTTTGGGAGTAAAAGGTGGAATGGACGAAACCAATCTTTCGGCTTATTTGGTAGCACCAATATATAGTACTGATTTTATTTGTTTAGATGCAGGAACTATAAATGCGGGTATTGAAAAAGCAATCAAAAAAAATGTGTTTAAAGTTTCCGCTCAGGAAGTTTTACAAAAATACATTAAAGGGTATCTCATTTCTCACGCACATTTGGATCATGTTTCGGGTTTGATTATTAACTCTCCGGGCGATGCTAACAAAACAGTTTATGCTACCCAAAAATGTATGCAGATGATGGAAGAACATTATTTTAATGGCGAAACTTGGGCTAATTTTGGTGATGAAGGTCCAAGCTATCAAATAAAAAAATATCATTTTCAAACGCTTTCTATTGGAGAAGAAACTAAATTAACCAATACTACAATGACGGTAAAAGCATTTCCGCTAAGTCATGTAAATCCATTTGAAAGTACAGCTTTTTTAATCAAAAACGGTGAAAACGCTGTTTTGTATTTAGGAGATACTGGAGCAGATAGTATTGAAAAAAGCACTGATTTAAGTAACTTATGGCAAGCTGTGGCGCCATTGATTAGGGCAAAACAACTAAGAGCAATTTTTATTGAAGTTTCTTTCCCAAATGAGCAACCCGACACTGCTTTATTTGGACATTTGACCCCAAATCATTTACTGACTGAACTTAGTAAATTAGAGGAATTGGTTGGAAAAGGAGGTTTACAAGATTTAAAAATTATAATTACCCATAGAAAACCACCCTTGAAAAACATTCAGAAAATTAAGGAACAATTGAAAAAAGAAAACAATTTAGGCGTAAAATTGATTTTTCCAGAACAAGGAAAACGATTCGAATTATAGCGTTGATAAATTAGAAAAAAACATCACTCTTTTTTAACCTCAATACTCGTTGGGTTATAAATTTGTGGTATTTGTTTTGGGTCGTTTTTATAGGTAGAAATTTTCCCTTTTATGTAAATGGTTTTATCTTTTAAATCTTCGATTTTGATGTTCAATTTTTCGAGATAAAAGTTTGAAATTACCACTGTAAAAACGCTTTCGGGAAAAGGCTTGTCGATGTTGATGTAATTCGTGTTTTTCCCTTCGGCGGCGAGCTTGAACGAGATTACTTTTCCCACGACACAAACTTCTTTATCCATATATTCTTTGGCCTTTGCTGTGGTAATGGTGTCTTGTGAAAAACAAGGAATCGAAAACATAAAAAGCAAAGCTATAATTGTATTTTTCATTTTTGTCATTGTTATTTTACTTCTTTTACTAAATAAATATAAACTGGAAAGTGGTCGCTATAGCCAATTTCGTTTTCGGAATGTCGCAAAGGATAACCGGCATATCGTCCGAATTTTTGGATCATAAATGGCTTGTTATAAATTCCGGCTTTCCAATATTGATAACTCGAAAAGTCTTCTTTTATGAGGGTTTCAGAAACCATTATTTGGTCGAAAATATCTCCTGAATCTCTGTAAAATAAAGTAGCATTTCCGTCTTTAAACATTTGTTCAAAAGGATTAAAAACGCCAAATTGTTGCACTTCGGATTTTTTTAGCTTGGCTCCAACGCCAACTTTCACGCTTTTGTTATAGGATCCGTCATTCAAATCGCCCATCAAAATAATTTTAGCCTTTGGGTTTACTTTATAAATGGAATCCATAGTTTTTCGGGCTAAACGTCCAGCTGCTTCCCGAAATGGGCTGCTTTTTTTCTCGCCTCCAGAACGTGATGGCCAGTGATTGACCAAGACATTTACTTCTTCGCCATCCAGAAAACCAGTTACTAACAGGATGTCTCTGGTGTAAACCCTGTTGTCGTAACTAAACTCAATTTTATCTTTATCGGCTTTGTCCTCTTCTGTTTCTTTTTCTTTTTCAATTGTTTTCCCTCTATAAATTATTAAAGGAATATTGATGAAACTGGTGGGTTTGAAATATTTTTTTCTATATAATAGCCCTACATCAATACCTCTTTTGTCTGGCGAATCAAAATGTACGATTCCGTAATCATCGTTGATAATATTAGGTTCTTTAACTAAATCTTCTAACACGCCACGGTTTTCTATTTCGGAACATCCGATTAATGTAGGAGCTTCTTTTTGTTGGTCGTTTGTGCCAATTTGCATGATAACTTTCGAAAGATTTTGTAATTTTTGTTTGTATTTTTCTGAAGTCCAACGCTGCAGCCCAGTTGGAGTCCATTCGTCATCATTGTTGGGATTATTAATGGTGTCAAATAAATTTTCGAAATTATAAAAGGCAACGGTTCGAACTGCATATTTTTTTTGTTGTGCATTTGCTCCAACTAAGGAAAATAAAACTAACAAAACAACTATTATTTTTTTGATTTTCATGATTTGATATTATTTTAGTGTAAAATTTAACAAAAACTTCGACACAAAAGTAGATAATAAAAATTATAAATGTAGCTTTGTAATCGTTAAGAATTACTATTTCTTATCAATATAAATTAATTTTAATTGCAATATGAAAAAAATTATTTTTAGTGCACTATTTGTTATGCAAATAATGTTCACTTTTGGACAATCTAGTGCCGGAGTTACTGGAAAAGTGGTCGATTTGAAAACCCAAAAACCAATACAAAGTGTTATGGTTTCGATTCAAAACACTAATTTAATGCAGCTTTCTGACGCAAACGGAAAGTTTTCATTAGATCACGTAGATATTGGGAAACAATTTATCCGTCTAAAAACAAATGGTTACAAAGATCAGCTACTTCAAATAGAAACAACTGATGGGCAAGTACTCGACTTAGGAGTCGTAACGTTAGAAGAAGACATTACCGCTGAGCAACAATCCACGCTAATTACGATCACCGACAATGACTTGAGTGATGATAATAGTGGTTCCGAAAGTACTGCAGGATTGCTTCAATCATCGAAAGATATTTTTCTTCAAGCAGCAGCCTACAATTTTGGCCAAGCCAGATTTAGTGTTCGTGGAATTGACAATGAATATTCTAATGTGATGATTAATGGCGTTACAATGAATCGTGTTGCGGACGGTAGACCTCAATATGGCGATTGGGGAGGATTGAATGATGCTACTCGAAATCAAGAGTTTACCAATGGCTCAGCACCATCTGATTATGCTTTTGGAGGAATTGCAGGAACGCAATTTATCAATACTCGAGCTTCTATTTACAGACCTGGAACCCGAATTTCTTACCTTAATACCAATACTAATTATAGTAGTAGAGTAATGGCGACCCACGCTTCTGGAATGGATAAAAACGGTTGGGCATACGTTATCTCCGGAGGAAGAAGATGGGCTCAGGAAGGGTATTTCGAAGGAACTACTTATGATGCCAATTCTTTGTTTGCCAGCATCGAAAAGAAAATTAATAACCATCACAGCATTAACCTTACCTCTATTTATGCACAAAATAAAAGAGGAAAAAATTCTCCAAATACTGCCGAACAAACAGATTTGGCTGGAGTAAAATACAATTCTTATTGGGGTGATCAAGAAGGTGATCAAAGAAACTCAAGAATTAAAAAAACCGAAGAACCAATGTTTATGTTGTCTCACTATTGGAAAGTGAATCCAGCAACAAACATTAACACGACAGTTTCTTACCAAATAGGACAAATTGGAAACAGCCGTTTGGATTATACAAAATCCAATAATCCAGATCCAACCTATTACGGAAAATTGCCTAGTTATTATACGAATTACTTTGACACCAATAATAATTATCTTGGCAATACGCCACTTTATATAGCAAAAGCAAATCAACAAAAAGACTTTTTTCTAGCCAACAAACAATTAGATTGGAAAGAAATCTACAGAGTCAATATTGAAAATAGTGCAAACGGAAGCCGAATTGTGCAGTATGAAGATAGAAGTGATGAAAACATTGCCACATTCAATACAAGATTAAACTCTCAGCTTTCGGATAACGTTATTATGATTGCTGGAGCAAACTATTTGGATTCTAGAACAAAGAATTTCAAAAACATGTTAGATCTTTTGGGCGGAACCTACTTTACAGACGCTAGTACTTTTGGAATTGGAGATCAACAACAATCTGATTTGAATAATCCAAATCGAACTGTAGGAGTTGGTGAAAGTTATGGATATAATTACAACATCGATGTGAAAAAATTAGATGCTTTTACACAATTCAAATTTTCATATAAAAAAGTAGATTTCTATCTTGCTCAAGCCTTCACTCGCTCAAACTATCAAAGAGAAGGTTTATATAAGAATGGTTATTATCCAAACAAGTCCTTTGGAAAAAGCGATAAAATTTTCTTCGATAACTTTGCTTTCAAAGGAGGATTAACTTATAAATTATCAGGGAAAAACTTTATCGACTTGAACGCTATTTATATGACAAAAGCACCTAATTCTAAAGATATTTTCTCAAATGCTCGTGTAACCAATGACATTACGCCGAATATTACAAGCGAAACCATTAAAGGAGGCGATTTGAGTTATATTATTAAAGCTCCGAAATTCAAAGCGCGTTTTACGGGATATTTCTCTGAAACTTTAAACTCTACGGATATTAATTTTTATTATGCAGATGCAGTTGGCGGAGAAGGAGCTTTCGTATCCGAAGTGGTAACTGGAATAAACAAAAAAAACAGAGGAATTGAAGCCGGTTTAGAATATCAAATCACTTCTACTATTAAACTTACAGGAGTTGCGGCTTATGGCGAATATACATTGACCAACGATCCAAATGTAACCTTAACAGATGATGCGTCTGGAACATCCACAAATTATGGAAAAGCTAGTTATACTGGATTAAAACAAGCTGGAATGCCACAACAAGCCTACTCTTTTGGGATAGAATATAGAGATCCTAAATTCTGGTGGATTGGAGCCAATGCAAATTATATCGCAGACAATTACCTTGATGTATCCACAATTAAAAGAACATCAAATTATTACACTAATAATCCTTTGACCAATGATAATTATAGAACCGTAGATCAAGCCTTGGCAGACAGCTATTTGAACCAAGAAAAATTCAAATCTTTTTACTTATGCAATTTAGTAGGTGGAAAATCATGGAGATTTGGTACAAAAACTTTAGGTCTTTTTGCTAACGTAAATAATGTTTTTGACATCACTTATAAAACTGGCGGTTTCGAACAATCAAGAGATTCCAATTATACCAAAGATTACGAAGACCACCAAAGTGGCTCTTATAGTAAATTTGGACCAAAATACTTCTACGGTTACGGTAGAACTTATATGGTAAATCTATATTTAACCTTTTAATTAAACGTTATGAAAAATAAAATAAAAAATATATGTATCGTTTTTGCAACAGCTGGATTATTCACAAGCTGTGTGAATGACACTTTCGATACCCCAAAATTTGGCGACTGTGTAAGTCCTGGAAAAACAAAAACAAAGGAAGTAGCTCAGATTTATGCAGCTGCCATAAATCCTGTTATAAATGCAACAACAGGAATTCCAAATACACCAACTTATCCTGCGGCTGTAAAAGATCCAGTGACTGGCAAAGAAATTTTTGACTACATCGAAGCCTATGTAATTTCTAGTGACGAAGGCGGAAATTTTTATAAAAGTATGTACTTTCAGCCCACAGATGGTTCCAAAGGATTTAATCTTTCTGGCGATATCGTAAATGCGTATACCCAAAAATTTCAACCGGGTAAAAAAGTATTTTTAAAACTAAATGGATTAGCTTATGGAAATCCAAACAACAACTTTGCTAGAGGATTAGTTTTTGGAGCACCACCAACTGATAAATTTGACGTAGATAGATTGTCGAGTTTAGATTTAAAAAACTATTTAATCCCTTCTTGCGATGTGATAAGCGAAGACGCTATTGTTCATAAAATCACTATAGCACAAGCTTTTAGCGACACTTACTTGAACACCTTGGTAGAAATAGACAATGTGCAATTTACTGACGAAGCAGCAGGTGGCACTTATGACTCCAATATTGCAGATGCTTACGATTCTAGTATTTTTGTAACCGATGGCTCTAAAAATTTAACCATTAGAACCAGTAGATTTGCAAATTTTGCAGGTTCAAAAGTTCCAACTGGAAAAGGAAAAATAAGAGGAGTTTTGACTAAATATGGTTCGACTTATCAAATTATTATGAGAACCGAACGAGATGCAAATATGCCAAACCCAAGAGTAGATTATAATCCTGCATTAGTAGGCGCAACTTCTAATGTGTTCCCTGCAACAGTAAACGAAACTTTCGAAAGTTTTACAGTTTCACAAACTAATTTTCCTAGTTACATCAATGATGCGGCAGTAGGTTCAAGATATTATTCAATTGCGACATTTAGTTCTAATAAATACATTCAAATGACCGCATTTAACTCTGGTGGTGCAAACAATACCTACTTCTTCGTTCCTGTGAATATGACAGCAGCAAGTGCTTTTTCGTTCAAATCAAATATGGGTTATTATAACGGAGCCGTATTAAATGTGTATTATGTTTTAGCTTCTGATTATACTGCTGGAGGAAAAGTAGATACTTCTAAAATGGTCAATATCACCTCGAAATTTACAATTCCCACTACACCAACATCTGGTTATGGAACTGGCTTTACATCAAGTGGCGTTTTTGCCATTCCAGCAACGGTGACGGGTAATGGTTATTTTGTGTTTGAATACGCTGGAAATGCAAATGCTTTCCCTGCAGTTACAACCACTTTACAACTGGATAATATTTTAGTAAATTAATATTGTGAAAAAATAAATGTGAAAGGCTTCCAACTACGGGAAGCCTTTTTTTTACTCTAAATTTCATTCCTATGAAAAATTTCTATGCGCTACTCCTGTTCTCTTTAAGTTACTTTGCCTCTGGACAAGTTGTTATCAACGAATTAGATTCTGATACACCTAGTACTGACACTAAAGAATTTATCGAATTAAAATCAACAACCCCGAATTTTCCATTAGACGGTTATGTTTTGGTGTTCTTTAATGGAAATGCCGCTTCATCCACCGCCAATCTGAGTTATTTTACCCTCTCATTAAATGGGTTGACAACCGATGCTAACGGAATCGTTCTCCTTGGAAACACACTAGTTTCGCCTACTCCAGACAAAATATTTTCCGACAATACCATTCAAAATGGTGCAGATGGCGTTGGATTGTATCTTGGAAATGCTTCCGACTTTCCAGATGGTACTGTGGCAACGACCGCAAACCTTATTAGCGCTCTAATGTATGATACAAAAGATGCCGATGCTACCGCGCTAATGGCTTTGTTAGGAGTGTCCGTCCAGTATGACGAAGGACAAAATAACGCTCAAGACACACAATCTGTTCAAAGAAAAAGCGACGGAACTTATGAAACCAAAAACCCAACTCCTGGAGCTAATAATGATGGAAGTGGCATCGTTTTTAACGGGATTACAATAACCGCAGACGCTTCCAATAAAAATGAAGGCGACAGTTTTCCCATTACTTTCACAACCCAAACCAATGTAACTAGTGATTTGACCTTTACATTTACTTTAAACAATTCATCCTTTACAACTGCCGACTTTACAGGAAATACAACTGTTTTTATTCCTTCGGGTTCCAATACTTTCACGACAACTATCACACTTATTGACGATACATTAGACGAAGGTGACGAAGTTCTGAAAATTAAAATCGGTACAATTCCAGTCGAATACAAACGAATTAATAATAATATTGAAATCCGAGTTGTCGACAATGATTTTATTGTTGCTCCGTATGGAACTCCTTTAAATCCAACTTATGGCATTGTTTCCACAACAGCTCCTACTGGTTATTATGCAGCACTTGCGGGACTTTCTGGAGGGGCTTTAAAACAAGCCATTCAAGATATTATTGCTAATCCAGCCGTGGTTCACGCCCACAATTATGGTGATATTATCGAAATATTAAAAACTGCCGATCAAAACCCTTTGAACAGCAACGAAGTTTGGCTAATGTATGTTGAAAAACCGCGCTCCAAACTAGAATTTCAAGACACCGGAATCAATACCGGAAAATGGAATCGCGAACACATTTATCCACAATCTCGTGGTGGCTATACCGATGGAACTTCGAGCATTCCTGATGGCATAAATATTTGGTTGCCCACCAATGCCGACGATATTCTGGCTGGTCACGGCGATGCTCATCATCTTCGAGCCGAAGATGGACCAGAAAATACCATTCGAAACAATAATAATTATGGATTAACAGGTTACAACGGCCCAAGTGGAACAAAAGGTTCTTGGAAAGGCGATGTGGCTCGAGCCGTTTTTTATATGGCAGTTCGATACAATGCGTTGAGTGTTGTTAATGGTGACATTCCAGTTTCAACCGTGGGGCAATTAGGAGATTTGACCTCATTGTTAACTTGGAATACTTTGGATCCTGCCGATGATTTTGAAATGAATCGAAACAACTATATTTACACTTGGCAAGTCAACCGAAATCCTTTTATAGATTATCCCGATTTAGCTAATTATATTTGGGGAGCAAAAGCAGGTCAAGTTTGGCATTTCAATTTATCCAATCAAGATTTTGTTAATCTAAAAGTGACTCTTTATCCAAATCCAGCCAAAAAATCAATAACCATCTCTGGCTTGACCGAAAAAGGAACCATTGAAATTTACAACAGCCTTGGAGCGAAAATATTGGAACAAAAAATCATTGGAGAAACGCAATTAAATATCGATTTTCCAACAGGAATGTATTATGCAAAAATCAATTCGGATAACAAAACCGTTGTTAAAAAATTAGTAATCGAATAAAAATATGCAGACGAATTGGCTTTTATTTATAGAAAAGAACACTGTTTTCTATACCCTTCTAATACTTATTTTTATTCTTCCATTTGATACTATTCAAGCACAAATACCCATGAAAATTCCGCCAAGTTTACAAAAAGGAGACACCATCGCCATTCTAGCAACAGCTCGAAAAAATATAGATAACAATCTAAAACCTGCAATAGATTTAATGCACAGCTGGGGCCTAGAAGTTGTAATTGGCAAAACCATAGGCTTAGACGACCATCAATTAGCGGGAACTGATGAACAGCGCGCTGCCGATTTTCAACACCAAATGGACAATCCCAATATCAAAGCTATTTGGTGCGTTCGGGGTGGCTACGGAACGGTTCGAATAATAGATTTGTTGGACTTTACAAAATTCAAACAAAACCCAAAATGGATTTTTGGTTTCAGCGATGTTACTATTCTTCATAGTTATTTGAACAAAATGAATATTGCTTCCTTACACGCTGCAATGCCTGTAACAGTTGCAAAAGCAACTCCAGAAACCATTGAAAGTTTGCGGAAAGCTTTATTTGGCGAAAACCTGAGATATGAAATTCCTAAGGATGTAGCCAACAAATTAGGCAACGCCAAAGGAGAACTCGTAGGTGGAAATTTATCTATTTTATACAGTTTGATGGGTTCGAATGCACAAATTGATTGCAAAGGAAAAATTCTTTTCATCGAAGATATAGATGAATATTTATACCATATCGATCGAATGATGATGAGCCTGAAACGCTGCGGTTGCTTTGAAGATTTAAAAGGTTTAGTCGTGGGCGGAATGACCAAAATGAGAGACAACGATATTCCGTGGGGGAAAAATGCCAATCAAATTATTGCCGATGTCACCAAAGGATTTTCGTTTCCTATTTTGTATAATTTTCCGGCAGGACATTTTCATGATAACAGAGCTTTAATTTTTGGCAAACAAGTTTCTTTAGAAATAAATAAAGAAAAGTCTAAGTTGATTTTTGAATGAAATAATTCTTTTTTGACTTGTAAGATGCTTCTACTGTTTACAATTAATCAATGTGAATACTTTTAATCTTTATACCGTCACTTCGAGTGGTTTTTAATAGTAATGCGATAGCTTTACTATTAAAAATTGTATCGAGAAGCCGATAGAAGTTGAATTCTCGATACATTTTATTAAAAAGCTGTCGCATTTAATAAAACACTCGAACTGACGAATACTAAATTTAACGCCATTTCGCTATTGCATGCATCAAAATCGTTACTCTAAAATCTAAAATAACTATGGCCGAACATAACGATTTAGGAAAACTTGGAGAAGAAATGGCTGTTGACTTCCTTCAAAAAAACGGCTATGAAATTCTAGAAACCAACTGGACATTCCAAAAAGCCGAAGTTGACATAATTGCCAAAAAAGAAAATACCCTCGCTATTATTGAAGTAAAAACACGTTCGTCATTGGATTTTGGTTTGCCACAAGATTTTGTAAAACCCAAGAAAATTCAACTTTTAGTAAAAGCCGTAAACGAATATGTGGTGTCAAAGGACTTAGATATGGAAGTACGTTTTGACATTATTGCCGTTCACAAAGAGGGCAAATCTTTAGTTATTGAACATTTAATTGATGCTTTTTATCATTTTTAATTCTAAATTATCATTGTTTAATTTGTAACAAATTGTTTTTTTATTTATCTTTGCGCATCGATTTGTTAGATTAACGCAAATGAACTGCGTTTTAGGAATTACTATTCCTTGTAAATTAAATTCATAAACATATGAAAACTGTTTCCTCAATTGTAGAAAATTACATCAAAACAAAACCTTTTTTACTGAATGCTTTATCGCTTGGCATCATCAATTTGACTTCCTTATCTAGGAATATTATGGTCGAATTAGAGTCAGAATTTGGAAAAGAAGTCAAACAAGGTGCTGTTGTTATGGCGCTAAAAAGACTAACTGAAGAGTTGGATTTTAGGCTAAATCACAAGATTAATAAGGTGATTAAAAACATTGGAGAAATCACAGTTCGCTCTTCGTTAACTGATTATACTTTTGCAGTTTCAGAAACTATTTTGAACAAACAAGCCGATTTAATTACTGATATTAATACTTTTTCGGATATATTTTATACTTCTTCAAGAGGTGTAAACGAAACCAATATTGTAGTGAGCAACACCGTAAATCATTTGGTTGACAAACATTTTATCAACGAAAAATTGATTCAGAAACTGGAAAACCTAGCTTCGATTACCGTAAAATTACCTAAAGAAAACATCGTTGTTCCTGGAATTTATTATTTCATTTTTCAACGTTTGGCTTGGGAAGGAATTATCATCAACGAAGTAATTTCGACTTCCAACGAATTCACTATTTTAGTCAGTGAAGATGAAGTTGATGTGGCTTTCAAAGTAATTAAGGATTTAAAAAACTAAGAATTGTTTTTGCAGATAAAAGGCTATCAATATTGATGGCCTTTTTTGGTTTTATGCTTCTCCCATCTCATGTCAAAAGGGCATTACTAGAGATTAGCATCCAAAAGTTTTGTTTTCCGTTACTCCAAAATAACATTCCAGAAAACCCTTAATTATATAACATTTATACCCAAGGGTGTTATGACAGGGCAAACACGCCAATTTTTTTTCAGACACAAATTACACGAATTAGCAGTAATTCAAGTTATTTAAAAATCTAATTACACAAATTTTCGTTGCTTTGTTGCGTTTGTGTAATTTTTCAACATCCAAATTCGTATTAATTCCTGTAATTACTTCGTCTGTTCGCTTTCGCTCGGGTCGTGTCAACTTTTTTATTTTTTAAAACTCATGCGTTTGCCCTGGGTATTATGATTTAAAACCCTTTTTTTTAACATTAAATTAGTAAATTTGTATCTTATGTAGATTGAGAATTATTCTCTCTGTAAAACATTGCATTTTAATCATTTACAAAAGTTATGTTCAAAATAATCGAAAAAGAATTTCTTTCAGAAAACGTGGCAAGATTAGTTGTCGAAGCTCCCTATATTGCTAAAAATCGTAAGGCAGGTCATTTTATCATTTTAAGAATCGATGAAAATGGCGAGAGAATACCTTTAACCATTTCAGATGCGGATATTGAAAAAGGTACAATTACATTATATGTGCAAAGAGTTGGCGTGTCCTCTCATAAACTTTGCGCTATGAATGTTGGCGATCATTTGGCTGGCGTTGTAGGGCCTTTGGGAACCGCAACTAATATCGCAAAAGTAGGAACCATTTTATGTGCTGGTGGAGGTGTTGGTGTTGCACCATTATTCCCAATTGTTCAAGCAATGAAACTTGCAGGAAATAGAGTTATAACGGTAATTGCCGCTCGAAGCAAAGAGCTTATCATTCTCGAAGAAAAAATGAGAGAGTATTCAGACGAGCTCATTATTATGACCGACGATGGTTCAAAAGGAACTAAAGGATTGATCACGCAAGGAATGGAAGAAGTAATTCTTAGAGAAAAAATAGACGAAGCCATGGTTATCGGCCCAACCATAATGATGAAATATGCGGCACTAACCACAAAAAAATACAATATTCCAACACAAGCAAGTTTAAACACCATTATGGTCGATGGAACCGGAATGTGTGGTGCTTGTAGAGTAACCGTGGGCGGCAAAACAGAATTTGTTTGTGTTGATGGTCCAGAATTTGATGCACATCAAGTAAATTTTGATGAAATGATCAATAGGTTAAATAGCTATAAAACCACAGAATCAAAATGCTATAGAGAATATAAGGAAGAATTAAATTCCCATTCAAAACAGCAATAATTACAAAAGGATTACCTTTTAAAATTTCATAAAATGGAATCAGATTTAAACAGTGAATATTACAAAAACGAACGTAAGGCCGATTGGAGAGACAAATTGCGCAAAGAAATAACAAGCAAGGAACGCACCCAAATCCCTAAAATTCACATGATAGAGGAAGATCCCAATGTGCGAAACAAAAGTAATGTTGAAGTCAATAAAGGATTAACTTTAGAACTAGCGCTACAAGAGTCCCGTCGCTGCCTGGATTGTGCCAAGCCAACTTGTGTTTCGGGTTGCCCGGTTGGAACCAACATCCCAAAATTTATAAAATATCTCGAGGCAGGCGATATTCTTGCCGCAGCAAAAGTGCTAAAAGAAAACAATTCATTGCCTGCAATATGCGGTAGAGTATGTCCGCAAGAAATTCAATGCGAGGCAAGCTGTATCTATGTCCAAAAATTGAGTGGAGAAGGCTCCTCAATTGGGCATCTGGAACGATTTGTGGCTGATTATGATCGTGAAAACGGCCCTATTTCTATACCAACATTAGCCCAAGCCAATGGACTAAAAATAGGAGTTATTGGTTCAGGACCCGCAGGATTAACCGTTGCTGGTGAATTAGCAAAAATGGGATACGACGTCACTGTTTTCGAAGCACTACACGATCTCGGAGGTGTTTTAAAATATGGAATTCCCGAATTTAGGCTTCCAAAGTCGATTGTGGATTTTGAAATCAATTCCATCAAACAAATGGGTGTAAAATTTATTACCGATTTCATTGTTGGAAAAACAGCCACAATTGATGATTTGAAAGACGAAGGTTTTGTTGCCTTTTTTATTGCCAGTGGCGCTGGATTGCCAAACTTTATGAATATCCCTGGCGAAAATCTTAGTGGAGTACAGAGCGCAAACGAATTTCTGACCCGCGTAAATTTGATGGGCGGTGCCGATGATCGATTTGACACCCCAGTTCATTCTGGAAAAAATGTAGCAATTATTGGAGGGGGGAATACGGCTATGGACTCGGTTCGAACAGCAAAACGTTTGGGAGCAGACAGGGCAATGATTATTTATAGACGTTCTCAAGAAGAGATGCCCGCTCGTGCCGAAGAAATCAAACACGCTATCGAAGAAGGTGTAGAATTTATCAACTTAACGACCCCGATTGAATATTTTGCTGACGAAAATGGAAAAGTTCAAAAAATGAGAGTTCAAAAAATGGGATTAGGCGAGCCTGATGAATCAGGTCGAAGACGCCCAATGCCTATTGAGGGTTCTGAATATGATATAGAAGTAGATAGCGTAATTGTTGCTGTTGGCGTATCTTCAAACCCAATTATCCAGAAAAGCATGCCCGAATTGGAAGTCACAAAATGGAACACCATCAAGGTCGATGAAAACATGATGACTTCTATTCCTGGTCTTTTTGCTGGAGGTGATATTGTTAGAGGCGGCGCAACAGTCATTCTAGCCATGGGAGATGGAAGAAAAGCGGCTAGCGGAATTCACGCTTATGCACAAAAACTCGTTTCCAAAAAATAATTATAAAGAGAGATTAACTTTATATAAAAACCTTGCCTTTTTTATTATAAATGTAACGAAAGAAGATATCGCGCTTACCGAAATGTATTATTCCATTTTTCAACCTTTGGATTGGGAAGTAATTATCATTAGCGAAATAATTTCGAATTCCAACGAATTCACTGTTTTGGGATATGAAGTTGAAGTAGATGTAACTTTCAAACTAGTATAAAATTTAAAAAGCTAAGAATTATTCTTTTTTATAAATGAAAACGAAGTCATATGGCTTCGTTTTTTTTATTTATAACTAAATTTACACTGTAATTACAAAATTCATTGGCTATGCTAGCACCATCTTATAAAAACTTAAAAGATATTTTATCGCAATCTATCGATCCCAAAAGAATCTTGGATAATCCATTGCAAACCCTTGCTTATGGAACCGATGCTAGTTTTTATAGACTCATACCTAAAATTGTAATTCTCGCACACAACGAAGCCGAAGTTGTTGAAATCATCAAACAAGCTAAATTACTTGATATCGCTTTGACGTTTCGAGCGGCTGGAACCAGCCTGTCAGGTCAAGCCATTTCCGATTCGGTTTTGGTGGTTGCGACTCACGGTTGGAAAAATTATGAACTTCTAGAAAACAACCAAAAAATTAAATTAGAACCCGGAATTATAGGTTCGCGAGCCAATATTTTCTTAGCACCACACGGATTAAAAATTGGGCCGGATCCAGCTTCTATTTCTTCGGCGATGATTGGCGGCATTGTTGCCAATAATGCCAGCGGAATGTGCTGCGGAACTGCTCAAAACTCCTATAAAACCCTTGCTGATATTCGAATTATCTTGCACGACGGAACCATTCTAGACACAGCAGATCCCGACAGTGTGGCGACTTTCAAAAACAATCAAAAACCTTTGATTGAAGAAATTGAAAATCTTAGAGACACCATTAAAAACGATGAAATACTATTTCATTTCATCAAAAATAAATACAAAATAAAAAACACCACCGGTTATAGTATCAATGCATTAGTTGATTATCAAGATCCCATTGAAATCATCAAACATTTGATGGTTGGATCAGAAGGAACCTTGGCTTTTATTTCGAATGTAACTTTCAAAACTATTGTTGACGAAAAATTCAAATCCTGTTCTTTACTCATTTTCAATACCATTCAGGATGCTTGTAATGCAACCATTTTATTAAAATCTAGTCCAGTTGCTGCCGTAGAATTATTGGACAGAGAATCGATTCGCTCAGTAGAATATGACCCTGATGCTCCAGATTATTTCAAAACTTTGCCTGAATCGGCTTGCGCTTTGTTAGTCGAATGTCGGGACAATGATTTGGACAATATGCTGCTAAAACAGCTCAAGGTTCGCTTAGAAATTGAATCAATTCCAACTTACGTTGACTATGAATTTACTTCAAATCCCCAAAAATATTATTTCAATTGGAAAGCGCGAAAAGGCTTATTGCCAACAGTAGGCGGACTTAGAAAGAATGGAACTTCTGTTATCATTGAAGACGTTGCTTTTCCTTTGCCACAATTGGCTGATGCTTGCTTAGCGTTGAAGGATTTATTTAAAAAATACGATTACCATGATGCCGTATTATTTGGGCACGCTTTGGAAGGAAATCTCCATTTTGTGTTTTCTCAAGATTTTTCGAATCAAACCGAAGTCGATCGCTATGAAAAATTAATGTCGGAATTGGCATCTGTAGTGGTCGATCGTTTTAATGGTTCTTTGAAAGCCGAACACGGAACAGGTCGAAATATGGCACCATTTGTCGAAAAAGAATGGGGAACTGCGGCTTACGAAATTATGAAGCGCATCAAAAACATTTTTGATCCCAATAACAAAATTAATCCCGATGTTTTAATCAATCCTGACCCCAAAGCGCATCTCAAAAATTTAAAACCAATGCCCGAATCGCATGCCATTGTGGATAAATGTATGGAATGTGGCTTTTGTGAACCGTATTGCGTTTCCGAAGGATTGACTTTATCACCTCGCCAACGCATTGTCATTGCCCGAGAAATTAGCCGACTGGAAGCTTCAAACGAGGATCCTGAACGATTGGCTGCTATCTTAAAAGATGTTAGCTATCAATTGGACGAAACTTGTGCTACTGATGGACTTTGTGCTCTGGCTTGCCCCGTAAACATTAACACGGGAAAATTTGTAAAAACTTGGCGTGCCAATAAACTGAATTCTAGTGATAAAAAAGTTGCGGCTTACATTGGTTCGAATATGGCTGGAACGACAGCAATTTTGCGATTTGGATTAAAATCAGTTTCCTTTTTCCACTCTATTTTTGGCACTAAAATGATGATGTTTTTATCCAATTGTTCTCATTTTATCACTTTCGGAAAAGTCCCAAAATGGATTCCCGAAATGCCCAAAGGAGCTGATCAAATACATTCCAAAAATTGAGGTTAGATTCATCAGCAAAAGAAAAACTGTAGTAGAAAAAAACTAGAATTTAGTCAAAACTATTAATTGCCTTCAAAAGATTTTAGTTTTTGTTTTCATAGAAAGGTTCAAGAATTTGATTTTTTAGCCTTTCGTGGAAAATTTAAAAACGTAAATCGACACTACTTTAGATTTTATCAAAAAATCGAAATAATTAAAATATACTGCTTTACTGATATTGAATATAAATGGGTTTAGGTGTAAATCGCAATAACTCTTCTGGAGTATAAAGCCCATTTGGATTTGTCTTAATATCATTTTTATAAAACAATTTAAAACCAGTAAACTGCACCGGTTCTCTATAAATATAAGATAGATAAGTCGATTTTTTTAGGATTTTAGTCCCAAAACCATCCATATTGATTACTACTTGTACTTCGGGTACTGTTTTTATATTTTTATAATCGGTAAGCATTCCTTGAGTAAATCGATGGATTACTAATACTTTGGGAGGAAGTTTATTTTCACGTACTAGCTTAGCTAAAATATCGATAGCATCATTAATATCATTTGCATTGAATGTGCCAATTTTGGATCCTGGTATTTCACCATTTTTCAAGGAAAATTCAGGGTCAATGCCGAGATGTACATTCGGTAATTTCAAGTATTTTTCCAGCGAAGTCACCTCCTCTTTCACCGAACTGTGACCCACTTGAATGTCCAGAATCACCAATGCATCAATTGGTTTTGCCCAACTTAGAATCGTATCTATCTGTTTAAAAGGCATTCTTAAACGATGCAAATTTGCTTTTCCGGGAGCACTCTGAGCCGTGACGGCAATATAATGCAAGGCAGGAATCGTTTTAACTGTAGAATCGGCAGCTTGCCAAAGTGCAACTTCCTCTTTCAGTTTTTTCAGCATCGCCTCTTTTGGTAATTCGCCCAAAATTCCCATTCTTTTACTGTATAGATTTCCATAAAAAGCAATAATTCTATGGTAGGGCAAGATGGCTCCAGGTAGTGGATAGGGTATTTTTTTTACTGGCCATTTGCCTTTGATATCGTTATTGCTCAAGGCAAGCATTCGTTTGTTGTAATCGGCTGTATCAAGGGTTGGAACAACGGTATCAACAACGAGAGTAGGAATAACGGCTGTCGTTTTTACTTTTTTAACTGGAACATTAGCTGTTTTTGCTTTGTCGCAATTGCTAAAGCAGAGGACGTACAAGAAAAAAAACAATATAAGTACTGCGTTTTGAGCTGCTATTTTCATAAGGGTAGCTTTTTAGATACAGCATAAAGATAGGTGTTTTTAGGGATGGTTTCTAGACACAAACTAACGAAATTATTTTTTCACAAGTAAAAAAGATAAATAATGTAGCTTTTTCTTTTTATGACTTAGATATAGTAGACTAGAATCCTATTTTTTGTTAGAATAAACGACTTTCATCATAGACTGTTTTAAAAAACTCGTAGCCCCGTCGGGAATCGAACCCGAATCAAAAGTTTAGGAAACTCCCATTCTATCCGTTGAACTACGGGGCTGAAACTAAAAAAGCCACTCAATTTCTTGAATGGCTTTCTGCTTTTGCTCCCTCTCTTGGGCTCGAACCAAGGACCCTCTGATTAACAGTCAGATGCTCTAACCAACTGAGCTAAGAAGGAAAGTGTGTTTCACTTTTAAAGCGGTGCAAAGATAGTGCTAATTTTGTTTTTTACAAGCAAAATTTAAAAATATTTCTAAAAAAGTTACTTCCCTACAATCGCTTTGTAAATATCATTCCCATTGGCAAACAATAACAAAGTGATAAGTAGAAAGAAACCAACCATTTGAGCATTCTCTAGGAACTTATCGCTTGGTTTCTTGCCGCTAATGATTTCATATAATAAAAAGATAACGTGACCTCCATCAAGTGCCGGAATTGGCAATAAATTCATCACACCCAGCATTATTGACAATAAAGCGGTAATGTTCCAGAATACTTCCCAACTCCAAGTGCTAGGAAAAACATTGTATATTGCTGCAAATCCACCAACACCTTTATAAGCACCAGTTTTTGGATTAAAAATCATTTTAAGCTGTTTTCCGTAACCGACCAATTGATTTTTCCCTTTTTCGATTCCAACTGGAATGGCTTCAAAAAAACTATAGCTTTCTTTGCTAGAGGTATAATATCCTAATTTCTTCAAATTATCTTCTGTTAAAGAACCTGGAAAAATTCCTAATTTGCCTTCTTTGTCCACTTCAACAGTAGCTGGAATTTCTTTTAAGTTTCTTAAAACTACTGCTGCTATTTTTTTGCCTTTATTGGCGTTTAAAACCACAGCTGCTTGGTCAAAATATTTTATAGCAACTCCGTTAAGAGAAACGATAATGTCTTTTGGTTTTACTGCTGCTTTATTTTTTGAAGTGTCTGTAAAAGAACCTACTACAAATGGCATTCTTAAAGTAATTACCCCTTTTTTATCGGAATCTAATATTTTTCCAATAAAATTTACGGGCATATTGATGGTAATTATTTCTCCATTTCTATCGACAACAACTTCTTTTGAAGTCAAAATATCCATCACTACAGCACCAACAAATCGCTCTACTTTTTTCCCATCAATGGATACAATTTTATCTCCAGTATGAATTCCAGCACTTTCTACAACAGGACTATTCACCCAAATTCCATCTTTTAGAGAATCGTTGTTAATATACGTATCGCCATAAGCATAAGCCATTCCGATATAAATTATAAATGCCAAAACGAAGTTTACAAACACACCACCCAACATAATAATCAAACGTTGCCAAGCTGGTTTAGAACGAAATTCCCAAGGTTGTGGCGGCAAAGCCATTTGTTCCTTGTCCATACTTTCATCTATCATTCCCGAAATTTTCACATAACCACCCAGCGGCAACCAACCGATTCCGTATTCGGTTTCGCCTATTTTCTTTTTAAACAAAGAATATTTTACGTCAAAAAATAAATAGAATTTTTCTACTCGGGTTTTAAATATTTTAGAAGGAATAAAATGCCCTAATTCGTGAAGTATAATCAGTAATGATAAGCTCAATAAAAATTGAGAAAGCTTGATAACTATTTCCATTTCTTGTTTTTAAATTCTGTATAGCGCACAAAAGTAAGGTTTTCTATTTTACTTCCAAAGGTTTCCTTTTGGGCAAGCGATAATTATTTGTTAATAAATAAGTAGTTCCTTTTTGCTTTTTGTTACTTCTGCCTTAACTTTACTATCTGAAACTCGATTTTTTTCTCGTTGTTTCTATTTTTATAAATTAAAACTTATTTTATGTCCTCCAAATTATTTTCTCCCATTCGAATAAAAAGTATCACTTTCAAAAATAGGATTGCCATTTCGCCAATGTGCCAATATTCAGCTCAAGATGGTTTTGCTACAGATTGGCATCTGGTTCACTTAGGAAGTCGCGCTAGTGGTGGCGCAGCTTTAATCATACAGGAAGCTACAGCGGTTTGTCCCGAAGGTAGAATTTCTCCCTCTGATTTGGGAATCTGGAAAGACGGGCAAATTGAAAAAATGAAAGCCATCAACGAGTTTATTATTTCCCAAAATTCAGTTCCGGGAATCCAATTGGCGCATGCCGGTAGAAAAGCAAGCGTTTCAGAACCTTGGAATGGTAATAAAAAGTTAGATTTCGCTCAAGGCGGATGGCAAACTGTTGCTGCAAGTGCCGTTGCCTATCACGATGACGAACCCGTTCTTCCTGTTGCTTTGGATAAAAACGGAATCCAAAAAGTAATTTCCGATTTTAAATCCGCGACTAAAAGATCGGTTGAAGCCGGATTTCAAGTTTTAGAAATACACGGAGCTCACGGCTATTTATTACATCAGTTTTTGTCTCCTTTAACTAATTTTAGAACGGACGAATACGGCGGTAGTTTCGAAAATAGAATTCGGTTGACAATTGAAGTTGTAGAAGCTGTACAATCAGAATGGCCGTCCGATTTGCCTTTGTTTATTCGAATTTCAGCCACCGATTGGGCAGGTGGAGGATGGAATATTGAAGAATCCATACAACTTTCGAAAATTTTAAAAGAAAAAGGAGTCGATTTAATAGACGTATCTTCGGGTGGATTGGTTTCCTATCAAAAAATTCCGTTAGGCCCTAATTATCAAGTTCCATTTGCAGAAAAAATCAAAAAAGAAGCAGGAATTTTGACCGGAGCCGTGGGTTTAATCACAGTAGCAATTCAAGCAGAAACAATCGTTTCTGAAGGAAAAGCCGATTTGGTTTTGTTTGCCAGAGAATCATTGAGGAACCCAAATTTAGCTTTGGATTTTGCCAAAGAATTGGGTGCCGATATAAAATGGCCACTACAATATGAAAGAGCAAAAATATAAACAGGTCTAATTAACTCTGTCAAAGTTCAGAACTTTGACAGAGTTCTTAAAAATAAGAAAATGCAAAAAATAAAAACTGCACTCTTGTCTTACGGAATGTCGGGAAAAGTTTTTCACGCTCCTTTTTTAGAACTACATCCTGGTTTTGAACTTATCGGTTCTTGGGAAAGAACTAAAAAATTAATTCAAGAAGATTATCCCGAAGTCAAAAGTTATTCTAATTTGGAATCTATTTTACAAGACAAATCAATTGATTTGGTTGTAGTGAACACACCAATCGATACTCATTTTGAATATGCCAAAAAAGTTTTGCTCGCTGGAAAACACGCCATTGTCGAAAAAGCTTTCACTTCTACTGTTGCCGAAGCAGAGGAATTATTGGCCTTGGCAAAAGAAAAAGGATTGAAATTGTCCGTTTTTCAAAATAGAAGATGGGATAGCGATTTCAAAACCGTGAAGAAAATTCTAGATGAAAAATTGTTAGGCGAAATTGTTGAAGCCGAATTTCATTTTGATCGTTATAATCCGATTTTGAGTCCAAAAGTGCATAAGGAAACGATAAATTCTGGGTCCGGAATTATGAAAGATTTAGGCCCACATATTATCGATCAAGCCTTGTATTTGTTTGGCTTTCCTACTGCAGTTTTTGCCGATATTCGCATTACAAGAGAATTTTCGGTGGTGGATGATTATTTGGACATTCTACTTTATTATCCCAATTTGAGAGTCCGATTGAAAGCTGGTTTTTTTGTGAGAGAACCCAATCCTTCGTATGTGATTCACGGCAAGAAAGGTTCTTTTTTGAAAACGCGTGGCGATGTGCAAGAAGACGAATTGAAATTGGACAAAAAACCCAATTTAAGCACTTGGGGAACTGAGAAAGAAGGCAACGAAGGACTTTTGCATACCGAAATCGATGGTAAAATTATTAGAGAAAAAACACCAACGATACAAGGAAATTATTATGACTTTTTTGCTGGTGTTTATCAAGCAATTGTCCACGACAAACCAGAGCCAGTAACCGCTCAAGATGGTGTCAATGTAATGCGAATTATTGAGGCCGCTTTTCAAAGTGATGAGCAAATGAAAGCCATCAACTTCTAAATAAATCAGCTGCGAATTATACGAATTCTGTATTTGCTAATACGTGCATCTAAATGATATCATAGCAATTTGAATAAGTGAAAAAAAAGCGAGGTTATTTTGTGTTTCCGAGGAACGAGGAATCTCAACTAGTTGCTCAACAAACGAAGATTCTTCCTTCGTCAGAATGATAATTCTGAAAAATAAACACTTAGCTCAATAATAGTAAACCCGAATAATATGAAATAGGCAAAAGTAAATTCGGCTAATCCGAGATTTCCTTTTATAAACTTATATTTCCAATGGAAACAGATTGATTTTGTACTTTTGCAGATTCAAATTTTAAAAAGAAACGGCTTGCAATATTTTAATTTCATAGGAGTTTACAAAGCAAAAGGCAAATACAAAAAAACCTATCGCGATGCCAAACAATCTTATTTGAATAGGATTCGATGGGGCGTTTTTATGTTCTACTTTGGGATGGGTTTGTGTTTTTCGAGTTGGGCAAGCCGAATTCCAACGATTAAAGCTAGTTTGCAATTAACTGATGGCGAATTGGGATCTATTTTATTTGCCTTACCTGTAGGACAACTAACGATGATGTTTTTTTCTGGCAAATTAGTCACCCGTTTTGGAAGTCACCACACGCTTCCTATAGCAATCCTAATGTATATTTTTTGTTTAACGAATATCGGTTTGGCTCATAATGCGTGGCAATTGACTCTAGCATTAGTTTGCTTTGGAATCTTCGGAAACTTGACTAATATCTCCTTAAATACGCAAGGAGTTTACACCGAAGGACTTTTTAAAAGAAACATTATGTCCTCGTTTCACGGAATGTGGAGTTTGGCTGGATTTATAGGTGCATTAACTGGACTGGGAATGTTAGCCCTAAAAATCTCCACGTATATGCACTTTGTAATCGTGGCTTTTGTGGTGTTACTATTGGTCGCTATCAATTTTAAATTTCTAATAAAAGCCAAAGAAAAGGTTCGAGCAGAAAAGATTAAACGCTTTAGAAATACAGATAAATCCTTGGTTTTATTAGGTTTAATTGGTTTTTGTAGTATGGCGAGCGAAGGTATTATGTTCGACTGGAGTGGAATATATTTTAAAGATGTAGTCAAAGCACAGGGTTCATTAATCGTGTTGGGATATATTTCTTTTATGATTATGATGGCTAGCGGACGCTTTTTTGGAGATCGATTTGTCAATAAATTTGGAAGAAAAACCGTGATGCAAATTAGTGGAATTATGATTTCAACGGGGCTGTTTCTGGCAGTATCATTTCCGTATATTATTCCGTGTACGCTTTCTTTTATGCTTGTTGGTTTGGGCGTATCTACTGTCATTCCTACACTTTACAGCATTGCGGGAAAACACCCTACAATTCCAACGGGCGAAGCTTTAACGGCAGTTTCCAGCGTAAGTTTTCTAGGTTTTTTGATGGGGCCACCCGTTATTGGTCATATTTCCGAACTTTTTGGTCTCCGGTTTTCCTTTGCTTTTATCGGGATGTTTGGAATTTTAATTGCTTTTTTGGTCAAAAGAGTTAAAGCGATGGAATAGATTTACATTGGCAAACTTCATAAGTCCACCGCAAATGATTAAATTTGTATCTTATTAAAAATTATGTTAGAAAAAGAAATACTAAATTTTGAAAAAACCGCTATTGTTGGTATTGTAACGCAAAACCAAAGCGAAGATAAACTCAAAGAATATCTGGACGAATTAGAGTTTTTGACCTTTACAGCTGGTGGTGAAGTGGTGAAACGTTTTTGGCAAAAAATGGATAAACCAAATCCCAAAACTTTCTTAGGAACTGGAAAAATAGACGAAATCAATCTTTTTGTGAAAGAAAATGCAATTTCAACTTTGGTATTTGACGATGAACTAACGCCTTCCCAGCAAAAAAATATTTCCAAAATTATAGATTGTAAAATCTTAGATAGAACCAATCTTATCCTAGATATTTTTGCCCAAAGAGCTGAAACTTCTTATGCTAGAACTCAAGTTGAATTGGCACAATGTATTTATTTATTACCTCGATTGGCGGGACTTTGGACGCACTTGGAACGTCAAAAAGGAGGGATTGGAATGCGTGGACCAGGAGAAACAGAAATTGAAACTGACAGACGAATTGTTCGAGACAGAATTGCCTTATTGAAAGAAAAAATAAAAGCAATCGACAAGCAAATGGGTACACAACGAAGCAATCGTGGTGCTATGGTTCGAGTAGCTTTGGTCGGTTATACCAATGTGGGAAAATCAACTTTAATGAATGCCGTTGGGAAAAGCGATGTTTTTGTAGAGAATAAATTGTTTGCTACTTTGGACACAACTGTTCGAAAAGTGGTGATTAAAAACTTGCCGTTTCTACTTTCGGACACCGTAGGTTTTATTCGAAAACTACCAACGCAATTAGTCGATTCTTTCAAAAGTACCTTAGATGAAGTTCGTGAAGCCGATTTGTTATTACACATTGTTGACATTTCGCATCCTGATTTTGAAGATCATATTGCCTCTGTAAATCAAACTTTGTTGGACATAAAAGCAAATGACAAACCAATTATTATGGTTTTCAATAAAATTGATGCCTATAAAAATTTGACTATTGACGAAGATGATTTAATGACGGAAAAAACACCCAGACATTTCACTCTCGAAGAATGGAAAACCACTTGGATGCATCGTGTGGGCGAAGAAAACGCTTTGTTTATTTCGGCAACAGAAAAAGAAAATTTTGAAGAATTTAGAGAACGTGTTTATGAAGCAGTTCGGCAAATTCACATTACACGCTTTCCTTATAATAAGTTTTTGTATCCAGATTATAAGGATGCTTTAGAAAAGGAAGATAAGGATTAACAAACAGAAAAAGACCTTTAGAAGCGAATCTAAAGGTCTTTTTTTAGAATAATAATCGATAATTAGAAGCCGTAATTTACTCCTAAACCTATTACTTGACGGGTTTGAAATCCTGCAAAAGCATTATCGTCATAAATAGTTTGGTACGCTAAATTAGTAGATAAGAATTTGTTGATTTTCATATTTATATTCAAAGAATAATCGATATCAACATTTGCTGGTTTGTCTAAATAATTAGAATATAAATTCAAAATGTTTTCTACGGTTACATTTTCTACAATTTTAAATTTGTAATATGCATTGATAGCTGCTCCAAATTCGTAACGACTTGTTTCGCCTTGCAATACACCAAAAGAAGAACCTAATTGTGTAAATTGAGAATCTACTACAATAAATTTAGATGTTAAAGGTGCAAAATTCACTTTTAAATTATCACTTTTTTTCCACAACATACCGGGTCCAAATTCAAAATAGGCTGGCGAAAAGAAATGAGAGGTTTTCGTGCCAGAGGCTAAATCAAATCCTGAATCAAACTGTGTTTTGAAATTAAAAAATGCGGAGTAATACCAATATCCTGACGCTTTTTTTCCTAATAATGAATTGTAAATGAGTCTATCATCAGATTTTTGCATTTTTTGGTCTTTAATTTTTGTTAAACCATAACCTGCAATTACCTTGTTATCCCAATTCCAACTGTCTTTTTTGAAGTTAAAGTCATAGTTTAAACCAATGTTTCCAGAAATACTACTTTGACCACCTGCGGCCCAATTGGTAAATGTTGCCTGATTTGCTAAAAAGCTAAAGGTTCCTTTTTTAACCCATCCATTAGGTTTTTCTTCATTTAATCTTGCTGCGACTTCCTCATTTTTTTTGAGGAACTCTTTTTCATTTCCTTGAGAAAACCCAATGTGAAAAGTAAAAAAGATTAAAGCCAATAGTAAATTTTGCTTCATTAATTTTTGATTTATTTTTTCGATTGCAAAAATAATAAAACAATTGGCTTTAGCAAAAACAATTTAAAACAGCATTGCTTTAATTAGTTCAAGTACAATCTACTTTTTCTTAAATAGTGGAACCGCTGAACATGCTTCGCCGTACATAATACTTCTGGCAAAAGGTTGTAGATGGTGTGCTACTAAAATATAAGCTCGCGTGGGAACTGGCTTTTTTGAGCATCCTTTGATAATCAAAGCCTTATTCTCATAAACCGAATAATCTATTTTAGAAAGAATTTCTTCGTACAAAGCCGAATTTAAATCTTCAATAGTTCCGTTTACAATTTTTTTGGCAAAAGGCGCCAATTGAATCGCCACTAAAATGGATGCCCAAGCCGGAACAATCGCATCAGTACTGCAATTGATAGCCACATATTGATCTTGATATTGCGACCAATCGTGATTTTTAAGCTGTTCTCTAAAGTCTTTTTCTTTCAGCAAGAAGCCTTCTATGAGCCAATGTGAAATGTCAATTTGCGCCCGAATTCCCTTTGGATAATAATCTTCAAGATCGAAAACTTCCAAAGCGCTATTGGCAACTTTATTTATAATTTCATCCATTTTTTTTTAGTGGTCAGTGTTCGGTTTTTTAGTGATCGGTGCTTCTCGGAACTCTTAAAATAGTAATCAGTGGTCAGTTTTTAGTGGTCAGCTATCCACTGAAAACTAAAAGACTGAATACTGAACACTTTTTATTAAAGCATTCCCAATTCTAATTTTGCTTCTTCACTCATCAAATCTTTGTTCCAAGGTGGGTCGAACGTGATTTCCACTTCAGCTCCTTTTACATGCTCGATTGATTTTACTTTTTCTTCAACTTCACGAGGCAAACTTTCCGCCACAGGACAGTTTGGAGAAGTCAATGTCATCAAGATTTTTACCTCAAAATCCGAACTAACCATAACGTCATAAATCAATCCTAATTCGTAAATGTCTACAGGAATTTCTGGATCATAGATGGTTTTTAATTTAGCTACGATATCTATTCCTAATTGGTTGGTGTCTATTGTTTGTTCCATGTTTTTTTTGTTTCAGGTTTAACCTTTCAAATTTTTTTGAACCATATAAGGCATTTAAGGCCATATAAGGTTGTTATTATAGTTTTTGGATTTATTTTCTACTATTCTTATATGACCTTAAATGCCTTATATAGTAAAATGTTTTTTTTATTCTTCTAAATACCTATACAATTCATTTACATAGGATTTTTGTCCTTCTTTAAAAATATGAGTTACATTAAAATTTATAATTAGTCCAATCGGGACTTCTAAAAGTTTCATGTAAGTTAAAAGCTGTGCCTCGTGAATAGGTAAAACTTTTTCAACTGCTTTTAATTCTACCACTAAACTGTTTTCTATAAATAAATCACATCTTAATCCTGCTTCAACCTCTAAACCTTTATAATCTATAGGAATTGTTAATTCTGTTTGAAAATTGATATCTCTTAATGTTAACTCTTGTTTTAAACAGCTATGATAAACACTTTCTAAAAGTCCTGGTCCAAGATATTTATGAACCTCAATTGCCGCTCCATTTACTTTATAAACCAATTCTTTAAGATCTGTTTTAGTCATAATATGTTTATTTAATATTTAACTTTTTTGAACTCATATTATGATTATTGTATTGTTTTTATACCCACTTACATGACCTTAAATGCCTTATATGGTGAAATAATTATTTTTTTGCGTCGAATGCCAATGCGTACATTTTTATATTCTTAATCATCGAAACCAATCCGTTGGCTCGTGTGGGTGATAAATGTTCTTTTAAACCAATTTCGTCAATGAAATCCATCTCAGCATTTAAAATATCTGTAGCTTTTTGGTTTGAAAAAACTCGAATCAAAATGGCGATTATTCCTTTAGTTAAAATGGCATCACTATCAGCAGTGAAGACTATTTTATCGTCGTTTTGTTCTCCTTTCAACCAGACTTTCGACTGACATCCTTTGATAATATTATCATCAGTTTTGAATTCTTCTTCGATTAACGGTAAATTTTTTCCTAAATCGATAATGTATTCATAGCGTTGCATCCAATCGTCAAACATGGAAAACTCGCCAACTATTTCTTCTTGTATTTCTTTAATGTTCATTATTCTTTTTTTGCAAATGAATTTATTTTTGTAACTAATTTTTTGATGGTTTCTGGCGGATAACCGTGATCAAAAGAGCTTGTTTGATATGTTTTATCTTTGTACTTAACCTCTAAATTGGCAATTGCCGCACCGTCGTGAAACCGTTTTTCGGTCGGTGCTTTTAAAGTTGCCAAACTGTCTAAATTAATAGTCTCGAAATAACCGACTAATTCTTTCCAATCGGCATCCGAAATGTTTGTCTCAAAAGGTTTCTCAGTTCCACTTCTGTCTTTCGAAATCGTGACCATTTGATTTTGAATCGTTATCTTTTGATAAAAACCTCTAGTATTGGCAGTATATTCTAAAACAGCCGTTTTCAAATCGTTTTTGGTTTGGCCTTCGCAGCTTTTGCTTAGCAATATACTTAGAAAAATCATTGTAAATACTCTCATATTATTGAATTAAGAAAGCATCATTTGTGCTTTTTTTACCGCTTCCACCATAACGTCAATTTCTTCTTTGGTATTGTAAAAAGCAAAAGAAGCACGAATCGTTCCGGGAATATTAAAATAAGTCATAATCGGTTGTGCACAATGATGCCCGGTTCGAACTGCTATTCCCAATTTGTCAATAATTGTACCTATATCATAAGGATGAATGCCTTCAATATTAAACGAAATTACCGAAGTTTTTTCCTTTGCAGTTCCATAGATCTTCAATCCTTCGATTTCTAATAAACGTTTTGTGGCATATTCTAATAAATCCAATTCTTGTTTTTGAATGTTGTCAAAACCAACAGCATTCATATAATCTACGGCAGTTCCTAAAGCAATTCCGCCAGCAATATTAGGCGTTCCGGCTTCAAATTTGTGTGGCAAATCAGCATAAGTTGTTTTTTCGAAAGACACTTCTTTGATCATTTCTCCACCACCTTGATACGGAGGCAATTTATTCAACCAGTCTTCTTTTCCGTATAAAATTCCTGTTCCTGTTGGCCCACACATTTTATGTCCCGAAAAAACATAAAAATCACAATCCAAAGCCTGAACATCTGGTTTCAAATGCGGAACAGCTTGCGCTCCATCAATCAAAACGGCAGCACCAAATTTATGTGCTTTGTCGATCATATATTTGATAGGATTGACCGTTCCCAAAGCATTCGAAATATGATTTACCGTAACGATTTTAGTTTTATCTGACAATAATTTATCGTATTCAGACATCACTAAAGCGCCGCTTTCATTCATTGGAATCACTTTCAAAGTCGCCCCAGTTTTCTCGCATAACATTTGCCAAGGCACAATATTACTATGATGTTCCAATGCGGAAACCAAAACCTCATCGCCTGGTTTTAAAATCGAAGCAAAACCATTGGCAACAGCATTGATACTGTGTGTTGTTCCCGAAGTAAAAATTACCTCGTGAGCGAATTTGGCATTGATATGATTTTGGATTTTACCACGAGAAATTTCATAAGCATCTGTCGCCAGTTGGCTCAAAGTATGAACTCCACGATGAATATTGGCATTAATTTCTTGATAGTATTTTGAAATCGCATCAATCACAATTTGTGGTTTCTGCGAAGTAGCTCCGTTGTCGAAATAAACCAATGGCTTTCCGTTGACTGATTGGGAAAGAATTGGAAAATCGGCTCTAATTTTATTTATATCTAGCATTTTGTTATTTAGAAAAATTCTAAATACAAAAGTAATAAAATTGAACCTCAATTTTGTCAAACAGCTGTTAATAATTACTTTAATTTTCTATATTTACTTCAAATCTATTTTACCTTTTTTACAATGAAAAAAATATTTAAGATATTAGGTATCGCATTTTTACTATTTCTGCTTTACTTTGGCTACACAACCTATCCTAAACTGGATTTAATCTCAGGATTTTCGGCCAAGAGTATGGCTTCGGGACATTTTATCGATCATCGTTCGCAAGAAATGATTGAAAAAGGTGACAACGACATCAAGCTAGTTGATTTGGCGAAAAACCAAATTGACGAAAACGGAAAATTTGCCACAGCATCTGTCTATGGTTTGAAAGAACGAAAAGCCATTTATCGAGAAGGTTTGGGAGCAACTTTAATCAACGATGATTTTGATATTTCCAAACCGTATGAAATTCCAAAAAGAACAAAACTCAACACTAATTTGCCTTTTCCTTATGGAAATAACGAACCAAAAGACACTGTTTTTTCAGATATTGATTATGCTAAATTAGAAAAAGCTGTCGCCAATGCTTTTGATATGAAAGGTGAAAAGAATAAAAGAACACGATCCGTTTTGGTTATTTACAAAGACAAAATCATCGCCGAGAAATACGACACTGGTTTTGATAAAAATTCTAAAATTTTGGGTTGGTCAATGACCAAAAGTATTACGGCAACAATCTATGGGATTTTGCAAAAACAAGGAAAAATTGACATTTTGAAACCAGCTCCAATTGCCGAATGGGCGAATGATGAACGAGCTAAAATTACCATCAACGATTTGCTTCATATGAACTCTGGATTAGAGTGGGAAGAAGATTATACCAAAATATGTGATGCAACCAAAATGCTTTTTCAGGCTGAAGATATGAGTCAAGCACAGCTTCAAAAACCAGCACAATTTACACCCAACACGCATTGGAATTATTCCTCCGGAACTTCTAATTTATTATCGGTAATTTTGCGAAAACAGTTTAAAACCCACCAAGAATATCTTGATTTTTGGTATTCCGCCTTGATTGATAAAATTGGAATGAACTCAATGGTTGTTGAAACCGATATGGCTGGAAATTATGTGGGTTCATCCTACAGTTGGGCAACAACAAGGGATTGGGCAAAATTTGGATTGTTGTATTTGCACAAAGGCAATTGGAATGGCGAACAACTATTTGACGAAAGTTGGGCAAAATACGTAGCCACACCAACAAATACTTCGAACGGAAAATATGGAGCTCATTTTTGGTTAAATGCTGGAGGATATTATCCTGACGCGCCGCGAGATTTGTACTCTGCCAATGGTTTTCAAGGACAAAAAGTGTTTATTTTACCATCACAAGATTTGGTCATTGTTAGAATGGGTTTGACCGAAGATGCAAAGTTTGATTTTAATGGATTTTTGAAAGGAATTTTGGGGAGTTTTTCAAAATAATCATTTCATAAAAAACCCGACAGGTTTTAAAAACCTGTCGGGTTTGAAATTATTATTTTATAATTATCTACAAATCAAAACCAATTTTCACTCCTAATTTCAAAGCGATGATTTTGGTAATTCTTTGTTTCAATTCTGGTATTTTGATACTTTCAATTACAGCATTCGAGAACGCGTACATCAATAAAGCTTTGGCTTCTTTCTTTGGAATTCCACGTTGTTGCATATAGAATAGTGCGGTTTCGTCTAATTGTCCTACCGTACACCCGTGAGAACATTTTACGTCATCGGCAAAGATTTCCAGTTGAGGTTTGGCATTTATAGTCGATTTATCGCCTATCAAAATGTTGTTGCTTTTTTGGAAAGCATTCGTTTTTTGGGCTTCTCTTTCTACATAAACTTTTCCGTTGAAAACACCAATTGAGTTATCCGAAAAAATACCTTTGTAATCTTGGAAACTTTCACAATTTGGCGCAGCGTGATGCACTAAAGTGTAATGATCGACATGTTGTTTTTGGCCAATAATTGTAATTCCATTTAAAGTACTAGTCAATCTTTCTCCAAAATGATAGAAGTTCAGGTTGTTTCTAGTTAAATTTCCTCCAAAGGAAAACGTTTGAACGGAAACATGACTTTCTTGTTTTTGAGAAACAAAAGTGTTGTCAATTAAATTAGCTCCGATATTGTCATTCTGAATTTTATAATAATCTAAGATCGCTCGTTTTTGTGCAAAAATCTCGGTAACCGAATTAGTCAAAACTGGATTTTCGTTTAAACTTTGGTGCCTTTCGATGATTTGAACATGTGAGTTTTCGCCTACTATGATTAAATTTCGAGGTTGAACCATAAGCGCTGCTTCATTTCCTGTCGAGAAATACATAATCTCAATAGGTTTTTGCACAACCTTGCTTTTTGGGATGTTGATGTAAGCTCCTTCATTGGCGAAAGCCGTATTCAAGGAAGTTAAACTCTCGTCTTTACTAGCAATTTGATTAAAATACGTATCAATAACCATTTTGTATTTCGGCTTGTTCAATGCCGATGACATCAAGCAAACATCCAATCCTTGGTGCGTTGTTGATGACAAATTAGAACTAAAAACACCATCTATAAATACTATTTTGTAGGTGTCGATTTCATGGATGAAATATTTTTTTACATCCTTGAATTCTATCGAACTTTCACTTTTTGGGAAAACAGTAAAGTCATTTTTCAGAATGGCATTTAGCGAAGTATATTTCCAAGATTCCTCTTTTTTGGTTGGAAACCCTTTGTTTTCAAAGTTTTTTATAGCCAAAGTTCTAACATCATGAAGTTCCGAATGAACATCGATTTGCTCTTCAAATGCCATAAATGACGATAATAATTTTTCTTTTAACATTTTTATTTTGTTTATGGATTATGGCTTATAATTTAATGTTCACTATAGAAAAATAAATGATAAACTACAAACAAATATTTAAGCTTCTTGTTCTTGTTTAATCCAGTCGTATCCTTTTTCTTCGAGCTCGTAAGCCAATTCTTTTCCGCCCGATTTTACAATTTTTCCGTTTAGTAAAACGTGTACGAAATCTGGAACGATGTAGTCTAATAGTCTTTGGTAGTGCGTGATTACAACAATTGCGTTTTTATCGCTTTTCAATTTATTTACTCCATTGGCAACAATTCTCAAAGCATCGATGTCTAATCCAGAATCGGTTTCGTCAAGGATGGCGAGTTTGGGTTCCAACATTGCCATTTGAAAAATTTCGTTACGTTTTTTCTCTCCTCCTGAAAATCCTTCGTTCAAAGAGCGTGACAAAAATTTACGGTCTATTTCCAATAATTCCGATTTTTCACGAATTAATTTCAGCATTTCATTAGCTGGCATTTCGTCTAATTTTTTGGCTTTTCTAGTTTCGTTGATGGCGGTTCTCATAAAGTTGGTCACCGAAACTCCTGGAATTTCAACAGGATATTGGAACGAAAGGAAAACGCCTTTGTGTGCTCTTTCTTCGGGAGCCATTTCGGATATATCTTCATTGTCCAAAAGTATTTCTCCTTCGGTTACTTCGTAGTTTTCGTTTCCAGCAATGATAGATGCAAGAGTACTTTTTCCGGCACCATTTGGCCCCATAATCGCATGGATTTCTCCTGCTTTTATCTCAAGATTGATTCCTTTAAGAATTTCTTTGTCGCCAATTGTGGCGTGTAGATTTTTTATTGATAACATTTTTTGAATGTGTTTTTTACTTTTATTATTATTACCCTACCGAACCTTCCAACGAAATTTCTAATAATTTCTGTGCTTCAACAGCAAATTCCATTGGTAATTTATTCAATACATCTTTGCTGAAACCGTTTACAATCAATGCAATGGCTTTCTCGGTTGGAATTCCACGTTGATTGCAATAGAAAACTTGGTCTTCGCCAATTTTACTTGTTGTGGCTTCGTGTTCTATTTTTGCCGATGGATTTTTACTTTCGATGTATGGAAAAGTATGTGCTCCACAATTGTTTCCCATTAACAAGGAATCACATTGCGAAAAGTTCCTAGCATTATCAGCATTTGGCCCAATTTTTACTAATCCTCTATAACTATTTTGCGATTTTCCAGCAGAAATTCCTTTGGAAATTATGGTTGATTTGGTATTTTTTCCAAGATGAATCATCTTTGTTCCGGTATCGGCTTGTTGGAAATTATTGGTTACGGCAATCGAATAAAATTCTCCTATCGAATTATCTCCTTTCAAAATGCAAGAAGGATATTTCCAAGTTATTGCAGAACCAGTTTCTACTTGTGTCCAAGAAATTTTTGCATTTTTCTCACACAAACCTCTTTTAGTTACAAAGTTGAAAACACCGCCTTTTCCTTCTTTATTTCCGGGATACCAGTTTTGAACTGTAGAATATTTAATTTCAGCACCATCCATTGCAATCAATTCAACAACTGCAGCGTGCAATTGATTTTCGTCGCGACTTGGAGCGGTACAACCTTCTAAATAAGAAACATAACTTCCTTCATCAGCAACTAATAATGTTCTTTCGAATTGTCCTGTTCCTGCTTGATTGATACGGAAATAGGTCGAAAGTTCCATTGGACAATGAATGCCTTTTGGAATATAACAAAAACTTCCGTCAGAAAAAACGGCTGAATTTAAGGCAGCATAAAAATTATCTTTTTGAGGAACAACTGTGCCTAAATGTTTACGTACTAATTCCGGATGTTCTTTTATGGCTTCGGAAATACTCATAAAAATAATTCCCTTTTCGCCTAATGTTTTCTTGAAAGTTGTTGCTACCGAAACGGAATCGACCACAATATCCATAGCCACATTATTCATCATTTTTTGTTCATCTACAGAGATTCCTAACTTTTTATACATTTCTAAAAGTTCAGGATCTACATCGTCTAGAGATTTATTTGGATCAATCGCTTTTGGTGCCGAATAATAGGAAATTGCCTGAAAATCAGGTTTTATATAATTGACATTTGCCCATTCGGGTTCTATCATTTTTTCCCAAGCACGAAAAGCCTCGATGCGCCAATCGGTCATCCATTGTGGTTCTTCTTTTCGATGTGAAATAGCGCGAACAATGTCTTCGTTCAAACCAATGGGAAAGGTATCCGATTCTATATCTGTATAAAATCCGTACTCGTATTCTTTGCTTTCGAGTTCGACTCTTAAATGGTCTTCGGTGTATTTTGACATAATAATTTTTTAAATTTTTTACAAAGAGAAACTCTCTCCGCAACCACAAGTTCTGCTTGCATTTGGATTATTGAAAACAAATCCTTTCCCGTTTAATCCTCCAGAAAATTCTAAAATTGTTCCCGCTAAATACAGAAACGATTTTTTTTCGACAGCAATAGTTATGTCGTTGTCAATAAATATTTTATCGTCATCACCTTTGTTTTTGTCAAACTTTAAATCGTAAGACAAACCCGAGCATCCACCGCTTTTCACACCAACCCGTACATAATCGACTGCAGCATCAAAACCATCGTCTTTCATTAAATCGACGATTTTCTTTTTGGCTGTATCAGAAACTTTTATCATAGCTTATTTTGATTTTGTCTAAATAAACGACAAATGTATTACAATTTAGTCTTTATGTCAAACAAGATAACATTTTTATAACTATAATTGGATAGAAAACCTCTATTTAACATACCAAAAACAAATGTATTACCTAATTTTGTTTCTTCTAAAAAATAATTATTTTCTTAATGAAACTATATCCCATAGAAACCGGTAATTTTAAATTGGACGGCGGCGCCATGTTTGGTGTGGTGCCAAAAACGATTTGGAACAAAACCAATCCTTCCGACAACAATAATTTGATCGATCTTGCCGCAAGATGTTTGCTTATTGAAGATGGTAACCGACTGATTTTGATTGATAATGGAATGGGAAACAAACAATCCGAAAAGTTTTTTGGTTATTATTTTCTTTGGGGGAACCATTCTTTAGACAATTCATTAGAAAAGTTAGGTTTCCATCGAGAAGATATTACCGATGTTTTTTTGACACATTTGCACTTTGATCATTGTGGCGGAAGCGTGAATTGCAACGCAACCAAAACAGGATATGAAGTGGCTTTTAAAAACGCTAAATTTTGGACGAATGAAAACCATTGGGAATGGGCAACAAAACCTAATCTACGAGAAAAAGCATCGTTCCTTTCGGAAAATATTTTGCCCATTCAAGAAAGTGGTCAATTGAATTTTTTGAAACTGCCTGAAACTGATTTTGGGTTTTCGGATGAAATGAATTTCGGAATTTATTATGTCAATGGTCATACGGAGAAACAAATGATTCCTCACATTAAATTCCAAGATAAAACCATTTGTTTTATGGCAGATTTGCTGCCAACAGTGGGTCATTTGCCTTTGCCCTACGTTATGGGTTATGACACAAGACCACTTTTGACAATGCCAGAAAAATCCAAATTTTTGAATCTCGCTGCCGATAATAATTATTATCTGTTTTTAGAACACGATGCGCACAACGAAATTATAACTGTCGAAAAAACAGAAAAAGGGGTTCGTTTGAAAGAGACTTTTACTTGTATTCAATTCTTTAAAGAATGTTAATTTTATTTTGATTTATAACAAAACAATATACTTTTACCTGAAATATGAAATTCTTAAGAAATAATAGATGATAAATTTTAAAAATAGCTTAATAGCTGCTGTTGCAGTAGTGATGCTAGCGAGTTGTGGAGCTTCCAAAAACGCTTCTTACAGTAACTTGACAATGATTCAAGCGCCAATTAATGTTCAGAAAAAATTAAAATTAAAAGAAGCGCAATTAAACCGCTGGAGTCATTTGGATATTGTTAAAGACACCGTTCCTGGAATGAGTGTAGACAGAGCTTATGACGAATTACTAAAAGGCAGAAAAGGAGTAACAGTGATTGTGGGAATTGTAGATAGTGGTGTTGATATAGACCACGAGGATTTAAAATCGAAGATTTGGACGAACTCAAAAGAAATTCCTGGAAACGGAATTGATGATGATAAAAATGGATACATCGATGACATCCATGGTTGGAATTTTCTTGGTGATATAACCAAAGAAAATATAGAATACGAAAGAATTATTGCCAATAAAAATATTGTTGATGATAAAACATATAAAGAAGCCAAAGCTGAGAATGACAAAAATGTTGTAAAATCTACTACTGGGAAAATTCAGTTAGAAGAGATGATTGCTAATGCTACAAATGCCGATGTTGTTTTGACCAAACATTTTGGAAAGGCAAATTATACTATTGAAGATATTAATGCCATTAGTTCGACAGATGCGGAAATCATAAAAAGCAAAAACATTCTTCAGCGTGTGAATTCTTTTGGAGTGACTTTGCCTGAATTTAAAGCTGAAGTGCAAAAAGAACTCGATGGATATATTAAGGTAGTCAACGGCGATAATCTTAAAACCAATTACCGAAAAATTTTGGGAGATAATCCAGACGATCTTACCGATACAAAATACGGAAACAACAATGTTATGGGTCCAGACAAAGAAGAAATTCTTCACGGAACTCACGTAGCTGGAATTGTTGCGCAAGTGAGACACAACGGATTGGGTGGAGACGGAATTGCAAACAATGTCGAAATTCTTACTGTTCGTGCAGTGCCAGATGGCGATGAATATGACAAAGATATTGCTCTTGGTATCCGTTACGCAGTTGATAATGGTGCAAAAGTTATAAATGGAAGTTTTGGGAAAAGTTATTCCCCTCACAAACAATGGGTTTACGATGCCATAAAATATGCCGAAAGCAAAGATGTTTTAATCGTTCATGCTGCCGGAAATGATGCAAAAGATATTGATGTTGCCAATAATTATCCAAACGATTCTGATGATAAAATCAATGAATTTGCTGATAATATGCTCACCGTTGGCGCATTGAATTTTGATTATGGAAATAAAGTAGTAGCCCGCTTTTCTAACTTCGGAAAAATTAATGTGGATGTTTTTGCGCCGGGCGTTCAAATTTATGCTACAACACCAAACAACACCTATAAATTATTACAAGGAACATCAATGGCTTCGCCAAATGTAGCCGGAGTTGCCGCTTTAATTCGCTCATATTATCCAAAATTGACAGCAAAACAAGTGAAACATATTATCATGGATTCTGGAGTTTCCATAACAACTGATGTTGTAGTTGGGGGAAAAGCATCCGATGTTCGTCCATTTGCCAATTTGTCTAAATCTGGAAAAATCGTCAACGCTTACAACGCAATATTGATGGCGGATAAAATGTCAAAATAATACAAATTTAGTTTTAATTTCAAAATGGAAGGATTCATCTCCTTCCATTTTCTATTTTAATGATTATGAAAAAAATTCCTCAACTTACACTTTTCTTCTTGTGTTTTGGAAACGCGTTTGCTCAAACTTCTACTTATTGGCAGCAACAAGTCGATTATAAAATGGACGTTGCGATGAATGTGAAAAATTATCAATACAAAGGCAAACAGGAATTGGTTTATACCAATAATTCTCCTGATACTTTAAAACGTGTTTTTTATCATTTGTATAACAATGCTTTTCAGCCCGGAAGCGAAATGGATGCCAGGATTCAAAGCATCAAAGATCCCGATGCGAGAATGGTCAACAAAGTACGATTTGGTAATTCTGTGCTGAATGAAAGCCGAATCAAAACATTGAAACCTGATGAAATTGGCTATTTGAAGATTTCAAACTTCAAGCAAGATGGCATTTCTGCCAATACAAAAACGGTAGGAACGGTTTTAGAAGTGACTTTGCCAAATCCACTTTTACCCAATTCTAAAGCCACTTTTACCTTGGATTTTGATGGTCAAGTTCCCATTCAAATTCGTCGTTCTGGCAGAAATAATTCCGAAGGAATCGAATTGTCGATGGCACAATGGTATCCAAAAATAGCTGAATTTGATTTCGAAGGTTGGCATGCTGATCCTTATATTGCAAGAGAATTTCACGGAGTTTGGGGAAATTTCGACGTAAATATTACTATCGATGCAGCCTATGTTTTAGGTGGTTCGGGATATTTGCAAAACAAAAACGAAATAGGGCACGGCTATCAAGATGCGGGAATTTCTGTTGTTTATCCAAAGAATGCCAAAACCTTGACCTGGCATTTTTATGCGCCAATGGTGCACGATTTTACTTGGGCTGCCGACAAAAATTATTTGCATGATGTGGTCAAAGGACCAAATAATATTGATTTGCATTTTTTGTACAAAAACAATCCAGAAATTATTCAAAATTGGAAAGCTTTACAACCCAAAATGGTTAAAGTAATGGATTTTTATAACAAAACCGTTGGCAATTATCCTTACAAACAATATTCATTTATTCAAGGTGGCGATGGCGGAATGGAATATGCGATGTGTACTTTGATACTTGGAGAAGGTAAATTTGAAGGGCTTTTAGGAGTTGCAACTCACGAGTTAGGACATTCTTGGTTTCAACATATTTTAGCTTCCAATGAAAGCAAACATCCTTGGATGGACGAAGGTTTTACTTCTTATATTGAAGATTTGGCATTGAATGAAATGGCAGAAAAAAAATCTGTTAATCCTTTCGAATCATCTTATAAAGCCTATTATAATTTGGTCGAATCTGGCAAAGAACAACCCCAAACTACTCAGGCCGATCGGTATGACGAAAACAGGCCTTATAGTATTTCCTCTTATTATAAAGGTGAAATTTTCTTGGCTCAATTAGAATATGTTATCGGAAAAGAAAATGTGGCTAAAACTTTGAAAAAATACTTTCAGGATTTCAAATTCAAACATCCAACACCCAATGACATCAAGAGAACAGCTGAGCGGGTTTCAGGTGCCAACTTAGATTGGTATTTGACTGATTGGACTCAGACCACAAACACGATTGATTATGGGATTAAAAATGTTAGTGACGATCAGGAAAAACCCTTAAAAAACACCATAATCACGTTAGAAAGAATTGCTAGAATGCCAATGCCAATCGATATTTTGGTTGAATATACCGATGGAACAAAAGAGAGCTTTTATATTCCGCTTCGCATGATGAGTTTCGAAAAAGAGAATCCTAATCCAAGTATTAACAGAACCATTTTGAGCGATTGGGCTTGGGCTGAACCAACGCATGAATTTAGTGTTTCCAGAAGCAAATCCGAAATCAAAAAAATTACCATCGACCCAAGCGGATTAATGGCAGATGTGAAGCAAGCCAACAACAGCTATGAAATAAAATAAAAAAATAAGCTGTTTCAAAAACATATTTCGAAACAGCTTCTTTTCTAAATTGCCCAAGGATTCATTCGTGGGAATTATCTTTTACAAAATTTCATTCCACGATTTCTTGTCTTTCAATAAAATTTCTCGCATAAACTGTATGGGCGGCATTCCATTATCGAGCATGGAATCATTAAATTTTTGCAAAGTATATTGATCTCCTTCTTGTTTTTTATAATCTTCACGAAGTTTCAAAATCTGTAATTTACCCAAAGTATAAAACAAATAACCAGGATCATACGTTCCTCTCATTGCTTCTTGTCGCGACGGATTTTCGCCTTGATGCCAGTTGTCCATGAAAAATTTTGTGGCTTCATTGACATTCATTCCATAACAATGTGTTTTAATAGAAACTACTAAACGACAAAGGCGCAACAGCGCATCACCAGATTGTGCAATTCTATATTTGGCTGCTTTTACAGCATCGCCATTATTCCCAAATCCGGCATCCAGCATCATTTTTTCGGTGTAATGAGCGTATCCTTCGATGAAAGCATAACTACCAAAAATCTTTCTAATTTTTGAAGCATCAGAGGCATTTAGATGCAAAAATTGGGTGTAATGTCCTGGATAAGCTTCGTGAATCGAAACCACATCGGTGGTGTAATAATTAAATTGAGCCAACCAATCTTCTTGTTCTTTTGGAGTCCATTTTGGATCAACTGGCGTAATATAATAATAGGCTTCGGTAGCTTTTGTTTCAAAAGGACCAGGAGTATCCATCGATGCCGTGCTAGTCGAACGTGCAAATGGCGGCGTTTCTTCTAGTTTTACACGAACTTCTGACGGCATGGTAATGATTTTTTTATCAATCAAAAATTGTCGAATTTCTTCCAGATTTTTGCGCGAATCGGGAATTAAACTGGCTGCCGTTGGATGCTCTTTTTGAGTATCGTTATAAACATCGATGGGTTTTTTATTTGGATTAATAATTTTGGCTGCAGCATCAAACGAGGCTTGCTCTTTTGCTAATTCTTTCATTCCAATAGCCAAAATATCATCGGCAGACATCGTAATTCCTTCGCCGTACAAAAGCATTTTTTGGTAATTCGCTTTACCAATAGCATATTTATTATTGGCTTTTGGCAATTTTTCTTTTTCCAAAAAGGAAGCATAATCATTTATCGCGTCAATCGCTTTTTTGTTAGCTTCGTTGAAAGCCTTCATTAAAGAATCGTTTTTGATATCTTTCAAAGCAATTGGCAAATCAGTTCCTAGAAAGGAAGCCGAACCTTTTGCAATATCAATCGCTAATTTAATGTGTGGCAATGCCAATGAATCTTGAAGATTTTCCTTTGCATTTTTATAGAATTGAGGAGCCTCGTTCTCAATTGCAATAATCGATTTGATTTGTTGTTCAATAGGTGCAAAATTCCTTTTGATGTAAATATTCACATCGATAGAATTGGCATACGTCATCGGATTTTTTGAATAGACTTTTAAATCTTCGAAATTGAACAACTCGTTTTTTACGCTAGCACGCAAAATTTTCAAATCAAAATATTTCTTTGTGCTTAAAGATGCCGAATCAATTGTAGACAATTTTTGGTCGTAATCCTTTAGCCTTTTGACTTCCGCAGCTATCGAAGCTTTGTCAAGATTACTTAATTTTCCGTCGTATTCGTGCAATCCCAGCGCAACTCCTGATTGTGGACGCCAATCTAAATAGCCTTTTAGATATTTCTCAGATAATTTATCGAAATCAGCATCTCCCGAAGTTGTTTTATTTGTACAACTTATCAAGCCGAAAAGCAGGACGAATAAAAGTAGAATAATTTTTTTCATTTATTGTAATTTAAAGGTGTGTAAATGCAATTGGTTTTTGAATTGACGCTGCTTTTCCTTTTATAAAATCGCTGATTATACGGTCATTTCGTAATACAATATTGGTAGCATAATTTTGAGCCTTAGCAACTGAGCTGATTAAGAATACTACAGGAACAAATAATTTTTTCACGAAAATTATTTGTGTTTATATCAAATTTTGTTACTCTTCTTCAAAGATATGCAGTTCTTTTAGATTTTTCAGCATTTCGATCGTCATGTTTTCTAAATTATACTTATGATTCCAGTTCCAGTCATCTCTAGCTTGAGAATCATTAATACTAGCAGGCCAACTATCGGCAATTATTTGGCGGAAATCAGGTTGATAGGAAATCGTGAAATCTGGAATGTGTTTTTTGATTTCTGCAGCAATTTCGATTGGTGTAAAACTCATTGCCGCCAAATTATAAGAAGACCGAATCTTGATTTTTTCTGGTGCAGCTTGCATAATTTGGATGGTAGCATCAATCGCATCGTCCATATACATCATTGGCATTTTGGTTTCTGAAGACAAAAAACATTCGTATTTTCCATCACTCAAAGCTTTGTGATAAATATCCACCGCATAATCCGTCGTTCCACCACCAGGAGGAGTTGACCAGCTAATTAATCCCGGATAACGCACGCTTCGAACATCTACTCCAAAATGAGTATGATAATATTCACACCATCTTTCGCCTGCTTGTTTACTAATTCCGTAAACCGTCGAAGGTTCCATAATAGTGTATTGAGGTGTGTTTTCGTGAGGCGTTGTTGGTCCAAAAACAGCAATACTCGATGGCCAGAATATCTTTTTTACTTTTCCTGATTTTGCCAAATTCAAAACGTGAAACAAGGAATTCATATTCAAATCCCACGCAAAAGCAGGGTTTTTTTCGGCTGTTGCCGATAGTAATGCTGCCATCAAATAAATATCGGTAATATGATACATCTCGACAAGATGCTGAATCTGATTAAAATCGAGCGCATTAATCACTTCAAAAGTTCCCGAATTCACAATGTCGTTATTCAATTTACGAATATCCGAAGCAACTACATTTTCGGTTCCGTACAATTTTCGAAGTCGATGCGTTAACTCGGTTCCAATTTGCCCACAAGCACCTATAATCAGTATTTTAGGATTCATTTGAATGGATTTATATACTACAAATATACTCATTTCGGCAAAATAAAAATTCTCCATAAAAAGCAATAATTTTCAAAAATAAACGATAATAAACGTATTAAATTTCGTAATTTTCATTCCATAAATACAGTAAAAACTATTCTAAGATATAAGATTGTCATTCTAATTGTTCGAATACATAATTATAAATTTACTTCGTAACTTTGTCGCATAATTTAAATCTAATGAAATTAAAATATATAAGCCTCTTTTTACTAGTTTTTGCAATGTTTTCGTGTAAAAATGACAATGAAAATAGGCTTGCAGAAGCTAAAAAAGACAGTAAAAAGAAAGAACTCATTTTTTCGATTATTGATAAAGGCTGGGTTTTTAATGCAAAACCTATCAACGCAACTTCACAGGCGAAAATTGTTTCATGGAAAGAGTGGAATTCGTTTTTGACGGAACTAGATCAAAAACCCAAGAAATCTATTGGTGCTTTTCAGAAAAAATCGGCTGAACTTTCCAAGAAAGTGATGGCATTGGATGTTTTTGTCCCATCAGAATATGACATTCCACAGATGAAAAGCAGAATTTCCATCTTAATAACCGAAGTACGAATGCTAGATTTATACATTCATTTGGAAGATATTCCCGAGCAGAAAGTGGTTGATTTAATTCCAGAAATCAATAGCCAAATAGTCGCTCTCCAAAATCAAATGGACAAAATTGCCCAAAAAAGTAAAATCCCGCTCGAAGAAGGTGAATCAGAGATGTTGAAAATGTTAGACACCACACGCGCCATTCCAAACAGCGCACAACCTAATCAAAACTTATTAAAATACCCAAATACCCCTCGAGTTGAGTAAAAAAAATCTATTTTCGATCTACGACAATTCGCCAAAAACCAAGCAAATTGTCGATAGTTTGCAACAAGCTGATGCTAAAATCCAATTGAATGGATTACTAGGATCATCGCTTTCTTTTGTTGTACAATCACTTTTTAAAAAAACAGAGAAACCATTTTTACTTATCCTGAATGACAAGGAAGAAGCCGCCTATTATTTGAACGATTTAGAACAAATGATCGGCGAGAACGATGTCTTGTTTTATCCCGGTTCCTATCGCCGTCCTTACCAAATTGAAGATACCGATAATGCCAATGTCTTGCTTCGCGCCGAGGTGTTGAATCGGATTAATTCTCGCAAAAAACCGGCAATTATTGTCACCTATCCCGAAGCTCTTTTTGAGAAAGTGGTTACTCGAAAAGAACTCGACAAAAACACGTTGAAAGTAGCCGTTGGCGACAAAGTTTCAATTGATTTTATCAACGAAGTGTTGTTCGAATACGAATTTAAAAGAGTCGATTTCATTACGGAACCAGGTGAATTCTCCGTCCGTGGCGGAATTGTTGATGTGTTTTCTTTTTCAAATGATAATCCGTATCGAATTGAATTTTTTGGAAACGAAGTCGATAGTATCCGAAGCTTTGATGTGGAAACGCAACTATCAATAGAAAAACAAAAGAAAATCACGATAATTCCCAATGTAGAAAATAAATTCTTTCAGGAAAATCGAGAAAGTTTCTTGGAATACATCAACAATCAAACGGTTCTTTTTATCCAAAATTCCGATTTGCTTTTTTCGAAATTGGATAAATTATTTGGCAAAGCCACTGAAATTTTCGAGAATTTGAATGCTACGATCAATCACGTTGCACCCAATCAATTGTTTTTAAATCAGGCAGAATTCATCAAGAAAAGTTTGGATTTTTCGCTTGTCGAATTGAGTTCCAAACCAATTTATAAAATAAAAAAAGTATTTGACTTTCACATCAAACCGCAGCCGTCGTTCAATAAACAGTTTGATTTGCTGTTGAATAATTTGAATGACAATCATTTCAACGGCAATAAAAATTATTTGTTTTGTTCCAATGAAGCTCAGTCGAAACGTTTTCACGATATTTTTAAAACTTTAGACGAAACTAATTCTGAGAATATTCGGAAACAATACAACACGATTGTACTTCCAATTTATGAAGGATTTATTGATGAAGAAAATCAATTGGCTTGTTATACCGACCACCAAATTTTTGAACGGTATCACAAATTCAACCTTAAAAGCAATTATTCGAAGAAGCAAAATATCACATTAAAAGAGTTGACGACTTTGTCCGTTGGCGATTATGTAACGCATATCGATCACGGAATTGGACGATTTGGCGGTTTGCAAAAAATTCAAGTCGAAGGCAAAACCCAAGAAGCGATAAAATTGGTTTATGCCGATAATGATATTGTGTATGTGAGTATTCATTCGCTTTACAAAATTTCGAAATACACCGGAAAAGACGGAACACCGCCTAAAATTTATAAACTTGGGTCGAATGCTTGGAAAATTCTGAAGCAAAAAACCAAGGCTAGAGTCAAACATATTGCGTTCAATTTGATTCAATTGTACGCCAAACGCCGATTGGAAAAAGGATTTCAATTTGCGCCCGACAGCTATTTACAAAATGAATTGGAAAGTTCGTTCATTTATGAAGATACGCCCGATCAAACCAAATCTACCGCAGAAGTTAAAGCCGATATGGAAAGCGATCGCCCAATGGATCGATTGGTTTGTGGCGATGTAGGTTTTGGAAAAACAGAGGTTGCGATTCGTGCCGCTTTCAAAGCGGTTGACAATTCGAAACAAGTGGCGATTTTGGTTCCGACTACGATTTTGGCGTACCAACATTATAGAACTTTTACTGAACGATTGAAGGATATGCCGGTTTCTGTCGGCTACTTAAATCGTTTCAGAACAGCCAAACAAAAAGCCGAAACCCTCAAACAATTAGCAGAAGGAAAACTCGATATTGTCATTGGAACGCATCAATTGGTAAACAAAAATGTAGTTTTCAAAGATTTGGGATTGTTGATTGTTGACGAAGAACAAAAATTCGGAGTCAACGTAAAAGACAAATTGAAAACTATTGCCGCCAATATTGATACCCTAACTTTGACGGCAACGCCAATCCCGAGAACATTACAGTTTTCGTTAATGGCGGCGCGAGATTTATCCGTAATTACGACACCTCCGCCCAACCGTTATCCTATTGAAACCAATGTGGTTGGTTTTAGCGAAGAATTGATTCGGGATGCTATTTCGTACGAAATTCAGCGTAATGGACAGGTTTTCTTTATCAACAACCGAATTGAAAATATCAAGGAAGTCGCCGGAATGATTCAGCGATTGGTTCCAGATGCCAAAGTTGGAATTGGACACGGACAAATGGAAGGTGCCAAATTAGAAGAATTGATGTTGGCTTTTATGAACGGAGAATTCGATGTTTTGGTAGCAACAACTATTATCGAAAGTGGATTGGACGTTCCGAATGCGAATACAATTTTCATCAATAATGCCAATAATTTTGGCTTGTCGGATTTGCATCAAATGCGTGGTCGTGTGGGTCGAAGTAATAAAAAAGCGTTTTGTTATTTTATTTGTCCGCCTTATTCGGCAATGACCGATGATGCCCGAAAACGAATTCAGGCCTTGGAACAATTCTCAGAATTGGGAAGTGGATTCAACATTGCAATGAAAGATTTAGAAATTCGTGGCGCAGGAGATTTATTGGGAGGCGAACAAAGTGGTTTCATCAACGAAATTGGTTTTGATACCTATCAAAAAATAATGAACGAAGCCATCGATGAATTGAAAGAAAACGAATTCAAGGATTTGTATGAAAATGAAGATTCTGGCATTGAAAAAGAATATGTAAAAGACCTTCAAATCGATACTGATTTTGAGTTGTTATTTTCGGACGAATACATCAATAATGTGACGGAACGTTTGAGCTTGTACAATGATTTGGGCAATGTAAAAAACGAAGAAGAACTCCTTGTTTTTCAAAATAAACTGATTGACCGTTTTGGTCCAATGCCACCAAGAGCGATTGCTTTGATGAATAGTATTCGCATCAAATGGGTTGCGACCAAAGTAGGAATCGAAAAATTAGTAATGAAAAAAGGTAAGATGATTGGTTATTTTGTGTCCGATCAACAATCGGATTATTATACTTCGAAACGTTTCCAAAAAATGATTCAGTTTGTGCAAAAAAACAACAACATTTGTGTAATGAAAGAAAAACAAACACCAGCTGGATTGCGTCTTTTATTGACTTTTGAGAATGTAAAAACTACGAGAAGAGCTTTGGAGTTGATGGAGATGTTGGGTGGGGATTAAAATGATATGTTTAGCTTCGCAATCCCGAAAGCTTTCGGGACTAACTTTGTGAGTGTGTTTTTCAGTCTATGACTGAAAAATTAAAAATAACGTCGGTTGAAAACCGAGAATCACTACCTCAAAGTCGGAGACTTTGCGGAGCGGAAAAGTCAGTTGGAATTTCACAACAAATCGCGTTTATAAAGTCATTGTTTTTCTCCAACTGGTTTTTTAGACACTGTGGCTTTCTTTGCGATTGTACTTGCTTTTTTAGGAATAGCCACAGCTTTTGCTTGCGCTTTTAGCAAGTGGTCGGATTCAGTTGGGGGTTTAGTTATAGGAATCCATTTTGCATCAGGACCACTCATTTCATCAATTCTTACATGAGCAGTTCCTTTTCTAAATTTAGTGCCATCGTAATATAAAAAAGGGATGATTACTTTATTTGCTTTATCAATATAGCCCCATTTTTTATCTGACTTCACTAGTGCTAGCCCATCTGAAAATTCGGTACACCACTCATACTGAAAAGGAATAATAACCTTACCGACTTTGTTTATAAAACCCCATTTGTCATTTAATTTTACGGCAACAAGTTCCTCAGCAAATTTCCCTCCTTCATCATAAAGAAATGGAATGATGGTCTTACCAGTTTTATCAATAAACCCCCATTTACCATTGAGTTTAACACAGGCAAGCCCTCCTGAAAAATCATGGACTGCTTCATAAATAGCAGGAATATTCGTGCCATAATCAGCCACAAATCCAATTAAACCATTCGTATATTGTGATGACATCCCATCAGTTAAGGTGCTTCTTTTGATCTCATTCCCATTTGTATCAATGTTCACATACATTTTCTCAAGTGTTGATACCATTGCCATTCCGTCTTCAAAGTTTTGAGCCCAAGTAAATGTCAATGGAATTACAACTTCACCTTTGGCATTCGCATATCCATACATATAAGGATAGTCTCTTTTTATATTCTCATCAAAAACTTGTCGTCGTACAATAGCAAAACCCTCGTAAACATCATACATTTTATCGTACGTATATTCAGGAGCAATTCGTGCTTTTGCAGGAGTCGTTTCTACATATTCACCGAACGCCGGTTTTCCTGCAGATCGGGAATTAGAGCTGTTAGAAGAAGAACTGGAAGGGGAAGAATTGGAAGAGGAAGAATTGGAAGAGGAAGGATTATAACTCGATGAACGAGTTGAATAGCTTGATGTTGATGATGGTGAGGTTTGGTAATTAGTTGTCGGTGCAGTATATGTTTTAGTTACTGTAGGTGCAACATAAGCTCCACCTGCACTATTATTGGAGCCTTGTCTAGTAGTGCTGTACGTTTGTGTATATCCTATGATGGATACCAAAAACAAAAAAAGGTTAAGTGAATTTCGCATAGTAATTTTAATTTATCAGGTTTTTGATAGTTGATCGAAAAGCGTAATAATTCAACATTAGAGTGATCTATCTTACAAACTAATTTATTTGACAACTGGAACTTGAAATATATTTTCGTTGTCTGCAGGTTTAAATCTGAGTCTTTCAAGAGCAATTTTTTCGATGATAGTATCTGCTTTATCTATAAAATCAGCAATCACTTTTTTATTCCATTTTTTCTCTAAATAATATATATTATTCGAATAATCTTCTATTGCAGAGCCTGACCGCATTACATTTAGCTTTTGATTTAAAAAGGTTAGGATGTCTAGATTTTATTATCTCCATGATTCTTTATGCGAATGAACTGTACCGTTCGCCATGTTGTTTAAAGCCACGTCTATGACCTTTTTCTACTCAGGACTAAAGATGAAAGGGCTTTTTTCTACTTCTTCGATTGAAACAATGGCATAAGCATTCCTTTTTGCATTATAAATTCCTACTTTTTCGTTTTCGGATGCAGTTAAATATTTTTTACATTTCCACGAAATTAAGTATCAGGTATCGTTATCATAATTCTAATTATTTACGAATGTACAAAATTCTATACTAATTAAAAGGAAAAAAAAATTCGTTTGAAGAATCAACTTGCTAAGAAGAGCAACAGATAAGATCGTTTTAAAAGAATCGAAAAGTGTTGGAATTGATGGAACTATTGGGTGGGGATTAAAATGATATGTTTAGCTTCGCAATCCCGAAAGCTTTCGGGACTAACTTTGTGAATGTGTTTTTCAGTCTATGACTGAAAAATTAAAAATAACGTCGGTTGAAAACCGAGAATCACTACCTCAAAGGCGGAGACTTTGCGGAGCAAAGTCAATTTACTAGATGCCAACTTAGTTAAATTCTACCTCGTCACTTCCTCCACCAAATAAAAAATAGATTTAAAATCGATTCCACTCATTCTTTCAAAACCTATTTCGCAGGTTCTACTAGTGGAATAACCTTCTTTGCAATTGGCGGGAATTTGATCTTTCAAATCACGTAATCCGTGGTCGTTGAGTTCTGGGACTAGAAAACCTCTGTCGCCTGCAAAACCACAACAATTGCTGTCAATCATTGTAACTTCATTTGCGCAGAGTTGGGATAAAGCCAAAAGTTGATCCATTTTCCCGATTTTTTTTACAGAGCAAACTGGAAAAACCGCAACAGTCTCTTTTTTATTTTTTACGGTCAAATTCGGCATCACATAATCCAACATAAATTCAATAGGATCGACGATTTTTAAAGCTTTGGAAAATTCTTCTTTGGAATGGTAAAAACACGGACTCATATCATACAAAACAGGATATTTTCCGTTTTCTGATGCTTTTAAAAGATCGGTTTCTAAGGCTTCGGATTGGCTGTTATTGGCTTCGGCAAACCCTTTGCTTGAAAATGGCATTCCACAACAATGACTGTCTAGGTTTTCTGGATAAATGATCGTAAAACCAGCACGTACTAACAATTGATGTGTTACCGCCGTCAACTGAAAATCATCTTCTCCTTGAAAACTATTTTTCCCCATACTCCTATTAATACAAGAAGGAAAATAAACGACTTTTAAATCAGCGGTTGTATTCAATTTTTATTTTATTAAAATTGTGACTTAATTTTCTAAAAACTACATATTATACAACCAACTAGATGGATTGTTGTAGGTTGTATTTTGTGAAATAGTAAACTTAAGAACCGTTCTTCCTGTTTCTCCATTGGTTCTTACTTTTCCGATGCTTTGCTTAATGCTCACTTTATCCCCTTTGCTTACGTAAACAGCGCTCAGGTTTTGGTAAACGGTAAAATAATCTCCGTGTTGTATCATAACGGCTTTGTTTACAGGTGACAAAATCATAACGCTGGTTACTTCTCCAGCAAAAACTGCTCTTGCAGTTGCCCCTTGATCGGTAGTGATTTCCACTCCACTATTATGCACCGTTAACGAGGGGAATTGAGGATGTGGCACATCTCCATAAGGCAAGGAAACAAAACCTTTTTCTACTGGCCAAGGCAGTTTTCCTCTATTGGCTTTGAAATTATCAGCTAATATTTTCGATTCTCCTGTTAATATTATTTTGGAAGATGTTGCTCCCGACGACGAAACTATAGCTTTGGCCCGTGTTTTTATTTCTTCTTTGGTATCATCCGCCTTCGCTTCGTTTCTCGCTTTTTCCATCGCTCTTTCTAAGGCTGCTTTTCTATTGGCTTCGGCAATGGCTTCACGAATCAAACGATCAATTTGTCTGTCAATAGATCTTGCTTCTTGTTGTTTTTTCTTGATTTCTCCCGAAATTTTATTCTTGTCTTTTTTAATAAAAGTTAACGCTTTTTGTTGTTCTAATTTTACTTTTAAAAGTGATAATCTTTCTTTTTCATTTTCTTCAATCAGCTTTTGTTTGGCCGTTTTTTGAACGCCTAGTTTCTGGTTGTGATCCGTAAGTTGATTTGATTTTGAGCTGATTTCGTCGCCCTGCATTTTTCTATAATTCGTATATTGTTTCATATACTGCGCTCTCTTGTAGGCTTGCAAAAAACTATTAGACGACAAGATGAACATCGCTCGACTTTGTTCGGAACGACTTTTATAGGACTTTACAATCATCTTTGCATAATCCTCTTTAAGAATGCTAAGTTCTTTATTGAGTTTATTGATTTGTAATTGATTAATATAAATATCATTGCTTAGCAATTTTGTTTGCTTTTCAGTAGTATTTATCAGTTTTTCTTTTAATTTAATTTTATTGGCTTGAACAATAACAATGCTTAAGGCAGATTTTTCTTTTTTCTTAACGGATTGCAACAACTTTTCATTATCTCTAATTTCTTGTTGTATTTGTGCTTTTCGTTGTTCTAATTTTTCTTGTTGCGATTCCTGACTCCAAATTGTTGAGGTCATACAAATTAAAATCAGGCTTAGGAGAAATTTTGGCATATCAATAAGTTTGTGCAAATTTACTTAATTATAATTCGTTTGTAATCATTTGGAACACTATAAGGAAAAGAAAGTTCTTCATTAAAACTTACAGTGTTGTATTCTAAATTTATTTCGGCTTTGCCTTTCTTTTGATAGCTATCAATATTCAGGTTCAAAGGCAAGGTCATTTCTTTAAATTCTTTTGGGTTGGCATACACAACCTGGAACATTCTTTCCTCTTTGGTTTGAGTAATTTCTTGTTTGTTCATCAAAAGACTATTGGCGTCAATATAGAAAGATTTCTTTATATTTTCATTGGCTATTTCGTCTAATCGATACACTTGATTGTCAAATGATTCTGTATACTTTCCCTCTTTCAAATTATCTATTGCTCTTCCCAGCAATAAATTTTGAACTTTGTTGAAATCTAAATCAGTTCCTAACAATTGGGTTAATGCACTAAAATCTCCTTCATAATAAGTGCCTTTTATTTTCTCGTAATAGCTCACTTTTGTTGGTGTTATCGAAGCTTTTGCCATTGTAATTCCCAAAAACCTAATGCTTACCAATATTTGTTCGTCTTTCTTAATTTTGATTTCGGCGGTAACATTCTGATTTTGTTTCTCAGTGGCATATTGCACACTTGCTTTCATATATAATGTCGAAAATTCGTTTTTATTGTTGTAATAGTTTTCAATCACTTTATTTATCGCTTTTCGTTCTACCGATTTAGAAACATCAACGGCAGCAGTTTTCGATTTACACGAAACTAATACCAAAGTGCTAATTAAGCTAACCCAAAAAAGTAATTTACAATTTTTTAAAAATGGAATCATTCTATCTCTTATTTTTTGGTTTTTAATAATTGATTGGCTTTAGAAAAATACTGTTCTTTTTTCTTAAAATCGCCCAATCCGTTGAAGGCTTCTGCCAATTGTATGTTGAAATTGGCTTCCAAAACTACATCTTCAACCACAAAATCTATACCTGTTTCTAACATTGTTGCCGCTTTTTTATATTCTTTCAATTGATTGTTTGCCAATCCTGAAAAATAATAAAAATGAGGTTGCGTTGGAAACATTTCTACCAAAGATGATGCTTTTTTGGCTGCTATTTCAAATTGTTTTGTTTCGACATAGGCTTGAAGCAAAAGCATATTGGTTTCAACATCTTCATTCGAATTAGTTTTTAAGGCTAATTCATAAAACGAAATCGCTTTTTCCCATTGTTTTTTGTTGTGATAATATTTTCCAATTTCTTTCGCGACCTTCACATCGGGATCTTTATCGAAATAAGCAATAGCCTTTTCCAAATCCGTCGAATACTGAGGATTTTTATTGACAAAATTCAAAAATTCATTCAAAACTCGGTGTTTAATTTTAGAATCTATCTTGGTACTTGCCAAAATTATATTCATCGAATTAATTGCTTTTTGACCTTCATTTTTGTCTAAATAAAACTTAAATAAACCGACTTGCACCCACTCAGAATCTGGAATTTCCGATTCGAGTTTTTTGGTGATTTCTACTGCTTTTTGAGTTTCGTTATTCTCCGAATACAATTTAATTAATGCAACATAATTCGATTCGACTTTTGGATTATTGTTTATTAACACAATTAAATTATCAATTTCGGCATTTTGAAATTTCCCTTGAGATAAAATTTGCATTTTATACATTTCACGGACATCCGATTTTCCCACTTTCTCATTCAAATCATTGATGAGAACGAGTGCTTTGTCAAATTGTTGCGTAAACATATAAAGTGAAAGCAAATCCTCTTTGTAAACTGGGTCAAACTCAATCAACTTATTTACAGTGGCAATGGCTTGGTTGTAATTCTTGGTTTGATAACTAACGTCATACATTCCAACCCAAAACCATTTGTTTTTCGGATCAATTTGTGCCGCTTTTTCAAAAGATTTATACCCATTTTCATAGTCTTTTAATGCCAAATAATTCTTCCCCATTTCGGAATAAACACTTGCATCATTAGGATTCAATTTCAAACAATATTCTAATTCCGTAATGGCTTTGTCATAATTCTCGATTCCTTTTTGCTTCAAGGATTCATAAAAATAGTCTTGAAATTTATCGGTTTCGGGCACAATTGCTTCTGGTTCGACTTGCGCCAATACCGTCGCCGAATTGCAAAGCAAAACCAAGAATAAAAAGAAAGAAACCGTTGTTTTCATTTGTTATAAATATTATTCGACTCGTCAGTTTGAGAGTGTCATTGCTTGGAACAAATGACTTAAAATCTAGTTTTATTTCCTCTTTTGCTGCCTAAACATCATCAAAATCGATCACAATTTCGGCAGAAGTTGGATGTGCTTGACAAGTTAGAATCAAACCATCGGCAACTTCTCCATCAGATAAAATAGAGTTTTTTGTCATTTCGGCGGTTCCTGATTTGATACGAGCTAAACAGCTACTACAAATTCCGCCTTGGCAAGAATAAGGCGCATCGATTCCTTGTTTGAGCGCTGCTTCGAGAATGGTTTGTTTTTGCGACATTTCGAAAGTCGTTTCTTCATCGTCTACCGTGATGGTAATTTTAGAATGACCTTCGTGAGAACCGGCTTCAACATTTTCTATAGAAGAACTTGTAAATAATTCAAATTTAATGGCTGAATCCTTGATGTTATGTTCCTTCAACACTTTGGAAACCGTGTTGATCATTTCTTCAGGGCCACACAAATAGAACTTATCAAATTCTAATGCCGCGTGTTTGTTGTTCAAGACATAATTCACCACTGATTTATCGATTCGACCGAAAAGCGCACCTTCAGCTTTGGCTTGACTAAAATCATAATGCACAAATAATCTTCCTGTATATTTAAGTTGCAAATCGTGTAATTCTTGGTGAAAAATGGTTTCTTCTGGCGATTTATTTCCGTAAACTAGCACAAAAGAACTTTTTGGTTCACTCTTCATAACCGATTTCAAAATGGAAATCGCAGGAGTAATTCCGCTTCCAGCTACAAAGGCTGCGTAGTTTTTTTGTCGCTGATTTTCGGGCTCAAAAGTGAATTTTCCTTCTGGTTTTGCTACTTCTAGAACATCAGCCGCTTTTAGTTTGGTATTGGCAAATTGGGAAAATGCTCCTTCTTTCACTGCTTTCACTGCTATTCTCAATTCACCACTTTCTGGCGACGAACAAATAGAATACGCACGACGAATTTCTTTTCCATCCAGTGTTAATCTCAAATTGACATATTGACCTGCAATAAATTTATAATGAGATTTAAACTGTTCGGGAACATTAAACAGTATAGAAACGGCGTCTTTGGTTTCGCGTTTAACTTCTTTTATGGTAAGTTTTTTGAATAATGGCATTGGGCTATTTTTTTACAAAGATAGTAAACCTAAAAGTTTTCATGAAAGGAATAATTTTGAAAAAAAATATACCTAATTTAATTATGTATAAGTTTCTTATGTATATTTGTATTTCAAAAAGGTAATAAAATGAAAAACTCACAATTATACAAAGGAAGTTTAAACACCATAATTATGAAATTATTGGAGGAAAATGGCAAGATGTATGGGTACGAAATCACCCAAAAAGTAAAGGCAATTACACAAGGTGAACTAAATATTACCGAAGGTGCTTTGTATCCTGCTTTACATAAACTTGAAGCCGAAGGTTTGCTGGATGTAGAAATCGAGAAAGTGGATAACCGAATGCGAAAATATTATAAATTGACTGAAAAAGGCACTACCGAAAACGTAAATCGTCTTGCCGAATTGGATGATTTTATAAAAACAATGCAGCGTTTAGTTAATCCAAAATTAGCATTTTAATTTTTTGAAGTATGAAACCAACAGCAGAACAAATAGCCCAACTCTACACTTTCACTCGGCAGCATTATGTAGAATGGTACGATTTGCAAACGGAATTAGTAGATCATTTGGCGAATGCCATAGAAGCCGAATGGCAAGAAAATCCAAAACTTACATTTACTGAAGCATTGAACAAAGAATTCCAGAAGTTTGGAGTTTTTGGGTTTATGGAGGTTATCGATGAAAAGAGAAAAGCCTTGGGAAAGAAATACAATTTAATAATTTGGCATCATTTCAAAGCGTTTTTTGGTATTCCAAAAATTATTATGACCGTTTCACTAATTGGAATTATGTATTTGATTTTGAAACTAATGAACGATAAAAGTGTTTTTGTTCTTATATACTTCATCATTCTATTGAGTGTATTTTTTTATAAATTTTATCAATCTAAAAAAAGACGTAAACAAGAAAAACAGCATTGGCTTTTCAAAGAAATCATTTTTAATTATGGCTATTTTGGAAGTTTTTCTATTTTTACCTTTCAGCTGATGAATCTCACGGTAAACGGAATGAATTGGATTTCTAAAACAAGTTTATTTTCATTATTTATTGCGGTTATACTGGTCTTTTTGTCCATTTATTGTTACATTTCGTTTTATATTATTCCACCCAAAGCCGAGGAATATTTGCAAGAAACCTATCCGGAATATGAATTGGCAAAACAACACTAATTTATCGTATTGAGAAACCAGAATTTCTAAACAAATTATAAAAACATACCCGCTATTTTGTAACTTTTTTCTACTTTTAGCCACTAATTACAAAATCTAACCACAAACCATATGATTAAGAAATTTCTTTATCTCGAATGGAAGGCTTTTACAAGGTCAGCATCCTTCGGCTCCAATTTAGCTTTAAAAATTTTATTGGGTTTTGTCGCTATTTTGTACTCTTTTATTTTTTTGATGGCAGGAATAGGCGCTTTTTATGGCTTAAAAGAAATGCATCTTGATCCTTTACAGCAGGTCAACAAATTCTTGATTTATTATTTCTTATTGGATTTAGGCATTCGATTGTTGATGCAAAAAATTCCAGTAATGAATATTCGACCTCTGCTTGGCTTACCTTTTAAAAGACCAACAATTGTAAATTTTTCGATTGGGAAAACAATTTTTTCTTTTTTCAATTTTTTACACGTTTTTTTCTTTCTCCCTTTTTCAATTGTATTATTGATTGAAGGTTATGATATTATCAGTGTCATTCTTTGGCATTTGGCAATGTTTTCTTTGGTTTATAGCAATAATTTCCTGAATATTATTTTGACAAACAAAGACAATGTATTTACCATTTTCATTGCGATTGTACTGGTTTTAGCAGGACTTCAATACTATCACTATTTTACAATTACCGATTATACATCTGTATTTTTTGATGGATTATTCCACACAAAATGGATGTTTCTGTTTCCCGTTTTAGCTTTGATTGGATTGTATTATTACACGTTCAAGTATCTAAAAAAGAATCTCTACCTTGACGCAGGGCTTTCTACAAAACACGATATTGCCAAAACCGAGGAATTAACTTGGTTAAACCAATTTGGAACTTTGGGAACATTCCTTAAAAACGACATCAAACTCATCAAGCGAAATAAACGCGCCAGAACCACAGTGGTAATGAGCCTTTTGTTTTTGTTCTACGGATTAATCTTTTTTGGGAAAAATTCACACCAACCCGAAGTAATGCGAATTTTTGCCGGAATTTTTGTTTCGGGAGGATTTTTGTTCACATTCGGACAATTTGTACCAAGTTGGGACAGTTCTTACTATAATTTGATGATGACTCAAAATATCTCCTATAAAGGTTATTTAAGTTCAAAATGGTGGCTTGTGGTGATTGCCACATTTGTTTCTACAATTTTAGCTTCCTTTTATTTGTATTTTGGATGGCAAGTTTATCTCACTATTATTGTTGGAGCGATTTATAATATTGGAGTCAATTCGCATTTAGTTTTGCTAGGAGGTGCTTATACCAAAACCCCAATAGATTTGGAGATGAGCAAAGGTGCTTTTGGTGATAAAAAAGCATTTAACGTAAAAACCATGTTGCTTTCATTACCCAAATTATTTTTACCGGTTTTGCTTTACTGGGCTGGTTCTGCCATTTTGAGTCCAAATTTAGGACTTGCATTTGTTGCTTTTGCAGGAGTTTTAGGTTTTGCTTTTAGAGGCAAAGTGTTTTCTTTAATTGAAAAAATCTACAAAACCGAAAAATATGCAACCATTATGGCATACAAACAAAAAAGCTAAATTAATAAGTAAATTTAAAATCCAATAATACCATGATACAAGTAGAAAATCTTTCAAAATCATATAACGGAATCACCGTATTAAAAATAAACAGTTTAGAAATTCCAAAAGGACAAAGTTTTGGTTTAGTTGGTAATAATGGCGCGGGGAAAACAACTTTTTTCAGCTTGATATTGGATTTAATCCAGCCATCAACTGGTCATATTGTAAACAATGAGGTTCAGGTCAATTCTAGCGAAAACTGGAAACCATTTACCGCTTCTTTTCTGGACGAAAGTTTTTTAATTGGTTATCTCACACCCGAAGAATATTTTTATTTCATTGGCGATTTGCGTGGTGAAAACAAAGCCGATATCGATGCTTTGTTAGCCAAACACGAAGAATTTTTTAATGGCGAAATCCTGAAAAACAAAAAATATCTACGAGATTTATCAAAAGGGAATCAGAAGAAAGTGGGAATTATAGCAACGCTTATTGGCAATCCAGAAGTTATAATTCTGGACGAACCTTTCGCTAATTTGGATCCAACAACCGTAAATCGACTAAAAAAAATTATCAAAGAATTAGCCGAAAATCCCGATGTTACCATATTGGTTTCTAGTCACGATTTAGTGCATACTGTCGAGGTTTGCAATAGAATTGTTGCTCTAAATAAAGGCGAAGTGGTCAAAGATATTCAAACATCGGTAGAAACCTTGCAAGAATTAGAAACGTTTTTTGCGGTTTAAATTTCGATATTTCAAAAAGAAACGTATTTTTACCAGTTAGTATACTAAAATGAGCTTTTAGAAGTTAAATGATAAACCGTTTCCCATTGAAAACCAAGATATTTAAACCCTTATTCTTTCTAGCAGCATTCGTCTTTTTAATAGCATGTTCTACTAAGAAAGATACTTTTTTGGCTAGAAATTCTCACGCTTTAAGCACAAGAGATAATATTTTGTACAATGGTCAAATAGCTTTAGACAAAGGAGTTATAGGCATAAAAAGCGGTAACAAAGATAATTTTTGGAGCCGTTTGCCCATCGAGCGAATGCAAATAAAAGAGGATGATTCGCCACAAGGAAAATCCAAAAATACCGATTTTGAAGCGGCTGAGGCCAAAGCTACAAAAGCAATCCAAAAGCATTCGATGTATATTGATGGTCAAGAAAAAAACTATCAAATCGACGAGGCTTATCTACTTTTGGGGAAATCACGTTATTATGATCAACGATTTTTTCCAGCGCTCGAAGCTTTTAATTATATTTTATACAAATATCCTACAAGTAGCAACATCAATCCAGCAAAAATTTGGCGAGAAAAAACTAATATGCGTTTAGGAAATGAAGCTCAAGCAATCAAAAATATCACAAAGCTATTAGCAGAGAAAAAGCTAAAACCTCAAGTTGTTGCTGATGCAAATGCACTTTTATCTGAAGCATTTTTAAATTTAGAACAGAAAGATAGTGCCATTGTCAAATTAAAAATTGCCGAAAAAAACACTAAAGTTAACTCCGATAGAACCCGTTACCGCTTTATTCTTGGTCAATTGTATCAAGAATTAGGAATTCGCGATACTGCTTTAATTTATTACCAATCGGTAATCGATATGAACAGAAAAGCCGATAGAGAATATGTAATTCAGGCTTATGCGAAAAGAGCTCAATTATTCGATTTTGAAAGCGGTGATACCGTTGCATTTGTTAAAAAATACAATAAGTTACTTGCAGACCGAGAAAACAGGCCTTTTAAGGATATTTTACATTATGAAATGGGCGTTTTTTATGATAAAAAAAATGATCAGGATTTGGCCAAAAAATCTTATAACAAATCCTTAAAATCAAAATCGTTAGACACCTATTTAATAGCTTCTGATTATAGGAATCTAGGGAATATGTCTTTTAAAAACGCCGATTATTTCACAGCTTCAAAATATTATGATAGTACTTTGGTTAAACTGAATGTTAAAACAAGAGAATATATTCATATTAAAAAAGTACGAAAAGATTTAGATGAAGTTATTAATTTTGAATCTATTGCAAAAATAAATGATAGTATTTTGAATGTTGTTGCGATGAGTGATTCCAAAAGAATTTCATACTATGAAGACTACATTGGGAAATTAAAAAAATCGGACGAAAAGAAAAGACTTTTAGAAGAAAAGAAACTCGAAACACAAAAAAACATTGATATAAACAACCTGTCTTCTGCAGATGATGCTCCTGCAGGACCTCAGCAAGGAGCTCGATTACCTCAAAAGAAATCGCTAGCACCACCATCAATGTCAAACGTTTCGTCTAATGATGCGGCTAATGTTTTTTATTTCTATAATCCGTCGACAGTAGCTTTTGGAAAGATAGAGTTTAAGAAAAAATTTGGCAATAGAGCTTTATCAGATAATTGGAAAATGCCAACTACAAGAACGGATGCCACAACTAACGATGATACTAACACTGCCGATATAACGACTGAAACCAAAGTTGCCGAAACCGAAATACCCCAATACACGACAGCATTTTACATAGAAATGCTTCCTAATTCGAAAAAAGAAATTGATAGTATTGCTAAGGAAAGAAACTTTGTGTACTATCAACTTGGAGTTATCTATAAAGAAAAATTCAAGGAATATAAATTAGCTAGCACTAAATTGGAGCAATTGTTACAACAAAATCCAGAAGAAAAATTAGTGTTGCCTACGATGTATAATTTATTTAAAATATATCAAATTACGGATGCTGCTAAGGCTGAGGAAATGAAAAATAAAATCTCTAGCCAATATCCAGATTCTCGATATGCACAAATTATTAATAACAAAAACCCAAATACAGTAACCGAATCAGAAGCCACCGAAACGGAATATAATAAATGGTATAAATTATATCAGGAAGAACAATTTGCCTTAATTCTAGAAAAAATAGACGGTCTTATTATTCAATATTATGGAGATGAAATTGTGCCAAAATTTGAATTATTAAAAGCAAATACCATTGGAAAACTCAAAGGTTTAGAGGCTTATAAAAAAGCATTGCAGTTTGTAGCAGATAATTATGCGTCTAGTGAAGAAGGCAAGAACGCTAAAGAAATTCTAACCAACCAAATCCCATTGTTAGAACGAATGAGTTTTTCAAAAACCGAATCTAAAAATTGGAATGTGTTGTACAAAGTTGGGAAAAAAGATGACAAAAACACCAAAGCACTAGATGACAAAATTAAAAAGTTTATAACAACCGAAAAACAAACTAATCTTACTTGCACATTTGATATTTATAATGAAAATGAAAATTTCATAACCATTCAAGGCTTAAAATCAGAAGTATACGCTCAAACTATTGCTGCCATTTTGAAGGAGGATAAAAAATATAAAATCATAGAGCCTGCAATAATAATTGCGAGCGAAAATTATAAAGTAGTTCAAATCAAAAAAAATCTAGCCGAATATCTAACACCTCAAAAAACAGCTGTTGCTCCTAGTCAACCTGTTGTACCCATTCCAGCAGTTCAACAACCCATTGGAAATAGCCCAAAAACTCCAGGTCAAGAAGCCCAAAAACAAGGTGGGCCTCCGCCCAGTAAAGCAACCAAAATGAGACCACCGGGCGGAGAACCGAAGATGGAAGACGATGACAAACCAGCACCAGCGTCAACTCCAAAACAGTAAATTATGTTTGAAAATAAAAAAAAGTCATACACGGAACTTCTGGGGAAAACGAATCGAATCGTTGAAGGAACAATTTTAAAAGGTGATGTTATTTCCCAAGCCGATTTTAGATTGGATGGAGAATTAATAGGGAATTTTCAAACCAAAGGAAAAATTGTTATAGGACCAGCAGGAAGTGTTACAGGAGATATTATTTGCAAAAATGCCGACATTGAAGGTAAATTTAAAGGCAAAATTCAAGTTATAGAAATATTGAATGTGAAAAATAAAGCCAGTATTCACGGCGAAGTAGTTTGCGGAAAATTATCAGTAGAACCCGGAGCCGATTTTAGCGCGTCTTGTATTATGAAAACCAATTCAAAAAATACGATTTCAAATGGAGGACAACCCAAATCCGAAGAAACGAACCAATAATAAATGGTTGGCTCTCATCAATATTCCGATACAAATGGGAGCAATCATTTTTTTATTTGCCTATGGTGGAGATTGGTTGGATGAAAAATATCCCAATAAACATACTATATTTGTCAAAATCCTAACCCTCGTGGGAGTTGCCATTGCATTTTATAATATCAATAGGCAATTGAAAGACATCAATAAATCGTCATAAATTCAAATGAATCTAAAAAAATACCGACCCTTAATTGAAGTAATTTCCTTTTCTATTCTGGTTTATTTTATACATAAATTAATTTTTTTCTTAAATGAAAATAACCCTAAACTGCAAAGTTTTCATTTTCCAATAGAGATTGTTTATGGGTTTTTCTTTGTTTGTTCCTTGATTATTATCCTTATCCTTATTCAGGTAAAAGAGAAAAGTCTAGACAATGTGGGTTTTACTTTTCTGTTGGTTACTTTTATTAAAATGGCTTTATCTTATAGTATTTTATCTCCCATCTTGAATTCAGGAAATCCGAATTTAAGGACGGAAAAAATGGACTTTTTTATCATTTTTGCTTTGTTTTTAACTATAGAAACAATTGTAACAGTCAGAATATTAAATAGTAAGCAATAAATAGACGTTAAAATTTTAAATTAGTCATTTTTTTTATTTAATGTTTTTGACATATAAATTTAAAATGTACCTTTGCACCCAATTTCAGAAACTAAAAATTAAGATAATTAACAGTTATGGTGATTTCAAACAAGCCACTTCAATTTATAATAGCGATTTTAATAGCCTGTCTTCCAGTATTTGGTTTTTCAAATGCACCTACGGAAAACGCACCAGTACAAACTGAAACAACTGCCGTTGCACACGAAACTGAACCAAAAGCAGGAGGCGAATCATCAGACTCGAGCGAAAGCGAACAGGCGAAGCAAATAAAAGAACAAATAAAAGAAGTAATTGGGCATCACGTTTTGGATGGTCACGATTTTTCTCTTTTTGAATATAATGGTGAGCATATTGGTTTTTCATTACCAATTATTCTTTGGGATAATGGCGTTCATTTTTTCTCTTCATCAAAATTCAATCACGGAGAAGCAGTTGCCGAATCTAACGGAAACTATTATAAATTACACCACGAAAAAATATACAAATCTGACGCAACTGGAAAAATTCTAACCGAAGAAGTAAAAGAAATCAAAGACGGTAAAGAAATTGTTATCGAAAAAGAACTTCATCCAATAGATTTGTCTATCACAAAAGGAGTTTTGACCATTATGGTTGTGGCTTTGTTAATGTTTTTATTGTTTACAAGCTTAGCAAAATCATTTCCAAAAAATGGTGGGATTTCTTCTGGAGCTGGACGTTTTTTCGAACCAATCGTACTGTATATTCGTGATGAAATTGCCATTCCAAACATTGGCGAAAAATATTATAAAAAATATATGAGTTATTTATTGACCATCTTTTTCTTTGTATGGTTCTTGAATATCTTTGGTTTAACTCCACTAGGAATCAATGTTACTGGAAACATCGCCATCACCTTTGGATTAGCAATAATCACTTTTATAATAACAACTCTTACTGCTAACAAAAATTATTGGAAACATGTTTTCTGGATGCCAGGTGTTCCAGTTCCAATGAAAATTATTTTGGCGCCAATCGAATTATTAGGAGTATTTATCAAGCCATTCGCATTGATGATACGTTTGTATGCTAATATTTTTGCGGGTCACGTTGTGTTGATGAGCTTGATTGGTTTAATGTTCATTTTCAAAAGTTGGTTGGGAAGTAGCTTGTCATTTATGTTGTCATTTGCTATTTCAATCATCGAAATATTAGTCGCATTATTACAAGCTTATATCTTTACAATGTTATCGGCATTGTATTTTGGATCGGCAGTCGAGGAGCACGGACTTGAAACTGAGGACGGACACCACTAGATTGTAGATTTTTGAATGCAGATTTTTGAATGCAGATTTGCAGTTCTGAAATCTAAAATCTTTAATCTTCATTCTAAAATCAAATTGAATGTTTAATTTTTAATACATATTTTTATGGAAATTCCTAAAATCATTGGAGCAGGATTAGTAGTTATTGGAGCAGGTATTGGTATTGGTAGAATCGGTGGTTCTGCAATGGATGCAATTGCTCGTCAACCAGAAGCTACTGGAAAAATTCAAACAGCTATGCTTATTGCAGCTGCGCTTATTGAAGGTATTGGTTTCGCAGCTTTGTTTGCAGTAAACTAAAAAAGACAAAAAGCTGCAACGGTTGGTTGCAGCTTTTGTTTAAAAAATTAAATTAAAAGAATACAATTAAAGACTTACTATGGAAAAGTTAATAAATGATTTTTCGTTTGGATTATTTATCTGGCAAACAATAATTTTTGTTGGATTAGTTTTGCTATTGAAAAAATTTGCTTGGAAACCTATTTTAGATGCGGTAAACGAAAGAGAAGAAGGCATCAAAAATGCTTTGCTTTCTGCTGATAATGCTAGAATCGAAATGCAAAATCTTCAAGCAGACAACCAACGTATTTTGCAAGAAGCAAGATTAGAGCGTGATGCAATGATGAAAGATGCTCGCGAAATCAAAGAAAAAATGGTTGCCGATGCTAAAAACGAAGCTCAAGCTCAAGGTCTAAAAATGATTGAACAAGCAAAAGCAGCAATCGAAAGCGAAAAAAATAGTGCTATGGCCGAATTGAAACTTCAAGTTTCGTCTTTGTCAATAGAAATTGCTGAGAAATTATTACAAGAAGAATTATCTAACAAAACTACTCAAGTAAAATTAGTAGAAAAAATGTTAGGCGACGCTAAATTAAGCTAATATGTCAAGTACAAGAGCAGCAATTCGTTACGCAAAAGCCATTCTGGAAATCGCAGAATCAAAATCTGTTGCTTCTAAAGTGAGTGTAGATATGAACTTAATCGCTTCTTCGATTAAAAGTAACGAAGAATTAAGTTTATTTATTCAAAATCCAACTATTCGAGTTGAGGTTAAGGAAAGTGCGCTTTTAGAAGTTTTTGCTACTGCAAATGAAGTAACAAAAAGTCTTTTCCATTTATTGTTTGTAAACAAAAGATTTGAAATTCTTGGTGTAATTGCCGAAGAATATAACAAATTGTTTGACATTATGAACGGTGTTGAAGTGGCAAAAGTAACAACAGCCTTTGCTATGGATGCAGTTTTAGAAGCGAAGGTTTCAGCTAAAATCGCAACATTTTCTAACAAGAAAATTACAATCGAAAATACAATAGACCCTTCTATCATTGGAGGATTTATTTTAAAAATAGGCGACAAACAATATAATGGCTCTGTTGCAAACAGATTACAAGTTTTAAAAAGAGAATTGAATAACTAGTTATTTATAAATAATTATGGCGGAAATTAAACCTGCTGAAATTTCAGCAATATTAAGAAAACAAGTAGAAGGATTCGAATCTGGAGCTACACTTGAAGAAGTTGGATCGGTACTAAATGTAGGAGATGGTATTGCTCGTGTTTACGGGCTTTCTAATGTTCAATATGGAGAACTTGTAGAATTTGACAATGGTCTTGAAGCTATTGTACTGAATCTTGAAGAAGACAATGTTGGGGTGGTACTTTTAGGCCCATCAACAGGAATCAAAGAAGGTTCGACAGTAAAAAGAACACAACGTATTGCTTCACTTAAAACAGGTGAAGGAATTGTAGGTCGTGTTGTAAATACACTTGGTTTTCCAATTGATGGTAAAGGACCAATTACTGGCGAATTATTCGAAATGCCTTTAGAAAGAAAAGCTCCAGGAGTTATCTTCCGTCAACCAGTTACAGAGCCATTACAAACCGGTATCAAAGCAGTAGATGCAATGATTCCAGTAGGTCGTGGACAAAGAGAATTGGTTATTGGTGACCGTCAAACTGGTAAATCTACTGTTTGTTTGGACACTATTTTGAATCAAAAAGAATTTTACGATGCAGGAAAACCTGTATTTTGTATCTACGTTGCAATTGGTCAAAAAGCATCAACTGTAGCAGGAATTGCAAAAATGTTGGAAGAAAAAGGGGCTATGGCGTACACAGTAATTGTTGCTGCCAATGCTTCTGACCCAGCTCCGATGCAAGTATATGCTCCTATGGCAGGTGCTGCAATTGGAGAATATTTCAGAGATTCTGGTCGTCCAGCTTTGATTATTTATGATGATTTATCAAAACAAGCTGGTGCTTACCGTGAGGTTTCTCTATTGTTAAGAAGACCACCGGGACGTGAGGCTTATCCTGGAGACGTTTTTTACTTGCACTCTCGTTTATTAGAAAGAGCATGTAAAGTAATTGCTGACGATAGCATTGCAAAAGATATGAATGATTTACCAGATTCATTAAAAGGAATCGTAAAAGGTGGTGGATCTTTGACAGCTTTGCCAATTATCGAAACTCAAGCTGGTGACGTTTCTGCTTATATTCCAACAAACGTAATTTCGATTACTGATGGTCAAATTTTCTTAGATGGAGATTTGTTTAACTCAGGAGTTCGTCCAGCAATTAACGTTGGTATTTCGGTATCTCGTGTTGGAGGAAATGCGCAAATTAAATCAATGAAAAAAGTAGCAGGTACTTTGAAACTAGATCAAGCACAATACCGTGAACTAGAAGCGTTTGCAAAATTTGGATCTGACTTAGATGCCGTTACTTTGAACGTAATCGAAAAAGGAAAAAGAAACGTTGAGATCTTGAAACAAAATCTTAATGACCCTTATACTGTTGAAAATCAAACTGCCATTATCTATGCAGGTTCTAAAAACTTGTTGCGTAATGTTCCTGTAAATAAAGTAAAAGAATTCGAAAAAGATTATTTAGAATACTTGAACAACAAAAACAGACCAACACTTGACGCATTGAAGGCAGGTAAACTGACTGACGAAATTACAGATGTTTTGGAAGCAGCAGCAAAAGAAGTTTCAGCAAAGTACAATTAATTAATTAATCAATTTATCAATGTGTAAATGAATTTGCACATTGGTAAATTGTTACATTATCATATTTAAATGGCAAATTTAAAGGAAATCCGTAATAGAATTACTTCCATTTCATCGACGATGCAGATTACATCGGCAATGAAAATGGTTTCTGCAGCAAAGCTAAAGAAGGCACAAGATGCCATTACAGCCATGCGCCCTTATGCCGAAAAATTAACGGAATTATTACAAAACCTTTCAGCAACGCTAGATGGCGATGTGGGTGGTGAATTCACAACACAACGTGAGGTTAAAAAAGTTTTGATTGTTGCGATAACTTCAAATAGAGGTTTGTGTGGCGCTTTTAACAGTAATGTAATCAAAGAAGTTAAAATCCGTTCTGAGTATTACGCAGGAAAACAAGTAGATGTTTTTGCAATTGGTAAAAAAGGAAATGATTTATTAAGCAAAACACTTACTGTAGTTGACAATCAAAGTCACGTTTTTGATCATTTGACTTTTGAAAATGTTACTGTAATTGCTGAAACATTGACTCAGAAATTTGTTTCTGGTGACTATGACAAAATTGAAATAGTTTACAATCAATTTAAAAATGCTGCGACACAAATCGTTCAAGTAGAGCAATTTTTGCCGTTAGCACCAATAAAATCTGACACCCGAGCCAAAGGCGAACTGAGCGTAGCTAAACCAGCTTCGACAGGAGATTATATTTTTGAACCTACCAAAGAAGAAATTGTATTGACTTTGATTCCTAAATCATTGAAAACACAATTATACAAAGGAATTCGTGATTCATTTGCCTCTGAACACGGAGCGCGTATGACTGCTATGCACAAAGCAACAGACAACGCAACCGAATTAAGAGATCAATTGAAATTAACATACAACAAAGCAAGACAAGCTGCTATTACTAATGAAATCCTTGAGATTGTTGGTGGAGCAGAAGCTTTGAAAGGATAGTTTAGATTCTTATAAAATAGTAAAAGGCGATTGAAACTAATTTCAATCGCCTTTTTTATTTTCTACACTTTATTTCTTTGAATTATTTCAGTGCTTTCTGTCTTAATAGCGCTTCTAAAAAATAGTAATCGGCGTATACAATTGGTTCATTAATTTCATCATTTTTAGGATAGTTTCCTGTACTGTGATCTAAAATAAAAGGACCAGTAACGTTGTTGGCTAAAATGTATTTATTCGTTTTTAATGTTTTGATTACTTTATTGGCATAAGCCAAATATTTTTTGTTTTTGGTATAGCCATAAAGTTCATAGAGAGCAGAAGCCATTACGGTTGCTGCTGAAACATCTCTGGAAGAATCTGGAATATTAGGATCATTAAAATCCCAGTACGGAATGCCATCTTTTGGCATATTTTTATGATTGATGAAAAACTTGGCTGTCGCTTCTGCTTGATCGAGATACTTTTTATCCATTGTATATCTATAAGACATTGTAAAACCATAAACTGCCCAACCTTGACCACGTGCCCATGCTGATTCATCGTTTTTTCCTTGCCAAGTAACTTTCTTAGTTGCCAAACCTGAAATGGTATCATAAACTACAACATGATAACAACTATTATCAGGTCTAAAGTGATTTTTCAAAGTAGTGTTGGCATGTTTTACAGCAATATCGTGATATTTTTTATTACCTGATAGCTTTGTTGCTTCAAACAGGAGTTCTAAATTCATCATGTTGTCTATAATCACTGGAAAGTCCCAAATGTCTTTGTTAAAGTCCCAAGAGCGAATAGATCTAACATTATTGTTGAAACGACTGGTTAATGTTTCAGCAGCTGTAATAATAGTTTTTTTGTAGGCGGCATTATCTTCAACCTTCAATCCTTCGCCAAAAGTACAAAACACTTTAAAACCGATATCGTGTGAAGCCTTATTTACACTTTCTTTTTTGTTAAAAGCAGTCCATTTTTGGGCTTGCACTTTGTACTCATTTTTTCCTGTTAAGCGATACAATTGCCATAGATTGCCCGCAAAAAATCCACTTGTCCAATCTCTTGAAGGAACTTTTTTGATAACATTGGATCTAATGTTCATACTTCGAGGCATAGCCAAAGAATCGACAGGATAATCCAATAACATTTTGTAGCGGTTTTCAAGAAGACCACTGGCCGTTACAGCTTCATTGTCGTTAGTTTGAGGATTAATCTTGGATTTGCAGGCCGAAAACAGCAAAGCAAACCCAAGAATAACACATAGAAATTTATTCATTAAATAAAATTTTAATAACCCGTATTGTTAGGTTTTAAATTAGGATTAATTTGTAATTCTGTTCCAGGTAATGGAAATAAATAATCTCTAGTAGAATCAAAATTAGCATGAGGTTCAAGACCTGTTGGACCAAATACTTGTGCTCCTATTTTTAATCTTTTGATGTCATACCATCTAACATATTCAAAAGCAAATTCTAATCTTCTTTCTTCAATTACCATGTTTTTAAAATCTACCTGAGACATTCCAGGAGCTACATTTGCGGGAAACGAAACTGTCCTACCTGCTTTATTTCTGGCTCTTGCGCGAACTCGGTTTACATAACCATCGGCTTCTGTAGTTCCAGGCGTAATTTCGTTTAAAGCTTCAGCAGCTGTTAGTAGAACTTCTGCATAACGCATGGTAATGTAGTTGTTCTGGGAAGTTCTACCGTTTGCACCCGCTTTTCCAGCAAAACGATAATATTTGGCAATATGTGGTCTAGGTGCAATAGTGTTTGCAGATATTGGGGAAATTAGTCCGGTTTTGCTTTTTATAATAGTATCAAAACTTACCGCTCTTCTATAGTCTCTTTTATCCCAAGTGTCAAATACTTTTTGAGAAGGAACTGCTACAGAAAATCCTGCACTGTAAGTATAACTAAAATCTTGGATAGGACCAGTTAAAAAGGCTTGGTAATCGATCCCATAATTACCTGAATTTAAGTTGTTAAAATCAATTGTAAATAAAGGTTCTTTTATTGTAGCAGTTTTTGCAGAGTTAAATAAATCCTGAAAATCAGCATCCAAACCTAAACCAAATTTTGTTTCGTTTGTAATTACAAATTTTGCTTCATCATATGCTTTTTGATATTGTCCTAAAGTAAGATAAACAGACGCCAAATATCCTGCAGCTGTGCCTTTTCCAGGAACCGCTTTTACTTTTGGCTTATCATCAAGCCATTTTTTTGCAAATTCTAAGTCTTGTATTATTTTAACATAAACATCAGCTGCTTTGGATTTTGATATAGTGCTTACTTGAGAAGCATCAGTTATAGCAAAATCAACATAGGGAATATCTCCGAAGAGTCTTACCAAATGATAGTAGGTAAAAGCTCTTGCAAAATAGGCTTGAGCAACAATTGCATTTACTTTTGCAGGATCACCGGGTGTTTTTTTAGCGCCCTCAATAGCTTGATTTGCTGCAGAAATAATGATATAAGATTGTGGCCAAGAAAGAGCAACAAGTCCATTACTATCATTCATTTTAAAATCATTTATGTCGATTCTTGCTGTCGCAGTTGCTCGATCACCAATATCGGTCATGTCGTCTCTAAGCATTATTGGAAGTGAAAATTCCCTTCCCCAAAAACTACTGTGAGCCATATTAGCAAATGCACCATTTACAGCTGCTTGTAAGTCATCTGTATTGTTAAAAAAGTTTTCTGGACGTATTATTCCAACTGGCTTTTCTTCTAAATCAGAGCAACCGAAAGCGAAAATTCCTAAGAAAAATAAGGCTATATATTTTTTCATAATATTATTTGTTATACTAAAATTTTAAATTAAGTCCAAGTGTAAATGTTTTCACATTAGGGTAACCCCCATAATCCAATCCTAAATTGGTATTACTTCTAGCATTGGTGTCGTTCAAATAGTTTACCTCTGGGTCAACTCCTGGATAATTTGTAATAGTCCAAAGATTTTGTGCACTAACGTAAAAGCGAACTTTGTTTAAACCCATTTTAGAAACTACATTTTCGCTTAAACTATACCCTAATGAAACATTCTTTAAGCGAATATAACTACCATCATAAACAAATCTTGAAGTTATTCTCTTAGATCTTCCAGCGACGTTTGCAGGGACATTTGTATCTGTGTTAGTAGGAGTCCAAGCATTTAAAACTTCTGTTGTTGCGTTAATACCTCCTGAAGCCAATTCTAATAATGAATAATTTAAGATTTGATTTCCTTCTGAACCTTGAAAAAAGATATTTAGGTCAACATTTTTATAGGCAAAATCATTATTTAATCCGAAAATGAAATCAGGATTTGGATTACCAATGATTGTTTTATCGTTCGAATCTATTTTACCGTCTGGTGTTACATCTTTAAATTTTTCTCCACCTGGTGCAGTCTCAAAATTACCAGGAAGTACTGTCTCTCCTGTCTGAATTACACCGTTATAAACAAATCCATAGAAAGAACCTACTGGTTGTCCAACTCTTAATATTTGAGAATCTGTTTGCAAGAAATTCCCAGGAGTAGAGTTAATCAGTAAATCTTTATTATCTGCTAATTTTAAGATTTTATTTTTGTTAGAAGAAATATTAAAACTGGTTGACCAAGTAAAATCTGGCCCTGTAAAGTTTTTGGAATTTATTCCTAATTCCCACCCTTTATTTTCTAATTCTCCTACATTTTGAAGTTGAGAAGCAATTCCTGAAATTCCTGGCAATGGTCTGTTAAACAGCAAGTCTTTGGTGATGGTTTTATAATAATCTGCCGTTACGCTTATTCTATTATCAAATAAACCTAAGTCGATTCCGTAATCCTGTTGGTAAGAAGTTTCCCATTTCAAATTGCTATTATTTAATGAAGTTAATTGAACTGCATTTACAATAACGTCACCGCTTACATCATAAACTTCAGAAAGACGCGACAAAGTTGAATAAGGATCAATTGATGGATTTCCTGTTGCCCCATAACTTGCTCTTAATTTAAGGTTTGAAATGATTTTCTTGTCTTGTAAAAAATGCTCTTTACTAACAATCCATCCAAGTGCTCCAGAAGGGAAAGTACCGTATTTAAAATTTTCACTAAAACTCGAAGAACCATCTCTTCTTACTGTGGCAGTAAACAGATACTTTTCATTATAATCAAAGTTTAATCTTCCAAATGCCGAAACCAATTCTGTTTCGGATAGTGTAGAAGTCGGTTTTAAATATAAGGTTCCAGCTCCTAAATTATGATACGAATTAGTGTTTGTCAGAAATCCGCTAGATGCAGCACTAGAACTATCGAAGTTGCTTTTTTGGTAGGAGTAACCCCCAAGAACCGTTAAGATTCCTTTGTTTATAACTTCTTTTTTGTAGGTAAGATAATTTTCTGTTAAAAAAACAGATGAACTTAAATTGTTTATAGAAGCAGTTCCTTTAACACTTCTTCCAGCAACCAATGTTGACGGAATATATCTTCCCGTTTGTGCACTATCATTTGTTAAACCTAAAGTTGTTTTAAACTCCAAGTCCTTAGTCAATTTATAAGAGGCAAAGAAATTACTTCGGTTTGAAATTGAAGTCGTTTCTAAGACATTTTCCATAGCATTTGAATATGGATTGTCAATTTCATCTCCCGTAGTAGAAGTAGTATAAGTCCCGTCTGGCTTATAAATTCCTATATCTGGCATAAATCTATAGGCAGAAGTTATTACTCCTGCAGCACCAGTTCCCGCAGTTCCTACTTGAGAAATAATTCCACTTTTATTTTGCTTGCTTGTAAACAAATTCAAGCCAATTTTAAATTTATCACTCAAATCTGTTTCAAGATTACTAACAATAGAATATTTATCAATATTAGAATTAATTACAACTCCGCTTTGATTGAAATAATTTCCTGAAACATAATATTTCACTTTATCTGATCCTCCAGAAAATGATAATTGATTATTAGATATTATTCCTTCTCGAAAAATAACATCCTGCCAATCTGTATTTGCTGGCCCCTGAATATAGGCTGGAGTAACACTTTGTCTGTATTTAGCATATTGAGTTGCATCTAATAAATGTAATGTATTATTTACCGATTGTACAGAAGTAGAGTTGCTAAATTCAATAGCTATTTTTCCAGATTTCCCTTTCTTTGTTGTTACCATAATAACCCCGTTTGAACCTCTTGACCCATAAATTGCTGTAGCCGATGCGTCTTTTAAAACTTCTATCGAAGCAATGTCTTGAGGTGCTGGCATAGGAACACCCGCAAAACCATCAACAACTACAAGTGCATCTCCACTAGCATTAATTGATGTTCCGCCACGTACTCTGATTTTTACAGGCGAACCAGGTTCTCCTCCATTATTAGACTGAACCGATACACCCGCAGCACGACCCTGCAAGGCTTGTTCAGCAGTTAGAGTTGGATATGCCGTTAACTCTTTGGCAGAAACTGAGGATACAGAACCAGTAATGTCACTTTTTTTACGAGTTCCATACCCTACAACAACTACTTCTTGTAGCGCTTTTGTGTCCAATTGTAAAGTAATATTAACCACAGTTTTATCTCCTACAACAACTTCCTGAGTTTCATAACCCACATAGTTAAACACTAAAACGGCAGAATTACCGGAAACGAGAATTGTGTACGAGCCGTCAATATCGGCCGAAGCACTTTTTGTAGTTCCTTTGATAAGAACATTTGAACCAGGGAGTCCAAGTTGATTATCACTAGAAATAATTTTCCCAGTAACCTTTCTGTCTTGTGCACTCATAATAGTAGTAGCTAGGAAAAAGAGTCCTAGAAAACACCATTTAAACGATTTAATTTTGTAATTTCTTAGCATTCATTTTTGGCTTTATAAGGTTAGTTTAATAGAAATAAAAAAGTAAAAAACTCATACTAATTATTAGGGCAATTAATAGAATTTGTATCAATATGAATTTTGTAACCTTGAATTTCATATGGCAAATGTAGAGTACTACAACGATATAGAAATCCAAAAATAGGTAGTCAAAAATCCATAGATTTTCTTTTAAGTCTTGAAAACACTGAATTCTTTAAAAGCTAGTTAGTTTTTTGAGAAAATTTGTCAGCGTATTGAGAGGGAGTTTCTCCATACTTTTTTTGGAAACATTTGCTAAAATATTTTGGATTGTTAAATCCAACTTTATAGCTAATTTCCGAAACATTGAGTTTGTTTAGTTCTAATAATTGTGCGGCACGTTTTAGCCGTACTTCTTGAATAAATTCATTAGGAGTACAATTAGTCCAAGCTTTTATTTTTAAAAACAATAAGCTACGACTGACTCCCAATTCTGAACAAAAAAATGGAATGTCAAACTGTTCATTAGAAATATTATCCGATACAATTTTAAAAGCTTTTTTTAATAATTCTTCATCAAGCGAAGAAACTGTTATTTCTGAAGGTGCAAAAATATCTGTGCTGGTGAACTTGGTTTTTAATCGGGCGGCCAAATTCAAAATGTTTTTAACCCGCAGTTTAAATTCAATTAAATTAAATGGTTTGCTAATATAATCGTCGGCGCCACTTTCTAGTCCTTCAAATTTATAAACCAAAGAGGTTCTAGAGGTTAGTAAAATAACGGGAATATGACTGGTTTTTAAATTCTCTTTTATTTTAGAACAAAGTTCTGTTCCTACCATTTCGGGCATAATTACATCGCTAATGATTAAATTAGGAATGTGTTTTAAAGCTTTTTCTAAAGCTATTTTTCCGTTTTCGGCAACGATAATATTATACTCGTTTTTGAGTAGATTTTTCATAAAATCCCTCAAGACCTTATGATCTTCAACAATTAAAATAGTTTGTTTCTCGGCATTAGTAATAAAATCTTCAATGTTTTCTGGTTCTGAAATCTGGGGTGTTTCTAATTGTTCCGTGTATTGTGTGATGTCATCACTAATTTTAAAATCGGGAATAATTTCGTTTTCTAAAAGATGTTCTTTGCCAAGCGGAAGGCTTACTGTAAAAATGACTCCTGGTATTTTTTTATTGACAACAGCTATGGTTCCTTTATGAAGGTTTACACTGTTTTTTACGATCGAAAGTCCAATTCCTGTTCCTTTATTATAGTTTTTCTGAGGATTGTTTTGGTTTGGAATTTCAAAAAATAAATCAAAAATTTTATCAATATGTTCATCCGCAATTCCAACACCTGAATCTTCTACAGCGATAAAAACATTCGTACTGTCGTGCGTGATTTTAAATTTTATTGTGCCTCCTTTTGGTGTGTATCTAAAAGCATTTGAGATAAGATTGTAGAAAACACGTTCTAATTTATAACGGTCATAATAGACCATTATTTCGTTTTTTTCACATTCGAAAGTAAACGTATAATCACCATCTTTTGCATATTCTATAAAAGACAGAAAGATTTCTTTTGCAAATTCTACAATATTCCCATTGGCAGATTCCAATGTAGTTTGCTTGTTTTCTAATTTTCTAAAATCCATCAATCTATTAATCAGTTTCAAAAGATGGTTGGAGCTTCCTTCAATGACCAATAGTTTTTTATAGATTTCGTTGTTGCCATTAAAATTCGACAATATTTGCTGCAAAGGACCTAATATCAATGTTAGTGGCGTTCTAAATTCGTGCGAAATATTGGTAAAAAACTCCAGTTTGGCATGATTATTCTCTTCTATTCTCTCGTTTTCAAGATGCTCAAACTCTAATTTTTGTTTGAGTTTGGCTTTCGATTTAATAATCCAAATTAATCCAAATAAAGCTAATCCAATGATTAAAGTATATACTAAAAATGCCCATATGCTTCGCCAAGGAGCAGGATTTACTTGGATAATTAAATTAGTAGATTTTTTATTCCAAACTCCGTCATTATTAGCGCCTAAAATTTCGAAAACATAGGTTCCAGGATTTTGAATCGCAAATGTTGCTTCTGAATTTTTCGTCGTTGTCCAGTTGTTTTCTAAACCAATTAAGCGATACCGATACTGATTATTCTTCGATCGAATAAAGTTGGGAATTGCATAGCTTATCGAGAAATTAGCTTTGTCATAATCCAATGTTATTTTCTTGGTATAAATCATACTTTTCTGCAAAATGTTTTCTGCATCATTGGGATTTATGGTTTTATTTTGAATTTTTAAATTAGTAATTAAGACCTGCGGAACATAATTATTCAGGGAAATTTTATTGGCATCAAAAAAGGTAGCTCCTGATGGACTTCCAAAATAAAACTTATTTGAATCTAGTTTTAAGGCCGAATTATCATTGAATTCATTAGTTGCCAAACCGTCTTTTTGGTCATAAGTAACCATCTTTTTTTGGATTGTATTGTATTTTACAATTCCCTGATTGGTCGTTATCCATAAATTTTTATTTTCATCTTCTAAAATAGAATGAATAGACGTTACAGCTGTATTTCCAATTTTTAAATTGATTTTGACGAATTTTTTACCGTCAAAATAATGCAAGCCTTTTGCTTTTGTTCCAACCCAAATGGTATTCTTACTGTCCTGAAAAAGAGTCAAAATATCATCGCCAGATAAAGCCGAATTATCAAAAAAGTAGTGTTTAATGTTGTAGTTGTTGGTGTTTAAATGGTTTGTGGAAACCCAATTAAGTCCGTTTTGAGTCCCAACCCAAAGATTATTTTTTTTGTCAACCAAAATGATTCGGATGATGTTATTGGTCAAAAAATTTCCTTTTGTGTTATCGTTTCCAATGATTTGATAGTCTTTTGTAATCGAATTATAACGAATCAGTCCTTTGCCAAAGCTACCAATCCAAATAATTCCCTTAGCATCCGTTTTAATAGAATACACGCCCGTTTCCTTCAACAAATCATATAATTCTGGAGCAATTATATTGTCTGCTGTACTTTTTGATTGTATGTTATAGGCAGAAATTCCTTTTAAAAAAGTTCCAATCCATAATGTAGTATCCGAAAGGCATAAAGATTTTATATCATTTTTGTAGGGTTGCCCCGTTTTATTGGTGATGTAACTTACCGCTGCCGTTTTTTGATTATAAACCGTTATTCCGCCGCCTTCCGTTCCAAAATAGATGTTTTGATTTTTGTCTTTGATAATCGAACTAACTACATCAAAACTCATTGGGATTTTTTTAGAATTCTGATTGTAATTAGAAAAATTGACATTGGAAACATCCCAAATATTAATTGCTTTGTAGTAACAACCTATCCAAACAGAACCCTTTTTATCAACAAATATTGATTTTACTTTATCAATTCCATTGCTATTATTACTGTTGTTAATTTTTTGAAGTGCTTTATCTTTTCCATAAATATAAATTCCATCATAAGCTCCAATCCACAAAGAACCTTGTTTATCAAAGGCCAAAGTTCGAACATCGGTACTGATTTCTTTATACTTTTCAGCATCCAAAAAAGGTCTATATTCAAGGGATGCTTGATCCATTTTTAAAAGACCATCATTTTTAGTTCCAATCCATAGGTTTCCAAAATCATCCTCGGTAATGAACTGAATATTGAGCACTTCACGATTATTTAAAGGAAAGTTTTTAAAATAAAATTGGTTGTTTTTTCTACTAATTAGTTTGCAGATTCCTTTTGTAGTTCCTATCCAGATTTCCCCTTTTTTAGTTTTTAAAATACTAAGAATGGAATTGCTGGGCAATGTTGTTGCATCTGTATCTGAATGGTAAATGGAATTGAACCGTTTAGTTTTCTTGTTATAAATTGTTAGCCCTTTTGAGGTTCCAAACCACATTTCATCATTGATTTCCTTAATGGACCAAATGGCATTATTACTGATGGTGTAATTACTATTAGTGTGCAAAAATCGCTGAAATGTGTTGGAAACAGGGTCATAAAGATTTAAACCATTATAAGTCCCAACCCATATTTTTCCAGAATTTTCTTCTTCAATAGAGAGAATATCGTTGTTACTAATGGAATTTTTATCGGAAGCATTGTTTCTAAAAACGGTAAACTTACTGCCATCAAATCGATTAAGTCCATCTCGGGTGCCAAACCACATTTGCCCAAATTTATCCTGATGTATTGCAATTACAGAACTTTGCGAGAGTCCGTCAGAAGTTGAAATTTTTCTGAGTTGAAATTTGTTCTGAGAAAATAAATTTCCCGGAATAAGTAGTAAAAACAGACATGTAAGAATGTATTTCGTTTGTCGCAAATAATGATTTTGTAAGAGATGTAACATGCGCTGCTCCTATAACTTGTTTGTTTTAAAATTTTCGCTCTGAGTATTTAAAAACATTAAAATAATTTTAAAGGCCTTTTAGATTCAAACCTAAGATAAGAATCTATTGAATTTAAGAGCGTAAGGTATTTTTTTATATTGGTTTATTTAAGAAATTAGTGTTTTTTTTTCAGGACAAACACATACTTTGTTAAAAACACAAAAAGCTATAAATTCAAGTATTCACAAAAAAGATGATTCGAATTTACTTCATCAGTTCGAGTGTTTTATTAAAAATGCGATAGGTTTTTTTAATAAAATATATCGAGAACACTAGCTCGAATAGCCTTCTCGATACATTTTTCAATAGTAAAGCTATCGCATTACTTTTGAAAAACACCCGAAGTGACGGACGACAAAAAGTATACGGTTGCCCTGTGTTTTTTTTTAGACATCTGAGGCAGTGTTTTGTGTAGCCATTCGTAAATTTGAAATTCATAACTTTCTGCATTCCATACCACAACGCGGAACATTAGTTACCAATTAAAAAAAATCGGTGATTGAAAATGTGATATTCTGAAAAGCAATCGAATATTTCTTTTATTAAAAGCGACTGCCTTTCTGCTTTCAGAAAAGCAGTTGGTTCAACTTTTGGAGCGCATCCAAGCAAATATTAAATTCCGTTTCATTCTAATTTTATTTACTGTTCTATTTTATTTTTAAAAATACAGTCTCTATTCCTTTTGATAGAGCACTTTAAACTTTGTTTTTTCTAGACAAATAATGACTCGGCAGCAATAAAACTAAATTTTTCTTGATCCAGTGGATGCTCCTTGATTATCAATCAATTGTCTGTAACCTGAACGTTTTGTTGTCATTAGCTTCATTTATTTCGTTGCAGTTCCATTTTTGCAGGTATTCTTCATATTTACGTTTAGAAAATTTGCGAAATTTCGTCAGTTTCATTTGGTTCTCTGTTTTTTAAATCGCTTTCTTTGATTTTAAAACCCAATAATTTTACATGAAATTTAACTTGGATGGAAATAAACATATACTTATCGTTTAACTAACTATAAATTAACATTGGAGGAATTTTTGAAAAATTTGTTAATCTGTCAGTAACATTCAAAATTTTCATTCAAAGTATTTTTGCCGTGAAATTCTAGCAATTTTTAACCAAAAATAGTTCAATGAAATTATCTTACCTTATCGTGTTTTTATTTTTAACCCGTTCTGTGTTTTCACAGAATGCTACAACAGCATCAGATACTTATGTAGCAGATGCGACAATAACAGCTTCTAGCGCAGACGAATCTTCCATTATAAAAGGAACCGTAATTGAAGAATCTACAGGAAAACCATTGCCTGGCGTTTTGGTTGTCATAAAAGACACCAAATTTTCAACTCTTACCGATGCTGAAGGAAAATTCAGTTTCAGAAAAGTACCTTCTGGAAAATATAACATAGAGTTTTCGTTTATTTCATTTTCAACCAAAATAATTTCTGAGGTTGAAGTAATCGATAAAGAAGCAACGGAATTGACTGTTTCAATGTCAGAAATGAGTGGAGTTCTTGACGAAGTTGTTGTGAAAACGGTTAAAGCCAAAACAGAATCGGTACAATCACTTTTAACAATGCAAAAAAACAGTATTCGGGTTTCTGATGGAATTTCTGCCGAAAGCATTAAAAGAACGCCGGACAAAACCACTTCAGATGTCTTAAAACGGATTAGTGGAGCTAGTGTTCAAGACAACAAATTTGTAATTGTTCGGGGTTTAAATGAACGTTACAACACCTCTTATTTAAACGGTGCGCCATTACCAAGTACTGAACCTGACCGAAAAGCATTTTCTTTTGATATTTTTCCAGCAAATATGATTGATAACTTGGTTATTTATAAAACAGCTTCACCTGATTTGCCTGGAGAATTTGCTGGAGGTGTGATTGAAATTATTACTAAATCTACCCCTGATAAAAACTTTCAAACCATTTCCGTAGGTAGTTCCTATAATACGATTACTACAGGAAAAGACCGTTTGTATTCTCAAGATAGTAAAATTGGATTACCATCTGATTTTCCAACTACTGAAGAATTTAAAAAAATACAAAATAATCTTAATGATGTAAATAATGTTTTAAAAATTGTGACTCTATCAAAAGAGTATCAATCGGATTGGAGTTTAAAAAACAAAACGTTTAGTCCAAATACTAGTTTTCAATACACTTTAGGAAGATATTTTAAATTAAAAGGAGATGAAAGAGTAGGGATGTTGGTCTCTTTAACAAATAATGTTTCGAATGATTTCAATGAAATTGTACGACGCAAGTTTGAAACTGAAGGTGCATTAGTAAAGGATCAATTGGAAAAAAGGTACGCAACTAGAAGCCTTTTTGCAGCTTTAGCCAATCTATCTTTAAAATTAAATGCAAGAAACTCTTTTAGTTTTAAAAACTTATATAGTGTCAACACAGAGAATAGAGTTTTAGATACAAATGGTGCTATAATAGTGAACGATCAAGTGTATTCAAGTGTAACATCTCGATTTTTTTCGAACAATAAAATTTATTCAGGACAATTATCGGGAGACCATTTCTTGCCAGAAAGTAAAATAAAAATCAACTGGGTGGGTTCTTTTAATAATGTGAATAGAGAAGTTCCCAACGAGAGAAGAAATACATATACTTATGTGAAACTTGATGATAGTACATTTACTACTCCAACGGCTTCATTTCAACAAAAAAATGTGGGAACCAATGATTCGGGTTCAATTTATAGCTCAAAAAATGTGGAATCTATCTATAGTACGAAAGTAGATGTTAGTAAAAAAATTAATTTTTCTGATTCATTTAGTGCGGATATAAAAATAGGGGGATTAACACAAGTTAGGAATAGAAATTTTCATGCCAGACAAATGGGTTATGTTCAGTTTAGTGGCAAACAATTTTCATCGAATTTTTTAACTCAAGGTGTTGAAACGCTGTTCAATGCATCAAATATGGGCGCTCTTGGTAATAATAGTGGTTTAAGACTTTTTGACGCTACAAAAGGTACGGATGCTTATACAGCAGAATCAAAATTAGATGCTGCTTATATTATGATTGATAATGTTTTTAATAAACTGCGAATTATTTGGGGAGCAAGGCTAGAAAATTATTCGCAAAAATTAAATTCAAATGAAGACAGCGGAGACCCTTTAAATGTAGCTGCTTCTCAACTTGATATTTTACCCTCAGTAAACATTGTTTATAGTGTTAACAAAAAACAGAATATAAGAATAAGTGCTTCAAAAACATTAAATCGTCCAGAATTTAGAGAATTGGCTCCATTTGTTTTCTATGATTCTGGAACGCAGTTTAATACAGAAGGAAATCCAAAATTGAAAATTGCAGAAGTTTATAATGCCGATTTGCGTTATGAAATTTTCCCAGGGAAAGGACAAGTTTTTTCAGTTTCAACATTTTATAAGTATTTTAAAAACCCAATTGAATTGCAGGCCCAAGCCAACAATACCAATCAGTACAAAAATGCAAATTCAGGAAAAAACCTTGGAATTGAATTAGAATATAGAACCTTATTAAGTTCAATGATTGGAACTCAAGACACTAAAATATTGGATGATTTAACTTTTTTCTCCAACTTGGCAGTCATTCGATCAAAAGTAGATATTTCCAACTTAGTGCAATCAGCAACACTTGTTGATATTCCAATGCAGGGACAATCTCCCTATGTTTTTAATGCTGGATTGCAATATTCTAATAAAGAATTAGGGTGGTCATCTTCCTTAAATTTGAATAAAATAGGCAGCAGAATCAACATACACGGAAATCAAACTACGGGAGGTTCTGTACCTGCATATTGGGAAAAAAGTAGAGCATTTTTAGATTATCAATTGGCAAAAACATTTTTAAATAACAAATTAGAATTGAAATTAAACATTCAAAATATATTGGCTCAAGACTTGATTATTTATCAAAATTATGATGTAGCTAGTACACCAAAAATTAAAGGTTTTGCCGCTGCTACAAATTCTGTTTTTATTGGTGATTCACAAAACAAAAATGGATACAATAGTAAAGAAGATGATCTAATTTGGAGTACAAAATTTGGTCGTACCTTTTCACTAACTTTAAATTATAACTTCTAAAAGTATTCTAATGTGATCATTTTATAAATTAATTTTTATAAAGAAAACCTTGAGATGATTCTTCAAGGTTTTTTCATTTAAAAGGGGTTCAATTCCAATTGTCACACCAATTGCATAAAGCATATTCGATCTGATTTATCAGGCTGGATGCCTATGAAAGTAAGAGATAAACACATTTTCTATTTAAGCTTGGTATAATAAATTAAACCCAAAACGAATTAACAATTAACTAACCTAATGGTAATGTTTCTATATTATTTAGATAACCTTAAAATCACACATCGACACTAAGTTTGTCTAATAACAAATATAAAAAAAACAATGAAAAAAATTTACATTTTATCGATGCTTTTATTAGTAAGTTGCGCTGGTTTTGCACAATTTACTGCAACTACTTACAGAGGTGCTTTTGCTCCAGCCCCAGAGGCAATGTGGACCGATTCTTGGACCAATTTTGATCCACAAAATGCGGTTTATCCTGCAACAAATGTGAATGTAACTGCAAATATTACTACAAATACTACTTGGACAGCAGGAAATACTTATTATTTGAAAGGTCAAATTTATGTAAAAAGCAACGCTATACTTACTATTGAGCCAGGAGTTGTAATCAAAGGAGATCACACAGCAACTGGTGCAGGTTTGTTTGTTACTAAAGGAGCCAAAGTAAATGCAATTGGAACAGCAACAAGCCCAATAGTATTTACCTCAGATCAACCTGCAGGACAAAGACTAACTGGAGATTGGGGAGGAGTAGTTTTACTTGGAAAAGCATCCTACAACATTAATAACGGAATAAATAATATCGAAGGAATTCCAACAAGCGCGGATACTGAATTTGGTGGAGGTTTAACCCCAGATGATAATGACAGTTCAGGAACTTTAAAATATGTTCGTATAGAATTTGCCGGTTATGTTTATGCGCCAAATGCAGAAATCAACGGATTAACATTCGGAGCAGTTGGAAGAGGAACAACCATAGATTATGTTCAAGTATCTCATGCCAATGATGATTCCTTCGAATGGTTTGGTGGCACAGTAAACTGTAAGCACTTAGTGGCTTTTAGAGGTTTAGACGATGATTTTGATACAGATAATGGATTTAGCGGAAACGTTCAATTTTGTTTAGGAGTAAGAGACCCTCAAGTTTCAGATAACCCATCAATTTCTACATCAAACGGATTTGAATCAGACAACAATGCTACAAGTGACCCTACAACTCCATTTACAGCTGCTGTTTTCTCTAATGTTACGATCATAGGGCCACATTACAGAGTTACTTTGCCAAATGGTGGAACAATCGCCAACGGTTTTGGTAGAGATGCACAATTGAGAAGAAATTCAAAGCAAAAGATTTTTAATACCATCTTTATGGATTATAACAACGGACTTAACGTTGACGGACTTACAACAGAAACCAATGCCTTAAATAATGAATTGAAATTTAAGAATAACATTATGGCTGCAAATACTTCAGGAAAAGTGGCCTATGTAAATGCTTCTGGTAACAATGCAAGTTTTAATGTTGCCACTTGGTATGCAGCTGGTAATAATACTACGGTTTCTACAAACGCTGGATTGCTTACAAAACCATACGATTTAACAAATGCTCAAGTTTATACAGGTTTAGATTATAGACCTGCAACAGGCTCTATTGCTTTGACTGGCGCCGATTTTACAGATCCAAGTTTAGTTGCCTTGTTAGGTACAACTTCATTTTCAAACTCAGATACAGGTTTTTTAACAGCTTATCCGAATCCAATGGTAAGCAATTTCAAACTAAATTACAGCTCTTCAAGTAACGAAGATGTAGCAGTAATTACTTACGATGTAACCGGAAGACAAGTAGAATCGCTTACTGTCAAATATGCAGACATCAACGACCAAGTTTTAGGTAATAATTATAATACAGGAGTTTATATCGTTGTGTTGAAACAAGGAAATATAGTTAAAACCCTTAAGATTATCAAAAACTAAAAACATTTTAAATAAGTTTCAAAGTCTCGCATTTGCGGGACTTTTTTTTGCTTAATTTTATCCAATAATTCAAAGACACATTAATTTTGAAAACCATCGAACTTACTACTATCGAAGAAATGCTTGCACAAATAGAAATGATGCAACATTTATATCCTAACATTTCAGCCGAAAAATACAAAGAGTTTCTGCAGGATATGATCACCCGAAATTATACTCAAATTGCCGTTTTTGATCAAGAAAAATGCGTTGGTTTAACGGGTTGTTGGTACGGAATTAAACTTTGGTCGGGCAAATATTTAGAAATCGATAATTTTATTGTTCATCCCGAACACCGTTCCAAAGGAATTGGAAAAATGCTAACCGATTTTGTTAATCAAAAAGCAGAAGATTTAGATTGTACAATGATAGTTCTAGATGCTTATACCGCAAATTTTACAGCACATCGATTCTATTATAATCAAGGATACAATCCGCGTGGCTTTCATTTTATTAAAACATTAAACGAAGAAGGATTGACTTAATGGTCTGTTATAAAAACAATTTGTAATGAATTAATAAATTTAAGATTAAACCAAAGAATTGGTTATTTTTGTCTCATAAATTTAAAGACACACTCTTGGGATTATATAAAAATCTTTTCAAACAAACAGCAATTTACGGACTGGCAACAGTATTGCCGCGAATGTTGAGTTTTTTATTGGTACGATTGTACACGGGAATATTGCCCACAGCCGAATATGGTGAAGTTTCTATTCTGCTATCTTGGATGGTTTTTTTCAACGTAATTTTATCTTACGGAATGGAAACGGGCTTTTTCCGGTTTTATAATTCCGAAATAGACAAACAAAATGTGATTGCGACCAGTACCATCTCTATATTTTGGTCAACCATTTTATTCCTTTTTGGAGCCTTGATTTATAGGAATTCCTTAGCAAATTGGGCCAATGTCGATGTGCAATACATTACTTATTCGATTTGGATTTTGGCATTGGATGCTTTGGTAATTATTCCTTTTTCGAAACTGCGAGCCAATCAACGCCCAATTATGTATGCTGTCATCAAGATAGGAAACGTGATGGTCAACTTGATTCTCAACATCTTCTTTTTACTGTATTTACCAAAATTAGCGACAAACAATCCACATTCTTTCTTTGACAATTTATATGTAGAACACTCTGAAATTGCTTATATATTCATCGCTAATTTATTGGCGAGTTTGCTAACATTAATTGTTCTTTCGCCCAATTATCTTTCCTTGAATCGGAATTTCGACAAGGTACTTTGGAAAAAAATGATGAAATATGGTTTGCCAATTCTTGTAGCGGGAATCGCTTTTGCAGTCAACGAACATTTTGATAAAATTCTATTGGGTTATTTACTTCCAGAAAATATTGCCAAATCCGAAGTCGGAGCCTATTCTGCTTGTTACAAACTCGGATTATTTATGGTTTTGTTTGCCACAGCTTTTCGATTGGGAATCGAACCGTTCTTTTTTAGTCATTCGACCAGCGAAAATGCACCGCAGACTTATGCCGTGATTACCAAATATTTTGTCATTTTGGGTTCGTTGATTCTTCTTGGCGTGATTGTTTTTGCTGATGTTTTAAAAATTTTATTGCTGGACAACAAATCCTATTGGGAAGCGATGAAAGTCGTACCACTAATTATTTTGGCGAATTTCTTTTTAGGTATTTACAACAACCTTTCGGTTTGGTATAAACTCACAGATAAAACAAAAATTGGGGCTTACATTTCTATCGTAGGAGCTGTTTTAACTTTGGTTTTGAACTATTTTCTAATTCCAATATACAGCTATTATGGCTCGGCAATTGCCACTATTGCAGCTTATGGAAGTATGATGGTTATTTCCTATATACTCGGAAATAAATATTATCCTATTCCTTATGATATGGAAAAAATAGGGGGTTATTTGGGATTGTCCATCTTGTTTTCTGTGATTTCTTTCTACGGATTTAGAGAAAATTATTTCGTTGGAATTCCTTTATTGATCGGGTTTATGTATTTTGTTTATTACAACGAAAAAGAAACTATTTTAGGAATCCTAAAACGAAAATAAGTAGAAAGAAAAAGTTGCAACGCATCCATTTTTTTATTCAAAACAAATTAGTAATGAAAATTAACATCATCAATAAATCGCAACACGACTTGCCCAACTACGAAACCATCGCTTCGGCAGGAATGGATTTGCGAGCAAATTTAACGGATTCCATAATCTTAAAACCATTGGAAAGAACCATCGTTAAAACTGGTCTTTTCATCGAATTGCCAATAGGTTTTGAAGCACAAGTGCGACCTAGAAGCGGTTTAGCTGTCAAAAAAGGAATTACAGTTCTCAATTCGCCTGGAACCGTTGATGCCGATTATCGTGGAGAAATAGGTGTGATTTTAGTCAACTTATCCAATGAAATTTTCGTTATCGAAAATGGCGAACGCATTGCCCAACTCGTCATCGCAAAACACGAAAGAGCCGAATGGAATGAAGTGCAAGAACTATCAGAAACGTCAAGGGGAGAGGGAGGATTTGGGAGTACTGGAGTGAAGTAGTTGTGAGTTATTAGAGTATAAAATGAAGTAATATGTTTGAGAAACTAAAAATAAAATATTTGGGAAATCAACCTGTTGCAGAAATATCTAAAGAGGTACTTGAAAAACTTATCCGAAGAGATTATCCTGAGAGTTATGAAATTGTAAAACAAAAGCTAAACTTAATTAAAAGTGATAGTTTAAAAGGTCAAAACAGGCTTTCGGCAGCTGTACTTAAAGTAACTAATGGTAATTTGAGCAAGATTGATTCCTATATTGAAATGTGTAATTTCGATTATCGGGATGTAATATCTCAAGCAGAATATCCAAGAATTTCTAAAATTGGTTTTGTCGGAATGAAAGAAATTGAATCAAGTAAATTAAAAGAATATTATTTAAAAGATTGGTTAGAATACACAAATTGGATAAACAAATGAGAGTATAATAATAAAAAAATCCGTGGAAATCGGTTTAATCCGTTAAATCTGTGGCAAAAAACAACAAAAATAAATAATCAAGAGGATGCGATTGCTTAGTTCCTCGCAATGACATAAAAATATGAAAATAATAGTACCAATGGCTGGACGTGGTTCCAGATTAAGACCTCACACATTAACCATTCCGAAACCTTTAATTCCAATTGCTGGAAAACCAATCGTTCACCGATTAGTCGAAGACATTGCAGGCGTTTTGAATCAAGAAATTGAAGAAATTGCCTTTATCATTCACGAAAGTTTTGGAAAAAAAGTAGAAGAAGACTTAATCAACATTGCCGAAAAATTAGGTTCAAAAGGAACCATTTATTACCAAAATGAAGCACTCGGAACAGGTCACGCCATTATGTGTGCCAAAGATTCTTTGAGTGGACCAGCGGTTATCGCTTATGCTGACACCTTGATTCGTGCCGATTTCGATTTAGATCAAAATGCCGATGCGGTGATTTGGGTAAAAAAAGTAGCGCAACCAGAAGCTTTTGGAGTAGTCAATTTAAATGAAGCCAATCAAATTATTGAATTGGTTGAAAAGCCAAAAGAATTTGTTTCCGACCTTGCCGTTATCGGAATTTACTATTTTAAAGATGTAGCTGTTCTAAAAAACGAGTTGCAATTCGTTTTAGACAATAATATCATTAACGGTGGCGAATATCAAATTAACGACGGAATCAAACAAATGATGGCGAAAGGTATGATTTTTGTTCCTGGAGAAGTCGCCGAGTGGATGGATTGCGGAAACAAAGATGTTACGGTTGAAACCAATTCCAGAATGTTGGGTTTCTTGCACAACGATGGCGAACATTTAGTGGATTTTGATGTAAAATTAGAGAATTCAACAATCATTCCACCGTGTTATATTGGTGAAAATGTAGTTTTGATTAACGCAACCGTTGGTCCAAATGTTTCTTTAGGAAACGGATGTCACGTAAACAATAGTTCGATAAAAAACAGTTTAATACAAACGCATTCGCATATAAAAAACGCCAAGTTGGATAATGCGATGATAGGAAGTCACGCCAGTTTTGATGGTAATTTTACAAGTATCAGCATTGGAGATTATTCGGTATTGGAGTAAGTAATTTTTGTCATTCAAGGAACTAAGAATCTTATCAAAACAATTCTTTACAACCTTGAGATTCCTAGTTCCTCTGAATGACAAACTTAATTGGATATAAGTTAAATCCCATCCATTTTTTCTAATAAATTCAAATGAAAAAACCTCGCGAACTATTTAAAAATAAGGAATTTCTTCTGGATGAACCCGAAGTAGAACAACTTATGGACTATTGCGAAAAGTTGCAAGACGAACTGGTGGATTTAAAACTAGATCAAAGCCAAAACAAGCAGCTCCTTATGCTTGATATGCTCAAAGAAATTGTGAAAGCCTGCGAAGAAACCGAAAAACAACAAAAAGAATTTATACGATTTGGATTAGAACCGCCTGATTTTGAAGAATCCATTTCGAACTTAAAACGCTATTTGATTGTGAGATGTCGCGAAAATGGAATTTGGCTGTGAATCAGTTTTTAGTTTTCAGTAAACAGATTTAAAGACTTACAAAAAAGCATTCCACATAAAAAGGTTTTTTTGTCTTTTATTTTCTTCTTTGTCTTCGCCATAACTAAACCAATCCTTAGTTTTGTCTTCCATCAAAACTTTCAATTCCTTTAAATCATAAGTTTTTTTGGCTGTTATGGGTTTAAGTATCGCTTTGTTACTGACATTTACATCTATTTTAGTCGCTATAAATGACGTGTATAATCTCGGAATTGAAAGTCCCAAAATTAAACCCGGTAAACCACTTATAGAACATGGACCGCCAGAAATAGTGATGTCGTCTGTGTAAAAAGCAAATACATAAACGTCATCCATTATTTTACCCACGGCTTTTCGGCAGTTATAACCGGCTATTTCTCTGTTTTCATTTGTGATTTTCCATTGTATGTTTGGAATGCTATCAACAATTACAAAATTAGTTCCCACTATTTGTTTTTGCATATTCATTTTTCCTGTTGTAAAATCAAAATACCAACTATTTTCTTCATCTGCATCTTTTTCGCGTTTTGGAATTCTTGTTTTTGGACTCCATCGATCAAATTTGTAGATGCTTTTGTTGTCTTCAAAAGTATAAGTGAAATAAGATATTTTTAAGTCAGACATGTTGTCTTTCATCATCTCATCCCAATTGTCATTACTCATCGTTTTTTTGAGATTAGTATTTACTTCATATTCAACAACTGCCTTATCTACAAATTGTTGCGCTATTGTTGAAGTTGTGAAAATGATTGTTGCAATAAAAAAAAGTACTGATTTCATATGTTGCTTTTTAGACTTTTAGATAATTAGATTTGGAATCTTTGAACTTCCTTTTGTCTTGTTGTTTTCTATATTAGACTATTATTTTTTTGTGGTTTCTCCTCGGTTTTTAAAATTCCAGGTAAAGCCTAACATAGCATATCTTTTGAGTCTGTCATTTCGCTCCTCACCTATTACATTTTCATAAACATATCTTTTTATGCCAATGTTTTGATTCAAAATGTCTCGGACCAAAATGTAAGCCGTAAACTCATCATTTTTGAAAGTTCGTTGCAGCCTTGCATTCCATAATTGATTAGTGAGATTGGATTGAAAATCTACTGTTTTTTGGCGTGAAAAGAGATTATAATCTGTAGATAATTTCCATTTTTCTTTGATATAAACTCCTACATCCAAACTCAAGTTATTGGTGTTAAATGATTTTATTTCATCGTTTTGCGAAGTACTATTTCTGTTATTTGAAAAGGTATTGCTTAAGCTTAAATCGTATTTCTTTTCTTTAGATTTATTCAAATAGATTGATACTCCTGAATTTAAAGTTTTGGAATCATTAATTATATTATTAATACTAAGTACCGATTTGTTGTAGCTTAAGGATGGATTAACATAAACTTGCAGGTCTATTTTTTTAACTTTAAATCCGTATCCAAAATAAAAATTTCCTGAAAAATTACCATTTGTGTTTATAGGTTTGGAAGTTGTTTTCGCACTTTCTGGATCAATATCTCTATTGTAAGTAATTAAATTAGAAGTAGTTCTAAACGAAATGCTTTGGTAGAATTGCGATTCTGTCAAAATACTATAACTATTATTGGACAAGTTTATACTATTTGTAAAAGATTGTTTTAAATCTGGATTACCAATAATTTGATTAAAAAAATCTTGATTGTTTCTTAAAGGTTGCAATTGATCGATAGTTGGCTGCTTGGTTGCTCCTTGATAATTAAAACGTAAATTACTATTGCTTTTATATTTGTAAGTGAAATTTGCAGCAGGAAATAAATTAGTGTAATTGCGTTTGTATTCCTTGTTTAAAGTCAGATCTTGTAAATCAAATGAGGTGAAACCAAAACCACTTCCAAAGCTATAATTTATCTTTTTGGAATTATAACTCAATTTTAAATTGGGTTTGTTGGTTGTTATGGTTTGCTTAAACTCGTTTGATAATGACGTGTTAACCAAATCATATTTGCCGGTTACATTCGAATAATCATAGGTTAAATAATTGCTGTCGCCAGTATTATACGTAATTTGATGTGCAAATTGAAGTGCAAAATTCTTGCTAATTGGCTCCGTATAAGTTACGTTTACTGCAACACTTTGATTTGTCTTATCTCCTATTTTGTTTTGATCAACATCAGTTTTAGAAGAAAAAACGCCTCCATCGTAACTTTCGTTAGAAGATTTTAAAAAATTATTTGAATTCGTACTCAGGCTGTTCCAACTACTATTTACAGAAAAAGTACGTCGTGCTTTGGCGAATTTATGTTTAAACAAAACACTAGCAAACAAGGATTGCTTATCGGAATTTGTAGTGAACATTTTTTCTTGTTTATTTTTTAACAATCCGCCATTTCCTGTAATAGATCCGTTTGTTAATTCATCGCTATCAGTGGCATAAAAATTGGTTTTTGCAGTAAATTTAAGGGAATTTATGGTGTCTAATTTTACATCATAAGTTGCGTTTAGTTTAAAATTACTTCTGTTTACATTACTTATAGTCGCTGTGTTTTCGTTTAATTGCGATTCTCCCACTTGTGTCTGCGTAATTCTACTATTATTGTTGGTGTAAATTTGATTGTTATATTTTGGCGATAGATTCAATGTTTGCTTATCATTCCACTTGTTATTGTACTGTAAACCAGCGTTTGTGTTTTTGATAAACCCATTTTGAGTATCCACATTAGGTTCATCATCAGTATTACCGCCGGTCCATTCATAATTTACATTTCCATCGTCATCCATACTCATACTTACATTGTCATTACCTGCTCCATATTTATTACTATCCTGCCAGTCTAGTCCATCTTGACCTGTGTTGCCATTCAATAAAAAAGCTGATAATTTCCTTTTCCCTTTAAAATCACTAAACAAAATATTCGTATTGTATCTGGAATCGATGTCGGTTTGAGGTCCATTTGCTGCATCTATTTTTCCGAAATAACCCTTCTTTTTATCTTCTTTTAATTTCAGGTTAATGGTTTTTTTTGTTTCGCCATCAGCAATACCTGTAAACTCGGCTTGATCACTTTTCTTATCAAAAACTTGTACTTCTTTTACCGCATCGGCACGCAAGTTTTTTACTGCCATCCCAGGATCATCACCAAAAAATTCTTCACCATCTACTAATACTTTTTCAACTGTTTCGCCCATGGCTTTTATGACACCATTCTTATCGACTTGTATTCCAGGTAGTTTTTTTAATAACTGCTCAACATTTGCATTTGCTTCTACTTTAAAATCGCTTGCCCTATAACTGGTCGTGTCGCCTTTAATTCGAATAGATCCCGTTTTAATAATTACCTCTTGTAGCAGTTTAATTTTGCTTAACAACGTAATTGTCCCTAACTTTTTATCGTTTTCTCCAACCGTTATGGCATCTACATAATCAGCATATTGACTATGCGCTGTCATCATAATATAATTTCCAGCTTTTACATTTTTGAGACTAAACTTTCCTTCTTTGTCAGATCGGGTAAACTTGTATAAAATAGAATCTACTGGCGTTAGTAAGGCCACAACCGAATTGTAAACAGGAGTTTTTTCGCCACTTTCATTTAAAATACCCGAAAGGTTTGCTTTTTGAGAAAAAGCTGAAAGCGAAAATAAGAACAAGATCGAAATTGTTAAAGTAATTTTTGGCATAAATATTTTTTTTGGATTAGTCGCACCATTCCAAAAAGCAACTTAACTGAAAAAAGCAATGTTTTTTTCTAATTAAATACGCTATTGGTTGCAAAACCTAAGACATTTAACGGCGAAAGTAGTATTATATTAATAAACTGTAGGAAATTTTGTTGTTAAAAAATGAATAAAATTTTATCTGACGAACAGGAATAAAGGTTTGTTGAGACAAAACTGTAAACTAAATAGTTACATACAAGACTGTACGATAGAATCAACGGTTATCGTTCGCATTACATCTTCATAACCTTCCACTTTTTTATTTCCATAGACTGAAGTAGGTAATTTTGGAAACAAATTCCTATCCGAAACTAATTCATTTTCTAACGGTTGATTAAAAGGAGAAAATCCAGCAAATGGATGAGTTGCACCCCAAAGTGTGATGACTTTAACACCCAACATTGCCGCAATATGGGCATTTCCAGAATCCATAGAAAGCATTACATCCAGATTACTAATGAGTTGCAATTCTTGATGAAATTTAAGTTGACCAGCAACAACAAGAACATTTTCTTTGTCCTTTGAAAGTGACTTTAGGAGTTCTATTTCCTTTTTTCCGCCACCAAAAAGCAAAATTTTATGGGTTTTATTCGCTGCCAATTGGTCGATAACTTCCTGCATCAAATCCAAAGGATACACTTTGGAATCATACTGTGCAAATGGCGCAATTCCAATCAGTTTTTTCCCGAAAGCTATTGGGGTTTTTTCCTTAATAAAATCAAGAACTTCAGCATCTAAAACAGCCTTTTCAGGAAAGGAAGGATTTGATAAATCTACTTTAAAACCAAGCTCTTCAAAAACTTTAACATGTCTTTCGAACATCGTAGTCAAGGGTTTGAAAATTTTGTTTTCCACTCTTGTTAATGCGGCTTTTTCGGTTCTGCCTTTATCAACAAATGCAACTTTTTTTCGGTTCAAAGCAAAAAGTGTTCGAACCACTTTAGAGCGCAAAACATTGTGCAAATCAGCAAAAGCATCAATATTTAATTTCTTCAAATCTTTAAAAAGCCGCAATAAGCCAAGGAATCCTTTGTGTCGTTTTTTTTCGTCGAAAGCAAAAAAAGAAACATTGTGAATTCCCTCAAAAAAAGGTTTAAAAAAGGGTCGAGAGACAAACGTAACTTTTACATCGGGATTTTGCTGAACAAAAGCACTCAAAACAGGAACCGTCATAGCCACATCTCCCATTGCAGAAAGTCTGAATACCGCTATATGTTTGATTTTTTTTGACAAATTAAGTAATGTTTAAAAACCATTAAGGTATTAAGATTCGTTAAGTTTTGCTTAATTATCTTAATACCTTAATGGTTCAAAATATTTTTTTATTTCTTATTCTGATACAAAACAGGATTCAAATCATCGTCATTGTACATCTTCATTTGTTTGTACACTTTCATAAATTTATCGCCGTTTTCGATGTCGGTTAGCAATTCTTCAATAGCGGTTGACAAATCAGTTCTTTGTTCTAATAAAATATTCAATTTTAGTTGACATTTATCTCTATGATCTTGCGAAGCTTCGGCACGATTGGCTTCTTCTTGCATATGATAAATTTTCAAGGCTAAAATAGACAATCTGTCAAATGCCCAAGCGGGACTTTCAGAATTGATTTTAGCTTCATTTTTCACTACAACTTGATCAAATTTTTGAAGAAAATAACCGTCAATATATTCCACCATATCTGTACGCTCTTGATTGGAAGCATCTATTCTTCTTTTCAAAGTCAAAGCGGCAACAGGATCAATATTTGGGTCACGGATAATATCTTCAAAATGCCATTGAACAGTGTCAATCCAATTTTTTAAATACAATAAATGTTCTATTTTTTCTTTTGGAAAAGGATTATTAATCGGTTGATCTACATTATCAAATTGATGATAATCGCGAATACTTTGTTCGAAAACGGAATAAGCTAATTTTGAAAACATATCTTTCATATTTTATAATTACAAAGATACTTTTTATACTTTTATAGTCTATAAAAAAAGGAAGAACTTTAGCCGCTTTTTTGCGATATTCCTAAATTTTAATTTACAAATTACAAATAATCACTATGCAAACACATTATTTATCAGAAGACAATAGTATTCTTAATCATTTTCTTGGTCAAATTAGAAACGTGAATGTCCAAAACGACAGTATGCGTTTTCGAAGAAATATCGAACGCATTGGCGAAGTAATGGCTTATGAATTAAGCAAAAACTTGCATTATCGAAATATTGAAATTCAAACACCACTGGGTATCAAAAAAACAACTGAAATTGAAGATAAATTAGTTTTATGTTCGATACTTCGAGCCGGTTTGCCGCTTCATTTGGGATTTCTAAATTATTTTGACAATGCCGAAAATGGTTTTGTCTCTGCCTACAGACATCATCCTAATAACGATGAATTTTTTGATATTTTGGTGGAGTATCAAGCAGTTCCCAATATCGAAAATAAGACCTTGCTCTTAATTGACCCAATGCTTGCCACAGGTCAATCGATGGTGGCGGTTTTTAATAAATTAATGGAAAAAGGACTTCCAAAAGAGATTCACATTGCCGTAATTATTGCCGCTCCAGAAGGAATTTCCTATCTTGAAAAACATTTGCCTGATTCCTGCCATCTTTGGGTTGCCACTCTTGACGAAAAATTGAATGATAAAAAATACATCATTCCTGGAATAGGCGATGCAGGTGATTTGGCCTACGGAAATAAATTATAATTGAGAGAAAAACGCAAAAAAACTACAAAGAATTAATATGCCCAAAACCAGTTCTTGCTTTAACTGAAGTTGCTTCACTTCGATATGACTTGTTGCCATAATTGATAAAGGTGCAACAGTATAAATCAACATATCATTGCTTTTATTAGATGTAATTACAAAAATTACGATACCAATAAAAAAAGCAGTTATTATTTTTTTGAACGAAGAATTTAATAATAATGGTTTGTTAGGAAGTGATGCAAACATAGAAATTAAAAAAAATAAGGCTACCGTTAAGTAAATTGAAAACGCACTATTTTGGTAATTATTTGTAAAGTAATCAATATTGAAATTAATAACGGTACTTTGATTGATGTATCCCAAAATATCATATTCGAATAAATAGGAATAACCTATGGAAAGAATGGTAACAGCAAATAAAGCAATAAACGGTAAAATCCAGTTTCTGTAATCGCGAGCAACGTGAAAAATGATCGAAATAAAGACTAAAACAATATATAGAATACTCCAAAAGTGAAATAAAGAAGCAATAAATATCCATAGCGATGCATCAAATATTTTTTCTTTGGACGCTTTCAAGGATTGCAACGAAATTAATCTTCTTAGAGCCAGTAAAATAAAAAAATTAGAAGCGATTAAGTTCGTATCGCTCCAAATGGAAGGAAAAAATAGTAAAAACAAAAAGTAAAAAAATATCGTATAGCTACTGTCTTTAACCAATCCATTTTTCTTTGCGATGAAATTTGCGATGAAAACAGATCCTAGTAAAATAAGGAACAAACCCGCTTTTTTTAAAATAAAAACAAAAGAATTTGTCCAAGATAAATCCTGAAATTGATAGATTAAAAAGAAAACCAGCATTAAAATTACGACCAAAAACAAATTTATTGGTGTAGTTTTTTTAAAAACACTTGTAATCATAAGGATATTTTATACTTTTGCGAATGTAAATATAATACTTGTACTAAGATGAAAACATTTTTTGATGGAATTCAATGGTTATTTGAAAACATTTTTTTTATTCTCCACGATTTTCTAAGACAATTAGAACTTACTCATTGGTTTGCTGCAAATCTTATCAATTGGATTTTTATGGCCATTTGTGCTGTTGCTATCGTATATTGGTGTAAGCAATTGAAACTACACGAAGAAAACGGAGAAGAAAATCAAGATACTACCGCTCACTCTTTCTTGAAATAATATTTTAAGTAAAACTAAAAGATACTGGAAACTATTTTAAATCGTTCCCAATATCTTTTCTAAAATACATCTTATCAAAATGTAGTTTGTCTATATTTTGGTAAGATTTTTTTATGGCTTCTTCAAAATTGTCTCCAAATGAAGTTACCGTCAAAACTCGTCCGCCATTACTTACCACGTTTCCATTGTCTAGTTTCGTTCCTGCATGAAAAACAATCGAATCTTCAATCATTTCCAATCCCAAAATAACTTTTCCTTTCTCGAAATCTTCAGGATATCCGCCTGAAACTAGTACAATAGTCGTAGCGCTTCTTTCATCAATTTCTAATTCAAATTCATCCAGTTTTTCATTGGCTACAGCCAAAAATAATTCCACCAAATCCGATTTCATTCTTGGAACAACGACTTCCGTTTCTGGATCTCCCATTCTCACATTGTATTCAATGACAATTGGTTCATTATTTACGTTAATTAATCCAATAAATACAAAACCTTTGTATTCGATTCCGTCTTTTTGGAAACCTTCAATTGTCGGTTTTACAATGCGTGTTTCTATTTTTTCCATCAAAACGGCATCAACATAAGTAACTGGAGAAACTGCGCCCATTCCACCCGTATTCAAACCGGTGTCGCCATCGCCGATGCGTTTGTAATCTTTGGCAGTTGGTAATATTTTATAGCTTTTTCCGTCTGTCAAAACAAAACAACTCAATTCTATTCCATCCAAAAATTCTTCGATAACTACTTTTGAACTGGCGGCTCCAAATTTTTGACCAACAAGCATGTTTCTCAATTCTTGCTGGGCTTCCGCCAAATCTTGAATAATCAAAACCCCTTTTCCAGCAGCCAATCCATCTGCTTTTAAAACATAAGGAGGTTGCAAAGTAACTAGAAAATCACATCCCTTTTCCACCGTTTCGGCAGTGAAACTATCATAAGCGGCTGTTGGAATGTTGTGTTTCATCAAAAATTCCTTGGCAAACTCTTTACTTCCTTCTAAAGTGGCTCCTAATTTTGAGGGTCCAATAACTGGAATATCTTTTAAATCAGTATCGTTTTTAAAAAAGTCAAAAATCCCTTTTACCAACGGATCTTCCGGTCCAACAACTACCATTTCGATATTTTCTTTAAGAACCAATGCTTTTATAGCAACAAAATCGGTTGCACTAATATCAATGTTTGTAGCTATTGAAGCCGTTCCTGCATTTCCTGGTACTACAAATAATTTGTCGCAAAGCGGACTTTGAATCATTTTCCAAGCAAAAGCGTGTTCTCTTCCTCCTGAACCTAAAAGTAAAATTGTCATTGTGTTGTTTTTATTGAGTTTGGCAAAAATAGTCTGTTTTAATTTGAAAAAATAATTTTTTTTACTTACTTTTGACGTTAGTAACGCGAAAGGTATGATAATTTCATTTGGATCTAAAGAAACCGAAAAAATCTGGAATGGGATTGTAGTAAAAAAACCTGCGATAGAGATTCAACAAATGGGCAGAAGAAAACTGAGAATGCTCAACAACTCCCAAGATTTGATTGATTTAAGAATTCCGCCTTCGAATAGATTAGAAAAATTAAGTGGCAATTTGAAAGACTATTACAGCATTAGAATTAACAACCAATGGCGTATTATTTTTATTTGGGAAAATGGAAATGCCACTAATGTCGAAATTGTAGATTATCATTAAAAACTTAAAATTATGGAAAAGCTTAAAAATATACATCCAGGCGAAATTTTGCTGGAAGAGTTTCTGATTCCTTTGGAAATCACTTCTTACCGTTTGTGCAAAGATTTGAAAATTCCACAAACCAGAATCTCTGAAATCATCAAGGGAAACAGAAGAATAACTGCCGATACCGCCTTGCGATTAAGTCACTATTTTGGAAATTCTGCCAAATTTTGGTTAGGTCTTCAAGATGATTTCGACATAGAAGAAGAAACCGAAAACAAAAAACAAGAATTAGAATCTATCAAGAAATTTGATTTTCAAAAAGTAGCCTAAATGTTCAAACTTTTCGATTTTTCGCTCTTAATTAACGGTTTTCCTATGCGGGAAGCCAAAGCCGAGTTGCAAAAAATCCAATCCATTCCCGAACAAGAATTTGGAAATTATATTGAAAACAAAAAACAAGAAATTGTTGATTTTCATTTAAAAAATAATTCCTTTTATGAAGAATTGGTTGGGAAAACGACTTTCAATACTTGGAAAAATTTGCCAGTGATAACCAAGAAAGAATTTCAAAAACCTTTGATTGAAAGACTTTCAACGGGATTTTCTTTAAAGAATATATACGTTAACAAAACTTCTGGTTCCAGCGGTGATCCCTTTATTTTTGCTAAAGACAAATTTTCACACGCTTTAACTTGGGCAAACATAATTGATCGTTTTAGTTGGCACGGAATTGACTTCAATTCGTCTTTTCAAGCTCGTTTTTATGGAATTCCACTGGATTTTATTGGGAATACAAAAGAACGTTTAAAAGATTTTTTTACTCGCCGATTTCGGTTTCCAATTTTTGATTTGTCGGATGTTGTTTTAGAAAGGTTTTTGCAACATTTTAAAACAAAAAAAATCGATTACATCAATGGTTATACAAGTTCAATCGTGTTATTTGCCAAATTCTTACAACAGAAAAACATCATATTAAAAGATGTTTGCCCGTCTTTGAAAGTCTGTGTCGTGACTTCTGAAATGCTTTTTTCAGCAGATAAAATTCTGTTAGAAAAACAATTTGGAGTTCCTGTTGTCAATGAATACGGAGCTTCAGAACTGGATTTAATTGCTTTCGAAAATCCAAAAAGCGAATGGCAAGTGAATTCCGAAACGCTTTTTGTAGAAATTTTGGACGATAACAATACTGTTTTACCTTACGGAAAAGAAGGTCGAATCGTAATCACCTCTCTATACAACAAAGCACATCCTTTCATTCGATACGACATTGGCGACATTGGAATTTTAGACGAAAAAAGCACACCCAAAAAACCGATTCTCAAAATATTAATCGGTCGAACCAATGACATTGCGATTTTACCAAGCGGAAAAAAATCGCCCGGATTGACTTTTTATTATGTAACTAAAAGCATCATCGAAGACGATGGCAACGTAAAAGAATTTGTTATTAAACAAACTAAAATCGATACTTTTGAAGTTGAATATCTTAGTAAAATGGAATTAAATTCGGAACAAATTCACAAAATTGAAGCTGCAATTGCCTTATATTTGGAAAAAGGATTGAAGTTTACTTTCGTTAGAAAAGAAAAATTGGAAAGAAACAAAAGTGGGAAGTTGAAACAATTTATTTCGTTATTGAAATAATTGGAGGTCGCAATTTGCGACTTCAAGATGTTTAAGGTTACAAATTGCGACCTTAAAAAAGTTTAAGAATAACTTATGGAAAACGAAATATTACTTTCTCAAGAATTAATTTCTGATAAAATTTACTTTATTAGAAATCAAAAAGTAATGTTTGACCGTGATTTAGCGGAACTTTATGGCATTGAAACTAGAGTTTTAAATCAAGCTGTAAAAAGAAATAGTACTCGATTTCCCGAAGATTTTATGTTTGAACTAACTCAAACAGAATTTAGTAACTTGATATCACAATTTGTGACATCAAGTTGGGGAGGAACTCGGAAATTACCCTACGTTTTTACGGAACACGGCGTACTTATGTTGTCAAGTGTACTAAAAAGCGACAAATCCATTCAGACTAATATCCAAATAATGCGCATTTTTAGTAAAGTGAGACAAATGCTTTTGGACACAACTGATTTAAAAATAGATATACTTCAAATTCAGAAAAAATTAGAAAATCACGACAAGAATATTGAACTCGTTTTCTCCTATTTAGACGAATTGACTGAGAAGAAAGAAAATGACAAACCAAGAACAAAAATTGGTTACGAAAAATAAAATAATGACGGAATGAGATTGCTTCGTTCCTCGCAATGACAGAAAAATGAAAATAACCATAGTTGCAGGCGCAAGACCCAATTTTATTAAAATCGCACCCATTATCAAAGCGATTGAAAAAAAACAAAACGAAGGAGCTAATGTTTCCTATCGTTTGGTGCATACAGGTCAGCATTATGACAAAAACCTTAGCGATACTTTTTTTGAAGAATTGAATATTCCGAAACCAGACAGCAATCTGGAAGTAAAAAGCGGTTCGCAAGCGGAACAAACTGGTGCCATTATGGTGGCTTTTGAAAAAGAATTATTGCAAAATCCTTGTGATCTAGTTTTGGTAGTTGGCGATGTCAATTCGACGATGGCTTGTGCAATTGTAGCCAAAAAACAAAACACAAAAGTAGCACACGTAGAAGCTGGAATCCGTTCGGGAGATATGACAATGCCGGAAGAAATCAACCGGATTGTAACCGACAGTATTACCGATTATTTTTTTACAACCTCGACCTCAGCATCAGAAAATCTGTTGAAATATGGTGTGGATGAATCCAATATTCACTTTGTGGGCAACGTGATGATTGATACTTTATATCAAAATTTGGATCGAATTTTTGAACCCGTTTTTTGGAAAAAATTTCAGTTGGAAACTGGAAATTATATCATTCTCACACTACATCGGCCGTCGAATGTTGATGAAGAAAAATCGCTAAGTGAATTACTACAAGGAATTGATAGTTTAGCTGGTGATAAAAAAGTGGTTTTCCCAATTCATCCACGAACAAAAGCCATTCTGGGAGAAACGAATCTAAATTTGAAAAACATCCTTTTTGTAGAACCTCAAGGCTATTTGAATTTTATGTACCTCATCAAAAATAGTTTTGCCGTTATTACGGATTCTGGCGGAATTTCGGAAGAAACTACGGTTCTGGGAATTCCGTGTTTTACAATGCGAAACAACACCGAAAGACCCGAAACAGAAAGCATAGGAACTAATACTTTGGTAGGAACTTCAATCGAAAATTTAGAAAAGGTATTTGGCGAATTCCTCGAAAACGGAAGACGAAAAGCAGGAATTCCAGAACTTTGGGACGGAAAAGCTTCGGAGCGAATTATTGCTAAACTCCTAAAAAAATAATGGAAGAAATCCTCATCATATCCAATTATTATCCGCCTGAAAAAGGAGCTGCTGCCAATAGAATTGAACAATTGGCACTGAAATTACATCAAAATAATTATAATGTATCGGTGCTTTGTCCATTAGGAAATTACCCAAAAGGAGAATTATTTCCTGAATATAAAGGTATGTTTTCAGTTACAGAAAAGCTTCAAAATATTACGGTAAAAAGACTTTGGATTTATCCGAGTGTCAGCAAAAACATATTCAAGAGAACGCTTTCGGTTTTGTCGTTTTCTTCGATGTTGTTTTTTTATTTATTGTGCAAAAAAACGCCTCATAAAGTTGTTATTCAATCGCCTCCATTATTGTTATCGTTTGTCTCGGTTTTGGTGCTTTCACTAATGCGAAAAAAAATAATCTTGAATATTTCCGATTTATGGCCATTGGCAGCCATTGAATTAAAAGCCTTAAAAAAAGATAGTTTTTCGCATCAGGTTTCTTTATTTTTCGAACAATTTATTTATTCGAAAGCTACTTTAATTTTTGGTCAATCGAATGAAATCATTGCACACATTCATTCTATTTTTCCTAAAAAAGAATGTCATTTGTACCGCAATTTTCCCGATCATCAAGTACAGGAAATCCATATTGAGAACAACGAAAACGAACCTATAAAACTATTTTACGCTGGATTGCTGGGAGTTGCTCAAGGCGTTTTTGAACTGTGTCAAAAAATTAAATTGCAAGATTTAAACATTGAATTGCACATTTTTGGTGATGGTGCAGAAAAAGTACAAATTGAAGATTTAATTCAACAAAATCAGGAGAAAAAAATCTTCTTTCACGGAATGTTAGAACGCAAAATTCTCCACGAAAAGCTACACTCTTTTGATATTGCAATTATTCCTCTAAAAACAAGAATATATGGCTCAGTTCCATCCAAAATATTCGAATACGGAGCTTTGGGATTTCCTGTACTTTATTTTGGTGGTGGAGAAGGAGAAACCATCGTAAAGGAAAATAAATTGGGTTGGGTGGCGAATGTTGGCGATTTCGAAAGTTTAAATAAGTCCTTAATCGAAATAGGTAAAACAGGCAAAAGTGATATTCAAATCTTGAAAAAACGGGTTTTTGAAACATCAGAAAAACAATTCAATTTAGATTTTCAAATTAAAAATTTGGTTGATAAAGGTGTTTTTTAAAAGGCTTTTTCGTCACCTTTTATAACATTATAAATAGTTTTGAAGATAATTTCGATATCTAATAAAATCGACCAATTTTCCATATAAAAAATATCATATTTCACTCTATTAATAATGTCTTCTTCGATTTCCACTTCGCCACGATATCCTTTGGTTTGAGCTAAACCTGTAATACCTGGTTTTACAAAATGGCGAACCATAAATTTATCAACATTGGCGGCATACAAATTGGCAACGCTTACCATATGCGGTCTAGGACCAACTACAGACATATCACCGAGTAAAACATTGAAAAACTGCGGCAATTCATCGATGCTCGTTTTACGAATAAATTTGCCTACTTTGGTAATTCGAACATCATTTTTTGATGCTAAATCGATGTCGGATTGTTTATTAATAACCATCGAACGAAATTTGTAACAATCAAATTCCTTATAGTTCAATCCATTCCTTTTTTGGATAAAAAACAAGGGGCCTTTTGATTCTAATTTTATAATTATGGCCAAAATCGGGATAAGCCAAGACATTATTCCTACAATTATTAGCAATGAAAAAATAATGTCAAAAACGCGTTTGATGATTTTGTTTAGAGTTTCTTCCTGTAAAATATTTCGTAATGTAATAACTGGGATATAATCATAATATTCGAACTTGGCTGTTCTTGAAAAAATTTGTTTTTCGTTTGGAATAAATTTTAAGGTTTTCAAATTATTATCGGCAAAATCCACAATATCTCTAATTTGACTATCGGACAAATCGGCCATCGAACAGTAAATTTCGTCGGTTTTGCTGGAAAGCACATAGGAAAGACATTTTTCAATTCTTTCTTTTTTGTGATCTTCTAAAGTAAAAACCTCCATTAATCTGTAGCCATAATCAGGGTTTTCAGTGAAAAAGTTTTTTAATGGGTTGATGTTTTTATTGTTTCCTAACAAAACAACACTTCTGGAATTTCCGCCATATAAAACCCGAAATTTTCGAAGGAAATAATAAATAGATAGTTTAAAAAATAAAATGAAAACCATCGAAAGAAAAACAAAGAAAACCACTCGTTTCTGAAAATAAAAATCAGAATAAAAAAGCTCTAAAGCCAAACAAAACAGGGAGAATAAAATAGATTGTTTTAAGGCACAATTTAGAATTGCAATTACTTTGGTGTAACGGTAAACTTCATAAAAACCAAGATATATGGCAATTATAAGCCAAGCAAAACTAATTAGAATGGAATAAATAATTTCGTTAGAATGAAAAAAGAATACATAAAAAGCCAATACATTGATGATAATTAAATCAATCACATAAGAAAATGGCCGAATATAGCCTGAATATCTTCCCGTTTTGGTCTTCAATTAATTAATGTATTTAGAGAAATCTTTGTGTTCTTCTTTTAGTAATTCTTCACTTGACAAGGATTTGAAATAATCATAAGTGATTTTCATTCCTTCTTCTCTATTCACTTTGGCTTCCCAACCCAATAATTCTTTGGCTTTTGTAGTGTCAGGTTGACGTTGCAAAGGATCGTTTATAGGCAACGGATAATAAACTACTTTTTGAGTTGTTCCGGTGAGTTTTATAATTTCTTCGGCAAAATCTTTGATGGTGATTTCGTCTGGATTACCAATATTTACTGGATATACATAATCCGAATGCAATAATCTAAAAATACCTTCCACTTGATCATCAACATAACAAAACGAACGCGTTTGCATTCCGTCACCAAAAATGGTTAAGTCTTCGCCACGAAGCGCTTGCCCAATAAATGCTGGAATTACACGACCATCGTTGAGCCGCATTCTAGGTCCATAAGTATTAAAAATTCGAACAATTCTAGTTTCTACACCGTGAAAAGTATGATAAGCCATCGTAATGGATTCCTGAAATCGTTTGGCTTCGTCATAAACGCCTCTTGGTCCAATGGTGTTTACGTTTCCATAATATTCTTCGGTTTGGGGATGAACCAATGGATCTCCATAAACTTCCGAAGTGGATGCAATTAAAATTCTCGCATTTTTGACTCTAGCCAATCCCAAAAGATTATGCGTTCCTAGCGAACCAACTTTTAGGGTTTGAATTGGAATTTTTAAATAATCAATCGGACTTGCAGGAGATGCAAAATGAAGTATGTAATCTAGATTCCCAGGAACGTGAACGAACTTTGTAATATCGTGATGATAAAACTCAAAATTTTCTAATTTAAACAAATGTTCGATGTTTTTTAAATCGCCCGTAATTAGATTATCCATACCCATAACAAAATAGCCTTCTTTGATAAAACGATCACAAAGATGAGAACCTAAAAATCCTGCTGCACCTGTAATAAGTATTCTTTTCATATTTTTTTTGATTCGAAAATATAAATTATTTTATGTTAAAAATTTGTTCCAATATCTTAATGGTAATCAAATAAGTTGGCTTTACTCCTGTCGTACCCAAGCCTCCTGAAGCCAATGTGCTTCCAGTTTCGAGGGGATTATCAGAAGCGTAATAAGCATATCTTACTTTCACATCTTGAGGAATACTTTTTCTGATTTTGGATGCCGATTGAATTGCTTTTTGATAATAAGAACCTTCCATTTCTAGTCCGATTACACCCCAAGTAGATTCGTGGAAAAACTTTAATAAATCTTTATTTTGCAAGGAAGTTCCCAAAACAGTAACCATTGGGCCTTCAAAAACTGGAATTCCACCATCTTTAAACATGGCTGCAGATAATTCGTTTTCGAAAAAATAATTATCGGCAGTTCCTTCATTGATGTGAGCTGTTGGAATCATAATATCGCCCTTTCCTCCTTGAAGAATTCCGGCTTTTCCCATTATCGAAACTGATTCAACATTCAATAAAATATCTTTTTTGTAGGGTTTCAATAATTCGTCAATCGTTTCATAAGCTTGTTCTCCAAAGGCGTAATCCATAACAATAAGTACAGGTTGTTTTCCTCCAAATTTAGCCTTTGGAAATGATGATTTCGCCCAATTTATTTTAGCTGTGTCAAATATTTGCACATCAATATTGGTTCCCGAAGCGGCATCTGGCAACGAAATCATTCCGTGTACTTTGGCAAATTCTTCTACTTTATCTCGAACGTCATGCGCTCCAGATTTGCTTAATTCTTCATAAATAAAGAAATCAGATTTGTCTTTAAACTTAGTTTTTAAAACCGTTGTGGCAAAAATCGAATTCATTACACTATGCATATTAGCACTAATCACGTGGATTGGTCTGTCTAAAAGATTGTTCGCTTTTAAAGCTTCTTTGATGTTGGTTGCCCAAATTTCGCCGTGAATATGATGTCCCAATCTTTCTCTAAGAATCGGGCTAAATGTGATAGTTCTTTTGTTGTCATCAACTACTTCTTCGATGGCTAATTTTCCTAACCAATAGATAACATGCAAGAAACGATCTGGTGATAATTCCGATCCAAAAGCGTCATATATGTCTAGAACTTCGATAAATGTTCTACCAAGAATGTTTGCTGCATGTGAAACTGCTTTCTCCTTTTCGATTTGCGTTAACTTTTTCTTTTGGGAAACCGCTAATTCTAATTTTTGCCAGTCGCGCGAAACTTCTCCTGCATCATCCAGCAAAACCCGGTTTCTTATCTTGTGTGATTCGATGAAAATAAAGGTCAAATGCGTTAAAATATCATAAATATCCGAACGTCCACGGGTGATTTCGACATTCATTTGCTCTTCGTCAATTCGGTAGCAATTGCGTTTTCTTTTTGGAGGAACAATTGCCTGAAAATGAGATTTTGAATACCCTTCGTCCGAAGTCAAATTTATAAATCTACATTCCTCAATTCCTGTTGGAAGGCGCTCAATTACATATAAAAGTCCATTGAGTTCCACTTTTTCTTCGCCAATATTTCCATAAATTTCAGGACGCAAAGCTAATAACGCTTCTCGCAAAGTGTCGCCCGAAATTCCCATTGGTTTATAAAACCCACGGTTGAATAAGTGGCGCATGGTTATGTACATTTTTTCTATTGCAGCAGATGATTCTTGTGCTCTAGATCTACTTATATTTTTCATTTCTTTCATAAAATTCTACTTTATAGCCTACAAATGTATGGATTTAATAATTTAGTTGGATAAAATTAGTGTAATCACTGGTTCGTTGATCATTATTTTTTTTGATAACTCTTTTTCATTTTCATTCCCTTGTCGATTCCATTTGCCCCCCGAAAATGTATATAGAAAATCCCTTTCTACATAATTGTATAAAACCAAAGGAAAATATGTTTTTTGTATTTGTGTGATGTTCGTATTTAAGTCGGTAATGGTTTTTTCTATTTTATTTTTTTCAATCATTAATTTTTCGAAACCTACAAAAAGTCCATTTTTTGGAAATTTTAAATTCAGATTTGCTAAGTCAAATCGATTTATTCTTGTTCCTTTTTTTACTGTGACTATAAAATCTTTGTCCAGCAATTCTTCACTGGGAAAACCATTGGAATCCACTCCATAAAAATGAATTTTGATACTGGCATTTTCGATTCGGCTATCCGTATAAATACTAACTTGTTTTAAATATTTTGTCTTTTTATACCCTGAAATATAAGGGAAGAATTTCGTGTCAATTTTTGGTCCATTATCAAATGCTTGATAAATTTCAGTTTTAGCTTCCCCGATTTCAATTTCTTTAGTTCCAATACTTTTTGAAATTATGACTTCGTTTAAGTTATACGCAATGGGTTTCAAAATTACCACTGAAGCTTCGGAAGCCTTGATAATTTTTTTTTCGTAACCAAGTGTAGAAAATATTAATTTCCTGGAATTTAAAATTGAATTAATAAAAAAAGTTCCGTTTTCTTCTGAAGTTGAACCGATATTTTCGTTTTCTACCCAAATGTTGACAAATGGAATGGGTTTTCCAGAAAGGCTATCTTTTACGACTCCTTTTATTTGTGCCGAAACAGAGAATCCGATTAAAACGAATGCTAAAAAAAATCTTTTTTGGTTCATTTTTCTATTCTCTTTGGAGCAAATCTACAATTTTTCTATCATTAGAAAGTCTTGGAATTTTGTTTTGTCCGCCCAATTTTCCAATGGATTTCATATAGTCTTGAAATCCGTTTTTAACCACTTTGGTGACAACCGCTTTTCGCAACACATTGCCTACAATCAAATCATCATAATAAATATTTTGTTTTCGCATTGCATTGTCTAAAGCTTCCGCAAAAGTGCTAAAATCTTCCGGTTCATTTTCGAATTCAATAAACCATTCGTGATATGGTAAACCATCTTCTGGCGTAATTTGTGGCGCAACGGTAAATTCGTTGATCCGAATATTGGTTCCAATAATAGCTTCCTGCAAAGCACTTTCTACTTCCTTGCCAATAACGTGTTCGCCAAAAGCCGAAATATAATGTTTGATTCGCCCCGAAACTATAATTCGATACGGTTTTAAACACGTAAACTGAACGGTGTCGCCAATATTATAACCCCAAAGTCCTGCATTGGTAGAAATAATCAAGACATAATTCACGTCCAATTCCACTTCGCCAATGGTATGTCTTTTAGGATTTTCTTTGTAGAAATCATCACTTTTGATAAATTCATAGAAAATTCCAGCATTCAATAATAGCAACATTCCTTTCTCCTCTTGTGAATCTTGATAGGCAAAAAATCCCTCCGAAGCTGGAAATAATTCGATAGTATCTACTTTTCGTCCAATCAGATTTTCAAATTTCGCGCGATAGGGTTCATAGTTTACACCGCCATAAATAAACAAATTGAAGTTTTTGAAAATTTCGCCGACAGGCTTCCCTCCTTTTTGATGCAGTTTTTCAAAATACATTTGCACCCAAGATGGAATCCCAGAAATCACAGTCATATTCTGTTCGAAAGTTTCTTCTACTATCGCATTTACTTTGGTTTCCCAATCTTCAATACAATTGGTTTCCCAAGAAGGCATTCGGTTTTTTTGCAAATATTTTGGAACAAAATGTGCCACAATTCCAGATAATCTCCCGAATTTGACTCCGTTTTTTTCTTCCAAAAGGGGACTTCCTTGCAGGAAAATCATTTTTCCATCAACAAAATCAGCGTTTCCAGTTTCATGAATGTAATGTAGAATAGCGTTTCGAGCCGCTTCGATATGAAATGGCATCGATTCCTTAGTCAATGGAATGTATTTTGCTCCCGAAGTGGTTCCCGAAGTTTTGGCAAAATAAAGAGGCTTTCCTTTCCATAGAATATTTTCCTCGCCTTTCACCACTTTATCCACATACGATTTCAATCCTTCATAATCGCGAACGGGAATATTTTTAGCAAAATCTTGAAAAGTTTTAATTTGGTCAAAATGGTGGTCTTTTCCAAATTGTGTCTCTTTGGCTTGGCGAATTAAATCCTCAAAAACGTGTTGTTGCGTCACAACGGGATTGCTTGCCCAAATTTGTGTTTTTCGGTAAATGTTGCGAGCAAAAAGTTTAGCCAAAAAGGGTTTTAATGACATTTTAAGTGTTTTATTTTTTCTTTGCTTTGGTTGCGTTAGAAATCGATTTTTTTTCTTCTTCGTTTATTTCTTTTCGGAGTTCCAATTCTTCTTTTGAAGCGGATAAATCAACTTTTGAAACTGTATCAGTTGCTGAAGCGAGAATGGAATCTTTGTTGAATTTAGCACATTCCAGTTGTCCTGTCAACACTTTTTGAATGGATTTGATGTACGCTTCATTTTGCTGTAAAGCCAGGGTCAATGAATCTGATTTTAGAGCCAATTCAGTAGCATCCTTTTTTAATTTAGAAGAAGAATATCCTGGAATAAACTCTCGTAAAGGAGTAAAAGCAATAATAAAAGTGGTAAAGGTTATCAATAAAATAGCACCTGAAGTTGCAACCACAAAAACATTCATTAGATTCAATTTGAACGAGAAAAGCTCTTCAAATGTTTCTTCATTCAAAATAACCAAACGGTTTTTTGTGAATAATTTTCGGTGAATCTTTTTTCTTTTAAGTCTCTTTTCAGACATATTATTCGTTTATGTTACAAATATAATAATTAATGCACTCATTTGCTTGATTTCTTATTTCTGTTTCTGCTATCCCATTTTTACGAAATTTTTAACGTATTCGACCTTAAATAAATAACTCAAAATGAATTTAGGTATACTATTTCTATATACCTTTGCTACTTATTATTAGAAATTTGCTTCGGCAATAAATTTATAAATCATGGGAAGATTGGGTGTAACGGAAATCCTGGTTATTTTGGCAGTTGTTTTATTACTTTTTGGAGGTAAAAAAATTCCAGAATTAATGAAAGGTCTAGGTAGTGGAATTAAAGAATTCAAAAATGCTGCTAAAGACGACCAACCGGCGGATAAAAAAGAGACTAAAGAAGAGACTAAAGAATAAATATTCGAAGTTTCTTATTATTAAATTTCCAAATTCCAAACAATATTTGCTTTGGGACTTGGAATTTTTATTTTTACACCTCGCTTATATCTGACAATTATTTGTGTTTCCAACCAACTATAAATTAAATTACTCTTCAAATGAAAACTAAAATTCTTTTATTATTATTTTTGGTGTCTTTTCAACAATTCTTTGCTCAAGACATTCAAGGATCTTGGGCTGGAAACTTAATTGTTCAAGGAACACAACTTCCATTGATTTTTAATATTCAAAAAAACGGAGAATTTTATCTGTCCACTTTAGATAGTCCGATGCAAGGTGCTAAAGGCATTCCTTTAAAGGAGACAATTTATGTGAATAATGAATTGAAAATAAATGCTCCTAATTTCAATTTAAAATTTAATGGTGTTTTGAAAGAGGACACTATCGAAGGAAATTTTATTCAAAATGGAGCTAGTTATCCGCTTGTTCTGACTCGAAAAAACGGCGATATTCCAGTTTTAAAACGTCCTCAAGAACCAAAACCTCCATTTGATTATCCAATAGAAGAAGTAAGTTTTGTCAATCCAATCGATAAAAACACTTTGGCGGGAACTTTGACACTTCCAAAAAACAAAAAAGATTTTCCTGTGGTAATTTTAATAACAGGTTCGGGATCTCAAAATCGCGATGAAGAGATTCTTGGTCACAAACCGTTTGCTGTAATTGCCAATGATTTTGCTCTAAAAGGAATTGGAGTTTTGCGTATTGACGATCGGGGAATTGGTGGTTCTAGTAAAGGAAATGACAACGATACTTCGGCTAATTTTGCTACAGATATTAACGCAGCCGTTGATTTTTTAAGTACAAAAGGTTTCGGAAAAATTGGTTTAATTGGTCATAGCGAAGGCGGAATGATTGCGCCAATTGTAGCCGTTCAAAATAAAAAAGTGCAATTTATTATTTCACTTGCTGGTCCTGGAATTCCCATTGATCAACTCATGATTTTGCAAAATCAAATGATTGCAAAATCACAAGGCGCAACGCCAACTCAAATTGAAGAAAGTTCGGTATTTAACAAAAAGATATATGATTTTATCATTGCTTACAAAGGTTCCGATTTAAAAGTCGATTTTCAAACTTTTGTTAAAGTAGAGTTCAAAAAAATAAGCGGAAACAAAGAAGTTTCTGAAAGTGATATGGATAATTTTGTGGCTCAGCAAACTAAAATTACAAGTCCTTGGTATGTTTATTTTCTAAAATTCAACCCTGATTTGTATTGGTCTAAATTAAAAATTCCAGCTTTAGCTTTAAATGGTTCTTTAGATGTTCAAGTGAAAGCAACCGAAAATTTAGCAGGAATTCAGTCTTCTTTTGTAAAATCAGGGAATAAAAAAGGAGTTGTAAAAGAATTTCCGGGATTAAATCATTTGTTTCAAGAAGCTAAAACAGGATCAACAGCGGAATATGCTAGCATTGAACAAACATTTGCTCCTGAGGTTTTAAAGACAATGAGTGATTGGATTTTGGGATTAAAATAATTTAGAGTTTCAACACTTCTTCAACTATTTTTTGTTTACAAATTTCCCAGTTGAAATCTTTGAACATTTGGGGTTGTGGTTGCGAATTTGCATCTTCAAAATAAGAAAGGCTCTTTATTACCAAAAATTCGGAACCGTCAACATATTTCTTATTATAAAAGTCTATCATTTGTTGCAATGAAAATTCTTGCAATAAAAAAAATAAATCAATAAAATCCTTTCGACTTCCTCTACCTAAAATTGCATTTAACTTCATAGCTGCAATATCTTCTATTGAAGCTAGTCGAATTCCTTCCATTTCAATGAAATCTTTTAAAAGCGGATATTTGTAGTTCACAAAATCAACTTTAATCGCATTTATTGAACTTATAAAAATATTTTTAGAGGTTTGGGAAACGGCAACAATTCCATATTTTGTTAATTTATCTACAAATACTTCTTGATCAATAGTTTGATTTCCAAACATATCAATATCAACAGAGTTTCTATGACCAATTTGCAAAGCTAAAGATGTACCCCCAACTAATATAAAATTATTGAAAAAGTCATCTTTCATTAGTTTGATTAGGAGTTCCAGCAGTTCTGGACTTGCTGTTTGTGTTTGTAGCATCTAAATTCTTCTTGATTAATTTTAAAAATTGCTGAAAGAAACGAAAGAGAAACGGCATCTAACGTTCTAAACTGTAAGGCAAATTCTTTAATTTTTTCTAATCCATAAAGATTTTTCAGTAAGTTCCAATCATCTATTTTACCATACTCAATAACTCGTTGACTAAAAAACATTCCGTGTTTTTCAAAATCAAAGTCATTTAAATCCACATCCCAAAAAAGATGTGGCGAAAAATCGGCTATAGTTATTGGTTTTTCCATAAATCAAAGATAAACATTTTAAATTTCAAAAAATAAATTCCAATTTCCAATTTTGAAGCTTTGGAATTTTCTATAAAACCATCGTCAACTGTATTCGCTTTCTATCTTCATCAACTTCCGTTATTTTGACTTCAACGTGTTGGTGTAGTTTAACCACTTCGTTGACATCGCTTACAAATCCTGCTTTAAGTTGCGAAATATGAACCAAACCACTTTCTTTCAAACCTATATCAACAAAGCAACCAAAATTGGTAATGTTATTCACAATTCCAGGTAAAATCATTCCTGTTCGCAAATCCTTAATGGTTTTAACATTCGGGTCAAATTCGAAAACTTTGGCTGATTTTCTAGGATCTAATCCTGGTTTTTCTAATTCTTTAATGATGTCTTTTAAGGTCAGTAAACCTATTTCTGGGGTAATATAATTTTCAGGTTTGATTAATGCTGTTTTTTCTTTGTTGGCAATCAAATCATTGACTTTAAGTTTTAAATCTTTTGCCATTTTCTCGACAATCGAATAGGCTTCGGGATGAACGGCAGAATTATCCAACGGATTTTTAGCATTCGAAATTCGGATAAAAGCAACACCTTGTTGATACGCTTTTTCGCCCAAGCGTGGCACTTTTTTCAATTGTTTTCGATCTTCAAAAGGACCGTTTTCGGAACGATATTGCACGATATTTTCGGCAAGCTTCTCTCCTATTCCACTGACATAACTCAACAAATGTTTGCTCGCTGTATTGATGTTTATTCCCACCGAATTCACGCAACGAATTACAGTTGCATCTAATTCTTCTTTTAGTTTGGTTTGATCCACATCGTGTTGGTATTGGCCTACTCCAATGGCTTTTGGATCTATTTTAACTAACTCTGCCAAAGGATCCGACAATCGTCTTCCAATAGAAACCGAACCACGAACCGTTACGTCATAATTTGGAAATTCCTCTCTGGCAATTTTCGAAGCAGAATAAACTGATGCTCCCGCTTCTGAAACGATAAAAACCTGCACAGGTTTATCAAAAGCGATTTTCTTGATAAAGAATTCTGTTTCTCTCGAAGCGGTTCCGTTTCCTATCGAAATCGCATCAATTTGATACGCATTGACCATCGAACGGATTTTTTTCATTGCCATTGCCGTTTCGTTTTGTGGTGCATGAGGATAAATATTTTCATTGTAGAGCAAATCACCTTTTTCGTCCAGACAAACTACTTTACAACCACTTCTAAAACCTGGGTCAATGGCTAAAATTCGCTTTTCGCCCAAAGGTGGCGCCAACAATAATTGTCCTAAATTATTCGCAAAAACCTGAATCGAATTGGCATCGGCTTTAGCTTTGGCTTCTTGCAAGGTTTCGTTAGAAATGGCTGGATTTAACAAACGCTTATAGGAATCCTCAATCGCTAATTGAATGTGTGGTGTACTCGGACTTTGACCTTTGAGAATTAATTCATCAATAATATCGTAAGCTTCGTCTATGTCCACTTCAACTTTAAACTTGATAAAACCTTCGTTTTCGGCACGTAACATTGCTAATAATCGATGCGAAGGTGCTTTGGTCAAAGGTTCGGACCAATCGAAATATTGATTGAATTTTTGCGCGTCTTGTTCGTCCTTTTTAGTTTTTACAACCTTTGTGCTTATAGTTGCTTTTCGTTGAAATAAACGTCGCAATTGCTTACGAACATAAATATTTTCGTTAATCCATTCAGCAATAATATCTCTTGCACCTTGCAAAGCAGCGTCTTCATTAATGACATTTTCATTGATATATTTGGTGGAAATGAAATCAACATCATCATTGTTTTGTGCCATAATGATTTTCGCTAAAGGTTCCAATCCGTTTTCGCGAGCGACATCTGCTTTGGTTTTTTTCTTCTTTTTGAAAGGCAAATAGAAATCCTCTAGTTCCTGTAAATCAAACGATGAATCAATTTTTGATTTCAATTCTGACGAAAGTTGTCCTTGCTCTTCGATAGATTTTAGAATGGCTTCCTTACGTTTTACAACAACTTCATATTCTTTTTGAAGTTTGGAAATTTGCTCGATTTGAACTTCGTCTAGATTTCCGGTAACGTCCTTTCGGTAACGGGATATAAAAGGAATGGTGCAGTCTTCTTGTAATAATTGAACTGTTTTTTGAATGTTAATGGCTTCTGTGTTGACAGACTTAGCGATGAATTGTATGTTGGTCATTGTAAATTTTGTTTTAAAACTGTTGCTAAAATACTATCTTTAATTTTCAATCTATTACCAATTATGATTTTATTATACACTGTTTTAACTCTCAATATAATTGCTTTTGTTCTAATGGGCTACGACAAAAACCAAGCAAAAAACAACCGAAATCGCATTTCCGAAAAAACTTTATTGACTTTTGTTTTCTTTGGAGGAACGATTGGCTCTGGTTTCGGAATGCTTGTTTTTAGACATAAAACGGCTAAAAAAAGTTATTTAGTAAAGTTCTGGCTGATTGTAGTTATACAAATTTTAATAATTTGGTTTTATTTAAACAATAAAATCTAAATAATTCCCTTTATTAATCACCTCAAAAGTAGCTTCGGTATAGGCTTTTGCAAAAGCCGTAGGAATCTTTGCTTTTCTGTTTTCATTCCATTTGAATTTATAGCCTCGTAAAATACCATTTTCTTCTTCTAACCAATCCAATTCTTGTTGATCGTAGGTGCGCCAAAAATAATTTGAAACCGTTTTTTGGGAATAATTTTGGTGTTTTATTCGTTCCGAAGCTAAATAATTTTCCCACAATGCACCCACATCCATTCGGCTTTCCAACCGGCTGAAATTAGCTATGATTGCATTCCGAATTCCATTATCATAAAAATACCATCTATTGGATTTTGTGATTTCTTTACGTAAATTTCTACTGAAACCAGGCACTTTATAAATTACAAAAACCTTAGAAAGCAAGTCTAAATAACTTTCTACTGTGTTTTTTGAAATGCCTAATTGTCTGGCTAATTCTTGTAAAGAAACTTCTTGACCGACTTGAAAAGCAATCAATTTCAATAAATCTAAAATTTTGTTAGATTGTTTGATTCCTTCATAAACCAAGATATCTTTCAATAAATACGAATTGAGAATCTCTTTCAAATAACTGACTTTATCGTTCCAATCTGGATACTGTTCCAACTCAGGATAACTTCCAAAAAGCAATCTTTCTTCTAATTTTAAAGTGGTTTCCTTGAAGTTTTCATATTTAGTAAATTCCATTTGAGCTAATGGAAATAAATATATCGTGTTTTTTCTTCCTACCAAAGGTTCTCCTAATTTATTAGTCAAATCAAAAACTGATGATCCTGTTGCAATGACTTTTATACCCTCAATCGAATCGACAATCAGTTTTAAAATCAATCCAATATCAGGAATATTTTGCGCTTCGTCAATGACCAACAATTTAATATTAGACAAAAGACGGCTGAAATTACTTACGGATCGCTCTTTTAGTAAATCGGCGTCTTGAATATCCTCTCCGTTTAATTGTAAATAATCATCTTTAGGAATGGTCGCCAAATAATTCTTGATGAAAGCTGTTTTTCCAACACGTCTTGCGCCCAATAAAACCAATACTTTATTAGGTAAAACCTTTTTGGCAAATACTGTATCTATACCTCTTTCTAAAAAATTCATCGTTTAGAATTTTAAAATTAAGATACAAATATAGTTAAAAAATGTAAATTAAGTCAGTTGGTTGACTGAATTTACATTAATTCAGTCAGTACGTTGACTGAATTAATGTAAATTCAGTCAATAGAAAACAAAAAAAGCCCAGTTTTATCGACCGAGATTATAAAATTTATGGTGCGAAGCACCCCGTTTTTTTTTATCTAATCCTGAACTATAAAATCCTTGGAATCTTCTTCTTTATTATATTCAGGTTGAATATTGATGTGGTTGATGTGAAATTTTTCGAGTAAAACGTGTTCTATTTGATGAAGAATTTCATTGAATTCAGACATTTTTATATCTTCTGAACAATCGAGATGTGCTTCGAGATGTAATTCATCGTCATTAAGATGCCAAACATGAATATGATGTAGTTTATCTGTTCCAGGAATTTTGTGAACTTCTTGGACAATTTCATTGATATTAATATGACTTGGAGTAAAGAGCATTAACATTTTTGTGGATTCTTTAAGTAAATCAAAGCCAACAACTATTAAATAAATAGCGATTGCCAAAGTCAAAACGCTATCCACCCAAAACCATTGCAAATATTTCATCAGCAAACCGCCAATCAAAACCGCAACTGATGCCAGCATATCGGTCATCAAATGCAGATATGCCGATTTCATATTCAGGTTTTTATCGGCATCATTTTTAAGTAAAATTACAGACAAACCATTGGCAACTATTCCTAAAATAGAAAGCCAAATAACCAATTCAGATTGAATATGTTGTGGATTGAAAAATCGTTCAATAGCTCCATAAATTAAAAAAAAAGCTACAATAATCAAAGTCATCGCATTGACAAAAGCAGCAATAAGTTCGGCTCTTTTGTAGCCAAAAGTTTGATCGACAGAGGCTTTTTTTCTGGACAATTTATGCGCCACATAACTAAAAACCAATGATAGCACATCTGAAAAATTATGTAAAGCGTCTGATAGTAAAGCTAAACTTCCCGAAATTAGTCCGCCAACAACTTGTGCGACAGTAATAAGGATATTTAAAAAAATAGAGAAAAGTAGATTTTTACCTTCAACTTGATGATGATGATGGCTATGATTGTGACTATGATGGTTTTCCACAATATTAACAGCTAATTTTATCTACTCTAGTTTGATGTCTTCCGCCTTCGAATTCAGTGGTTAAAAAGGTTTCTACAATTTCTATAGCTTGTTGAATAGAGGTAAAGCGTGCTGGAATACTCAAAACATTCGCGTTGTTATGTAAACGTGTTAAATAAGCAATTTCTTTAGTCCAACACAAACCTGCTCTCACTTTTGGATGTTTATTTACGGTCATTGCAATTCCATTTCCTGAACCACAAATTACGATTCCATAATCAGCTTTTCCTTCCGAAACATCATTAGCAACGGGATGACCAAAATCTGGATAATCAACAGAAGCATCAGTGTCGGTTCCGTAATTGGTAACCTCGTGTCCTTTTGATTCTAAATATTGAACAATGGCGTATTTATATTCTGGACCTGCGTGGTCGTTTCCGATGGATATTTTCATAATAATTAAATTAAATTTTGTGTTGCAAATTTACTGAAACAATACTTATTATTGTTATTATCAAATTAAATATATAACTATCATAGTGTCAATATTATAAATTTTTATAAAATAATATCAATAAAAATTCAGTTGAAAAATTGTTTCTAATGTAATTAAAATGTTAAAAAATAGTACTGTTAATAGCGTTTTCTAAATACTTGATAATCAGTTAACCTTAAATTAACATAGAATGTTTATAACTTTAGATAGAAAATTAGAAGTATTTCTTGTTTGTATTGATTAAAAACGTAATCCAAAACCGGAATGAAATAACCTAATTAAGTTTGGTCTATTTTTAGAAAAGTTATTGATAGAAATAAAGGTTTTATTAACAAAATTAGAACAGAAACTTATTTACAAAAACGATGTTTTTTTTGTTATTAACCGTTGTTAATAGTTTTTAAAAAAGGGCTGGAATTAAACCTTTTACCTTCTTAAAACTATGTTAATAAATCGTTATAAAAACAAATATCTAAAAAATTCTAAGTTTAGAAATAAATTTATAGTAGCTATTAACACGCTATAATAACCATTAAAAAATTAATTTAAATTTCTTTTTCTTTTTGTTATTTTTAATAGCTGTTGACAACTTTAAACAATTTCAAGATTTGAATTCAAATTATCCAGAATCTCTTGAACCCTTTCGAAATCATTTCTGTGAACTTTTAAATGAATGCCGCCATAAGCAATTGTTGCAAATGGATCAATTGAAATTAAATTTTCATTTTGAAAGAAAAACCGAATTCCTTCATTTTGTAAAATTGATTTTAAAACTACAATCTCGTGAGCAAAATTGAATATAGCAATGGTTTGAAAATGGTCCATTTTGTAAATTTTTATAAAGATACAAAGTTATATTTTAGATAAATCTTAATACTTCATACTCTAAATCTTAATACTTCTTCGTAATTTTAGACCTTTAAGAAACGAATTATGAGTAAAAAATTGGGTAAACCAGAAAAAAAAGAGAAAGATTTCTCCGAAAAAATTATAAAAGTATTATCACAAAATTCCAATAAAGCATTTAACTACAAACAAATAGCTGCAATTTTAGATAAAGATGATACCAAAAGTAGAAACGAAATTATTAGAGATTTAAAAATTCTAGCTTCCACAAAAAAGATAATCGAATCCGAACCTGGAAAATATTTAATAAAAGCCTTAAGTCAAGATTATTATGAAGGAAAAATAGATATGACCGGTCGAAAAACCGCTTATTTTGTTTGTCCAGAATTAGAAGAAGATGTCTTTATTCCGACTAATAATTTGAATAGAGCTTTAGATAAAGACACCGTAAAAGTCTATGTTTATAACCGTAGAAAAGGCAGAAGACCTGAAGGTGAAGTGATTGAAGTCATAGAAAGAAATAAAACCGATTTTGTTGGAGTGATTGATATTCAAAAGAATTTTGCTTTTGTTTCGACTGCTAATCCAAAAATGTATACGGATATTTTTATTCCAAAAGATAAACTTGGAGAAGCAGAACAAGGTGATGTGGTTTTGGTTCATATCGAAGATTGGCCAAAAAGAGCCGATAGTCCATTTGGATCGGTGATAAAAGTTCTTGGAAAACCTGGAGAACACGACACCGAAATTCACGCTATTTTAGCTGAATACGGTTTACCTGCAGAATTTCCGATAGAAGTAGAGACTTATGCTCAAAAAATAGATACTACAATTACCGAAGAAGAAATTAAAAATCGTCGTGATATGCGTGATACTTTGACGTTCACGATTGATCCAAAAGATGCTAAAGATTTTGATGATGCCTTGTCTTTCAAAAAGTTAGATAACGGGCATTACGAAATAGGAATTCATATTGCCGATGTTTCCTACTATCTTCAAGAAGGAACGATTTTGGATGATGAAGCTTATCAAAGAGCCACTTCAGTTTATTTAGTGGATAGAGTGGTGCCGATGTTACCCGAAGTTTTATCTAATTTTGCTTGTTCATTGCGTCCTCAAGAAGAGAAATATACGTTTTCGGCTGTTTTCGAAATTACTGAAACTGCTCAAGTGGTGAATCAATGGTTTGGAAGAACAGTCACTTTTTCGGATCAACGATTTGCTTATGAAGAAGCACAGTACATTATTGAAACCCGAAATAATAAAATTCCAGCTGAAATTTCGATTACAGGAAGTTCCTATGAAGTTTCGGATGAAATTGTTGCAGCAACGCTTAAAATGCAAGATTTAGCCAAAATTCTTCGCAGAAATAGAATGAATAATGGAGCGATTTCTTTTGATAAAGTGGAAGTAAAATTTAATTTAGATGCTGATGGAGAACCAGAAGGTGTTTATTTTAAAGTTTCGAAAGATGCCAATCATTTGATTGAAGAATTTATGCTTTTAGCTAATAGAAAAGTGGCGGAATTCATTGGAAAACAAAAGAAAACCTTCATTTATAGGATTCACGACGAACCCAATGAAGATAAATTAATTGCAATGCAAACTGTAATTGCAAAATTTGGTTACAAAATTGATTTCCGCAATAAAGGCGATATTTCAAAATCATTAAATCAATTAATGGCTGATGTTAATGGAAAAAAAGAGCAGAATTTAATTGATACTTTGGCAATTAGAACCATGAGTAAAGCTAAATATTCAACAGATAATATTGGACATTATGGTTTGGCTTTTGATTATTACAGTCATTTTACATCGCCAATTCGTCGTTATCCCGATGTTATGGTGCATCGATTATTGCAATTTTATTTGGATGCAGGAAAATCTGTTGATGAAGAAAAATACGAAGCAAAATGTTTGCATTGCTCTACAATGGAAGGATTAGCTTCGAATGCCGAGCGTGATTCTATTAAATATATGCAAGTGAAATATATGCAAAATCACAACGATCAGGAGTTCCTAGGTGTTATTTCTGGCGTAACCGAATGGGGAATTTTTGTTGAAATCATCGAAAACAAATGCGAAGGAATGGTTCGAATTCGTGAAATTAAAGACGATTATTACACTTTTGATGAAAAACAATATGCTTTGGTTGGAGCCACAACAAAAGCATTGTTACAATTAGGCGACGAAATTTACGTTAAAGTAAAGAATGCTGATTTAGTTAAAAAACAATTGGATTTTAATTTTATTAGAAGAAACTAAAAAGTATAAAAAATGAAAAACTTAGTAATAATTGCAATTGTTTTATTTTCTCAAATCACTTTTTCTCAAGTGACTAAAAACGTTGGAGATTTTGATAAAGTGACCGGCTTTGATAAAATCAATATTAAATTAGTAGCATCTAATGAAAATAAAATAGAATTAAAAGGAAAATATGAATCAGAAGCAGAACTTGTTAATAATAATGGAGAGTTAAAAATTAGACTTCCTTTAGGAAAATTTTTGGATGGAGAAGATTTATTAGCAACCGTTTACTTTAAAAAATTAGAAGCAATAGAAGCAAACGAAGGTTCTATTATTTCTTGTGAAAATGAAATAAAAGCAATAGATTTTAAACTTATTGCCAAAGAAGGAGCCCAAATTGAAGCGATAATTAATGCAAAAAAAATTACCGTAATTTCATCTAGTGGTGCCGAAATTGAATTATCTGGAAAAACGCAAAATTTAGATATTGTGACTAATTCTGGAGGAAAATTTGATGGTAAAAATTGCTTCTCTTCGCAAGTAGCAGTAACTGTAAATGCTGGAGGTTATGCCGATGTTTATGCTACTGATTTAGTAAATGCCAAAACAAGAGCTGGCGGTACAATAACCATTTATGGTAAACCAAAACAGATTAATCAGAAGACAGTTTTGGGCGGAACAATTAAAGAAAACGATTAAAGAAACAATTCTATTTTTAGATGATAAACGATATTTTATCTGGAATTCCCTGGGGAATATTTTTAAGTTTTATGATAGGACCTGTTTTTTTTATATTACTAGAAACTAGTATTATAAAAGGATTTAGAGCCGCAATAGTCTTTGATTTAGGAGTTGTTCTTGGAGATATTTTATTTATAACAATTGCTTATTTAGGAAGTTATCGATTAATAACGAGTCTCAAAGACAATTCCGGTCTTTTTATGTTTGGCGGAATATTAATGTTGTCTTATGGCGTTATTTCGTATATGCGTTTACATAAAGTAAAAAAAATAAATACCCATAAAATCGACAATGAAATTATCAAAAAAGATTATTTAGGTTTATTTATAAAAGGATTTTTTCTAAACATTATCAACATAGGAGTGTTGGGATTTTGGTTGGCAGTAATTATTTCTGTTGGACCCAAATTAGAAATGCAAAACTCCAGAATGTTAACTTTTTTCGCAACCGTAATCCTATCATATTTATTGGTTGATTGTATCAAAATTCTATTAGCCAAACAATTAAAGACCAAAATGACTCCAACCAATATTCTTAAAATTAAAAAAATAATTAGCATTGTTTTGATGGTTTTTGGTATTGCTTTGATTGTTCAAGGTTGGTTTCCAAAAGAAAAAGAAAAACTAAAAGATGCTTTGGAAAGGATTGATAAATAGTAAAACCATTTAAACATGAAACAAATAATAACAATTTTGCTGCTAATTTCCAATTTGAGTGTATTTTCTCAAACAGAAGCTGTTGTAGGAAATTACGAATCGAATTTCGGAAATAATGAAGCTAAATTCGAATATAAATTAACACTAAATCAAGACGGAACTTTTTTCTTTGATTATTACTCAAATATTAAGGATGGAATGCCACGCGAAGAAAAAAAATATGGAAAAGGAACTTGGAAAATAGAAAATAAACTTGTTTTGTTTAACTCAATTACTCCAAACGATTTTAATGAAAAATACACTTTAGATTTTTCTAAATCAAAAGCGAGATTTATTACAAAATCTCCGAGAGATAATTCTAATCGAATAATTAAAACAGAACTTCAGTTCTTAGAATCGGAGATATTTTGGATGAGGAGAATTGCAATGCAAAAATTGTAGCACCAGTATTTTCTCTATGTAAGTGCCTTAAACTATATTACTACAAGTTTTTAGATTTCAAAAAAATTTGTTTTATCAAAAAACTTACAGTTCGTTTTGATCGGCTAAAATTATAGTTTACACTAAATATACTTAAGTTTTCTGTGAAGTTTTAAGAGGTTTCTCTCGATTAAATCTATTTAATTCAGTTTAAAAAAGAGTCCAACTTCAATTATGTATTCTACTCCATTTGTCACGCTGAAAGCGTCATAACAAACTTGAGCAACCTAATCTAGACGCTTACAGCGTGACAAATCGATAACTCGTTTTTACAAACCGTGCCCATTAGCGAGAATAAACAAACAGTTGAGGTAATCATTTGGGTAGTTTACTTTGTGGGTTTTGCTAGCTAATTGGAATTGGCATAGAATAAAATTCTGCGCTATCTGATTTCCCCCTAAAAATTAAACATAAAAAAAACTCCAAATTACTTTGAAAGTTTAGAGGGATTATCCGGATTCGAACAATAACTTTACTTAATTTTTCCTAAAAATTAAACATAAAAAAAAATCCAAATTACTTTGAAGGTTTAGAGGGATTATCCGGATTCGAACCTAAACTTTACTTAATTTTTCCTAAAAATTAAACATAAAAAAACCTCTCAAAAAGAGAGGTTAATTCCGAGGCATCGTCCGGATTCGAACCGGAGTAGGAGCTTTTGCAGAGCCCAGCCTAGCCGCTCGGCCACGACGCCATTTATTTAATGGACTGCAAATGTACTATAAATATTCTAAAATGCAAATCCCAAATCCCAAATAAAAGAGATAATCCTTTTACTTTACAATCTGCAATCTAAAATCATTAATCTACAATCTGCAATCTCAACTTCTGTATTCTTCCATTTCGATAGTAACTGCTTCAACATCACCTCCAATAGGAGGATTCAGTTTAGAAACTGCTAAAATAATTCTGGAAATAGCTGGCACTTCATCAAAAATTCTTTTGATAATTCGGTGGGCAACGTGTTCCAAAAGGTTTGACCGAATAGCCATTTCTTCTTCGACTATGCGGTTTAAAAGCACATAATCTACCGTATCTTCGAGTTGATCAGAAACACAAGACTTACGTAAATCTGTCTTTACTTCTAAATCAACCGAATAATCAGACCCAATTTTTCCTTCTTCAACCAAACAACCGTGATAGGAATAAGTACGGATGTTTTTTAGTTTTATAATTCCCATTTTTATTTAATTTTTGCTGAAAAAGGTAATAAATAGTCATTAAGTATTGCTTCGATGTAAACAATTTTCTGTTCTTCATCAACTTTAAAAATAACTTTATAAGGAAATTTAGGCATAGGAATTTTTCTAATATTGTTAGAATCTATTTGATAAAAAGGATTTGTTTTTAGAGATTCAATAACGCTTCTAACTTCATTATAAAATTTATCGCCTAATTCCTTTGATATTTTTTTATAATAAATTGCAATTTCATTCAAATCTTCTTCAGCCCAAAAAAGCATTTCAATAGCGTATTTATCCATTGAAATTCCACTTTTTATCCAAATCTTTCTTTACATCTTCCCAACTTCTGTAATCCTCTGGTTTAGCTTTTTTAATTCGTTCTAAAACCATTTTTTCAATGGATCGATTGTATTCCTCTTGTCTATTATCAACAATAGTATCGGGAATAGGTTTCAAAAATTGAATTAAATTGTCATAGTATTCATCTGGAATTGTAACTGTAACTAGTCTCATAACTTCAAATATTTATACAAAAATACTAATAAATATAATTCAAAGTCTATTATCTGTAAGTCTATTATCTGCTTCTAATTTTTTACCTTTGCATTTCAAATTGAAAATTATGTCAACCGAAGAAAAATCACTTCATTTTATAGAACAAATTATCGAAGACAGCTTAGCAAGTGGTTTTCCCCAAGATAAATTACGTTTTCGTTTTCCACCAGAACCTAATGGATATTTACATATTGGCCACGCCAAATCCATTTGCTTGAATTTTGGTTTGGGTCTAAAATATAATGCGCCAGTAAATTTGCGTTTTGACGACACCAATCCCGCCAAAGAAGAACAAGAATATGTTGATGCTATCAAAGAAGATTTGAAATGGTTGGGATTCAATTGGGCAGAAGAACGTTATGCATCTGATTATTTTCAGCAGTTGTATGATTGGGCAATTGTGATGATTAAAAAAGGAAAAGCCTATGTAGATAGTCAATCTTCGGAGGATATGGCTGCTCAAAAAGGAACGCCAACGCAGCCAGGAGTTAATGGTCCGTATAGAAATCGTTCTATTGAAGAAAACTTGACTTTGTTTGAAGGAATGAAAAAAGGTGATTTTCCTGAAGGAAGTCATGTTTTGCGTGCCAAAATTGATATGGCTTCGACCAATATGTTGATGCGTGATCCATTGATGTATAGAGTGTTGCACCGCCATCATCATAGAACAGGAGACAATTGGAATATTTATCCAATGTATGATTACGCTCATGGCGAAAGTGATTATATCGAGCAAATTTCGCATTCCATTTGTACGTTGGAATTTGTAATGCACCGGGAATTATACAACTGGTTTTTAGACCAAATTTATGATGATACTAAAGTTAGACCCAATCAATATGAATTTGCACGTTTGAACTTGAATTACACAGTAATGAGCAAGCGAAAACTATTGCAATTAGTTCAAGATAAAATTGTTAATGGTTGGGACGATCCTAGAATGCCTACTATTTCAGGTTTGCGTCGAAGAGGTTATACAGCTAATTCCATTCGTAAATTTTGTGATGTTATTGGTGTTGCCAAAAGAGAAAATATCATTGATGTTTCACTTTTAGAATTTTGTTTAAGAGAAGATTTAAATAAAACGGCACCAAGAGTTATGGCAGTTTTAGATCCAATAAAAGTCATCATTACGAATTATCCTGAAGGAAAAGAAGAATTATTGGATGCCGAAAACAATCAAGAAGACGAGTCGGCAGGTTTCAGAAAAGTACCTTTTTCAAGAGAGATTTACATCGAAAGAGAAGACTTTTTAGAAGTAGCTCCAGCTAAATTTTTCCGTTTGTCCTTAGGAAATGAAGTGCGTTTAAAAAATGCGTATATCATTAAAGGAGAAAGTGTTGTAAAAGATTCCTTAGGAAATATTACCGAAATTCACGTTTCTTACGACACCGATTCTTTAAGCGGAAGTGGAAGTGAAGCTTCTAAGAGAAAAGTAGCTGGAACCTTGCATTGGGTTTCTATTCCACACGCAATTGAAGCGGAAGTTCGTTTGTATGATCGTCTTTTTATAGATGAAGCGCCAGACAGTCACAAAGAGAAAAACTTTTTGGATTTTATGAATTCTAATTCGTTGCAAATCGTAAATGGATTTGTAGAACCAAGTCTTTCTACCGCAAAATCGGGAGATAAATTTCAGTTTCAACGTTTGGGTTATTTTAATGTGGATAAAGACTCTACGGACTCTAAATTAGTATTTAACAAGACTGTTGGACTCAAAGATGCTTGGGAAGAAAAAGGCAAAAAAGAAGAAAACAGCATTAATAATTCGTTGAAAGACATCAATAAATATTTTAAAGTTGCTACCAGAGAAGAACGAATTGTCATTCGAAAAGCAATAGGAGAGACTTTGAGTGGAATTTCGAATTACAGTTTATTGCAAAATTCATTCAAAAAGAATATTAATAACAATAAAAGTTCGTTGTTGTTTGCTCAATTTATTTTGAAATACTCTCCTTTAAAATCATCTGATTTTGATAAAGAAGATTTGACTAAATTGTATTTAATGTCACTTCGATCTGAATCTACTTTTGTTCGTTCGAGAGCACTTTTGAATTTACAGCATTTAGGTTACGATTCTGATTTTGTAAATTCCTTTAAGGAAGAAATTTTAAAATTAAAATCCAATCCTCCCAAAAGTACAACCGAAAGAGAAACGGAATTTGTCGAACAAATTGTAAATAAATAAAAACTATGGAAAGCGCTTTTAGAAGCGCTTTTTTTTATCATTTATTTTTGTAATTGATTTTTTAAATTCTATAAATTTTAACAATCAAAAACGACCCATATAAATTAAATTTAAGGCATTATTTGATATTTGGCAGGCGTTTTATCTTCATCCAAGAGTTTTAAAAACAGAATCGCTTATTTAAGGTTTTAATTGAATTTAAGTTACTTTAACGACATGTTAACATTGCTATGTTAATAAAATTTGTAACTTTAGAACAGTATTAATTTAAAATCTAAAACGATGTCAAATAATGCAGGAAATTCAGTATTAGCACTTTTATTAGGTGCAGCGATTGGAGCAGGAGTAGGAATTTTATTTGCTCCGGATAAGGGTACAAAAACCAGAGAAAAAATTAAAGATGGTTTTGATGATGCGAAAGACAATTTGAAACATAAATTTGAAGATGTAACGCATCAATTGAGAGAAAAATATGTGGGATCAAAACACAATTTAGAAGAAACCTACGAGCAAATGGTATCGGACATGAGTTATAAAACCGAAGACGTGATTTCTTTTTTGGAAACTAAATTGGCCGATTTGAAAGAACAAAATGCCAAACTTCAAAAAAAACATATCGTTAGTCACGAAAATTAAAATTCCTTAAAAACTAATTTATGGCTTTTGAAGAACTAAAAGAACATACCGAAGACATTCAAAAACAAGCACAAGCTTATGTCGAAAACAGCTTAGCTTATTATAAGTTATGGGGTTTTAAAGTGGCGATGAAATCGACCACAATGATTTTGAAGTTTGTATTAATTGCAATTGCTTTGATGATGGTATTGTTGTTTTGTTCTGTTGCGGGAGCTATAGCAATAGGGAATGCCTTGGATAGTTATGCTTTTGGATTTTTAATCGTGGGTGCAATTTATCTAGTTTTCTCTGGACTTTTATTTTTAATTAAAGATAAAATGGTAGAAGGACCTATTTTAGAGAAGTTTTCAGAAATCTTTTTTAACGACTAAAGTATGGAAACCAAAAAATATTCTTCTTATGCAGAAATTGAGTTAGAACTTGAAATCTTGAAAGTAGAAAGAGAACTAAATCTTAAAAGAGTTCTTTTGAACGTTGAAAAGACAAAAGAAAGTCTGTTGCCTAAAAATCTAATAAAAAGTTTTTTGGGAGATTACAAATCAATACTTTCTGATTATTCGGGAACTATATTTAACATCGCAATTCCATTGCTAATCAATTGGATTACAAAAAGAAAAAGAGGCAATTAAGTTAGTTGTGGTCGGAAGAAAATTTCTTCCGACTTTTTTTATTTTACACTTTAAATAAAGTGTTTTTATTTTTACTATTTAACAAGATTTAACTTTCTTTTTAAAATTTTTATTTGTATATTTACTACTGTAAATCAGTAATT